>VGGV01000021.1 GCA_016868455.1 Bacteroidota bacterium
CTTGTATTAAGCGGATTTCAGAAGAAGGCTTCGGGTGAAGCCGTATTTTTGCCTGCTCTCCGAAGCTTTAGCGCAGGATTGGTTTGCCCTTTGTATCAGCCAACCGGCAGAGAAGAAGGACCAGCCCCGATATCCTCCAACCGACGGAAAAAAGGGGCTGCACGCTGTGGTCCTGAAAGCCTTCGGGTAAAAGAGGGCCTGTCCGCCCGGAGTTTAAGGGTGGCAGATTCTGTTCTTAATTTTTTTTTTAAGTAATAACATGGTGGATGTAATACTCGGCCTCCAGTGGGGCGATGAAGGAAAAGGAAAAATTGTGGACTACTTTGCCAGGGACTATGACCTTGTAGCCCGGTTCCAGGGGGGGCCCAATGCGGGACATACTTTGTATGTAAACGATAAAAAAGTGGTGTTGCACCAGATACCTTCCGGTGTTTTTCATGGCGGGATCAGTAACCTGATTGGTAATGGCGTTGTGCTTGACCCGGTGACATTGAAAAAAGAATGTGATACCGTGGCATCATTCGGGATTGACCTCAGGAAAAATCTTTTTATTGCCGAGCGAACCCACCTGATACTGCCCACACACAGGGCATTGGACAAAGCGGCTGAGTTATCAAAGGGAAACCAGAAAATCGGTTCGACTTTAAAAGGGATCAGCCCCGCCTATATGGATAAAACCGGCCGCAATGGTTTGCGGGTGGGCGATTTACTGGATAAAAATTTCACCACTTCTTATATCAAACTGCGCCTGAAACACCAGCACTTGCTGGATAATTACAATTTCCAGGAAGATATATCAGCCTGGGAGGAAGAATTTTTTGAAGCGGCGGAATTTTTGAAACAACTGAATATTGTAAATGGTGAATATTTTATCAACAGCCAGATCAAATCCGGAAAACGAATACTGGCCGAAGGGGCTCAGGGCAGTATGCTGGATATAGATTTTGGTACTTTTCCTTACGTTACCTCCAGCAGCACCATATCTGCGGGTGTTTGCAGCGGCCTGGGTATTGCCCCGCACTATATTAAAGAAGTAATTGGCGTAACCAAGGCTTATTGCACCCGTGTTGGCAGCGGGCCATTTCCAACCGAGCTGGATGATGAAACCGGTGAAGAACTGAGAAAAGTTGGAAATGAATTCGGCGCTACCACCGGCCGGCCCCGCCGCTGCGGATGGATTGACCTGGTGGCGCTGAACTTTGCCTGCATGATAAACGGGGTTACAAAAATTGTAATGACAAAAGCCGATGTGCTGGATGCTTTTAAAGAGCTGAAGATTTGCACCGCTTACCGGGCAGGTAAAAAGGCGATCCGTGAAATACCGTTCCAGATGGACAGGATAAAGCCGGAACCTGTTTACGAAACATTGCCGGGCTGGAACATAAACACCGGTACCATTAAAAATTACAGCGATATGCCCGAAACCGCACGGACGTATGTAGGGTTTATCAACAATTATCTTGGAGTAAAAGTGCATTATATATCTAACGGTCCGGGCAGGGAACAGATAGTTCAGGTAAAATAGCTCGGAAAAACCCGGTTTTTCCCTTTCCAAAGCCTCAAATTTTTTTTTAAAAATTTGGCGAATTAAAAACTTCGCCGAAATTTTACACAGTAATCCTGTAAGACTATGGCAATAAAACCAGATAAGGGGAAAAAGCCCGCCGGGAAAACTGATTTTTCATCCGCCCGAAAGCCGGTCCAAAAATCATCTCCCAAGCCAAAAAAAGAAGAGGAAGATGATGATGACGATGACTTTGAGGAAGAGGAAAATATAAAACCCGCTGCCCAGAGAACCGGCAAAGCAGCAGGTGCTTCGAAAAAAAGCGCTGCTGATGACGAAGACGATGATGATGAGGATGTAGACGACGGACCGGATGAATGGGAAAAACCCGAAGAGGAAGAAAAATGGAATCCTGACTTTGAAGAATTTGATATCCCTGCTTCCGTAGGAAAGAAAAGCGGCGGAAAGAAAGGCGGTTTTGAGGATGACGATGATTTTAAAATGGATGATGAGTTCAAAGACCTTTTTAACGATAAGGATTTTGATGATGATGAAGAAGACGACTATTAACCAGCTTATACCCGTTCATAACATTGAACAATACAACCCTTACTAACTGCACCTTTAGTATCAGTGATCTTGAGCAGGTAAAAGAAAAAGTGCTGAACTGGGCAAAACGGTTCGGCACTTTTTTTTGGATAACCACCATTATCAAATCACCCCTCATGCAGAAGAATGCCTGCTGGCTGCCGGCGAAAAAAGAAGCTATACATCCCGGCGGGGCAACACATTAGCTGAACTGCAGCAATTCATGGATGAAAAAAAGGGCTGGTTTTTCGGCCACCTGGGCTATGACCTTAAAAACGAAACGGAGGCACTTTATTCAGCCCTGCCGGATCCTATTGGCTTTCCTGATGTGTTTTTCTTTGAACCGGAGTTCATCATACGGCTTACACAAAATGAAATGACCATTGAAGGAAATAATGCAGCAGACGTTTATGATGAGATCTTGTCAGCGGCTACGGAAAACGAAAATGAAGCTGGTTCAAAAGTTTCCATACAGCAACGGTTTACAAAGAATGAATACCTAGCTGTTGTGGAGAAGCTGAAAAAACATATTCACCGGGGTGATTGTTATGAAATCAATTTCTGCCAGGAGTTTTTTATTGAACAGGTTAACATAAACCCGGTAGCTGTTTATAAATAACTCAGCGCTCTTTCACCCAACCCCTTTGCAGCGCTGTACCGCACCGATAACAACTGGTTGATATGCGCCAGCCCCGAACGGTTTCTGCGCAAACAGGGCAAACATATTCTTTCACAACCCATCAAGGGCACTTCCAAAAGGGTGCAGCAGAGTAAACAGGATGATGAACACAGTAAAAGAGAGCTATGGCTGAGCGAAAAAGACCGGTCAGAAAATGTGATGGTGGTGGACCTGGTAAGAAATGACCTGTCAAAAGTATGTGTGGAAGGCAGTGTGAAGGTGGATGAGCTTTTCGGAGTGTATTCTTTTCCGCAGGTGCACCAGATGATCTCCACTGTGAGCGGTGAACTAAGAGAGGGAATTTCATTTACAGATATCATCAAAGCCACCTTTCCCATGGGCTCCATGACCGGGGCGCCGAAAAAAAGAGTGATGGAGCTGATTGAGCATTATGAAAAAACAAAGCGGGGTATTTTTTCCGGGGCGCTGGGCTATATTTCGCCGGAAGGTGACCTGCCTGCAGGACAGGCAGGTTTTGATTTCAATGTGGTTATCCGCAGCATCATGTACAATGCAGCTACCGGTTATCTTTCTTTCCAGGCCGGTTCAGGTATTACTTATTACAGCGACCCGGAAAAAGAGTGGGAGGAATGTTTGCTGAAGGCAACTGCAATCGAAAATGTACTTATGAAGAAAGAATGAGGTGCTATTGGGTTCCGCCTGCGGGTTTAAGTAGTAACTGCATACTTTCTTCGAGTATCTCATATCTCTTCGCTATAAAAACATTCATCTTTTGAACAGGAAGGCGGAGATTGTATTTTCCGTTCAGGGCAATTTCGTTGTCAAAATTGGGATTATAGCGATCAAACTCCGTTTTTCCCATTTCAACATACTTTATGATAACGGCAGCGCTGAACCTGCCGGTAATATTATAGGCAGTTGATTTTTTCATCTCCTCTTCATTCAGCTTTGCAGCATTGTTCAGCAAATCTTTTGTTTCTTCTTTGGTGATGGTGGTAATGCCGCCCTCACCTTCAAAAATATAATGCGTGGCAATAAATTTTTTTACATGGTTCATGGATTCATTGGGCAGGTAATACTGCAGCGTCCAGAAATCTTTACTGCCGCCGCTTTTGCGGATGGCTTTGTGTACATTACCCGAACCGCCATTGTAAGCTGCCACCACCAGCGGCCAGTCGTTGAACTCTGCATAAAGCTCTGTCAGCATCCGGGCTGCCGCATGGGTACTTTTATAGTAATCCGTACGTTCATCCCGGTATTTGTTAACCACCAGCCCGTAGTTGCGGGCGGTTGCCGGCATAAACTGCCAGGGACCCACTGCCCCCGCCCATGAAGTGATCCGGGAATTTAGATGAGATTCAATCACGGCAAGGTATTTCATCTCTTTGGGTATGCCGTGCTGCTGCAATACCTGGTCCATCAGTGTCAGGTGTAGTTCCTTGCTTTCTTTTATCGCCAGGTAGCTTTTCCTGTGTTTGGCAATATAGTCTTCAACGAAAGAAACAGCCATTGGGTTCAGCCTGGCGCCGCTTACACCATCGCCGGTAAGCGCTGTATTCAGGATGTTCTTAAATGCTTCTTTCGGATCAGCAACAGGTTTGGGGTCAGTTCCGGAAGAATCTTTTTTTATGACCTTGTCTTTTACATTGCCGGCGGTAAAATCCTGCTCGCTGCCGGCTGCATTACTGTTTTGCCGGTACAAGCAGGTCAAAAAAAAGAATACTATGTATTTCAGGTGTCTCAAAACGGTTTGGAATTATACCCGCTTTTTTTGCTGCATCAGTGTGTCAGCAACCTGCAACAAAGATACTTCATTAAACCGGGCCGCCATAACCTGCAGCCCGAATGGCATTCCGTTACTGTGTTGAAACAAAGGGAGAGAAACAGCCGGGCAGCCCGTAAGGTTTGCTATTACCGTATAAATATCAGCCAAATACATGGCAATAGGGTCTTTTGTTTTTTCACCCATTTTAAATGCTGTGACCGGGGAAGCGGGCATGATAATAAAATCATAATCTTTCAGGATGGCATCTGTGCGGTTGCACACCAGCTTTCTTACTTTCTGCGCCCGGGTAAAATAAGCATCATAATAACCGGCGCTTAATACAAAAGTGCCCAGCATTATGCGGCGTTTTACTTCTTTACCAAAACCTGCTGACCGAGTTTTTTTGTAGAACTCCGTCAGGTCAGCAACCGGTTCAGGGGTGCGGTAGCCATATCTTACACCATCATACCGGGAAAGATTGGAAGCAGCTTCTGCTGTGGTTAGCACATAATAGGCGGGAACTACAAAATCCATCAGGTCAAAATCTGCCACATCAACCCGGTGACCCTGCTGCCTCAGTTCCTCCATTTGTTTTTTAATGGCTGTTGAAATTTCTTTGTCAAGACTTGGATGATCCAGCGCCTGGTCAAAATAAGCAAAGCGGAATTTTTTGTTTGTTTTCAGCATGGAAGAGTAAGCCGGAACTTCTTTTTGCGATGCGGTGCTGTCATAATCATCAGCCCCGGCCATTACTTCCAGGGCAAGCGCCACATCGGCAACTGGGTTACCAAAAATGCCGATCTGGTCAAAAGAAGAAGCATAGGCAATCAATCCATAGCGGGAAATTCTTCCATACGTGGGCTTCAGTCCGATTATGCCGCAAAAATCAGCCGGTTGCCGAACGGAACCGCCGGTATCACTACCTAATGAAAGCATACATAATCCTGCTTGTACAGCCACAGCTGAACCGCCGGATGAGCCACCGGATACCCGGGTTTCATCCAGTGCATTCAGCACTTTTCCATAGGCTGAGTTTTCGTTGGTGGAGCCCATGGCAAACTCATCGCAATTAAGGCTGCCGATAATGATGGCTTCTTCGGCCAGTAATTTATCCACGGCTGTGGCGGAATAAACGGAAGTGAAATTTTTAAGAATAGCTGAAGCCGCCGAAACTTTGTGTTGCTTGTAGCAGATAACGTCTTTCAGTCCAATGATAACTCCGTGAAGTCTTCCTGCGGGAGATTTTTTTTTCTCGCCTCATCCAGTTCTTTCGCTTTCAGGAGGGCTTCATCCGCATACACTTCAATAAATGCATTAAGGTGTTCAGCCGTTTTTATTTTTTTAAGATAATGCTGAACCGCCTGAACACCGGTTATGGAACCATCCTGTAATTGGGCATGATATTGCTCAATACAATTGAAGGCAAACAAAAACGGATGCTTTTGGGTTTATTAAAAAGGGGAGGCAAAACAATTAACTGTTCGGCGCATTCTTTACATCACTGGCGCTGTCTTCTATTTCTCTCTTTACGTTATTCTTTGCATCATTGAATTCCCTTACGCCTTTTCCCAGCCCCCGCATCAGTTCAGGTATTTTACGGCCGCCAAATAATAAGAGCACCACTATAACGATGATGATCATTTCATTGGTGCCGAATGCTAACAAGTAAGGTGTCATGCTGATATTATTAGAGGTCAAAGATACACAAGTAGTAAAACAAACCGAATAATAAATTAAGAATACCTGTCCGGGAGTAAAAAATCCCGCCTCGTGGCGGGACTTTTCAAATAATTTGCTGGAAAATTACTCAGCTGCTTCTTCGGCCAGCATTCTTTTTTCACGGATCCTGGCGCTTTTACCGCTGCGGCTGCGCTGGTAAAAAAGTTTGGCCCTGCGAACATGCCCTGTTTTGTTCACAACAATTGAGTCAATATTGGGAGAATAAAAGGGGAATAGCCTTTCTACACCGATCCCGTCAGAAATTTTGCGAACCGTGAAACTGGCAGTGTGCCCTGAACCCTGTTTTTTTATCACATCCCCTCTAAAGGACTGAATACGTTCTTTGTTGCCTTCAATAATCTTGTAGTTAACCGTGATATTGTCGCCGGGTTTGAAGGCAGGAAATTCTTTTTTATCCGTCAGCTGCTCATGTATATAGGCTATGGCGTTCATAATCCTGATTTTTAAGGAGGGCAAAGGTAATGGAAACAGTTTAAAGTTTGAAGTTTAAGGTTGAATGTTTTCCCCCTGTGAAAAAAGGTCAACCGGTTTTCAAAGCTTTAAATCTGACTCCCGACAGAAAGGCATTAAACCTTAATTCTGAAGCACTTACCTCGCCACATTCACTGCTCTTTTCTCCCGTATCACCGTCACTTTTATCTGGCCGGGAAAGGTCATTTCGGTTTGTATTTTCTGGGCTATTTCAAATGAAAGCTTGTCAGAATCCTGGTCTGTTACTTTATCGGCTTCAACAATAACCCTAAGTTCCCGGCCTGCCTGTATGGCATAGGCTTTTTCTACACCATTATAGCTCATAGCCAGGGTTTCCAGGTCTTTAATCCGCTGCAGGTATTGCTGCATAATTTCCCTGCGGGCTCCCGGCCGGGCGCCGCTTATGGCATCACAGGCCTGGATAATGGGAGAAATTACATACTGCATTTCCACCTCGTCGTGGTGGGCTGCAATGGCGTTTACCACAGCCGGATTTTCTCCGTATTTCTCAGCCAGTTTTGCTCCTAAAAGGGCATGACTCAGTTCACTTTCCTCATCCGGCACCTTGCCAATGTCATGTAGTAAACCTGCTCTTTTAGCCATCTTGGGGTTTAAACCCAGTTCAGCCGCCATGGTAGCACATAGGTTGGCGGTTTCCCGGCTGTGCATCAGCAGGTTTTGGCCATAAGAAGAACGGAACCGCATCCTGCCCACCATCCTCACCAGTTCTTTATGCAGGCCGTGTATACCCAGTTCAATAACTGTTCTTTCCCCGATCTCCATTACCTGCTCTTCAATTTGCTTGCGGGTTTTTTCCACTACTTCCTCAATACGGGCCGGGTGAATCCTTCCATCCGCTACCAGCCTTTGCAGGCTTAAGCGGGCAATCTCACGGCGCAGCGGATCGAAAGAGGAGAGTATGATTGCCTCGGGGGTGTCATCCACAATCAGGTCAACGCCGGTGGCAGCTTCTATGGCCCGGATGTTCCGGCCTTCCCGGCCGATGATCTGGCCTTTTACTTCATCGCTTTCAAGGTTAAATACTGTGATGGAGTTTTCAATTGCCTGCTCTGCTGCAGTGCGCTGTATGGTTTGAATAATAATTTTTCTTGCCTCTTTACCTGCTTTTTGCCGGGCATCTTCAATGATCTCCTGCTGCATGGCAAGGGCTTTTGTCTGGGCTTCATTTTTCAGGCTTTCCACCAACTGGGCTTTGGCATCTTCGGCAGACAGGTTGGCTATCTTTTCCAGCCGGCGGATATGTTCTTCCTGGTGTTTTTCCAGCTCTGTTCTTTTAATATTAACCAGTTCGATCTGCCGGTTCAGGTTCTCCTTGATGGCATCGTTTTCCTTGATCTGCCTGTCAAGGTTGCTTTCTTTCTGGTTAATAGATTGTTCTTTCTGGCGGATACGGTTTTCGGCATCATTGATCCTTTTGTTTTTCTCAAACACTTCTTTATCGTGGGCAGCTTTCATCTGCACAAACTTCTCCTTGGCCTCCAGCTCCTTTTCCTTCCGGATGGTTTCGGCCCTGAGTTCGGCTTCTTTAATAATTGATTGCGACTGTAATTCTGCTTCTTCTGTCTTTTTACGGGTGTTTTTGGCAAAAATGAGCTTACCCGCTATGATGCCCGCAATAAGGGCCGCAGCGCCAATAATGACGGAAAGTATATTCGGATCCATGAATGTTTTTATTTAATTGTTTCATAATGGCCATCCCGGTTTTTTTTAAGGCCGGGTGCTTTGTTGAGAAAGGTTCACATCCTTAGAGGTGTGTAATCAGCGAAGATACAAAACGCAGCCTAATGAAGGAAACTAGCAATGCCGGACAAAGCCTGTTTTATCAGTTTTCAGCCTTTTAAATGGTCGTCAATCAGCTTTTCGAGAATATTTAATTGTTCGGCCAGGTTCTCCCTTTCTATTCCGGCGGCAATACCGGCATTTTGTTCCGTGGCATACCAAAGCAATACCATACTGATATAATCCTGCATATCCTTGCCGGCAAACCGGGTTTTAAACTCCAGTATTTTATCATGGATGGTCTTTAGGGTTTTCCGAACCACCTCTTCGTCCTCTGGCCGGATCTTTATACGATAGCTGCGGTCACCAGCTACTGCGGATAGGGCAATTAATTCGCTCATATATTTGGGGTTTTCAAAACCAATTGATTATATTCGATGCCCCTTACTGACCCCCAGGCCTGCACTCTTCTGAAAACAAAGGTTAAGAGCACCTAACGAAACGGTTTTAAACGTTTGCCATTTTTGTCAAAGTTAAGTCATCAGTATTTATTGATGCACTTTATCTGCAATTGTCAATGCCCAAAGGAAATTGTCTCCGCGGTGTATTGAAAGATGAAAGAGGCCGGGTGTGCCGCACCATCGAGAAAAAGGTAGTGAGGGAACCGGAACAGGTTACATGGGATGGGTTAAATGATCTGCCTTACGGAAAATACACCCTCGAACTTTCGCATGAAGAAGAAGAGATGAGCATGAACCTCGTAAAGAGGATTTAATTTATTCTCCAAGTAATGCAATACAACGGTCAATCTCTTTCAGGTAACCATTGATTCTTTTTTCAAATTCCTTCTTATCGGCCTCGCTCATCCGATAATTATCAGATTCGCCGGTGCTTACTTTTAAGATACTTACCTGCTGCCGCAGTTCGTCCACATTCTTTTGCTGGCCGGCTATTTTTTGCTGTGCATTTTGTAAATCCTCTTTGAGGCGGTTGTTTTCTTTTTGTAAAACGGAATGCTGCTTCAGCAGTTGCCGGAGTTTGTCCTGAATACGTTTCAGATGTTGTTCTGATGGGTTCATTTTCTGATTTCAGCCTTTAAGTCTTTTTCCAGGGCGGTAATAATCCTGCTCATCCAGCCATCAATCTCTTTATCGGTCAGCGTCTTTTCTTCATCAAGGAAGGTAAAGTTAACGGCCATGGATTTTTTACCTGCCCCCACCTTTTCGCTTTCGAAAATATCAAAGAGTTTGATGTCCATAAGCCGGTCCAGCTTTAATTTTTGCACAGTGTCACTAATAGCTGCCCACGACATGTCTTTGGCAACCACCATGGCCAGGTCCCGCTGTACAGCCGGGTATTTTGGCAGTTCCCTGATTTTTGCGGCTGGCTTACCGGCCAGTTCTGTCAATACCTCCCAGTTCAGCCCTGCAAAGAATACAGGTTGTTTGATGCCGAATTTTTCCAGTACGGTTCTTTTTACTTCGCCCAAGCCGGCCATTAAATGTCCGCTGAATTTATAAACGATGTGATTGGCAAGCCTGGGCACTTCAAGTTCTTCCGGCCTTCCGGCCTCAATACCTAACAACTGCATCAACTTTTCCACGATGCCCTTAAGATAGTAAAAATCAGCAGGTAATTTTTTTTGTTTCCAGGTGTCTTCGTTTTTATTACCAGTAACAACAAGGCAGAGGTTTTCTGTTTCACTGTACTTTCTCCCCGCCGGATTGGTGTATGCTTTTCCAAATTCAAATAAACGAAGCGAGTTATTCTTGCGGTTGAGGTTATGTGCCACAACTTCAAGCGCCGTTTCCAGTAATGAACTGCGCAGGATATTCAGTTCAGTGCTCAGGCTGTTAATCATTTTTACCATGCCCGGCTGTTCATCTTTTGTAAAATAAGCAGCGTTGGTAATGGAGTTGGTCAGCATTTCACTGAAGCCAAAACCAACCAGGGTGGCAGCCACCTTTTCACGGTAGGTTTCCGGAGCATAATTATCTTCAATAGCCGGGGTAATGGTAATGGCGCCGGGTATCTCAATATTATCCAGGCCGTCAATCCTTACAATCTCTTCCACTATATCTGCGGGCAGGCTGATATCAGGTTTGTGATAAGGAGCCGCCACCCGCAGTTCGTCAATACTTTCTTTAACGATTTCAAATCCGAGGCTGGTCAGTATATTCTTTACTTCATCGGGGTGATAATTTTTGCCGCTGAGTTTTTTTATAAAGTGCCATTTGACGACTACTTCGGTTTTAGGTTTGGGGTCAGGAAATACATCCACCAGTTCAGAAGCAATTTCACCACCGCATATTTCCTTTATCAGGGCAGCCGCCCTTTTCAATACATTCACTGTGGCCGATATATCAGTGCCTTTCTCAAACCGTGAAGCGGCATCAGTTCTCAACCCGTGCCGGAAAGAGGTTTTGCGGGTAGTCACCGGGTTAAAACAGGCAGATTCAAGGAAGATGTTTTTTGTTTTTTCTGTAACACCGCTGTGCAGGCCGCCAAACACACCGGCAATGCACATGCCTTCCTTCTCATCGCAGATCATCAGGTCTTCTGCGCTCAGTTTTCTTTCCTTTTCATCCAGGGTGATGAACTTGGTTCCTTCCGGAAGGTTTTTCACAATAATCTTTCTTCCTCTTATTTTATCTGCATCAAAAACATGGAGAGGCTGACCTGTTTCATGCTGGATGAAATTGGTGATATCAACAATATTGCTGATCGGCCGCTGGCCAATGGATTGTAGTTTTTGCTGCAGCCATTTCGGAGATTCCTGAATGGTTACATTGGCAATACTTATTCCCGAATACCGGGGGCAGGCTTTTGGATTTTCAACCCTGACCTCAGCAGGCAAAGAGTGGTTATCCGCTTTAAAACCGTTACCGTTCGGCATTTTGGGCCTGATATCTTTCCTGTCGTGATGGCTTAACCAGGCGCACACATCCCTTGCCACACCCCAATGGCTCATTGCGTCCATCCGGTTGGGGGTGAGGTCTATTTCATAAACTGTATCTTCATAAGGCTGAAAATAGGCAGCAGCCGGCATGCCCGTTATTGCATCATCAGGCAAAACTATTATACCGGCGTGGGAGGTTCCCAAACCAATCTCATCCTCTGCACAGATCATACCGTGGCTTTCCACATTTCTTATTTTGGTCACTTTTATGGGCAGCGGTTCCCCGTTTACAGGATAGATAGTGGTGCCCGCTGTTGCCACTACCACTTTTTGCCCCGCTGCTACATTAGGCGCCCCGCAAACAATCTGCAATGGGTCACCATTTCCTGTATTTACTTTGGTAAGCGTTAGTTTATCAGCATTGGGATGTTTTTCAGTACTGAGCACTTCACCGATCACCAGTCCTTTCAGTCCTCCTTTTATTTCCTCATAGCGGGTCATGTTTTCCACCTCCAGTCCGACTGATGTCAGGAGGCGGCCGAGCCTTTCAGGCTCAACGGTTACCGGAAGATATTCGCTCAGCCATTTGTACGAAATCGTCATGCAGCAAAGATAAGAGTAGGAAGGTAACTACATCCTGTAACAAACGGCATTAATGTTCATTCCGGCGCCTACAGAAGCAAACATTACTACATCACCCGGTTGCAGATCATGATGGTCCCATACTCCTTTTTTAACCATATCAAATAAAGTAGGTATGGTGGCAACAGAGCTGTTGCCGAGTTTATGGATATTCATGGGCATTACATGTTCCGTCATTTCCTTTTCTCCGCAGATTTTAAAAAGTCTTTTAACTATGGCCTCATCCATTTTTTCATTGGCCTGATGAATAAAAACTTTTTTAAGCTGCTGTACGGGCACGCCGGCTTTTTCGAGACATGTTTTCATGGCCAGCGGCACATGCTGAAGGGCATATTCATAAATTTTACGTCCTTTCATTTTAATGAACCTGATACGGGGATCACTGCCCGGGAAATTGCTTTTACCAAAATAGAGATAGTAAGCTTCATCCATACAATGACTTTGCACACTCCAGGAAAGAATACCGCTGCTTCCGGCATCTGCCGGTTTTGCTTCTACAACCGATGCACCGGCGCCATCGGAAAAGATCATACTGTCACGGTCGTACACATCCAGCACCCTGCTGAGCGTTTCAGTACCTATCACCAGCGCTTTTTTGGCAATGCCTGCTTTGAAATAAGTATCAGCCTGTATAAGCCCCTGCACCCAGCCGGGACATCCGAAGAGAATATCATAGGCCACGCAATTGGGGTTTCTGATCCCAAGACCATGCTTTACCCTTGATGCCAGCGCCGGCAGCACATCCGTTTGTATGGTATGTTTAAGTACATTGCCAAAGTTGTGCGCCAATATGATCTGGTCCAGCTCTTCAGGATCAATTCCGCTTTCTTCAATAGCCAGCTTTGATGCAACGATTGCCATATCAGAAGCGTTGATATTTTCGCAGGCATAACGGCGTTCTTCAATACCGGTGATCTCTCTGAATTTTTCCACCACTTCTTCAGGATGTGTTTCAATACGCTGGTTATCTTCAGCGTAAAAATTATGAACGGTGAAATCCCGGTTGGATTTTACTACTTCAGGGATAAAACATCCCGTTCCGGTAATAACGGTCTTTACATTCATGTTTTGACAGTTTGGGAATGCATGAGGCAGGCAATCACCATAAAGATAATAGCCAAAGCCACTAACGCATGTTTGGTTTCAAAGTTAAGTTATGAAATGCTAAATTTCCTGTCAAAAATCAATCAACCGCATTCAATGAAGCTGAAAACACTTGCTATAATGGCGATTATTATTGTTTCGTTGTTTCCTGTTTACCTGCTGTACGGTTATTTACGCCGGGCTTTGGAGCCGGAAAGATCTCCGCGTCGGTTTCTATTATGGCTGATGGCTGTATTTACACTGATTTTTGTTTATACATTTTTGGTGGTATTGATTATCAGGCTGGTTTTTCCCGGAGCGTAGAATTGTAATTTCGCCTCCTGCAGGGTTGTTTTGCTGTGTTGTACCGGCAACTCCTTATTTTTACTGTTCAAACAGGTAAGATGAAAATAAATATTTGTTTTTGACAATACCTTTTTCAGACACGGTTATTCAGCTTCTGCAAAATTCTGCAAAATATTTAATGAGCTGTTGAAGGAAGGAAAGATGAAATAAAAAATATCAAACCGAAAATATGGCACATAACTTACTTAAAGGAAAGAAGGGGATCATCTTCGGCGCCCTGGATGAAAAATCCATAGCATGGAAAACAGCATTGAAATGCCATGAAGAGGGGGCACAATTAGTATTAACCAATGCCCCGGTGGCGTTGCGCATGGGCGAAATAAACAAACTGGCCGAAGCATGCAGAAATGCGCCGGTTATTGGAGCGGATGTCACCAATATGGATGACCTTAAAAGCCTTTTCGAAAAATCCATGGAGCATTTTGGCGGCAAAATTGATTTCATCCTGCACTCCATCGGCATGAGCCTGAACGTAAGAAAAGGCAAGCATTATACAGAGATGAATTATGAATGGAACCAGAAAACGCTTGACATATCCGCCATGAGCCTGCATAAAGTGCTTCGTACAGCTTGGGATATGGATGCCCTGAATGAATGGGGCAGTGTGGTGGCGCTTACCTATATTGCTGCCCAGCGGGTATTTCCTGACTATAATGAAATGGCGGATGCAAAAGCACTTTTGGAAAGTGTGACCAGGATGTTCGGTTATTATTATGGTGAAAAAAAGAAAGTAAGAGTAAATACGATTTCACAATCACCAACAAGAACTACTGCCGGCAGCGGCGTAAAGGGGTTTGATGGCTTTATTAATTATGCCGAAGCGATGAGCCCCCTGGGGAACGCTTCAGCTGAAGATTGTGCTAATTATTGTGTAACGCTGTTCAGCGACCTTACCCGTTATGTAACCATGCAAAACCTTTTTCATGATGGCGGTTTCAGCTTTACGGGAGTTACAGCAGGGGTGATTGAAAAGATGGAGAACCCCAACCTTAAAGGGTAGTTTAAAACCCTGATAAAACTTAAGCCTCCTTACCCGGAGGCTTTTTTGTACTGTAATAATCTTTAAATGAGTATATGATCTAAGTCTCTCCGCCAGTCAGCGGAGGACAGGGGGATTAATATTCGTCTTCATTAAACAAAAAATCATCCTGCGTGGGATAGTCGGGCCAGATATCTTCAATGGTCTCATAAACATCGCCCTCATCCTCCAGTTCCTGCAGGTTTTCCACCACTTCAATAGGGGCGCCGCTGCGTATGGCATAATCTATCAGTTCATCTTTGGTGGCTGGCCAGGGAGCATCTTCCAGGTACGAGGCTAATTCTAAGGTCCAGAACATTCACTCAGTGTTTTATTTCAGAATAAGGTTGCAGAATTTGGATCTTTCTAATTTTCCGCAAAAGTAGTTGTATTAACGATTTTTCCAAATCCTTAGTTGTAAACGGTTTTTTGAATAATTTCCTAAAAATCAGCTTCTTTTAGCCTGTTTCTTTTTTTGATGCCGGAGGTTTTTACGGATATTTGATTTATTGTAAACCCTGCTTTCAGTATGCTAAAGGGAAAAAATATTTATAAACGATTTGGAACGGTAGAAGTACTGAAAGGGGTAAATATCGAAATTAATAAAGGAGAAGTGGTGTCTATAGCAGGACCTTCGGGCTCAGGCAAAAGCACCCTTTTGCATATTTTGGGAACCCTGGACAGGGCAGATATTGGAGAGGTGATGATGGCGGACATGAATATCAGTAAACTTACAGGTAAAAAGCTGGCTTCCTTCCGTAACAAACACATTGGTTTTGTTTTTCAATTTCACCATCTTTTACCTGAGTTTACTGCGCTGGAAAACGTATGCATACCCGGCTGGCTGAGCCGAAGAAAAAGAAAAGAAGTGGAAAAAGAGGCGAAAGAAATACTGGGAATACTGGGGCTGACAGAAAGATTACAAAACAAACCGAACCAGCTTTCCGGGGGCGAGCAGCAGCGGGTGGCAGTGGCAAGGGCGCTGATTAATAAACCGGATATCGTTTTAGCCGACGAGCCGAGCGGCAACCTGGATACAGCTAATGCAAAAGAACTGCACCAATTGTTTTTCGGGCTGCGGGAACAGTTTAATCAAACTTTCCTGATCGTTACGCATAATGAAGAACTAGCACAACTAAGCGACCGGGTGCTTCATATGAAAGACGGGAAGATTGTTTGATGTGCTGATGAGCCAATTTGATAATGTGTAAATAAATACCTGATTGAAAGAAATTACATCAGCGCATGATCAAAACAGCAAATTACACTCTCGGCTTCCAGGGAATTTCTTCTGCGCCAAGATGGTGAGCAGCAAAACGGCTGAGTACAAAAAGATAATCACTCAGCCTGTTGAGGTATTGAATAATGAGGGGTTCTGTTTCATCCTTCTTTTTTTGAAGCCGCACACAACAGCGTTCAGCCCGTCGGCATACGCAGCGGGACACATGCAGGGTGGAAACTGCCACATGACCGCACGGAAGAATGAATGATTTCATCGGCGGCAGCGCCTCACTCATCTTATCCATTTCATTTTCTAGCAGGGTTATATCTTCTTCTTTCAGGTCGGGTATCTTCAGTTTTGGTTCTTTTTCCGGGTCGCAGGCGAGAGCAGAACCGATAGTAAAGAGCCGGTCCTGCACTTCACGGAGTATGCTGGGAACGGAGTTCGCTTTCAAATGATCAATACAAAGGCCGATGAAGGAATTCAATTCATCCACGGTGCCATAAGCTTCAATGCGGCGGTGTGACTTGGCGACTTTTGTTCCGCCAATCAATGAAGTGGTTCCCTTATCGCCGGTCCTGGTATAAATCTTTGATGCCATTTTCTATGTTACTGGTAAATGACTGCTTTTTCATTTTTCTTATCACTTTCCACTATGCCATCCCGCAGGCGGATAACCCGCCGGGCATGGTTGGCAATATCTTCTTCATGGGTAACCACCACGATGGTATTGCCGTTTTTGTAAATATTGTCAAATATCGCCATTATTTCATAGGAGGTTTTGGTATCGAGGTTACCCGTGGGTTCATCGGCAAGAATAATGGAAGGGTTGTTTACCAGTGCACGGGCAATAGCCACCCGCTGGCACTGGCCTCCCGAAAGTTCATTGGGTTTATGATGGCTCCTGTCGGTGAGGTTTACCATTTCCATCACCTGCATGGCTTTTTCTGCCCGCATTTTTCTTCCCATGCCGGCATAAACCAGCGGGAGCGCCACATTTTCCAGGGCAGTAAGACGGGGTAAAAGGTTGAATTGCTGAAAGACAAAACCGATCTCTCTGTTGCGTATTTCAGCCAACTCATTATCACTCATTTCGCTTACATCATTATTGTTCAGCACATATCTCCCCTCTGTGGGGGTATCAAGACACCCGATAATATTCATCAGCGTACTCTTGCCTGAACCGGAAGGCCCCATCAGCGCCACATACTCATTTTTATAAATATCAAGCGAAATACCTTTCAGCACCTGCAATTCCTGCCGGCCCATGAAGTAGCTTTTGCAGATGTTTTCTAGATGGATGATACCCCCGGCCCCTGAAGGAGTGTTAAGAGAGCTATTAAAACTTGGAGGGTTCATCCTGGGATCAAAAATTATTTGCTGATGAAAAAATAAATTCGGTTTTATTTCTCCCCGCCTGCCGGCGGGGCCGGGGGTATCACTTTGGGAACCTTAAAGAAAATGGTATCATGCGCCGGTGCATTCTTCAGCGCCTCCTCCCGGCTGATGGAACCAATAACCGCATCATCCCGCAGCACATTTAATTCTTCACTCATGTGCAATAACGGCTCAACCCCTTCAAGGTTCAGTTCATTCAGTTTTTCCACAAATGCAATCATCCGCTGCAGGTCATTTTTAATCTCTGCTTTCTCCGCTTCATTGAACTGAAGACGGGCAAGATGAGCCAGTTTATCTACCAATGCATCGTTTACTTCCATTTTACAAATATAGTTTATCGTATATGGGTTTTGGTTTATTGTTGTGCGTCTTATTTTCAGAAAGCATTTCTGATTTGTAAGAACCATAAACCACTAACCCGATAGCTATCGGGTATAAACCCGAAACTCTCATTATCTTCGCCGCAATGGGAAAAAAGAGAGCAACCCTGCCTGCCGGAAGGCAGGTTGTAATGAGCGGCATCCGCCCCACAGGATTTTTGCACCTGGGTAATTATTTCGGGGCCGTGAGAAATTATGTGCGGATGCAGGAAGAATTCGAGTGCTATTTTATGGTGGCCGACCTCCATTCACTTACCACACATCCGGATACCAAAGAACTGAAGCAGAATGTACACCGGGTTTTGTCTGAAAATATCGCCTGTGGTCTTGACCCGGATAGAGTGGCCTTGTATTGCCAAAGCCATATCCATGAAACAACGGAACTGTACCTCTACCTGAACATGCTGGCCTATAAAGGTGAGTTGGAAAAAACAACGACATTTAAAGAAAAGGTCAGGCAACAGCCGGATAATGTTAATGCCGGGTTGCTTACATATCCTGTATTGCAGACGGCTGATATTATCCTTCACCGGGCCAAATATGTGCCGGTAGGCAAAGACCAGGAACAGCACCTGGAAATGGCAAGAAATTTTGTGAACCGGTTTAATCATCGTTACGGGGAAGTGTTTCCGGAACCCCAGGCATTCAATTTTGGCGAAGAACTGATAAAAGTTCCCAGTCTTGATGGCGCGGGTAAGATGAGCAAAAGTGAAAACCAGTATGCCACTTTATATCTTTCTGATGATGATGAACTGATCCGCAAGAAAGTCATGAAAGCAAAAACGGACAGCGGACCTGAAAAAACCAATTCCCCCAGGCCGGATTATATCCAAAACATTTTCCTGCTGATGAGGCTGGTAAGCAACTCCGCTATAATAACAAAATTTGAAACTGACTATAACAATTGTTCGATACGCTACGGAGATATGAAAAAGCAACTGGCGGAAGATATGGTCCAGTTCATTACCCCTATCCGGGAAAAGGCCGAAGCCATCCGTAACGATGAAAAATACCTGCGGGAAGTAATGGAAAAAGGCGCAGAGAAAGCCAGAAAGAGTGCCAAAGCAACCATGGAGCTGGTCAGAAAGGCTCTTGGGCTGAATTATTTTTAAAAAATACAGATAACATCCCGATAAATATCGGGACCAAAATCCCAAAAAAGCCCTTACTTTGAAACCTCTCCCAATCGGGATTTGTAATTTGATATTTGGAATTTATCCGGTATGGCAAAAGCAGCGAAATTTAAACCCAAACATATTGCGGTAGCCGGTAATATCGGCGCCGGCAAAACCACTCTCACCGAAATGCTCAGCAAGCATTATAAATGGATACCTCATTTTGAAGATGTGGACCATAATCCTTACCTGATGGATTTTTACGAGGATATGCCCCGCTGGAGCTTTAACCTTCAGATTTATTTTCTGAACAGCCGCCTCCGCCAGCTGGTAGAAATTCAGAAAGGAACTGAAACCGTGATACAGGACCGGACCATTTATGAAGATGCCCACATCTTTGCTCCCAACCTGCATGAAATGGGTCTGATGAGCAAGCGGGATTTTGATAATTATTTTCACTTTTTTCAGACACTGAAAACACTGGTGCAACCGCCTGATCTGCTTATTTACCTCAGCGCCTCGGTTCCTACCCTGGTTGGTAATATTCAAAAAAGGGGAAGGGAGTACGAAGAGAATATCCGGCTTGACTACCTCAAAAAATTAAATGAATATTATATTAAGTGGATCAGTGATTATAAAGAAGGCAAATTGCTGATCATTGATGCGGATAAAAACCGGTTCCCGGAAAAAGAAGAGGATTTCGGGGACATCATCCGCAAAGTGGATGCGGAACTGTACGGTCTGTTTTAGTAATCGGCGTATTGCTCATACGCTTCCAGCAGTTTCTTGATTTTTTTCAGCCACTCGGCCTGTTTCTCCTTGTTGATGCTGTGATTGGTCTCCGTGTCATAATTGTTTTGCAGTTCCTCTTTTTCATCCAGTATATCCTGGTATATTTTCTTCAGGTCTTTTTGATAGGTTCTGCGGTTAAAAGTATATTCAGACATTTTTTTATGAAGCTTCCGGGCAAATACTTCGGCAATATCAAAATGACCCTGCTCATGGCTCAGTATGTAAGCAGTTTTATGCAAACCCCATGACCGGGTTTTGGAAAACCGGGATTCAATTTTGTATGAGAAACCATCATTGTTTACGGTGTAAGAAAACAGCAGGTAGGTGGTGCTTCTGGCTGCGACATCACTTTCGCTATCAGGTTTAGCTTTAAAGTCGGTCCAGGAAAGTTTGCGGGATTTATCCCAGTCAAGCAATTCTTCATTTTTGTCCTGCGCCATTAGCAATGAAGGCAGAAGAAAAAATATCAATATGACCATCCGGTTTTTTTTCATCATTTCCATATCTCAACGCAAAGTCGGTATAAAAATTTTACCCGTTGTATAGTTGTCCGTTAAACAAAAACAAAATCCCGGCGCTGATGACCGGGATTGCATTATATATCTGTTGAAGATTATGTCATGCTTTTGGCGCTGCAGCCAGTATTTCTGCTGATACACCGTCGGCGTATTTCTCAAAGTTGCGGGTAAACAAACCAGCGAGGTATTTTGCCTTTTCATCATAGGCATTCTTATCAGCCCAGGTGTTGCGGGGATTCAATACTTCCGAAGGAACATCAGGACATGTGACAGGCATAGCCATTCCAAATACCGGGTGGGTTGCATACTCCACATTATCCAATTTGCCTTCCAGCGCCGCCGTAATCATGGCACGGGTGAACTTCAGCTTCATACGGTTTCCAATGCCATAAGGGCCGCCTGTCCAGCCGGTATTGACCATCCATACATTCACTTTATTCTCCCTCATTTTATCGCCCAGCATCTGTGCATATTTACCCGGGTGGAGTGGCAGGAAGGGTGCACCGAAGCAGGTGCTGAAAGTGGGCTTAGGTTCAGTAACTCCGGCTTCTGTTCCTGCAACCTTTGCTGTATAGCCGGAAATAAACTGATACATGGCCTGCCCGGGGGTTAATTTTGAAAGGGGAGGCAATACTCCAAATGCATCACAGGTAAGAAAGAAGATATTTTTAGGCAACCCGGCAACAGAAGGTTCCAGCGCATTACTGATAAAGTTCAAAGGAAAAGAAACCCGGGTATTTTCTGTGATGGATGCATCATCAAAATTTATTTTGTTGGTGCCGGGGAAAAAAGAAACATTCTCCACCAGGGCACCCGGCCGGATTGCATTGAAGATTTCCGGTTCTTTCTCTTCCGTAAGGTTTATGGTTTTGGCATAGCATCCCCCTTCAAAGTTGAAGATATTGTCGTTAGTCCAGGCATGCTCATCGTCGCCAATCAGTTTTCGGTTAGGATCGGCGCTTAATGTTGTTTTGCCGGTACCGCTCAGACCGAAGAAAATAGCCGTATCGCCATCCTTGCCCATATTAGCGCTGCAGTGCATGCTCAGCACATTACTTTCATGCGGTAAAATGTAATTGAGAATGGTAAAAATGCCTTTCTTGGTTTCACCCGTATAACCGGTGCCGGCAATCAGTATCGTTTTATGCTTAAAGGAAACAATGGCTGCATTGTGCTGCCGGGTGCCGCACTCACGGGGATCCAGTTTTAAGCCCGGTCCAGAAATAACATGCCAGTCGGGCTCAAATGTTTCCAGCTCATCTTCGGTGGGGCGCAGGAACATGTTATAGGCAAATAAATTGTTCCAGGGTTTTTCATTCACCACCCGTACATTCAGGCGATAACGGGAATCAGCACAGGCATAGCAGTCCCTTACCCAGAACTCGGAAGCCTTATCGAGATAATCAATGATTTTTTTATAAACTATGTCAAAATACTTTGGCTCAATGGGGAGATTGAATTCATTCCAGTGAACCGTATCAGCTGTGGTTTCATCCTTTACGGTGAATTTGTCTTTTGGTGATCGGCCAGTGAACTCGCCGGTTCTTATTACCAGGGCACCCGTATCATTCAACACCCCTTCCCCGATGCGAAGGGTATCCTGAACTAATTCTTCCGGCGTCAATTGATAATGAATGGATTCTGTGTTTTGCAGACCAAGGCGAAGCAGGCTTTTCTTAGGGATACTAACAACTGGTACTGACATAGAGCAATCAAAATTTGTTGAGGCGACAAAGGTAAGAGACAAACCGGATTTAATTCAAACAAGTGTTAGCGATACACATTAACAGGTTATTTAAATTGTGCGAAAAATTATGAACAGGAATTACAACCATCCGGATATTTTGCATTGATCCAAATGATGTGTTTATAGTTGAAAACCATTCAATTTGCTGTTGTTTAGACCATCTATTGATATTTCTCAGCGGGCTGAAATATTTGGTCGTTATCTTTAGCAGCAGTTTAACCTTATCACGACATCACCAAATAGCATTATATGAAATATTTACCCCTGAATCCTGACATTTTTATACAAAACCGGGAACGTTTTATCAGCAGGATGCAGAAAAATTCCATAGCCATCTTTGTAAGCAATGATGAAGTGCCCAGCAATGGCGATGCCATTTACCGGTTTAAGCAGAACAGCGATGTGTTTTGGCTCAGTGGAATTACACAGGAAGACAGCATGGTTCTTCTTTTTCCCGATAACCCGGACCCGAAATACCGGGAAGTGCTTGTCTTGGTAAGACCCAATGAGCTGAAAGAAAAATGGGATGGAAAAAGGCACAGGGTACATGAGGCACAGGCCATCAGCGGAATCAAAACCATTGTATGGCTCGACAGCCTGGATGCTTTGTTACAGCCCTGGATCCATCTTGCAGATAATATTTACTTAGACAGTAATGAGAATGACCGCAAGGCAAGCTTGGTACAATCAAGGGATTATCGATTTATTGATGAAATGAAGAGCCGCTATCCGCTGCACAACTATCTGCGGGCTGCCAGAATTATGAAAGACCTCCGCGGCATCAAAACAGCACTGGAGACAGAAGTGATACAAAAAGCAATTGATATCACCGAAAATACATTCCGCCGCCTGCTGAAATTCATTAAGCCTGGTGTAATGGAGTATGAAATAGAAGCGGAGATTATCCACTCCTTCCTCAGCCAGCGGGCCACCGGTGAGGCCTACGGCAGTATCATTGCCGGCGGCGACAGAGCCAGAACACTGCATTATGTAAGCAACAATGCCGAATGCAAAGACGGTGAACTGATATTAATGGACTTTGGCGCTGAGTATGGCGGTTATTGTGCAGACCTTACAAGAACGGTGCCTGTAAACGGAAAATTCACCCGTCGCCAGAAAACAGTTTATAATGCCTGCCTGCATGTGCATGATTATGCCAAAAGCCTGCTGAAACCGGGTATCAGTATTGTTGATTATACAGAAAAAGTAGGGGAGGAGGCCACACAGCAATTTTTAAAGATAGGGCTGCTGCGCAAATCAGATGTGAAGAATGAAGATCCTGAGAACAGGGCCTACCGTAAATATCTCTATCATGGCATTTCACATCATCTGGGTGTGGATGTACATGACCTGGGCACCCGTACAGAACCTATCAAAGCAGGAATGGTATTCACTGTCGAGCCGGGTATATATATTGAAGAAGAGAAAATAGGCATCCGCATTGAGAATAATATATGGATAACCCGCAATGGAAATAAGGATTTGATGAAGAATATCCCCATTCAGGCTGAAGAGATAGAGGCCTTAATGAAGAAATAGGTTATTTTGCCTGCATGAAGAAAATCCCCAACCTGTTTACGCTGCTCAATCTTGTGTTTGGCTGTTTTGCCATTGTATTCACACTTCAAAACGGGATTACGATTTCAGGAGATGCAGAAGGCGCTACCTGGATAGATGTTCCCGAACAGATCTGGCTGGCTTCTTTGTTTATCGGGCTGGCTGCTGCTGTTGATTTTTTAGATGGCTTTGTAGCCGGGATTTTTAAGGCGGGGTCCGAAATGGGGAAGCAACTGGACTCACTGGCTGATGTGGTAAGTTTTGGAGCAGCACCGGGAATGATCCTTTACCAGTTTCTCCGCCTGAGTTTTGCAAAAGATACCAACGGGCTGGATACTTCCGTAATCTGGCTGCTGCCAGCTTTTATTGTTCCCTGTGCTGCAGCATGGAGGCTGGCCCGTTTTAATCTTGACAGCAGCCAGTCTTTTTCATTCAAAGGTATGCCCGTTCCTGTTGTGGGTATTATGGTGGCTTCGTTTCCGCTCATTTACTGGAATGTGAATGAAGCATGGGCCCAAAACCTGTTATTAAATAAATGGTTTTTGTATGCTGTAATTGCTGTTTTTTCCTGGTTGATGGTTTCATCATTACCGCTAATGGCGCTGAAGTTTAAAGATTTCAGTGTAAGGAACAACCTGCCGAAGTACATACTGGTACTGGCGGCTGCAGCTTCAATCATTATTTTAAGATGGCTGGCGGTTCCTGTCATAGTGCTTGTATATGTTGCATTATCTTTGTTCTTCAAAAACAAAACAGCATGACCTATACAGTACAGATAAAAGTGATGCCGCTCAATGAACTGCTCGATCCGCAGGGAAAAGCCGTCATGGGCGGTCTGGAAAACCTGGGTCTTACCGGCGTGGAAGATGTAAGAATCGGAAAAAACATTACCCTGCAGGTTAATGCCGAATCCGCTGAAAAAGCCAAAGCCATTGCCGAAGAAGCAAGCAGGAAACTGCTAAGCAACCCGGTGATGGAATATTATGAGGTATTGGTTAATTAGGAATTAGTTAATTGGGAAAAACCTGATTAACTGATTAACCAATAAACCGATTAACTATGTTGTATTTAGTTCCCACCCCAATCGGCAATCTTAAAGATATTACTCTTCGGGCCCTGGAAGTACTGAAGGAAGTTGATGTGATACTTGCAGAAGATACAAGAACCACTTCCCGTCTGATGAATCATTACCAAATTACCAAACCGCTTTCACCCTATCACCGGCACAATGAGCATAAAGTGCTTCAGCATATTGTAACTCAGCTGCAGGAAGGAAAAAAAATGGCATTGGTAACCGATGCAGGAACCCCGGGTATTTCTGATCCTGCTTTTTTGCTGGTAAGAGAATGTATAAAGGCCGGTGTAAAAGTAGAATCACTTCCCGGTGCAACTGCATTTGTTCCGGCGCTTGTCAACAGTGGAATACCGTCCAGCCGGTTTTGTTTTGAAGGTTTCCTGCCTTTAAAAAAAGGAAGGCAAAGATTATTGAAGCAACTGGCCAACGAAGAGAGAACCATGATCTTTTATGAATCACCCGTGCGGCTGGTAAAAACACTGGAAGAATTCTGCATTTATTTTGGGGAGGAAAGAATGTGCTCTGTAAGCAGGGAGCTTACCAAAATGTTTGAAGAAAATAAACGGGGCACAATAAAAGAAGTGTGTGATTACTTTAAACAAAAGACAGTAAAAGGCGAGATTGTGATAGTAGTGGCCGGAAAAACCTAATACCAGACCGATATTTCATGGAGGTTCTTTCTTTTTAAATCAGGCACCCAGCACTCCTCTGCGGGATAACCAACCGGTATCAGGAGAAACGGTTTTTCATTCTCCGGCCGCTCAAGCACTTTACTTAAAAAGTTCATTGGAGATGGCGTATGTGTAAGGGCCACCAACCCGGCATGATGAATGGCGGCCAGCAAGAACCCACAGGCAATGCCGCAGCTTTCGGTTACATAATAATTTTGGTGCTTGTGCAAAATTTGGCGGTTCCCGTCTGACTTTGTTTCCGGCTCATAACTTCTTTTAAATGCCACAATCAGGTAAGGAGCGGTTTCTAAAAATTCTTTTCTCCAGTCAGTTTGCAGGGGCCTCAGATCGTTCAGCCATTCCGCCGGCATTCTTCCGTTATAGCTCTCGAATTCTTCTTTTTCAGCTTCTGTCCTTATCTGCTTTTTAATAACAGGGTCATTCACCACACAAAAAGTCCAGGGTTGTTTGTGGGCGCCACTTGGTGCCGTGGAAGCAGTAAGAATGATATTTTCAATTACCCCTTTTGGGACCGGTTTGTCCGAAAAATCCCTTACGGTTCTCCGCAAGTTCATCCACTCATAAAAATCCCTGCTTCTTTTCAGGGTTTCCTGAGCCAGAAAGGTTTCTTTGTTGTAATTCACAAAGGGAAAACCGTCAATCAACTTTGTTTTTACCATAACATTGCTTTCCCGAAATTTACTACTTCAAATAATAATACATGAAGAAAATTTTGATTTTGGCTTTCATCCTTTCACTGGCAATATTAGGCATGGCCCAGCCCGACCGCTGGCAGCAGCGGGTAAAATATGTGATGAATATTGATATGAATGTGCAGACCAACCAGTTTACCGGAAAGCAAAAACTGGAATACTGGAACAATTCTCCGGACACACTAACCAGGGTGTTCTATCATCTTTACTTCAATGCTTTTCAGCCCGGCAGTATGATGGATACCAGAAGCCGCAGGCAGGGGGGTGTTAATGGACCCAGTGGCCGGTCTGACTGGGATCAACGGGTAAAAGACAGAATCATCAACCTGAAACCGGATGAAATCGGTTACCAGAAAATAGTATCACTAAAAATGAATGGCCGTCCGCAAAACTTTAAGGTACTGGAAACAATACTGGAGGTGCAACTGGATAAACCGATTCTTCCTAAAAGCAAAGTAACTTTTGATATGGAGTTTGTAGCACAGGTTCCACTGCAAATCAGGCGGAGCGGAAGGGATAACCCCACTTCAAAAGTCCGTTACTCAATGACGCAATGGTACCCTAAACTTTGCGAATACGATTATGAAGGTTGGCACCCTACACCCTATGTTGCCCGGGAATTTTATGGCGTTTGGGGCGATTTTGATGTAAGCATCAGCATTGATAAAAAATACATAATTGGCGGCACCGGCTATTTGCAGAATGCAAATCAAATTGGGTATGGCTACGAAGATGCAAAAGCCAAAGTAAACCGCCCGGCCGGTGAAAAAATAACCTGGCGCTTCATCGCACCCAATGTGCATGATTTTGCCTGGGCGGCAGATCCTGATTTTATTCATAAGTCAAGAAAGGTAAGGGATAGCCTCACCCTTCACCTGCTCTACAAACCTACCAATGCCACTGCTGCATCATGGGAGAAAGTGCTGGACGATGCTGAAAAAGCATTGCCCCTGATTGAGAAAACATTCGGGCACTATCCTTACAAACAATTCTCTTTTATACACGGAGGAGATGGCGGTATGGAATACCCCATGGCTACATTGTGCATAGGCCCCGGCGCCTGGCTGCATGAGTGGCTGCACAACTGGTATTACGGCATGCTTGGCACCAATGAATCGCTGTATGGCTGGATGGATGAAGGTTTTACTACGTATGCAGAAGACAGGGTGCAGGCCTTCCTGGATGGCAACAACGGGTTTGCTTATGAGGGCACTTACAGGGCATATATTTCGCTGGCTAAAAGCGGAAAAGAAGAACCCCTTACCACACATGCGGATCATTACAATCTGAATTCTGCCTATGGCGCCGCTGTATATTCAAAAGGCGGTGTGTTTATGGAGCAGCTCGGCTATATCGTAGGTGCACCTGTAAGGGATAAAATATTGTTGGAATATTACCGGCAATGGCGGTTTAAACATCCAAATGCCAATGACTTTATCCGTATTGCAGAAAAAGTGAGTGATATGAAACTGGACTGGTATAAAGAGTACTGGGTTTACTCAGTCAAAACAATCGATTACGCTATTGACAGTTTGTGGGAAGAAGGTGGCAAAACAAAAGTACGGATCAGCCGTACCGGCCTGATGCCCATGCCGGTTGACCTGCAGATAACCTTTAAGGATGGCGCCAAAGAATTACACTATGTTCCCCTGAACCTGATGTTTGGTGAAAAACCGGCGGAAGACCCGGTTATACCAAGAAAAGTGTATGATGCCTGGAAATGGACCCACAGCACTTATACTGTTGAAACCAGCCGGAAACTGACTGATTTTACAGTTGTTGAAATTGACCCCTCCCTGAGAATGGCCGATATAGAACGAAAGAACAACAAGCTTGAGTTAAAATGGTAGATCAATTTAAAAAAATTCCCCTGCATGTTTAGCAGGGGAATTTTTTGACGGTTTTCAATCAAGGCCCCTCGTTTGCTTGCCACCCAATACAGTTTTTTTTCGAAGTATCGGGATGCCGGAATTAAGGTTAATGGTTAGGGTATTTATTTCTTGATTGCACATCAAATATAGGATTCAGTGTAAGCCATAACAATACCACTTTTGTGATATTGTTTACTACCGGTACAGGTCAACCGACAAAAAACAGCATACTTACCTGCCATAAAACTTATTTACAGCCGCCACTCGGTTTGATACATGTAGTTTTTCGTAGATATGATAAACATGCTTGCGGACAGTTTCCGGGCTAAGGTATGTTTGGGCGGCAATTTCCTTATACATAAGCCCCTTTGACAAAAGTTCGAGTATTTCCTTTTCCCGGTTGGTAAGTAAATCCAGTTCCTCTGCTTCATTTCCATTTTTCCGGTCTTTTAGCTGAAAAGCTGCCACTACTTTTCGGGCAATCTGGCTGCTCATGGGGGCGCCGCCTTCATAGAGTTCCCGGATGGCTTCCAGCATCCGGGCCGGATCAGTTTTCTTGAGTATGTAACCGCTGGCGCCGGCGCTCAGGGCTTCGAAAATTTTTTCATCTTCTTCATAAACGGTACACATCATAAAATTGGTGCCGGGGATGCGGGGCTTCAATGTTCTTACCACATCTATTCCGCTTTCAGGGCCGCCGAGGTTAATATCCATCAGCACCACATCAGGCTGCAAAAGCGGAAGCTGCCGGATTGCATCTTCGGCCGTCCCCATTGTTCCCGTGCATATGTATCCCTGCGACATAGAAATGATTTCTTCCAGGGCGTTGCGCAACTCCCGGTTGTCATCAACAATGCAGACCGCAATTTCCCGCATAATCACAAATTTGACACTTAACCGGATGACCGGCAATACCACAAACAGGTAATTTTTTCAGCGGGAGACATATAAAAGATATTTTTCAGCAAAAAACGCCTCCTCAAATATTTCATTGATTTCCATTATACGGGGCCGGGTTCCACTTTCCTGTATTTCTTTGGCCAGGTCGCCCCCCTTAAGGCAGATAAGGCCGGGCCGCAAGCCGTCGCCGGTCTGTGGTTTGGTCTTAAGCAAAGGCTTGCTCCATTTCCATAAATCCTTCAGCGGTGCCACCGCCCTTGATACGGCAAAATCAAACTTTCGTCCCTTAATGACCTCGGCACGGAGATGTTCTGTACTTATATTTTTTAAGCCGGTACTTTTTACTATGGCCTCCACCACTTTTAATTTCTTGGCCATACTGTCCACCAGATGAAAACGCAGTTCTGGAAAAAAAATAGCAAGGGGTATGCCCGGAAACCCGCCGCCGGTTCCAATATCTATTATTTCAGAACCGGTACTGAACTCGAAAGCTGCAGCGATGCTGAGGGAATGCAAAATATGTTTTTCATAAAGTCCGTCAATATCCTTTCTGGAGATCACATTTATTTTTTCGTTCCAATCTTTGTACAATCCTTCCAGCTGCCTGAATTGATCCAACTGCACCTCTGTGAATTCAGAGAAATATTTCAGAATAATATCCATGTTTGAAAGACTGCTTCTTTTTTAACGGATCTCTCCTCTCCATTTATGGAGAGAGCAGAAGCGAGGCTACCATTCATGCTTTGGGCTGCGCCACAGTGCCGGGGCAAAAATGATATAATAGAGCAACATCCACATATCCAGCAGCACAAACCAGGGCCACAGGTCTTTTTCGCCCATTTTCTTCATGCTCTTCCCGAGAATGACCGCCTGCAGTATGAATCTTACTCCAAAAACCCCCAGGGCAAACCTCCAGTCGTACAGCAATGCGGTTGCAGCAAGAAGAGGATAATAAATAAACTGCGTGGCAAAATAAAGCCCCAGCAGGAATTTGTGTTTGGGCTTATAATATTTGGCTGTGGTATAATGTCTTGATTTCTGCCGAAGCCATCCTTTCCAGGTTGTTTTGGGAATAGAACGGGTAATGGCATCGGGGTCAATAACGACCGCTGTATTTTTACCAGAGGCCACTTTGTTTACAAACAGGTCATCATCCCCGCTGGGAATATGGTTAATGGATGCAAAACCTTTGTGGCGGATGAACAGGTCTTTGCGGTACGACAGGTTTCTGCCCACACCCATATACGGAACACCCGCCAGCGCATAGGATAAATATTGCAATGCTGTATGAAAAGTTTCAAAGCGGATAAGCTTGTTCAGCAAACCTTTCTTTTTATGGTAAGCCCCGTAGCCCAGCACAACCTCAGTGCTTTTGTCATACCCATCCTGCATTTTTTGAATCCAGTGTTCGCTGGCCGGCACACAATCTGCATCCGTGAGCAGCAGTACTTCATGCTCCGCTTCCCGGATGCCGACAGACAGGGGATATTTTTTTCCTGAGATCAGTTTGGCTTCCTGCGTAAGCTCCACAACGTTCAGTGATTTGAAAGTTTTTTTGAGTTCCTGCAAAATATACTTGGAGTCATCCACCGAGTTATCATTCACCACCACCACTTCAAATGTGCTGGGGTATTGCTGCACCAGCACTCCCGGCAGGTTGCGGGCCAGGTTCTCATCCTCATCCCTGGCGCAAATAACCACAGATACCGGGTGTTGTTGTGATTGCAGTTTCTTTTTTGGTTTTAAAAAAGCCACCCGGGCAAAAAAGAAAAGATAATAGAATACCTGTATGGCAGTTACGGCACAAAAAGCATAAAAGAGAATCACTTCCCAGTAAAGAGGTGGCATGGCGGCAAAAGTAAAAGAGAGGCGGCAACAGGCAATAGACAAGAGGCAAAAGCTTTCCACAGAAGGAGCCCGGTTTTACAATGTTTCAGCAAAGACGCAAGAATCTTTTACTGTACAGTGAGTCTGATTGCCCGTTAGCCGTTCACAATCTTAAGTCGCAGGTTTAATGCTTATTTTTGGTTTTTTATATGCAGGCAATCGGCCCTTTTTGCAGCGCCCGGAGCTTATCCGGAAAAACAGTACGGCAAATACAAAATATATAAAGATGAAAAAATGGCTATATATACCTGTTATTTTTTTATTGGGGAGCCAAACAGTTCTTAATGCCCAATCGTCTGATGAAAGAGTATACATTCAAACCGACAGGGATTTTTATGTAAAAGGCGAGACAGTACATTTTATAGGCTATGTTATTGCTGGTAAAGACACCATAGAAAGCACCAATATTTTTGTTGAGCTACTTGACAGTGCCGGCAGCAGGCTGGCAGGCATTAGTTTACCCCTTATTGGCGCTGCTGCGGCCGGATCACTTTCTATACCCGCAACTCTGCAAACTGAAAATGTTTTTTTAAGAGCTTATTCCGATATCACGGTATTACCGCGTAACTCTTCTCAGTTCATTCAACCTTTATTTCCTGCAATAGCAGTTACTTCCCATTCAGGGGAAATTCAGCAAGACACCATCACCCCCCCCTTTTTTTCCTAAGGGAGGGCACCTTGTATATAGCGCTGATAATTATGTTGCCTTTAAAACAGCAGAAGTTTTTGAAGGCATTGTAAAAAATAATAAAGGCGAAAAAGTAACCGCCATTCAACCCCTGATCCGGGGCATGGGTGTTTTCACCTTTCACCCGGTGCCCGGCGAACCGTATTTCTGTCATTGGGAAGCGGGCGGAAAGGACCGGTTTGTGGCTTTGCCTGTTCCAGTTGATCAGGGGATCGGCATTCACGCCTACCAGCAAAATGAAATGCTGTAGATTGATCTGGATAATGGCGGTACCAGCCTTGTAAGCATCCGCAAACCCACTGTGGAACTCCATATTGACGGTGAAGTGGCGTATATGGCAGCACTGAATATGTCAAACTTCGACAAATTTGGTTATGCAGTTTCGCTGCAGGAATTTAAACCGGGGATGGCTGAATTAAGAGTACTGGATGCAGATAAAAAAATACTGGCAACCCGGCCATTATTTATTGCCAAAAAAAGCCGGGGTGCAGGTATTCAGGCAGAGTTTTTGAAAAAGAACCTCACTAAAAGAGGTGAAAACCATTTTCGTTTAAACTTTCACGACACTCTTCTTCAATATGTCTCGGTCAGCATTACTGATGTTTCGTTTGCCGACACATTGCGCAAGCAAGGAATGGCTTCTGTTTTTTCCCCTTCAGGATTTAATTTACCTGTTGACTACCGGTATAATACCGGAGATACAGACCCGCTGGACCTTGCTGTTCTTTGCATGGGCACTATTCCCTTGCCTGATAATGCTAAAATAACTTCAAATGCTCCGGCTCAGCCTAAATACCTTGAGCTGAGCGGAGTAGTAAAAAAAGGGGAAAAATTATATACCGATAAAGAAGTGCTGATAGGCATACGATCCGAATATACCGGTAAAGAACTGTACAAAGCCATTACTGATGCAGAAGGACGTTTTGAGCTGGATGGATTAATAATTTACTGAGAAGCATTTGCACATTGCCGCAGGCCGGGCCAAACAGATGATGAACTGGAAGGAGAGTTCAGGCTGAGGCTTCCCCGGGCCGGTAACGATGAAGAATTACATAATGCATTTACAAAAACAGCCCAATCGGCGAAATTTGATAAGGCTGCTGAAAAACCGGCTGCGGAATGGGTGAAAAACAAGATCACACAAGGTGATACTGTTGTGTACGAAGATAAAATAATAGTGCTGGAAGAAGCTGTTGTAACGGCAAGCTCGGCCCTGGCTGCACGCAAGCGGATGGAAGAACTGGAGAAAAAATATATTGACGGAACATCTTTTGCCGGGTATTTTGCTACCGGTGAAACGCTGGATGTGATGAATGATCCGCAGGCGGCACGGCTCACCGACCTGTTTGCCTATATAGGTTCAAGAATGCGCATCATTTCCCAGCGCTTTGTAAGGGGGAGAAGAGAACTTGCTTACTATGGAAGGGGAACGGGTGGCGAAACCATCGTTTCGGTATTCTATCTTAATAATACAAGAATTGACAGAGACCTGGTGGATGGCATCCGTCTGAGTGAAGTGGCCGTGGTTAAATTCATCCCGATGCTTGCAGGGGAGCCGGGCTTTCCGCCCGCCATTGCCATATTTCTGAAAAAACCCGGCGACGAAGGCTATTGGGAAAAAGACAGGTACCAGTTGTCTGAACAAAAAATTACGGGTTATACCGTGTCAAAGGAATTTTTGATGCCGGATTACAATAAAGAGGAAACAAAAGTTCAGACAGATGCACGGAAAACACTTTTCTGGCAGCCCTATGTGGCTGCAGAAAAAGGCATAGCTGGAATAAAATTTTTCAATAATGACCTTACCAAAAAAATAAGAATTGTGGCAGAAGGCGTCACAAGAAATGGCAATATTGTTTATTTTGAAAAGGTGCTGGAATAGGCAACTGGCTATTGTTTATCTTGCGGCGCAATGGCATTGTTACAATTTCAGCTTCAGCATACCGGTACACCATCAAAAGCAAGAGCAGGCCATATCATTACTGATCATGGCGAAATCCTCACTCCCGTATTCATGCCCGTTGGCACGGCAGGCAGCGTAAAAGCAATCACACAGCAGCAATTGCTGCATGATGTAAAAGCACAGATAATTTTAGGCAATACTTATCATTTGTATCTGCGCCCCGGGTTGGAAGTATTGGAAAAAGCCGGCGGCCTTCACCGCTTCAACGACTGGAACAAACCCATCCTCACCGACAGCGGCGGTTACCAGGTGTTCTCACTCTCCCGAACCAGAAAGATCAAAGAAGAAGGCGTCACTTTTCAGTCACATATTGATGGCAGCCGGCATTTGTTCACTCCCGAAAATGTAATGGATATCCAGCGAACCATCGGCGGCGACATCGTCATGGCTTTTGATGAATGCCCGCCCGGCGGCAGCGACAGAAAGTATGCGCAAAAAAGCATGGAACTGACGCACCGCTGGCTCGGCAGGTGTTTTACCCGTTTCAGCGAAACAGAACCAAAATACGGCTACACGCAAAACCTTTTCCCCATTGTGCAGGGCGGCACTTTTAAAGACCTCCGAAAAGCATCCTGTGAATACATCAGCTCCAAAAATACCACCGGCAATGCCATCGGCGGACTGAGCGTTGGCGAACCCGAACCGGTGATGTACGAAATATGCGACTGGTGCTGCGATCATTTGCCGGAAGATAAACCCCGCTACCTGATGGGTGTGGGCACACCCTGGAATATTCTTGAATGCATCGGCATGGGAGTGGATATGTTTGACTGCGTGATGCCCACCCGCAACGGCCGCAATGCCATGCTCTTCACCACCGGGGGTGTCGTCAATATTGACAATAAGAAATGGGAGTTTGATTATTCACCCGTTGATGCAGGCTTTCCCTGCGAAGTGAGTAATTATTACAGCAAAGCCTATCTCCGGCACCTGATGAAAGCAAAAGAGCTTTTGGGTTACACTATTGCCAGCATTCACAATCTTGCTTTTTACTGCTGGCTGATGAATGAGGCAAGGATACATATCATCGCCGGTGATTATGCCGGCTGGAAAAACGAAATGACAGCCCGGCTGCAAACCAGGCTGTAAAATTTATGGATGCCCGTTCAGCGTACGTCTTCCTTTCTGAAACTCTTCTTGAAATAATAATGTAATGTGGTCACATTTGGGCCATCCAATACCGGGAAGGCATTCACAAGAATCCAGCCCTGCGATCTCATGTAGTTCAGGGCATCCACCACAGTGTTGAATTTTTTGATCTTGCCGGTTTCTTCATCCCGCAACCGGTTGTCTGAAAAAAGTTTTCGTTCGTCACCATAGTCCACATCAATATTCACCCGGTTGGAGAGAAGCCGGTTCTGGGCAATCAGCCTGCAATACTGCTCCACCCGGTTGCTGTCCTGTGCAAATGCATTGAATGAGCCCAAAAGGCAAACAATGAATAAAATCTTCTTCATAGCTTAAAATTTATAATGATTACTGCTGCAAATTTCAGCAGGCGTACCTACATGGCATCATCTTAAAATGTTAAGAAAACAGGTATTTGTCAGTTGCCCGGCATCCGGCGGGTTTTTGCATACCCGCAACAGTTTTTCAACTATTTTTGAACGGCACTGGCGGGTTGTTACCGACCTGTATAACCCCATCCGATTACGCTACATGCCTGCACAAATTTATCCAACGAAGCCCTGTCTGCCGACAGGCAGGTTTAACGAAGTTGGTGGCTTGGGCAGTCAGGAATGCATCGTCGGCCAAGTTTGACTTTTATGACCTATTTGATTTATTTTCTTTAATGATGCTCAAACTCGACTGGTACATACTCAAAAAATTCCTGGTCACTTTTTTGTTTTGCCTGCTCCTTTTCACGGTAGTGGCTGTGGCGGTTGACAGCAGCGAAAAATCTGAGGATTTTATCAAAGCAAAGCTGGATACCATCGGCATTATCAAAAATTACTACCTCGGTTTTGTGCCTTGGATCTGGAGCCTGTTGTTTCCCCTGTTTGTATTCATCGCCGTAATTTTCTTCACCAGTAAAATGGCCACCCGGTCTGAGGTAATTGCCATACTGGCCAGCGGTACCAGTTATAACCGTTTTCTGCGCCCCTACTTCGCCGGGGGGCTGATGCTGGCGCTCGTTTTATGGGTGGCCAACCGTTACTGGATCCCCAGGGCCAATCATATTTACAGCAGCTTCCGTGCAAACTACATCGATAAAAACGACCCTACCAAAAACCAGTTCTCCGGCAATTGTTACAATTGTTTTTACCTGCGCATTGATACAAACACTTTTGTCGGGCTGAGGGATTTTGACACCAGCAGCAAAACCGCCCGGGCCTTTTTCATGGAAAAAATCAGGGACAACAAGGTTATCTATAACCTGCGGGCCGAAACAATGAAGTGGGACACGGCAATAAAAAAGTGGCAGCTGCTGAATGCCGTTGAACGCAATGTGGACAGCATGGGGGAGAAGATTATTCATCATTCCCTCCTTGCAATCAGCATCACCCTTAAGCCGGAAGAACTCCGCAAAGATTATTACATCAAGGACAAGCTTACCACGCCGGAGCTTTCAGCCTTTATTAAAAGGGAAGAAGCAAGGGGCACCGAAGGCCTCAGCACCCTGAAGGTGGAGCAATACCGCCGCACCGCCACACCCGCTGCCGTGCTGCTGCTTACCATGATCGGCGCTGTGGTGGCCAGCCGCAAAACAAGGGGCGGCAGCGGTATGCACCTGGCCCTGGGCATTGTCATTGCCGCATTCTTCATTTTATCCGACAGGTTCTCCACCGTGTTTGCCACCAAGGGAAATTTTCCTCCGCTGATAGCGGCATGGCTGCCGAATATTGTTTTCACCGGCGTTGCCTACTGGCTTTACCGTCTCACACCGAAATAAACCTGAATCCGGATATTGAATGCCGGTCTTCAGCTATGCAGCCCGGATACCGGCAACCATAATCAAAATTCCTTTTGTAAATCCTACTCTGCAGAAAGCTTTTGCGTAGTTTTGTAGCCCCCTTCACAGAGGAGTATTTTAACCCCCCCCAAAAAAAATGCTATGGGAATTATCAAAGACAGGTTTAAGTCTAAGTCTGAAAAAATGGCGGCAGAGATCAGGAACCTGCTGAAAGAACACGGCAATAAAGTAATTGGCGAAGTACAGTTATCACAGATTTACCATGGCATGCGGGGCATGACGGGCCTGGTTACTGAAACCTCATTGCTGGATGCGCAGGAAGGTATCCGTTTCCGCGGTTATTCAATACCGGAACTGCGGGAAAAACTGGCCAAGGCACCCGGCGGCTCTGAGCCATTGCCCGAAGGCCTTTTTTACCTGATGCTGGTTGGTGAACTTCCTTCAGAAGATGATGCGCATCATATTACCTCTGTATGGCAGCGGCGCAGCCATGTGCCCAACCATGTGTTTGCCACCATTGAGGCCCTGCCTGTAAACACACATCCCATGACGCAGTTTGTAATTGCCGTAATGGCATTGCAGACCGAAAGCCAGTTTGCCAAAAAATATGCAGCCGGCATGAACAAAAAAGATTACTGGGATGCCGTGTTTGATGATACCATGGACCTGATTGCCCGCCTGCCCCGGGTGGCCGCTTACATCTACCGCCGCAAATACAAAGGCGGCGATCATATACAGCCCAACGGCCTGCTTGACTGGGCAGGCAACTTTGCGCATATGATGGGTTTTGAAGATGAAAGTTTCAAAGAACTGATGCGGCTGTACATGACCATCCATGCTGACCATGAGGGCGGCAATGTATCGGCACACACCACCCACCTTGTTGGTTCTGCTTTAAGCGACCCCTATCTCAGCTATGCTTCCGGTATGAACGGACTGGCCGGCCCGCTGCATGGCCTGGCCAACCAGGAAGTGATCAAGTGGATATTTGAAATGCAGGAAGAGCTGAAAACAGAACTCCCTTCCAAAGAACAGATTGCTGAATACGTAAAGAAAACATTGAGCGAAGGCAAGGTGGTGCCGGGCTATGGGCATGCCGTGCTGCGCAAAACCGATCCCCGGTATACGGCACAGATGGAGTTTGGCAAAAAGCACATGCCCAATGACCCGCTGGTGCAAACCGTATGGAATATTTATGAAACCGTGCCGCCCATTCTGCAGTCGCTGGGAAAAATAAAGAACCCCTGGCCCAATGTGGATGCCCACAGCGGCGCATTGCTGGTGCACTACGGCATGCGGGAATTTGAATTTTACACCGTACTCTTTGCCGTAAGCCGTGCATTGGGGGTGCTGGCCAGCCTCTGCTGGAGCCGGGCGCTGAACTTCCCCATTGAAAGACCCAAGTCGGTTACCACCGATCTGGTAAAGCTCTGGCTCCGGGGCAAGGATAATATCTGGGGGGAGTAGGGTGTGGTCTATAGTCGGTAGTCATAAAAGTATAAAAGTTCCAGATTTCCTTTTGCAGGAAGTTTTTTATAAAGAAAATCCGGCAGTATTACCAACCGGCACATGCAGTTACCGGACGTCTTTGTTTGGCCTTGCTCCGCTGAAGCTATGCGAAGGCGAGCCGGCCTGCAGCAGGGTATTGGCGGTTTTAAGAATTTCAGCGGTTGGTTGGTTTTTAGGCTACTGTGCTGTTGCAATAACAGAACAGCAAACCAGCAGCAACAAAGGCAATAATTTACGGAGTGACATATTCATGGTTCAGAATTTTAATGGGCGCCGGGCGGCGAAATGAGTAGTATAGGAATGGTACATAACAAAATTAAAAGTTTCGCCTGCGGGCAGCAGCAGCAATAAGCCAATTGTAAACAGATTTTCAACATTTTTTATGAGTGCTCTGCCTAATTATCCGAGGCATAAATTTTATGTGTAGAAGAAAAAATCAGCCCTTATTTCTGCTGCGGTAAACAGTTTGAAAGAAAATTCAAATACCCTATTTTTGCTGCCCCAAACGGGGGTTTAGCTCTCCCGATAGTTATCGGGATGGCCAGAGTGTCCCGATGGAAATCGGGAAGGTCAGCGGTGCAGAAGATTGATACAAGATGTTCTTAAAAAAGGAAGGGGGTTTAGCTCAGCTGGCTAGAGCGTTTGCATGGCATGCAAAAGGTCACCGGTTCGACTCCGGTAACCTCCACATTAAGGTTTTTATTCAGGAACCTTTTTTATGCCTTTTACTGTTTATATCATTTATTCAGCGTCTGCCGACGAATACTATATCGGATATACGGAA
>VGGV01000022.1 GCA_016868455.1 Bacteroidota bacterium
GTGGGAGTTGACGGGATCGAACCGCCGACCCTCTGCTTGTAAGGCAGATGCTCTGAACCAGCTGAGCTAAACTCCCTTGTGAACTATGTGAAACAATCAGTTTTAGGGACGGCAAAGATAAGGCTGTGAGGCTTCCCGTACAAAATATTTTCCTTCTATTTTAACCACAATATCATTGTATGGCAACTACTTACTGCGGGTTTGTTCTTGGTAAGGGAAAAGGCACTGTTCACCAGCATTATCATGATAATGAATACGGATTTCCCATTGATGAAGATAACCTGCTGTTTGCTCGGCTGGTGCTGGAAATAAACCAGGCGGGATTAAGCTGGGAAACAATTTTAAAAAAGAAAGAACATTTTTTTAAAGCTTTCGATGGGTTTGAAATAAAAAAAGTGGCACGGTACACCGAAAACAAGAAAAATAAACTTTTAAAAGATGCCGGAATTATCAGAAACCGCTTAAAGATTGACGCAGCTATTCATAATGCCCAATGTATATTGGAAATTCAAAAAGAATATGGGTCATTCAAAAAATGGCTTGATGAATTACACCCCAAAACCAAAGAGGAATGGGTGAAAATATTTAAAAAGACTTTTCGGTTTACAGGTGGTGAAATTGTAAATGAATTCCTGATGAGTACCGGATACTTGCCTGGTGCACATACAGAAACCTGTCCGGTGTTTAAAAAAATAATAAAACATAAGCCGGCATGGTTGAAATAACCTGGCAATTAATTAGGATTAACTTCAGGCAGGCGGTAATGCTGACCGTCCAGTACAAATAGTTCATCAATCTCACAGGTCCAGAACTTATACAACGGCTATTTTTTCAGCAATTTTTCGACTTCGCCTTTATCATCTGCATTCAGGGTAATCCAGGCCCTGTTGGTTTCCAGGCTTACCGCATAATGGTCAACAATACCTTTATTGATAAGATAATTGATATAAGTGCGGTGCGGGGGGACAAGCGTCATAAATGCTTCGCTCATCTCAAAATGTATCGTAGCCTGGTATTTGGGCATGCTGATTAAATGACAATTTAAAACTTAGAAAGTTGCACGGGGCGGGTACAATGTTCAAAATTATTAATTTTACTTCGTAGCTCAGGAACGTTAGCCCTCCCGATAGTTATCGGGATGGTTCAGTCCCGCCATCGGCGGGATTGACAGAGCAGGGGGAACATAGTTATGATTGTTATGTTATCAATAAGAAAAACCAGATTTGGATAAATTTATTTAGGAACGTTAGCTCAGTTGGTTCAGAGCGCTGCTTTGACAGAGCAGAGGTCACTGGTTCGAGCCCAGTACGTTCCACTTTACCCCCGAAGTCCCGTATAAAACGTGACGAGGGAGGGCTTTTTTGTTAGGAATTACAGATCACTGGTCGTGATGATCCCGCTATGCGGGATGTCTTAATGCCAGTTGCTGCGTCAGTATTCGGGTCCGGTATGTTTCACAAAAAAACAGCGGTATCTGCCGCTGCTTTTCTTATTCAGTAAGGTTCTTTCTATTGATTGGGCACTATCGTAAAGTTCAATCCGAAAATAGTTCCGTTTTGTGCAGTATTGATCTTGCCGCCGGCGCCTCTTGTTCCACTGTTATTAACTTCTGACTCTTTGAATATTTTGGCAAGATTGTTCAACACGCCGCGGCTGCGGCTGCTGGCGTCATCATTGGTGGTCAGTATATCTTCCAGGTCAAGCGGATCAGCTGAAAGAAACACCTTGAACACTTCTTCACCATAAGGCGGCGCAATTTTTATGACCAGGGTTTTATTAAAAAGTGAATCACCTTTGTTCACAGCACAATCCTCCCACCTGATAGGGGCGGGGTTATCGTTTATGTCAAGGAGTTTCTTGTTGGGGATAACCGGGTTAATTTTCCCATCTGGCTGAATGTCCACCACATTCACATAATTTTTTTTCGTACCTGTATTTACTACTTTAAGGTACACATCATCATCCTCCTTTAATTCAAGCCTTCCGAATTTGGTGCGGCTCTTAATTTTTGCATGGTCTGTATTTCCTTTTTCATCCAGGAATACCAGTTCCACCCTGGCTGAAAGGCCCTGTTCAGTAAATTTAAGGTTGTTCAGATACCGGAAAGGGTCGTACCGTTTCAATACTTCTTTAACGGCTTCAGGATTTGTGATATCAACATCATCCGCAAACAAAGATCCTGTGTTAGCATAACGAAGCGCCCAGCCGCTGCCTGATTCAGATCTTCCGATATATAACTCACATGACGAATTGATCTCTGCCAGTTGAAAATTTTTCAGCACTTCCCGCAATTTTTTACTGTCGGCTTCCTGTAATGAATCAAGGCTGAGCTTAATTTTATTATTGCCGTACATTGTTTCGGTTACAAAAGCCCATGGCCTTTGTTTCACCAGGTCTGCATTGTCCTTGTCTAATTTTACAGTGGCCGTAAAATTGCCTGCTGCTGTTACTGTTCCTTTGGCTATTGGTTCTGCACTATTTACCCCGGTTGTGCCGGCAGGGTAGAAGCTTATAACAGATCCAACGGTACAGCCGGATACAGTACCGGCATTCAGTGAAATTTTTCTGCTGTCGCTTTGCGCCGGGTTAATGGTGATGTAGGGTTGCTGACGCTGGTACTTGCCGCCAAATAATTCCCGGTCAATCCCGTCACCTTCCAGTACCGGTTTTTGTTTAGGAGCTTTTTCCCGCATCACTCCTTCAATTTGGGCGAACAAAGCCCTGTAGGTGATTTTACCTTCCAGATTTGAAATGGCTTTGCTGAATGCATAGGAAAGTGATCCGACGGCTTTGTTCTGGTCATCCAAACACTCAAAATTTAATTCCTGTGCCTGTGCGCCCGACAGTACAACATAAGTTGCTGCATCCGCCAGGTTCAATTTTGTTCTTGTATTTTCTTTAAAAACACCGTTGGGGTCTTTTGTGGATGTGATCTTCTTTTTTTCAAAATTGGCGCTCACCATAGGGCTGTTATTGCCTCTTGCCAATGCAACTCCGCCCCGTGTGCCGCTTCCTGAATGGCAGGCATCAATGATTACCAGCAGGTCCCCGCTTTTGCCAAGCTTGTTACGAAGTTGTGTTACGTTCTCTCCAAACAGGTCATCCCGGAAATAGCCGGTTGCCACTTTACTGTAAATACTTTTGTCAATAAAAAAAACGGCCCCATAGGGAACAATGGCTTCATCAAGCCCATCTGCTTCTTCATTTACATTGTCATCCTCCAGTTGCTGGCCGTGCGAAGAAATATGAACTACGACCACATCACCCCTGGCTGAGCTTTGAATGAGTTTATCCAGCGCTCTTTCAATACCCTTTTTGGTTGCTGCCGAATCTACGATGGTACTAATATTACCGGATTGGAAATTTTGCTTTTGCAAAGCGTTTTGAATAAGCGGCACATCGTTCAGTGCATTGATGGGCCTTCAGCCGTTTTCATCCGGATCGGGATAGTCGCCAATGGCTATGATAAGTGCCCGTTTGGTTTGAGCCTCACCGTAGAGGGAAGGCACTGCCAGTAAAAGGATTGAAACAATTATCTTTTTCATAAACCTGGTTTTAGGTATGGTGGTTAAAATGCCTGTATAAAAATAAGATGATTAGCGAAATGCCGGTATACCCAATAGCGGGTATACGGCTGGCCCGTTCTTTTATGCTGGCGGGGGCCAATCATGTCATTATGAGTTTGTGGAGTGTGGATGATGAGGCTACAGCTTATTTAATGAACCGGTTTTTATTCCATTTGCAAAAACCTTCCCGTTTTATGCCATCAGAACCTTTACGGCAGGCGATACGGGATACCCGGAAAAAATTTCCCAAACCATCACAGTGGGCCAGCTTTTCATTGTTTGGGATAGACTATTAATCAGATTTTCCACTCTACAACCTCATTGGCCCATTCCTTCCGGTAAGAAGTGCTGATGCGGATGTAGTTATCTGAATAACCTTCCATCATATCATTTTTATTGTGGCCTTCAAACAAAACTTTTCGGGTTTGCCCCACATGCTGCCCTATGAAGTATTGCATCTTCATGTAAGAAAGATTACGGAGTGTTTTATTTCTTTCATGCCGTAGGTTGGCAGGAACAACCGGCTTCAACGAAAGGGCATGGGTATTATCCCTTTCGGAATAGGTAAAAACATGCAGGTAAGCAATATCCAGCGAATGCAAAAAATCAAATGTCTCTTTAAAATCTTCATCCGTTTCGCCCGGAAAGCCCACAATCACATCCACACCGATGGCGCAGTGGGGCATCACTGTTTTAATCAGCGCCACCCTTTCAGCATATAATTCTCTTTTATACCGGCGGCGCATCATGCCTAAAATTTTATTGCTGCCGCTTTGCAGCGGAATATGAAAATGCGGCATGAATTTGTCGCTGTTGGCTACAAATTCAATGATCTCATTGGTAAGAAGGTTTGGCTCAATGGATGAAATGCGGTAACGCTGAATACCTTCAACCTTATCCAGTTCCTTTATAAGTTCAAAAAAATTCTCTTCTCTTCCACTGATGCTGGTGGTGGTGCCGGCCCCCTCTGAGCCTTTGCCAAAATCTCCGAGGTTCACCCCGGTCAATACAATTTCTTTTACCCCGCCTGCAGCCAGTTCTCCTGCATTCTTTACAACATTGCTGATAACATCACTCCGGCTTTTGCCCCTTGCCATGGGAATAGTGCAGAAAGAACAGGTGTAATCACAGCCCTCCTGTACTTTTAAAAAAGTCCGTGTCCGGTCATTTAGGCTCCAGGAAGAATGGAAGCCGGTTACTTCATTAATATCGCAACTGCAGATTTTGGCCGAGTCGCCCTTAACCAGTTCCCTGATATGTTGTGCTATATTGAATTTTTCTGCAGCGCCCAGCACCAGGTCAACTCCCGGTATTTCGGATATCTCTTTTGGTTTTAACTGGGCATAGCAGCCGGTAATGACAACGAGGCTTTCAGGCGCTTTGCGTTGTATGCGGCGAACAATCTGCCGGCATTCTTTGTCGGCATTATCAGTTACGGAACAGGTGTTGATGACATACACATCGGCAATGTCGTCAAACTCTTTTTTTGCAAAACCTTCGTTTTCGAGTATACGGGACAGAGAAGATGTTTCTGAAAAATTGAGCTTGCAACCAAGAGTATGAAATGCCACTGTTCTTGATTCAGCCATACTGGTTCTTCTGCTGTTTTCAGTTCTGCAAATTCTTCTGTTAAGCTTTCGCAGTACACAGCAGAGCCGGCAAAAATACGTTTAAAATTTTTAAGGTTGTTTTGCAGGCAGCAGTCAGTGTCAGCAGCAATCCCTTATTTTTATCCAAACTTTTGAGAGTGAATAAAAAATGGCTTCCCTATTTTCTGATAGCGATGATGGTAATGGCCATTATCCTGATCAGGCAGTGTAAAAATGAAACCGAACCTGCACCAAAGCCAAAAGTGACCAATACTGACCGGCTCCGGGACCCCGCCAGTTATCCGACGAATCGTGACAGGGGTTTTGACCGCAGAACTTCTTACCTGGAGTACAGCAACCACGCCGCCTGCCGGATGCAATGCCGGAAAATTTCACAATCGGAAGTAGAGGAAATAATGAAGGACGGAAAGATCAATTATAATAAAAGTGACCTTCAGAATGCCCGCTGCCCCCGATATGCCCTGGAGGGTATTACTAAGGACAACCAGCGGGTGCATATCATTTTTGCACAGTGCGATGAAAAAACGGTGGTGGTAACTGTTATTGACCTTGAAACCGATTACCAATGTGCCTGCCCCGGTGATGATGATAGATATAAAAACAAACGATGATGCGGATAATGGCAAAGCTTCTGAAAGCAGTTTACAGCGTTTATGCCGGCTTCACATTTGTGCTCATCATGCTGCTGATCTTCCCTTTTGCCTTTATCGCCACTTTTTTCGGAAGCATCCGGGGTGGCAATAGGGTGTACCGGCTTTGTATGTTTTGGGCCGATCTGTGGTTTCCGCTGATCTTTATCCGGCATATAAGGATATTTGAAGCGCCGCATGACAAATCGAAGTCGTACATCTTTCTCAGCAACCATATATCCTATCTGGATGCTGCCATTATCCCCAAGGCGTATCGCCAGCCCATACGTCCATTGGGCAAAGTGGAAATGAGTAAAGTACCTGTTTTCGGATTTATCTACCGGAATGCGATCGTAACAGTTGACCGCAGCAGCCCAGCCAACCGTACCAAAAGCGTAAGGGTCTTAAAATCGCTGATAAACAAAGGTATTTCCGTACTTGTTTTCCCGGAAGGAACTTTTAATATGGGTACAGCACCGCTCAAAGAGTTTTACGATGGGGCTTTCAGGGTGGCGATTGAAACACAGACACCCATCAAGCCGGTTTTATTTCTCGATGCTTACCAACGCATGCCGTATCAAAGCTTATTCCTGATGTCACCCGGCATCAGCCGGATTGTTTATCTGGATGAAATTCCTGTGGAAAATTATACAACGGATGATGTTTCAGTCCTGAAGCAGGAGGTTTACAAGATTATGGAAGGTAAACTGCTTTACTATAATGCTGCCCGGAGAAAAGCCTGATTCGGCCTTTCTCTTTACCTTGAGCATTGATTTTTTTTGAATATTGAATATTTTCTTTTGTACGCAGAAGTTATTATACCGTCGGCACTTCCCAAAAACTACACCTGGTCTGTGCCCCCCCATCTGCATGAACTGGTACAACCAGGCTGCAGGGTGGAAGTGAACCTGGGCAAAACAAAGAAATATGCCGGCGTGGTAAAAAAACTGCATGAAGAGAAGCCCGAATTTTTCGAAACAAAGGATATACTAAATGTACTGGATGCTGAGCCGGTGGTGTTTGAAGAACAACTGAAGCTCTGGGACTGGATGGCGTCTTATTATATGTGCAGTGAAGGCGAAGTGATGGCTGCGGCCCTGCCGGCCCATTTCAAACTTTCCAGTGAAACCATTCTTGTTTACAGCGAAGAATATGGGGATGACTTTTCTTCACTTGATCATGATGAATATATTGTTGCAGAGGCCCTGCTGCTGAAAAAAGAGCTGAACCTGTCCGAGGTTCAGCAACTGCTGGATTCCCACAATGCCTATCCGGTTATTTCAAGGCTGGTTAATAAAAAGGTTTGTTATGTGTGGGAAGCATTAAAGCAAACCTATTCTCCCAAAAAGGAAACCTTCATTGTACTGAGTCCTTCTTACAATAATGAGAAGCAGCTGGAACAACTGCTGAATGAAGACAAAAAATGGCAGAAGGCCGGCAAACAGATGGAATTATTGCTGGCATTCCTGCATTTGCAGAGAACCGAAGGAGAAATAACCAAAGCGGCGCTGCTCAAAAAATCAGGCGCTTCCGAATCGCAGTTAAAAGGGCTGATCAGTAAAAACATTTTGCGGGCGGAAAAAAAGATTATTGACCGCATACAGTACCTGCCAAAGAACGTTATGATAGACTTTGAGCTCACAGAAATACAGGAAAGGGCATTACAGCAGGTAAAAGAACAATTGCAGGAGAAAGCGGTATGCCTGCTGCATGGCGTTACCTCAAGCGGCAAAACCAATATTTATATTAAGCTGATTGAAGAATACATCAGACAGGGCAAACAGATATTGTACATGCTTCCTGAAATTGCACTTACATCACAGGTGATAAGAAGACTGCAGAAACATTTTGGCGGTTACATCGGGGTTTATCATTCCAGGTTTTCACAGAATGAGAGAGTGGAAATATGGAATAAGGTCAAAAGCGGGGAACTCCGGGTGATACTGGGGGCAAGATCATCCGTATTTCTGCCGTTTCAAAACCCGGGGCTGATAATTTGTGATGAAGAGCATGATGTTTCTTTCAAACAACAGGAACCGGCGCCAAGGTATAACGGGAGGGATGCAGCTGTTTACCTGGCTTCACTTTTTGGCGCCAAAACCCTGCTCGGCAGCGGCACCCCGTCAGTTGAAAGTTATTACAATGCAACTGCCGGAAAATATGGTTTGGTGGAGTTGCTGCAGCGGTATGGCGACCTGAAACTGCCGCCTGTTGAATTTATTGATACAAGGAAAATTATCCAGAAGGATAAGTCGAAGATTATTTTATCTCCCGCTTTGATTGAGACAGTGAATGAAGTGATGGCAAAAGGCAAACAGGTAATACTTTTTCAGAACCGCCGGGGTTACGCCCCCTACCAGGTATGTAAAGTGTGCGGATGGATTCCACAGTGCAAATATTGCGATGTGTCGCTCACTTACCATAAACTGAACAATAAATCCGTTTGTCATTACTGCGGCACCGCTTACCCCCCGGTGCACAGTTGCGCCGCCTGCGGCAGTGATCAGTTTGTGCAGCGCAATTTCGGCACCGAAAAAATTGAGGAACAATTGCAGGAAACTTTTCCGGATGCCAAAGTGGCCCGTATGGATATGGATACTGTAAAAGGTAAGCATGCACATGATGTGCTGATACAGCAGTTTGAGCAGCGAAGGATTGACATTCTGGTGGGCACCCAGATGGTGGTAAAAGGGCTGGATTTTGACAATGTTGACCTCGTAGGAATTTTAGATGCTGACGGCTTATTGCATTTTACCGATTTCCGGGTAAATGAAAGGGCCTTTCAGCTGATTGAGCAGGTAAGCGGCCGGGCGGGCCGCAGGGAAGAAACAGGAAAAGTTCTGGTGCAAACTTTTCAGCCGCAGCACCCGGTATTGCAGCTGGTGCAGCAGCATGATTATAAATTATTCTTTGCAGAAGAACTGAAGAAACGAAAAGAATTTTCCTACCCGCCGTTTACCCGTATCGTTCATCTTACATTTAAACATAAAATAAAAGATGTGGTGGAACGGGCGGCACATACATATACTGATGCTTTGAAGAATAAATACCGTCCCTACCTCGTGGGGCCTGCCGAGCCGGTCATTGGCCGTATACGCAACCAGTATTTAATGGAACTGCTGCTGAAACTGCCCCGTGACACCAAAACCATCAATCAGAGTAAAAAAGACCTGCTGGTACAGATTGCCATCCTGCACCAGCACAAAAGCTTCCGGAGTGTAACGGTGGTGGCCGATGTGGATGCAGTATAGCCGTATTTTTGATTTATGCATATCCATGAAAATATATCGCTCAGGCCTTACAATACATTCGGTATTGATGCGGAAGCCCGCTACTTCGCCGGGTTTGCAGATGTTGACGAACTGGAGGAGGCTTTGAGTTTTAAACCCGGAACACCGCATCTCATCCTCGGCGGGGGAAGTAATATATTATTCACCCAAGATTTTGACGGACTGATACTGAAAAATGAAATCAAAGGGATTATTGAACTGCATGAAGACAGCGAATACGTATATGTAAAAGCCGGTGCGGGGGAGAACTGGCACCGGTTTGTATTAAATTGTATTAAAAGAAACTGGTCGGGTATTGAAAACCTTTCGCTTATACCCGGCAATGTAGGCGCATCACCAATGCAGAATATCGGCGCCTATGGCGTGGAAATGGAGGATGTTTTTTGGGACCTGGAAGCTTATCATATACAAGAGAAAAAGATGTTTACTTTCACAAAAGCCGATTGCGGATTTGGATACCGTGAAAGTGTGTTCAAAAGAAAATACAAGGACCAGTTTGTGATACTGAATGTTACATTTCAGCTTCGGAAAAAACCACGGTTCATTACAAGTTACGGTGCTATAGAACAGGAACTGGAAAGGATGGGAGTAAAAGATCTTTCCATTAAAGCCATTTCCGATGCAGTGATAAGAATACGTTCTTCCAAATTGCCTGACCCTGCGGAAATCGGCAATGCAGGAAGTTTTTTCAAAAACCCTTCGGTAAGTGCTGAACAGTTTAAAAATCTGAAGGCGAAGTTTGAAAACATTGTTGGCTATCCCAATGCCGATGGCTCAGTAAAACTTGCGACCGGGTGGCTTATTGAACAATGCGGCCCCGAAAACGGGACAAGCTGGAAAGGTTACCGTAAAGGAGATGTTGGCTGTTATACAAAGCAAGCCTTGGTACTGGTGAATTATGGAAATGTTTCGGGGAAGGAGATTTATGAGCTGAGTGAGAAAATATTACTGAGTGTCAAAAATAGATTCGGTGTTTTATTAGAACGAGAAGTAAATGTGATTTAGTTTTTTGTAAACTCATAATTGAATATCTTGCTTTTAAGTTAAAAACTAAATGAGTATGAAAAAAGCTGCCTTTATCTTGACCATATTAATTGCCTTAACCCTCTGTTCAGGAGGGCTTTCCGGGTTTTAGGATAACCATTTTATTTATTAGTGTCTTTAGCTTTATTGCTGTCAGGTTTTGCAGTATTGGAAATGGTGGGGTTAGGAGTTTCAGCAGCAGGCTGTTTTACCTGAGTTTCCGGGGCATATCGTTTTTCCACTTCTTCCAGTACCATCATCATAGCCTCATTAATCCGGTATTCAATTATCAAACCTTTTATTTTAGGGTCATTGGTAGTTTCACCTGCCGGTGTAATATCGGGAGTGTTGCCCCCGTTCATGGCAATATAGTAAGCTCTTTGCTGCTCCATATCCCTGCGAAGGCTTTTTCTTACTTTTTCTGCAAGATCTTTTTTGCCGGCTTTGTAGCAGGCTTCCAGGTACATGAGGTTTTGCTGGTTGTGTGAACCAAACCGGCTTACCAATCCGTAAGGCAGATTTTCCGGGGTAATACCGGATTCCACTTTATCAATCAGCCGGGTTGCTTCTTCTTTTTTTCCTGCATCAGCCAGGTTTCCGGCAGCTTCTCCATAAAGCGAACGGAGGTTCAGCAGGTGGCGTCGGTTTTCTTCATCAAAATACATCCCTTTCTTATTCGCCCCGCCAAATTCATATTTTGTCATCAGGTTCTTGTACATCACATCGCTGTTATTATCCTTGATTTGTGTGCCGCCCAGCCCTACTTCCCGCATACTGCGGTGTACCAGCCAGTTTTCCTGTGTGCCTTTTGCAAATACAGGTACCAGGCGATATGCGAGACCATCTTTGCGCAGATACGGCGCAAAGCCCAGTTCCCCAAAGGGTGAAGTGAAATAAACTGGCCTTTTCCATTGGTTGGTGGCAATGATGTTGAGTATCATAAAATCACTGCGTATCAGCCCGCCGTTGAGTTTATCCTGCGGAATTTCAAACCGGATTTCCGAAAGCACATTGTCGCCGGGGTTCACTGTTCCATTTTTTCTCACAAGGGACGTATCCACCGGTACCCGGAATTTAGCAACCGGGAAACTGCCATAACCCACATCCCTTCCGGTTTCTTCATCATAATTAGGTTTGCCCAGGATATTTTTCATTACATCATAGAGGTCATAATAAATATTGGGGTCGCCCTGCGCCCGGTACCGCATCCATTCCCGGTTATGACCTTCAATCTGCTCTTCGGTCCAGATCACATCCACGGAGTCAGCAATGTTCACTTTATAGCGAAGCTGGTTGATGTACCAGTCGATGCCAAGCAGGCTGTTGTTGATCACCCGTATATCAGGACGTACACCTTCCACTTCCTGTGCATACCATAAGGGGTAAGTGTCATTATCTCCAAAAGTGAAGATAATAGCATTGGGGGCGCAGCTTTCCAGATAATCTTTGGCCATATCAGGCGCCGTGGTTTTGCGGCTGCGGTCATGATCATCCCATTCCTGCTGCGCCATTAACAGCGGAACAACAAGACAAACTGCAGCGCTGGCTGCATTTAATACAGCGGTGTTTTTACCGCCGGATGAAACAGCCCTTAATCCATACACTAATGCTGAGGATACAATGGCATAAAGGGCTGTGACATATAACGGAGTCATTAAAGCTGCTCCGCCTGTATCATTCAGGCAGCTGAGCAGGGTAACAATAAAAGTGAGGCCGCCTCCCAGCATCCAGTTGTTTTGCCAGGTAAGTTTATCTTCTTTTTCACGGGCCAGTTTTACAAATGCCACCACTGCAAGACCAATCCATACTGCAAAAGCGTAAAAAGAACCCACATAGGCATAGTCCCTTTCACGGGGCTGATTACCGGGCTGGTTAAGGTAAAGAACAACAGCAAGGCCCGTCATAAAAAACAGAAGGAAATTAACTATCCAATCTTTCTTGTTTTTGATAAACTGGTACACACAGCCGATAACACCCAGGATAAGCGGAAGCAGGTACAGTTTATTGGCAGCCTTATTTTTCTTAATGCTTTCGGGCAATTTCGACTGGTCGCCCAGCCGTTTATTATCAATAAATGAAATGCCGGATATCCAGTTGCCATCCCGTTTATTGCCCAGACCCTGTACATCATTTTGCCGGCCGGAAAAGTTCCACATAAAATACCGCCAGTACATAAGGCTCATCTGGTAGCTGAACAGCCAGTTGATATTGTCCCCGTAGCCCGGCTTTCGGATATTTCTTCCGCTGCCCCTGGGAAATTCTACAATATTATCGGGATCGGCGTTCTCCGTATTATCCAGCCCCAGCCAATCAATATAAAAATCGGCATGGTACTGGTCGTTGCTGGAATCCCATACACGGGGAAACAATTGCATATCCTTGCCCTCATAGCGGGGCTTATCATTTCTTCCGATAGGGAGATACATATTTTTTACTGTGGTATCATATGTTATCGTTCCATCATCAGATTTTTTTTCTTTAATAATCGTTTTTGGTCCCCTTACATACCTCATTTCACCCTTCTTCATCGAAATGCCATTGGGGCTTTCCGGATCTGGTTTATAATCGGCCGCAAAATGGGGACCATATACCAGCGGCGCCTCCCCGTATTGCTCACGGCTCAGGTAATACACCAGATTGATGGGATTGTCCACATTGTTCATGTCAATAGTGGGATTGGCACTTGAACGGATAAGAACCGTGAAATACATAAAATACCCGATCATCATAAATGCATAACACCAAAGGGATAATTTAAGTATCCGAAGGGCTGCTGCTTTAAGGAAATAGCCTAATGCAACGCCGCCCCCTGCCAGCAGGATAAAGGGTAAGAACCGCAGACCGCTTCCCGGTTTAAAAATGAAAGGCAGGGCAGAAAGTGACAGAAACAGTGTGAACCAGATGATTAATTTGGTTTGAGATATATTTTTTTCGTTGAAACGTAATGCCCAGGTTATAAGAACTGCAATTGCAATAAAGTAAAAAGCAAAACCAGAAAAGAAAGGCATGCCCAGTGTGTTCACAAAAAAGATATCAAACTGGCCCGCAGCTTTCATGGAGTATTGGATAACGCCTAACTGAACGATCAAGGTGATCAAGCTGCCAATAACAAATGCCCAGATGGCACCCCAGGTGGAGGGTTGATAGCGGCGGTAATAATAAATCATTACAATAGCGGGTATCACAAGTAGGTTTAATAAGTGAACCCCGATGGAAAGCCCCATCATAAAAAACAGGAAAACAATCCAGCGGTCGCTTCTCGCTCTTGCCCCCAAATCTTTACCGGCATGTTCATCGGCATGTTCCCATTTCAGCATAGCCCAGAACACCAGTGCAGTAAAGAATGATGACAGGGCATACACTTCACCTTCCACAGCGCTAAACCAGAATGAATCGCTGAAGGTATAAGCCAGGCCTCCTACAACTCCTGCAGCCATGGTGGTAAACATCTGGTTCCCCTTTAACTCTTCGCCCACACCCACAAACATTTTGCGGGCAAAGTGGGTAATGCTCCAGAAAAGAAACAGGATCGTGGCGGCGCTGGCCAGGGCACTCATGAAGTTTACAGCAGCGCCGGCATTATTTTCCCCGAAAAGAATTATGAAAAAACGGCCAAGCAGCACAAACATCGGGGCACCCGGGGGATGTGGCATCCCTACATTTTTGGCAACGGCAATAAACTCACCGGTGTCCCATAAACTGCCCCTTGCCTCACGGGTTAAAAAATAAGTGGCAAAGGCTACCAAAAAGACCAGCCAGCCGGTGATGTTATTGATTCTTCTGAAGCTCATAAATGATTGGTTTTACCCTTTTTTACAGGGTTAGCAAAAATAGGGATATTCAGTTCAAGGATATCAGCAGGTAATCCCCTGCTTTTCAGGCAAAAATCTTAAAAAGGATGAAGGGAAGAAGCAACTATTCAAAGTACACCTTAACAGTATGATAGGATAGCTGGCCTTCCCTGATCTTTTCAGAGAAGCCTTTGAGGCCGAATAAACCGGCGGCATTTCCTTTGTTGATGGCAATTTCAAGGTAGCCGGCGCTGTTGAAGAGGGCTACTTTTTCTCCTTCGGCCACATCGGCATAAGTTTCACTGATGCGGTCGATAAATTCACCCCGTGTAAAAACAATACGGAAATTTCTACCCTGCCGCTGTGTTTCAAACTGTTCACGGGTAATGTTGACAATTACATTTTCGAAGCTGTCAATAAAAATGATTTGGCCTTCAATATTATTATTGTCAAGGGTTGGCCGTAAATGCCTCTTTTCAATGTATTTAACATCAGGTATGCCGATATTTTTAACAGATTCTCCGTTGGCAAGCTGATTTACAATTTTCCCCATAACGGAGGTGATATAAATTGTGTTTTTGGTGGCAGCTTCATCCAGGGGTATGCCGATAACCATTTCCGGTGTTTCTTCCAGTATCATTGTCAATAAACCATTGTCGGCACATAACAGGTATTGGTTGTTGTGAAAAACAAGTATGAGTTGCTCGGGCTTTTTTTCAAACAAATTAACCAGGATGAGATGATAGGAGTAGTCTGGAAAATTTTTAAATGCTGAACGGCACACATAGGCCGCCTGCGAATAATTAAATGGCGGAATATTATGAGAAATATCCACGATTTGAAAATCGGGATTTAATTGCAGTAGCTGCGCCTTAACTGCACCGACTAAATAATCGGGGCTGCCAATATCTGATGTTAAGGTAATGAGTGGCAAGAGTTTCGGGTTTGCGTTGGATATTTGTTATTTCACCAATTTTCCGTCTTTAAAGAAAAATTTATACACCAGTTTATCCGCCAGTTTTGGGAAAAACTTTTGAAGGAACACAGTTCTTTTCCCGGTAAAAGTCAGTACCAGTGTTCTTTTCTTTTTTCTGATGGCGGTAAGAATATGTCCGGCACATTCTTCGGCGCTCATCATTTTACTTTCATCCATCGGTGTTTCGCCATGCGATTGACCTTCTTTATTCAAAGCTGCATTTCTGATATTGGAAGTTGTAAATCCGGGGCATACCCACATCACATGTACGCCATCGGCCATCAGTTCTGTTTTGATGGCTTCCAGCCAGCCCTGCACTGCAAATTTACTGGCTGAGTAGCCGCTTCTTCCCGGCAGGCCGCGGTAACCGGCAATGGACGATACACCAACAATAGTCCCCTTTCTTTCAATTAATGAAGGAAGGGCATATTTGGTACAATAAACAGTGCCGTAAAAATTAATATCCATCACTTTTTTTATTACTTCTGTGTCGGTTTCCTTCAGCAATGCCCGCATGGATACACCTGCATTGTTAATCAGGATGTCAATACCGCCAAATGCTTTAACAGTGCTTTCAATAAAACGGCGGCAATCATTCTCACTGCTCACATCGGTTACTGTTGTATGCAGGTAAGCAGAAGGAAATTCAGACTGCAGGCGGTACAGTTTATCATGATTGCGGCCGCAGGTGGCCACTTGGGCCCCCTGCTCAATCAGTGCGGCCACCAGCGCTTTGCCAATACCTTCGGAGCCGCCGGTGATGGCCACTACTTTATTTTTATAATAGCTGTTCATGTCATGTGAATTACAATTACAAACGTACTTGAAAAACAGACAAAAGAAAAAGCCTCCTGTCAACAGGAGGCTATCCGGTGATCCCGCTGGGACTCGAACCCAGGGCCCCAACATTAAAAGTGTTGTGCTCTACCAACTGAGCTACGAGATCAACCTTTTCATTTTGGGAGTGCAAAAATACAGGGTATGGCTTTTTGTGCCAAAACTTTTTCAGTTAATAATCAATGGTATTTTGAGGAGTAACAGGTTATTGGGTCACTTCAGCTGTGCCGTGGCCGGCCTGTTTTTTTTCCATCAGAAAAGCCAGCAATTTTTCCAGCATTTGCCGGTATTGCCCCGTGTGGCCATGCTCGGTTTCAATATTAACGTTGGGTCGGTTTTGTTCTCCGAAATAAACACTCAGCGAACCATCTTTCCTTGCTTTTTCATTATCCTGCAATATGCTGTTATAACCCGATGCGGCCATTTTCTCAAATATCAGCCTGTCGGTTGTAAAAACAATGTCATCCTCATCCTGGGAACTGCCGGTATACACTTCTCTGGCATCTTTTTGCCTGTCGCCGCCTGATAAATAGCTCTTAACAGACCAGGCGCCTTCAGTATTATTATGTAATGCTATGATGCAGGCAATTCCGGCTGGCACCAGTTGTAAAAGACGCAGTGCAAACTTCTCTACCTCCACTACTGCTTCGGGGCTCACTTTCCCATTTTCTTCCAACGTTTGTTCAATTCCGGTTTTTGAGAAGATGCGGTTAGGATCAAAAGCATAGAAAACACCCCGTAACCTGAATTTGACCAGTCGCTGCTCATTATTCTCAATTTTTAAGAGAGTTCCACCCCGCAATTCCAGTACAGACCGTGCTGCGTTTACTGAAGTGGTTTCATTGTCATGCATATTAAAGCAGAAAATATCACTGACAGGACCATATTGAATAAGTTTGAGCGGAATGGTGCGGTCGCCCAGTTTGTAATAAATCGTTTTTTCCATCGGAATGAACCGGGCTTCTGTGATAGCCAGGTTTTCGCCGGCGGGCTGCGCAGTTAAATCAGCAGCCATTATCAATGAAAACAACAGGGTAATTCTGAGCTCCAAGGTTCGAATTTGCATTAAAGGTACTCAGTATGTTTCACCTGCATCTACCGTAAAACCGGTATTTTGTGCCAAAAGAAAAACCAGGGATAAACTGGCAGGTATCAGGCCAGTTCTTCTTTCATCTTCTGCATCACATTTTTTCCCAGCATCAGCTGTGCAAGATGGATCATATTCATAAAGGCTTTTGCTCCTGATATGCCGTGTCCGATGATAACCGGCTTGGCCACACCCAGCACCGGGGTGCCGCCATAATTCTCGAAATTGAAGCGTTCAAAATATTCATCTTTTACCTGTCGGTGATGGCTGATGTCATAAAGCGATTCAGCCATTTTCAGGATAATGTTGCCGGTAAAGCCTTCGCATACCATTACATCAGCTTTGCCGGTAAATATATCACGGCCTTCAATATTGCCGCAGAAGTTGATATGCTTATTCTCTTTCAACAGGGGGTAAGCAGCCTGGGCCAGCAAATTGCCCTTTCCTTCCTCTTCGCCTACATTGATAAGGCCTGTCTTCGGGTTTTCAATACCCAGTATCAATTGGGCATAAACCGAGCCCATGATTGCAAACTGGTTCAGCTGTTCAGGTTTGCAGTCAGCATTTAACCCCACATCCAGCAAAAGACCGGTGCCGCCGTTAACTTTTGGGACAATGGTGGATATGGCCGGCCGGATAACACCCTCCAGTGCTTTCATACTGAACAAAGCCCCTACCAGCATGGCGCCTGTATTACCGGCACTGATGAATGCATCCATTTTTCCTGTGGCAAGCAAATGAAAGCCTATGGCTATGGAAGATTGTTTTTTTTCTTTTAAGGCCCGGGTAGGATGCTCCTGCATATCAATCACCTGGTCGGCATGAACGAATTTCAGATGATCCAACGGAACTTTGTGCTCTGCCAGCAGGGTTTCAATTTTAGTTTTATCGCCGATGAGCATCAGCGAAGCCGGAATACGATGACCTGATAAGTACAGCGAAATCCCCTTCACCGCTTCCAGCGGGGCATAATCGCCGCCCATCATATCTATTCCGATAATCATTACAGATTACTGAAAGTAAAAAATCCAAAACCCAATTTACTTCATAAACCAGGTTCAGGATTAACTCTGAAATTAATTTATTTCTTCACGGGTGACTTCTCGGTCACCACTTTGCCTTTGTAATAAAGTTTTCCTTCACTCACATAGGCACGGTGACGAATATGGGTTTCACCCGTTGTGCTGTCAGTTGTTAATGTGGCAGCCGCTGCTTTGTAATGTGTTCTGCGTTTTGCACTTCTTTGCTGACTGTGTCTGCGTTTCGGATTTGGCATAATTCATGTATTAAATATTATTCTAAATCTTTAAACTTTTCCAGCCCTTTCCATATTGGATTGTCTTTGGTTTCTTTCCTTTCATCACCTGTTTCCATTTTGTGCAGCATTTCTTTTGCTGAGGGGTTGCAAAAAGGGCCGTCCATACTTTCATAAAGGCAAACCTTTTGCATGGGTATGCTCAGGTTGATGAACTCATATATCCAGTTGGCTACATCCAGATGGCTTTCACTCCGGCTGATGTAATAAACATCCGGGTCATCTTCCTTTTCATTCATCAGTTCCGGTTCCTCCACCATCTTTACGGTGATGTTGAATTCATCCCATAGTTCAAGCGGAAGCCGGCTGTTGCAGCGGTCGCAGGCTACTTCCAGCTGCCCGCCTATTTCAAATTTCAGCAGCATAAAACTGCTTTTTTTGTCAAGGGCCAGTTTGATATTGGCGTGGCAGTTTGTAAAATCCTGCTGCTGGTAAGCTTCAAAGAACCTGTCGTCAATGGTATAATTATAGTTATGAACGCCGGGTTTTAATCCTACAAATGCTATTTCAAACTCCCGCCGGCGGCTCATGGATCAACTTTTTAAAGTCCCGACTTTTTCGGGAGTGCAAAGGTAGGGTAAAGAAGCTATTCGGATATTGCCCTTCTTTACTTTTTTTGACCAAATGTCGGTACTTTCGTCCCATTTATTAACCACTCAATTTTAACGACTTGCAGCAGTTTTTGAGCCGTTTGTTTATCCGTTTGATGAAAAGCCGGAGCTGGATATTACTGATACTCCTTACAGTTCTTATCAAATGGGCTTCCTGGTACCCGGATTGGATGGAGAGGAATTACAGCAATGGCATCTATCCTGTTATATCCAGAATTCAGCGCTTCTTATTTGGCTGGGTTCCTTTCAGCATCGGCGATATTTTTTATGGGTTCCTTGTTTTAATAATCATTTATAAAACCCTCAGTTTACTGCGGACGGTTATCAGGAAAAAAATTAACCGGCAATATTTAATAACCTGCCTGCAGCAAATGATTTTCTTTTTCCTGTTTGTATATGTTTCCTTTAACCTGTTGTGGGGATTGAACTATAACCGGAAAGGGATTGCACAGCAACTGGAGCTGCAAATAAAACGTTATTCTATTGCGGATATTGACACGGTAACCACATTATTGCAAAACCGGTTAAATTATTATGCGCAATTTGTTACCGAAGAGCAGAGAGATTCATTTAACCGGAAAAAGATCCTGTTCAGCCATGCGGCCAATGCATTTAAAGCTGCTTCGGGACAATATTCATTTTTAAAATATCAGAACCGATCTATAAAACCATCGCTGTTCAGTTACCTGGGCAATTATCTGGGCTTTCAGGGGTATTACAATCCCTTTTCAGGTGAAGGTCAGGTAAATACTACAGTGCCCCGGTTTCTGGAACCGTTTATCACCACTCATGAAATTGCACACCAGCTGGGCTATGCCAAAGAGAACGAAGCCAATTTTACCGGTTATCTTGCCTGTAAATCGTATAACAATAATGTATTCCGGTATTCCGTATATTTTGACATGTACAATTACGCCATCGGCGAGTTGTTTTTACAGGACTCTGCCCTGGCTGCAAAGTTGCAGGAGAAGTTACACCCGCAGGTAAAGAAAGACAAGCGGGAAATGCTGGATTTCTTTCTTCGTTATAAAAACCCGGTTGAACAAATGATAGCCTGGGGTTATGGCCAGTTTTTAAAAGCTAACAACCAGCCATCCGGCCAAAGAAGTTATAATGAAGTGGTGGTGTGGCTGATTGCTTATTACAAGAAGTTTGGGGTGGAGGCTCTTTAAACAAAACAGCACTTCAGTTGTTTTTAAAGTCTATGAGTAATTTTCTGAAACTAGTAATATCCATTTCTATTCCCCTTGCCATTGGCGCCACCAGCGGATTTTTTACTGTTACCGGAGCGGAAAGCTGGTACCAGGGTATCAATAAGCCATCCTGGAACCCGCCCAACCGGATATTTGGCCCCGTATGGACAACATTGTATATCATGATGGGCATATCCTTTTTTCTGATTTGGAAAGCAGATACGAGCCGGGAAACAAAAAAAATGGCTATGGTTTTTTTTACAGCGCAGTTAGTGCTCAATTTTTTCTGGTCATTTATCTTCTTTAATCAGCAGCAACCCGGATGGGCGCTGGTAGAATTGGCAGCGCTATGGCTTATGATACTGGCTACCATTTTTGCGTTTGGCAATATCAGCAAAACCGCCGCTTGGTTACTGGCGCCATATATAAGCTGGGTTAGCTTTGCTTCTATTCTCAATTACACAATCTGGCAAATGAACAGGTAAAGCTTTCTAAACTCCCCCTTTAGGGGGGTGGGGGGTTAAAACTTATTCTTCCACATCATACTCTCCACAGGCTTTTCGCCCTGCCCGCTGTACTTGGCATTCTTTTTCAAATGATAGGGATTTTCAATTTCCCCTTCCACAGGAAAATAAATGAGCTGGCCAACAGGCATGCCTTTATATACTTTCACCGGTTGTTTTACAGAAATCTCCAGTGTCCAGTGGCCGCAAAAGCCCACATCGCCCTTGCCAGCAGTGGCATGAATATCTATTCCCAGCCGTCCGGTTGATGATTTGCCTTCGAGGAACGGAACATGAGCATGGGTTTCGGTATATTCTTCCGTTACGCCGAGATAAAATATATGCGGGTAAAGAACAAATCCTTCTTCAGGGATTTCAAAATAGTCAATCCTGTTGTGTTTTTTGGCGTCAAGAATGTGCTCGTTGTAGGTAGCCAGCCATTTGCCTAGGTGAACGTCATAGGAATTACTTCCCAGGTTATCCCTGTCGTAAGGAGTGATCTTGATAGTGCCTTTTTCTATTTCTTCAAGAATGCGTTTATCAGAAAGAATCATGATTTATCACTGAGTATTAATTATTAATTGACAAGCCTTCTGTTACATTTGCAAGTATAAATCTAAAATCTGCAATCGCAAATCTAAAATCCTGATTGTGCCTGTTTTTTTTCAACAACAAATTAACGAACATACCCGGCTGGGGGTGTGGAAGATTGAAGAAACGGAAGAATTCTTCAAAGGCAATGTGCCGGGGCACCGGGATGTAACGCATCCGCATAAACGGCTGCAGCACCTGGCGGGTCGTTTCCTGCTGCAGTTTCTTTTTCCTGATTTTCCTTATCACCTTATTGAAATTGCAGACACCCGGAAACCATTTCTCCCGGATGAGCAATATCATTTTTCTATTTCGCATTGCGGCGATTATGCAGCTGTCATTGTGAGCAGTAAAAACAGGGTGGGGGTGGATGTGGAGGAACCAAAGGAGAAGATCTTAAGAATAGCTGAAAAGTTTATGAATGAAAAAGAGTTTACAAATTTCTACAACCCGCTTACAGCTCACGACTCACAACTCACTACCCTTCTCTGGTCTGCCAAGGAATCCGTATTTAAATGGTATGGCAACGGGGGAGTTGACTTTAAGCAGCATATTCATTTATCCATTCATTTACCGGCAAATGAATCGATTGACTGTTATTTTTCAAAAAACAATTCAACTTTAAAAATCCATTATCGCCAGTTTGAAGGGCTGGTGCTTGCCTGGGTGCTGAGCTGATCTTTGTAATAAATTGCTCATTGAGAGCCTCCGGCAAAACCGGGGTATTCGTAATTTTCCGAAGTAGGATTACGTTGCAAGTATTAGGAAATAGTACTTAGTTTGCACAGAGTAAAAAGGGATGAATTGCAGGGAAGTCAGAAGGCTGACACGAAAATCCCGCAGCCATTTTTACGAAACACTTAATCCAAAACTCATGAAGACTATTCAAATTGACAATGAGGTGCTTTCTAACCTCTATGACGACTGCCAGGACAGTTTAAACGAGGTTTTTACAGAGTTTATCAGCAGCTATGAGGTCATGACACAGGACTTCAGTTCTGCATTTAACTCAGGTAACCTTTCTTCGCTGAAACGTTTACTCCACTTTCACGGGCCTTCATATATGTACCTTGGCCTGCCGCAGGTGGCTGATATGTTCCGGCAACTGGAACATAAATGCCGCGAGGTAGGCAATCATTTTGCTATTTCTGCTGATTTTATGCAGTTGAGAAACGTTATGGATATCAGCTACCAGGGAGTAGCCAACCGGGTTAACTTATTGAAAGAGGCAGTATAACCAGTTTCCTTTCTTAGTACATTATGAATCACCGGCTGATGTTTTGCCGGGCTCATTTAAAACTTCAATAAAGAAATTATTATGAATAACCTGATGATATTGAAACAAAACGTAGACCGGCAGTGGAAAGAACTGGCAAACTGGTTTATGGCCACCAGTTATTTCAATGAAGATTCTTTTATAACCCGGCTGCGCTATTTTCAGATCGCTTCTTTTCCAATTTCATCAATAACTCCGTAACGGGGTATATTATTACAGCAAGCATCTGTTTATTCCTTATCATTGCCCGTTTCTTGATAGATTGTAACCGGGGAAAGCAAGCGTATAAAATAATGCTGCTGAGTGTTAACGCAGGGCTGATCCTGCTCACCATTTCCGAGGGGTTGCGTTCGGGTGAATTTCTGTTCTTTCTTCCTGTTATTATCACTTTCAGTTTTTTGGTTGATGTAAATAGCAGGAAGGACCTTGCCCTGACCTATATTAAGGACCTGATGGGTCTGTGATTCGGGGCTGAATGATTATTCATCAGCTTCAGGGATATTATTCTCAAGCAGGTTAAGATCGACATCTGTTCCGGATATCCCTTCAATGCTTCCCCGGATATGTGCCGCATTCAATAATACTTTTTCTAATTGCTTTTCCCTTGCCTTCCAGAGTTTTTCCATGGCATCCCTTTCTTTCTGGATGGAAAGCTTCATGTTCATAAAGCCTTCCCGTATGGCCTGCCATTGCTCGGCAAATTCACGGCTGGTAAGGTAACTATAGAGGAGGCTCATTTTATCACCCCTGTTCTCCTGGCTTTTTAAAGCGGATGAAATTTTAATAATGCCATCCCGCAGCATCTGCACCACGGGTTTCACTTCATCAAAACTGCAAATCCAGACACCGTCTTTTTCACCAAATCCATTCATGTCTTTAGGCAAAGCCTGTGTTACAATCACAGCCACATCAGCATTCTGGCTGCGCATATCAGCCTTCAGCTTTTCAATCCAGTCGGCAGCGAAATCCTTAGTCCGCTTGCTTTCATAAATGATCTTGCCGCATTCCTGTCCGAAATTGTTGCGGACTGTTTGTATGCAGTCAGCGCCCCTTACACCTTTGCCTACTTCACTTATAACATCAAAGGGAAAGGCAACCCGCAGCATTTCTTCCAAAGCCAATTCCTGTACTTCCCCCTGCAACTGCATGCTTCCCTGCTCGGCTTTGCGCCGCATTTCTTCCGCCAGTTTTTTCTGGTCTTCCAGTTGCTTCTGCAGTTCTTTCAATTGTAATTGAAATTCTGTTTCTCTTGCAGCGATACGCTGTTCTTCTAACTTTCTTATTTCACCGGAAAGTTTTTCTCTTTCTTCATGCAGTTTTTTCTGAACTGAGATTTCCAGTTCAGCTTCTTTGGTTTTTAATTCCTGTTCCTTTTTCAGAATATCCAGCTGCTGTTGCCGGGCCATTTTCAGTTTTTCTTCATTCTCTTTATTGTTTTGCTCCAGCAGGCGCAGTTTGGTTTCAAAATCAGAAGCGAGATTTTTGCGGATAGCTTCTTCTATTTCTTTTTCCTTGTTTTTTTTCCACTGCTCGGCCCTTTCGTTGGCTTCTTTGCGCACTTCTTCTTCTATTGATTTCCGGATGGATTCATTCGGCTCAAATTCATGGCCACAGCTGGGGCATTTAATTTCTGTCGGCATTCAGTTTTGCTTTGTGTCAAATCTACAAATAAAAAAACCCCGGCATTTCTGCCAGGGCCCTGTGCCCGGAACTGGATTCGAACCAGCACACCTCGCGGCGCCGCCACCTGAAGACGGTGCGTCTACCAATTTCGCCATCCGGGCAATTATGTTTGATGGCTTTTGAAGCGCTTAGCCATATTTATTCAGTGCGTCCACCATCCTTATAGCTATCGGGATCGCCATCCGGGCAATTATAATAAGAACTTTTTGCCGGTGTAACTGCTGTCCCAAAAGCTACCGGAATCGCAATCGGACCTGGGAGTGCAAATATAGGCGACTCCCGACAAACAGGAAAATAAGTGAAAACACATAGCATTCGGCATATTGCAGCGTATAACTGCAAAGACCCGTAACATTACTCACAGCCGTGGGGAAAAATGTCTCGTCCTGAAAAAAGTTGACTACAAAGTCAACAAAAATGGAACAACTACGGATTAGATTAAAAACGGGTCCCCCTACACCACATTACAGTGAAGCTTTTAAAAAGAAAATAGTCCGGGAATTTGAGCAAGGCCTGCTGAACAAGGATCAACTACAGCGTAAATATGGATTAGGTGGTAAGAGCACCGTATTAGAATGGTGCCGCAAGTACGGTAAGTTTGCTTATCATTCACCTTCAACAACCGGCAGACCCATGAAAGATCCCCAAAAGCAGCGTATCAAGGAACTGGAAAAAAAGCTAAAGGCAGCAGAGCTTAAGCTTAAAGTTTACGACAAGCTTATCGAGATACCCAACCGGGAACTGGACACTGACATTATAAAAAAAATAGAGGCCAGGTTGTCCGAGAGTTGGCGACAAAAAAAGAAGTGAGCATTACATCTGTAAGCCGTCAGCTTGGCTATAGTAAACAAGCTTACTATAAATCAAAAACTAACCAACAAAAGAAAACCTGCTATCATACAATGGCAAAACAAAAAGTATTGGCTGTGAGAAAACAACTGCCCCGCCTGGGTACAAGAAAACTCTATCATCTGCTTGCAGAAGATTTTTAAAAAGGACATCTAGCTGTAGGCCGGGATAAATTATTTTCCATTCTGCGGGAAGAACAATTATTGATAGTAAAAAAGAAGCGGTTTACAAAAACAACCGATTCAAGACATGGGATGCACAAGTATCCTAACCGGATAAAAGGATGGCTACCTGCAAACCCTGAGCAAATATGGGTAGCTGATATTACCTGGCTAAATATAAAAAAAGACTACGGCTACCTTCATTTGATTACGGATGCGTACTCAAAGAAAATAATGGGCTATGAAGTAAGTGATAACCTGGCTGCAAGCAGCACAATTAAAGCGCTGGGGATGGCCTTAAGGAACAGAAAATATACAACCCCATTAATCCATCACTCCGACAGAGGTTTGCAGTATTGCAGTGCAGGATATACAAAACTGCTTACCGATAACAAAATAGCTATTAGCATGACACCAGATGGTAGTCCTTATGATAATGCCATAGCCGAAAGGGTAAATGGTATTTTAAAAGATGAATTTGGGCTTGACGATACATTTGAAAATATGGAGCAGGCAAGGCGTGAAACGAAACAATCAATTGACTTATATAACAAGTTAAGACCGCATTTAAGCAATAATATGCTGACACCTGATGAAATGCACAAACAAAATAAACTGAAGCCAAGGGCCTGGCACAAAAAAACCACAAGAACTTTGGAGGGTTCTTGTGGTTTTTTACCTTCGCTTCCACATTCCTAAACCAGTCAACCTTTTTTAGGATTATTCATATTAAAAACCATTTACACACTCACATTAAAATCCCTCAGCGCATCATTCAGGCTGGTCTTTAAATCCGTACTGGGTTTACGCTGACCGATTATCAATGCACAGCCCACCCCAAAATCTCCCGCAGGGAATTTTTTGGTATAAGAACCCGGGATCACCACACTGCGGGCAGGCACACGGCCTTTCATTTCTTTGGGTGAACGGCCACTTACATCAATTATTTTTGTGGATTGGGTAAGTACCACATTGGCGCCGAGTACTGCCTCTTTTTCAACAATGACTCCTTCCACTACAATACAGCGGCTGCCGATAAAGCATCCATCTTCAATTATCACCGGCGACGCCTGCAGGGGTTCCAGCACACCGCCGATGCCCACGCCACCGCTCAGGTGAACGCCTTTGCCTATCTGGGCGCAACTGCCCACGGTGGCCCATGTATCCACCATGGTGCCTTCATCCACATAAGCGCCAATATTCACATAGCTGGGCATCAGCACCACATTCTTTGCGAGGTAAGCGCCATATCTTGCCACGGCATGCGGCACGGCACGGACACCAAGATCTTTGTAGTTTTTTTTCAGCAGCATTTTATCATAGAACTCAAATGGCGCCAGATCCCATGTCTGCATGGGTTGAATGCCAAAGTAGAGGAGAATGGCCTGTTTAACCCATTCATTTACTACCCATCCATTCTCAGTTGGGGAAGCAACTCTTAATCTTCCTTTATCCAGTTCTTCAATAACGGCATATACAGCATCACTGTATCTTGTTTCTTTCAGCAAGTCACGCATGGCCCATGCCGCTGAGATCAGGTCTTTCATTCTTTTCAGGTTTGCTGCGAAAATAGTGAATAGTGAATAGTGAATAGTGAATGGTCAATGAGGCCTGCCAATTTACAGAGGATTTACTCACTATTGACTATTCACCGTACACAGTTACTTTTGCTGGCATGAACATCGGCTTCGATGCTAAACGGGCTTACCATAACGGTACGGGGCTGGGCCACTACAGCCGAAGCCTTATCCGTTCGCTTTCGGAATATTACCCGGAGCATCAGTATTACCTGTTCAATCCCAAACCGTCATCGCTTTTTTCTTTAAAGGGCGATACTATTCATGAAGTGCTGCCATCCGGGTTTCTCCATAAAACATTTTCATCGGCCTGGCGCAGCAGCTGGGTAAAAAAGGACCTGCAGCGACTGAAGATTGACCTTTATCACGGCTTAAGTCATGAAATACCGGTTGGGATTCAAAAAACGGGAATCAGCTCCGTGGTCACTATTCATGATTTAATACATGAACGACACCCTGAGCAGTACAACGCCATTGATGTAAAGATCTACCGAAAAAAAATCCGGTATGCCTGCACCCATGCCGACAAGGTGATTGCTATCAGTGAACAAACGAAAAAAGATATCATTGATTTTTATAAAACACCGGAAGAAAAAATAGCCGTGTGTTACCAAAGCTGCAACCCGGCTTTTGGCTCAAGGGTCAGCGAAGAGGAAAAGAAGCGGGTTAAAAAAATGTATGGATTTCCTGAGGAGTTTTTCCTGTATGTCGGCTCCATCATTGAAAGAAAAAACCTGCTGGGCATCTGCAAGGCGATGTTTCTTTTGCGGGACGAACTAAATATACCGTTGGTGGTTATTGGCGACGGGAAAAGATACAAACAGCAGGTAAAGGATTATATCAGGCAGAATTCACTGGAGGACAAGATCATTTTCCTTTCAGAAAACCCGTCAGTCAGATTATTGCAGTCATTTCAATTGGCAGCAGATTTCCCATCCATTTATCAATCTGCCGTTGCCATGATCTATCCTTCTTTCTTTGAGGGGTTTGGTATTCCTGTACTGGAAGCATTATGGAGTAAATTGCCGGTGATAACCTCCAATGTTTCCTGTTTGCCGGAGGCAGGAGGAGAAGGAGCTTATTATGTGAACCCGGCGAGTGCAGAAGAAATTGCAGCCGGGATGAAGAAAATTTATTCAGACAGACAGTTTGCGGCAATAATGATTGAAAAAGGGTGGAAGCATGCACAGAACTTTACGCCTCAGAAACATGCAGAGGCAGTGATGAAAGTGTATAAAGGCCTCCCTCTATCCCGATAAATATCGGGACCCCTCTGTGGGAGGGGACTTTGGGTTTCCTTAAATTGTAAAATTCTTTTTTCTATCAAGGTTAATGAAAACGACTATTATACTTTAGTTCACTAAAGCCCCTCTCCCCGGGAGAGGGGCTGGGCCTGCCTGCCGGCAGGGGTGAGGTCATGGTAGATTTTGAAAACGATATTGAACAGTGCCTTGCCGTATTGCGAAGCGGCGGGCTGATACTGTACCCAACCGACACGGTATGGGGGATCGGCTGCGATGCCACCAATGCAGAAGCGGTGGCGAAGATTTATGCACTGAAAAAAAGACCGGATGAAAAGGCAATGATCATTCTGGTGGCTGATGAAAGGGATGTGCTGCAATACACCGCTTCACCCGACCTTACCGTGTTTGACTATCTCGCAAAAGCAACAAAGCCCACCACCGTTATTTACGAAGGCGCTATCGGGCTGGCCGAAAACCTTATTGCCAAAGATGGAAGCATTGCCATCCGTATCTGCAACGAGCCATTCTGCAAACATCTTATCAAACGCTTCCGCAAACCCATTGTCTCCACTTCAGCCAATATTTCAGGCGAAGCTGTGCCTAAAACCTTTGCTGAAATAAGCTTTGCAATAAAGCAGGGTGTTGACTATGCTGTTCAATACAGGCAGGATGATACCACCATTGCGCAACCTTCTTCGGTGATAAAATGGAGTAATGGGAAAGTGGATGTTCTCAGGCCCTAAACGACCAAACCCAAACCTACAAACCATAAACCATAAACCATAAAATTCCTTCAGGTTATCTTTGCCCGGGTATGGACATAAAACTGAATACAAAAGAATCAACGATCATTAAAAAAGTGGCCCGTGCTGCTGAAGCGCTGGGACTGGAGACTTATTTGATCGGCGGTTTTGTCCGGGATAAAATTCTTGACCGGGAGACCAAAGATGCAGATTTTGTCTGCGTGGGCGATGCAATTGAACTGGCAAAAGAAGTCGCAAAACAATTTAATCCCGTACCCCAGGTTGATTATTTCAAAAACTTCGGTACCGCTTATATCCGTATCAAGACTTCCAATCGTAAAGAATCTTCACAAGTCCCCTCCTCAGGAGGGGATGTAGGGGAGGCATTTGATATTGAATTTGTAGGAGCAAGAAAGGAAAGCTACCACCATGACTCAAGAAAACCTAATGTGGAGCCGGGCACTATCAAAGATGACCAGGACCGCCGCGACTTCACCATCAATGCCCTTGCCATCAGCCTGAATAAAAATAATTACGGTAAACGGGTTGATCCCTTCAATGGCATAAAAGATCTTGAAGCCGGTATCATCCGCACCCCGCTGGAGCCATCACAAACATTCAGTGATGATCCGCTGCGGATGATGCGGGCCATCCGTTTTGCAACGGAACTCCGTTTTACCATTGAAGAGAAAACATGGAAGGGGATCATTGAAACAAAAGAGAGGATCAGCATCATCTCTCAGGAAAGAATTACAGACGAGCTGAATAAGATCATTGCAGCTCCAAAGCCCTCCGTTGGTTTTGATTTATTGTATAAAAGCGGTTTATTGCAACTCATTTTTCCGCAGATGATTGACCTCGCCGGCGCTGAGTACAAAGATGGCCTGGGCCATAAAGATAATTTCTATCACACATTGCAGGTGCTGGACAATCTTTCTGGAAAAACGGATGATCTCTGGCTGCGCTGGGCTGCTGTATTGCATGATATTGCCAAACCGGTCACCAAAAAATTTGAAGAAGGTCAGGGTTGGACCTTTCATGGGCATGAAGTGGTAGGGGGAAAAATGGTCCCGAAGATCTTCAGCAAACTGAAACTGCCGCTGCATGAGGAGATGCGGTTCGTAAAAAAAATGGTGGAACTGCACCTTCGGCCAATCAGCCTGACCAAAGAAAATATTACAGATTCTGCCATCCGGCGATTATTATTTGATGCAGGTGATGATTTTGATGCACTGATGCTGCTTTGCGAAGCTGACATTACATCAAAAAACAAACAAAAAGTAAAACGCTACCTCGAAAATTTTCAGCTGGTGCGCCAGCGCTGCAAAGAAGTGGAGGAAAAAGATCATATCCGCAACTGGCAGCCGCCCATCACCGGTGAGATCATTCTGGAAACCTTCGGACTGCCGCCTTCCAGGCCGGTGGGTATTATCAAAGATGCACTGAAGGATGCCATGCTCGACGGAATTATACCCAATACGTATGAAGCCGCCTATGCTTTTATGCTGGAGAAAGGCAGGGAACTGGGCCTGCAGCCTCAAAAATCTTAAACTTGAACGGTAAATCGTAAATTCGCTTATGGCAGTTTTAAAATTCAGGGTCTATTTTGAAGAAGATGAAAGTGTATACCGGGATGTGGTGATCCGTCATACACAAACTTTCAGAGACCTGCATGAAATCATACTGAGGGGCTACGAGTTCGACAATAAACACAAAGCTACTTTTTACCGCAGCAATGACCACTGGCAGCGGGGCCGTGAGATTTCATTGGAACAATACGATAAGGAATATATAGCTCCGCCATTGATAATGGCCGATACCGCCATCGGCTCCGAGATCCGTGACCCCAACCAGCGTTTTATTTACCAGTATGATTTCAACAAGAACTGGACCTTCCTGGTGGAACTGATCAACGTTTCCAAAGAGGAGAACCCTAAAATTTCCTATCCTTCCGTATCCCGCACGGAAGGCATTGCCCCCAGCCAGTACGGCACCAAGGGGCTGCTGGGCGAAAAATTCGCCGACATTGAAGAGAAATATGATCTTTCACAGGCAGGCGATGGGTTTGCGGAAAAAGACGAGGAAGGAGAGGATGTGAGTTTTGGGGAAGACGGCGCAGCCGGTGAAGAAGAAGAAGAAGAAGAAGAAGAAGAATTGTAGGCACTAATTAATAATTATTAATTAATAATTATTGGGTTCTCCAAAGAAAAAGTCTGTAATTATTATCTGCGGCCCTACCGCAGCGGGAAAGACTTCCGTTGCCATACAATTAGCCAGGCATTGCAGAACAGAAATTATCTCTGCCGACAGCCGCCAGTGTTATAAAGAATTGAATATTGGAGTTGCCAGGCCTTCTGCCACACAGCTGGAAACAATCAAACATCATTTTATCGCTTCGCATTCTGTTCAGGAAGAAGTAACGGCTGTTACCTTTGAGCAGTATGCCCTGCAAAAAACAAAAGAACTGTTTCAGCAGCATGATACGGTGATTATGACAGGCGGAACCGGTTTATACATCAAAGCATTTTGCGAAGGGCTTGATGCGGTGCCCGATGTGCCTGCAGAAATAAGGGAAAGCATTACCCGGCAGTATCAGGAAAATGGAATGGAGTGGCTGCAAAATGAGATAAAGGAAAAGGACCCTTCTTTTTATGCCAAAGGCGAGATACAGAACCCGCAGCGGATGATGCGGGCGCTGGAAGTGGTATTGTCAACGGGAAAAAGCATTCTTTCTTTCCACAAGGGGGAGAAGACAGTAAGGGACTATGACATTTTAAAGATCGGACTGGAACTGCCCAAAGAAGAACTGGTAAGAAATATCAATACAAGGGTGGATAAAATGATGCAGACGGGTTTGCTGAATGAGGTAAAAGGGCTGACGGGATTTAAGAACCTGAATGCCTTGCAAACGGTGGGCTATGCTGAACTGTTTGAACACTTTGAAGGGAAAATATCACTGCAGGAAGCAGCGGAGCGGATAAAGACCAGCACCTGGCAATACGCCAAAAGGCAGATGACATGGTTTAAAAAGGACAAAGAAATAAAGTGGTTTGCCCCGGAGCAGGTGAAGGAGATGGTTGAATTGGCAAAGGCAAATCTGTCTTAATCACTGTGAAATTCCCCCGGCTTACTCGATTAAGCTGGAGTAAAACGTCACTTTGAAATTTTTAAACTATTGATTTTATAACCGTCTGATTGCCTCGCCAATTCAATTGTTGCGTTGATAATTTTATTTGTCGATTTAATTTTACTTGCTGTCACCAAAGCAATTTTGTCACTTTTATAGGTATAGTCCTGATTTTTATTATCATGCTTTGCTTCATGTGAAAAATTGATGGGTCGCCGTTATCAAAAATCATGGTTGAGTCATCTAATGTTGTCGGAAAGTTTGAATTCTTATTTTGAAGAAAGCTGTTTACCTCTTGTTTATTTTAAGTGTCAATACTACTTAAATCGAGAACATCATTTTTTGTATTAATTGAATGATTTATATGGGTCATTGTGTCAACGCATAGTTTGATTAAATTAAAAGCAATTAAGTCTGAATTATTATAGTTTTTGGTAAAGTCAGTCTTAGACTTGCAGCTACACAGTAAGATAGTCGTCATAATTAATAAGAGTCGAAAAGTTGTTGTCATTTTGGGTGTCATAATTTATGGCAGCTATCTTGTATATAGGCGTCATTCCAGGTTCCAAGTTTAATTAATTTCAAATGCAAGGCAGAACAAGGCGGTCTGCAAAATATGGTTATCACAATTTTGTATCAGACTGGCAGGTCGTTAGTGGCCGGGAGGCTATATCAGTTTATGCTCATAGGCATACTTCACCAGGCCGATCACGGAGTTGGTGTTTGTTTTGCGGAAAATATTCTTGCGGTGGGTTTCCACAGTGCGTTCGGAAATAAATAAGGTCTCGGCTATCTGTTTGTTATTGTACTCTTTTTCAATCAGCCGGATGATCTCCACTTCCCGGTCGGTAAGATGGGCCTCTTCTTTTTGTTTTTTGCGGTTGCTGCTGCGCTGCAGTTCATCCAGCACCTCCTCGCTGAAATAAATGCCGCCGCCCGCAATTTTTTTCCAGGGCCTTTACCAGTTCCTGCTTGCCGATATTCTTCAGCACATAACCGGCTATGTCTGCATCCTCAATCATTTCATTCACCAGGTCGCCCTGCCCGCTCATCGAAAGGGCCAGTATTTTTACATGCGGGAATTTTTCCTTTACCTGTTTGGCCAGTTGATTGCCCGGCAGTTTGGGCATCATCACATCGGTGAGCAATATATCCACGGGTTTTTCTTTGATTTTGCCGAGCACTTCGGAAGCATCGGTGGTGGCAAAGGCAAAGTTGAATTTTTCGTGGCCCTTAAGTAAGGAAGTAAGGCCGTCAATTACTATTTGGTGGTCATCCACTATGCCAAGGGTGATCTTTCCGTTTTTCATTCTGGTAGCCGGTTTAACGAACAAGCTTTGTTCGTTGCAGGTGGTAAAATACATAAAATTGGTTTTTGGTTAGTGATTAACACGGAAATGTTGACGTAAACAGGGATGCGGAGGTTGAAGAAATTGCAGTTGGGGAATTGATGAAGAGAGTCGGGAGTTCGGAGTCGTCTGATTTTGGAAGATATTTACTGGTATCATGGTCTTAAGTCCACCCTTAGAGAGGATTTAGGGGGCCGGCACATGCAGCGCAATCACTGTTCCGCGGCCGGGGGCTGAGTCGAAATCTACGGTCCCTTTC
>VGGV01000023.1 GCA_016868455.1 Bacteroidota bacterium
CTAAATACCGTCAGCGGAAAAATATTTTCATCGGCCTATGCTCTTTTCAGCGGGATTATTTTCATCACCAATGTCGGCATCATCCTGGCACCGGCCATTCACCGGTTACTTCACCGGTTGCATATTGAGCAAGAATAGGGAAAATGGCCGCATATTTTCCCGAATATCAGTTTTCCTTTTTTACCAGCACCACTTTGCTCCGGTCGGCCTTATAAATAGCTTCATAAAATTTCACAAGCTCCGTATAATCAGAAAAGGGAAAGCGACCGCTGTAATGCTCGATCACCCTGTAATAATATAACTTATCATTTTCCAGCTTTGTCCGGCATTCATACTTTCCGAATTTGGTGCTGAGCGACACATCCTTCGGCATCGCTTCCGGCATATAGCCGGGCGGCAGACTGATCTCAACCGTATCCACATCTTTATACTCCAGCGTCAGTTCAATATCATATTTTCTATCCTCAGTTGACTGCAGTTTCCGGTTATGACGGGTCATGATATTAGGAACTATAAATAATCTTTTGCCGGTGATGGTGGCATAAGTACTGACAACAATGTCCAGTTTTTCCTCAATAGCCGGAAGGGCTGTTTTGGTTTCCGTGTACTCAAAATGGCTGATATCATAAGTAGGAAAGTCGAGCTGTTCATTCAGTGCTTCTTTTACTTTTTCCTTGCTCAGGTTATTAATCAGGCTGTGATAATCGTCCTGCTGAATACCGGTGTACAGCGTAGTGACCTTTACTTCCAGTGTGGCATCAGCATCCAGCACTGCTTTAATATTTCTGATTTCAAGGTTTTCGTTCAATCCGTATTTTGGTGTTCTTACCAATATGCCGCCTTCTTCAGTTACCAGTAAAGCGTAACGGTTATCCGTGTGGCCGCCAAGGTAGCCCCCCGGCAGCGTCTGACTGGTGCATTCCAACCACATGGTATCTTTTACAAAAGGTACACATAGAATAATGTGATTGAATGGGTCTTGCGGAAAATCCGGTGTAAAAAAATATTCACCCCTGCCTGATCTAATCAAAGTATAATATGACTTAATACCTGCTTCTTTAAGTAAAGAGAGCATATAATTGCTCAGGGCCTTGCAATCGCCGTAAGAGATTTTCGCAACATACGAAGCATCAAAAGGTTGTAAACCTCCAATACCCAACTGTATACTGATGTAGCGGGTATTTTTCTGCAAATACTCATATAATACTTTCACTTTCTCCCGGCTATCATGAATGCCGGTTTTCAGGGCATGCACCTTTTGCTTTACTGCATCCGGAAGTTGGTCCCTTCCCCTGTTAAGCTCAAGTTGGAAAAGGCCCATTTCCTTCCAGGCTGACAGCGAGCCATTGTAGCCAGCAATTTCAAACTTCTCAGGGCTCAGAAATACACAGGTAGTTCTCCATGCAAGATGTGGAGCTGCATATTCATTGACAAGAGCCGGTAGATTATCAACCTCCCAATTCATTTCTTTTTCGCCCTTATTATTTTCAACTACCGGATTAGTTCTGGTATAGTTTATCATTTTATATTTCAAACTATACCAGGCTGGTAATTTAAGAGAAAGGACAGCCTTTTCCACTGCATAAAATTCTGCTGGTTGTGGAAACCAATCGGGCAAAACATACGTATTGTTGAACTCTGTAATAACTTCGTACGCGACCGTGTATGGGTAGTTTTTATAGAAAAAATCATGAACTTTCGTTCTGCTGTCTTCCATCAAACTTATAGAGCTTACGGCACTGTAATCTTTGACATCTTTGTTCTTTACAGATTTTATTTCCCTTCCTTCTGCATTAAAAAGTTTTCCGTCAATAGACTTTATGCTGCGAAGTTTATCATAATATTTATAAAACGATGCATACCGGTCGCCAGCCTCATTTAAAATGGTTATAGCATATTTTTCATACAATCTCGCCTTAATCATGGAAAAAATCTCATAATCTGTAACAGCAGTCCTTTTCACCACATTGGCATTTTTTAACAGAGGAGCCGGTATCCTGGATACAGCATACTCACCATTGCCGGACCACCCTTTAAAGGACAGTATTGCCACCAGGAAGAGTATCGTTCCCCCCTTTGTCATAAATCAGTTTTTCTTTTTAAACACTATCTGTTCAGCCTGTTTTTTAACTACCAGGTTAAAAAACTCCCGCAGCATTTCGTATTCATCCGGGTGGAAATATGCCCTTCCGATTTTTATGCGGGACCGGAAGGAAATATTATTCCCTGATTGGGAAACCCTGTATTCAAAGAAGCCATGGTTTCCCTCATTTAACTTCAGCATCATGGACTTGGGCAGTTCATCCACTGCATAACCCTGCGGCACTTCCATTTGCAGGTTGTATGTTTCATCCATTGTAAACGGCATTTCAACCGGATAAAAGCGTTTGGCCGACTTAAATAAATTTTCCCTGTATGCTTCCCCAAACATGGGATTAAAATAGATGATGTCTTCCTTTTCAGAAATAAGGTCAAAATCATAATGAATACCCAGCACCTGATCGTATTGTTGCAGTGAATCAATTCCGAAATTGCTGATGCGCACTTCGGTACCGAAGTCCTTTTGTATGTCTTTTTGTAATTGTTCCATTCCCTTTTCCTTTACTTGTTCCCGCAGCTGAAATGACTCATAATAACCCGGCATCTGTGTTATGCTGCCAATCAGGTTGCCTTTCTCATCATTTACCACAAAAACAGTAGTGTACTTTGTTTCTGTGAGTTTATAGGCACTGAGCGTCACCACTTCTGCCGTTTTACTGATGGCCCGGGCCTCATCATTATAACAGCGAAGGGGCAGCCAGCCAAAACCCATCATAGGTTCTGAAGCATCGAGGAAAATCGTTTTGCCATCAATATTCGCCCTGCAGATAACATAGTTATACTGATGCAACAATGGAAATGGGGAGTAAACAAACCCGTTCGGCCTTGTGCTGAGCAATACAGGGCAGGCATCAATATTTTCCTGCAGCAGCATGACAGTAAGCAGCAGGTTAATTTCAGCCACATTTCCTTTCCGTGCCTTTATCAGGTTTTTGAGTGTCAGATCCATGGTACGCCGGTTGTGGTCAGTGCAGGTAAAATTATCCCTCACCCACACATAAATTTTCCGGGCCAGTTCAGTGTTATTGGCTGTACCTTTATGAAGCGGTTCTGTCAATTCCTTTATCCACCCGCTGTTTTTTCCCAATTGTTCGCCAAAATATTCAGCTTTCATCATTTTTTCAGCCACAGTTACCTAGCTTTCTATCAGCTTTTTTTCCGCCAGGGGCTTTCTGAACTCAGTAAGCTGGAATTCTATCTTAGCGATATGATTATCTATAGTTGATGTAAAATCTTCTTCTTTTAATGCCGCAACATTTTTCATCACCCAATGATATTCCGTCACATTGGAACTGATCATATAGCGTTCCGTATTATATGACGTTAATGTATTCATTACCTGGAAAGTTTCAAACCTTTCTTTCTACTCTTCCAAATCAAATTTCTTGTAACCCTGCGTCAGGAAAACATAGCCCATGAATTCAGGAACAGAAAGATTGTATTCACTCCACAAACGGGGATAAGCTCCCTGGAATTCCCATGGTTGCAGGTTGGAGAGAAAATCTGAGGTAATAGTATATTCATATTCAATAATAGAACCCTCTTTTACATTGGGAAAAGTAAATTTCTTTACCCCCCAGTTCTTGTCTATCTTATCCTTAAACACATTTTCCTTTACATCCAGTTTGGACTCCACAACTTTCCCGTTTTCCAGGTTATAGGTTACGGCCTTTAGTTTTTCCGGCTTCTCTTCATCATCGCCGGTTGAAAAGAGCCGGATAGAAACATTGCTGAGATCAAAACCATTTTTATTGAGGATATGAATCCGCTTATGGTGTTTAAACACCAGCGAGAACCAGCCCTTGCTGTTGCCTTCAATCTTACTGGTGCCAATGTCACTAATGATAACGGCATTGGCGCTGCTGTCCACACTGTAAATTTTAGCGGCAAAATCCTTTTCCGCAACATCCCCAAACCTGATCTTATTATAGCTTTGCCCGGTTGCAGCAGATGTTATCAGTACTGTAAACAAAAGCAGTGGTAGTTTCATAATGGTGTTTGTGGTTAGAAGGAAGAAAAAACTATATACCAATTTTACAAAAAAAATGGCAACCTTGCCTGATAAAACAAAATGAATTTTATCATAGATGACAAGAATGACTAATGAAAAAGTTGCAGCAGCATACACAAATTGTTAAGCAAACCGCCGCTAGCGGGGGCTTTGATTATTGTGGTATAGCCCCGGCCCGGCCGCTGGATGATGATGCCCGGCGGCTGGAAGCATGGCTGCAAAAAGGTTACCACGGCAGTATGGCCTATATGGAGAAGTATTTTGACCTGCGGATTGACCCTGCCAAACTGGTACCCGGCGCCCGATCGGTTATCACACTTTTAAAAAACTATTACCCATCGCAACAGCAGTTGCCCGGAACGCCAAAAATTTCCAAGTATGCCTGGGGTAAGGATTATCACGAAGTGTTAAGAGAAAGGCTGAACAGTTTTCTTCATCGCATCCGTGAGGAAATAGGTGAAATACACGGCCGTGGTTTTGTGGATTCGGCCCCGGTGCTGGAACGAAGCTGGGCGCAGCAAAGCGGCCTCGGCTGGGTTGGTAAAAACGGTAACCTTATTACAAAACAAAGCGGATCTTTTTATTTTATTGCCACCCTAATCACTGATCTTGAGCTGCAATATGATGACCCTTTTGCCAAAGATTATTGCGGCACCTGCACCCGTTGTATGGATGAATGTCCTACCAATGCCATACTGTCAGATAAGGTCATTGATGGCAGCAGGTGTATTTCTTACTTCACCATTGAGCTGAAAGAAATGCTGATACCCGGTGAAATGAAAGATAAATTTGACAACTGGATGTTTGGCTGCGATACCTGCCAGGATGTGTGCCCCTGGAACCGCTTCAGTAAACCGCACAGCGAAAAAGCTTTTACACCGCTTCCCGAAGTATTAAATCTTTCAACAAAAGAATGGGAAGCGATGACGGAAGAAAGTTTCAGGCAACTGTTCAGGAATTCTCCGCTGCTCAGAAGCAAGTTTAAAGGAATACAAAGGAACCTGAAATTTATTTCAAGGTAAATAAGGGGAATATTTTACCTGCAGCCGCATTGCTGTTCACATTCCTGCAGCGTTTCAAAGGGCACCACGCCGCCGCATCCGCCCCAGATAAATACTTTGCACTTCTTTTCTGTTTTGTCAAAATAATATTTTGGAAAAGCAGCCTGACAAATTCCGGCGTCAGGCATCATATTACATCTGCTTGATTTTATACAGTTTTTCCTGCAAGATGTTAAAAACAGTAAGGGGAAAAGAGAAAATATGACAAGATTTCTCATGCCTGAAGATTCTCAAATATACAAACCTTTAAGGGCAGATTATTTTGATAGCAGGGCTTTCAGGTTTTCCAGCCCTTTTTCCATAACCGGGCCATAACGTTTTTCCAGCAGCAAAGAGGAAAATTTTTCCCAGGGATACCAGCGCAGTTTAAAATCCATGTACCATTGAACGGTAACCGTATTTGGAACAGCGGCTTCGTATACATTCCACCCGGTAATGCCTCGGCAGCCGTTTTTCAATATACTGCTGGCTTTAACAGATGAATCGGTGATAGCGGTAATCTCCGGTAGCACTTGTGCCGAATCAGCACCCGGATACCATTGTTTCCATCGGGAAGTATCTGTCAATTGCGTCAACACGGTTGCTTTATCCGTATTAATGTCAATAGCCTTTGATATTCTGACCCCGGAAGGAAAGAAAAATGATATAAATGTGATCAGCAAAGTGAAAACAATAAGGCTGATGAATCCGAGTTTAATAATTCTCATCTTACCTGCTTAACATTTAAAAACGAATAACTCAAATAATTCTCTGTTAATTACTAACTACTTACTATTGGCAATTGACTACGGACTACCGACTACTCCCTCCCTCACTCCCATTTCAATACCCTTACAAGAATAATATAGGTAATGATCATCCAGATACCCAGAATTCCCAGCTCCTTTAAACAATGAGTGATATGCAATCCTTCAAACGCAATCTTTCTTACAGCATCATTATATTGGGTAAGCGGCAATACCCGGCAAATTTCCTGCAGCCATTTGGGAAAAACTTCGATGGGGAAGAAAGTTCCCGACAGCATCATTTGCGGAAAACCAAAAAGGTTTATGAGCAAAGGAATGGCGGCATCACTTTTAACAATACTGCTGAAAATCAAACCTACACCCAGCAAAAAGAACAGCATGACGATGGTCATAAAGTTGATCTCTATGAAAGTAATTACACCGTGCTGAAGTGTGAAATTAAGCACAAAATGCCCGAACAGAATGAGGACGATCACGCTCAGCAGCTGAAAAAAAAGGCGGCTCATCCCGATGCCCAGCAGGATGTTTACCCGGCTGACCGGGGTTGCATAAAATCTTTTTAATACCAATTGCTCCCGCAATCCGAAAAAAGTGAAGGCAATGCCAAAAAGGGTGGAGAACAGGATGGAAAATCCAAGCTGCCCGGGCAAAATAAAATCAATCTGGCGGTATTTTCTTACTGTTTCAATTACCGGGTTTCCAATTTCAACGTAATTCTCATAACTGTCATTCAGGGCCTTTCCCATTTGCAGCTTCACCAGATCCAGTGCAGGTATAAATGTGAAAATAGTATTGGAGCTTGCAGTTGTTGACCTTACTTTAACCGTGTAATGTGGTTTATCAACGCTGTCAATTGTCTTTTCAATATCAAGAAGGGCAGTCAGCCTGCCTTTTATCAGGTCTTTTCTCCTTTCAGCAGTATCCGGGTATTCGATTATTTTGACGCCCGGCACCATTTTTAGTCCCTTATAAAAAAAATCAGCTGTATCAACCGGGTTTTCCAGTGCGATACGGTAGGTCACCCCGCTGCCGCTGCCAAAAGCGCCGAATATCAGCACAAAAATTATTGGAAACATCAGGCTGAAAAAGATAGCGGCGGGATTGGTAAAAATAGCCTTGAAACTGGCCCGGGTAACTGCCCATAAGGCCCGCCATTGGTTGTAAGGTCGTTGCTGTGGTTCCATGCCAGCGGGCAAATGTATTTAATTACACCATTAATACATAAAATAAAGATATTTGAAGCCAAAGATGAGTAAAGCTTATTTATTAACTGGCGGCAACATCGGCGACAGGGAAAAAAAACTTGCTGCTGCAAAAGAACAAATCAAACAGCAGTGCGGGAAAATTATCAACGCTTCTTCCCTGTATGAAACAGCCGCCTGGGGTAACACCCATCAGCCCCCGTTTCTTAACCAGGCTTTTGAAATAGAAACGGGACTGACGGCACGGCAACTCATACGGCGCATACTGAAACTGGAAAAACAAATGGGCCGCATACGGAAAGAAAAATACGGACCACGCATCATTGATATTGACATCCTGCTTTTCAATGATGAAATACATAACTACCCCCTGCTGCAAGTGCCCCATCCCGAGATGCAAAACCGCCGCTTTGCCTTATTGCCGCTGGCTGAAATTGCTCCGGGAATCATTCATCCCGTACTGAAAAAAACCATTAAGGAGTTGCTGAATGAATGTCCTGACCTGCTGGAAGTAAAAAAGTATTCCTGATTTTTTCCACAGGCTTACAGGAAGAATTTTTAGGCCCTTGCATTTAACCTATTTTGCAACCTCTTCAATGAATTATCATTTCATCACCATAGAAGGCAATATCGGCGCCGGCAAAACCACCCTGGCACACCTGCTCAGCAAACACTATAATGCCCGGCTGGTGCTTGAAGAGTTTGCCGACAACCCTTTTCTTCCCAAATTTTATGAAAACCCCCAGCAATTCGCTTTTCCGGTGGAATTGTTTTTCATGGCCGAACGATATAAGCAGCAAAAAGACCTGATTCAGCAGAAAGACCTTTTCCAGAGTCTTACTATTTCAGATTACCTTTTTACCAAATGTCTTCTGTTCGCAAAGGTTACATTGCCTGAAGATGAATTCCGGCTTTACCAGCGGCTGTTCGAGATCATTCACCAGCAGCTCATACAGCCTGATATCCTGATATACCTGCATACGCCGGTGTCAAAACTGCAGGCCAACATCAAAAAGCGCAACCGCTCTTACGAGCAAAATATCCCTGACGACTATCTTTTTAATCTCCAGGAAACCTATACGCATTACATCAAACAGCATAATGTAAAAACATTATTTATTGATGCCGGTAATGCCGATTTTCTGCACAATGAAAAACACCTGCAGGTGATTTATGATGCGCTGGAAAAAGATTACGAAGAAGGACAGCATTATATTACGCTGCCATAGAAATTTTTATTATTCCTTGCTTACTGCATCATCATCCCCTTATTTAATTATTTTTGATAATGACCGGAAATGAACAGTCATCCCGCAGCATCAGAACTATTATTAATGCCGAATTCACCTGGTTCATAACTTCAAGAATTCTCTTTATAGCCGGCCTCCGGATGACGCCTGTATTATTGGGCTGGCGGCTGTATGAGTTAACAGGAAGCAAACTGGCATTAGGTATTCTCGGTTTATCAGAAGTTATTCCCGCAATTACCCTGGCTTTGCCTGCGGGTGTTAAAGTTGACAGAAGCAATAAACACCGCCTCCTCAGTATTTGTATTTTAATTTATTTGCTACTGGCTCTGTGTCTTTTATTGGTCACATCGCCATGGATGGAAAAGCAATTTCACCGTCCGGTTGTTGAATGGAGTATTTATGCACTGGTTTTTGGAACCGGGGTTGTAAGAGCTTTTAGCAGTTCTGCTTTAAATTCGTTCCTCGCACAACTTGTACCTGCCTCGTCGCTTGTAAAAGCAGTATCCGTGAACAGCATGACCTGGCTTGCAGCAGCCGTGGCTGGCCCAGCCCTCGCAGGAATACTTATGGCTTATACTAATATCACTGTTGCTTTCAGTACTGCAAGTTGTTTTATCATCATTGCTTTTTTTCTTTTCCGGAAAATAAAAGCCAAGCCTGTTGTTTGGCAGGGAACCAATAAAACATGGGATGGTGTAAAAGAGGGTTTGAAGTTTGTATTCACACAAAAAGCATTGCTTGGCGCCATGAGCCTTGATATGTTTGCAGTTTTATTTGGAGGCGCCGCAGCCTTACTTCCAGTTTTTGCCAATGATATTTTACAGGTGGGTCCCCAGGGATTGGGATGGCTGGTGGCTGCAACTTATATCGGAAATTTTATAGCGATTGCCTGGCTTACAAAATATCCGCTTAAGAAAAAACAGGGAAAACTGCTTTTATCAGTAGTTGCAGGCTTTGGGCTTTGTATCCTGGTATTTGCCATTTCAAAAAATTTCTGGCTCAGCTTTGCAGCATTATTCATCAGCGGACTTTTTGACGGGGTCAGTGTTATCATCAGGGGAACCATTGTGCAATTATTCGTTCCGGATGAAATGCGGGGAAGAGTGTCGGCCGTAAACTCTATGTTCATCAACTCATCCAATGAACTGGGACAGTTTGAAAGCGGCGTGGCAGCTACCCTGTTGGGCACTGTACCCTCCGTTATCTTCGGCGGATGCATGACTTTATTGGTTGTTGTATTTACCTGGTTCAAAGCGCCGGGACTTCGTAAATTTGAGTATTAGTTTTTTTAGCCCAACTTCAGTACCTTGGTTGGAATTTGGTTGCGCCTGCCTGCCATGCCTTCGGTAGGTAACCCGGCAGACAGGTCGCACACTTCATCGTCCGGTTCGCTGCTGAGCAAAAATTCACTCCATCATGCCTCCAAAATTTTGTAAGCTCCGGTTCCACTCTCCCAAAGCAGAGAGTGTGCAGAATCTCCCTTCTAAATGATTAACAATAGTGTGAGGCCGATATGCTTCAATTCACTTGTAACTTCATTCCCAGTGAAAATTTTCCGTTTTAAGAAACCGGAAATTTCCGGGACCTCTGGAATTTATGAAATCTCTTAACCTTCTTTTTATGCACCGCCGCACATTCATCCAGAACACAGCCATTACGCTTGGCGCTCTCAGCTTATAACAGCAAAAAATATTTTCTGCCTTAGTACAGGAGCCATGGAAAATAACCCTGCTTCGGAATGACATCGGAATTTTTGACGAAAGAGGCGGCACCATTGCCTTCCTGCTTTCCAAAAAAGGCATCGTGGTGGTGGATTCACAATTTCCTGATCAAAGCAAACACCTGATCGATGAACTGAAGAAGCGCAGTGAAAAACTATTCAAACTGCTTATCAATACTCATCACCACAGTGATCACAGCAGCGGCAATATATCTTTTAAAGGGATTGTAGAACATGTGCCGGCGCATGAAAACTCTAAAAAGAACCAGGAGAATGCTGCCAAACAAAATAAATCAGAAGATAAACAGCTTTACCCCGATCAAACTTATACCAATACCTGGTGCCAGAAAGCGGGAAAAGAAAGGATCTGTCTTTATTATTATGGCGCAGCGCATACCAACGGCGACAGCTTCATCCACTTTGAACATGCCAATATTGTGCATTGCGGCGACCTGCTGTTTAACCGCCGCCATCCCTATGTGGATCGTGGCGCCGGCGCTAATATCAAAAGCTGGATGGAAGTACTGAACAAGGCGTTGAATAAATTTGATGAAGAAACCATCTATGTATTTGGCCATGCCGGCAATGGTTATAAAATAACCGGCACATCAGACGACCTGCACAAATTCCGGGATTACCTTGGTAATGTGCTCAAATTCACTGAAACCGAAATAAAAGCAGGCAAGACAAAAGAAGAATTCCTTAAAGCTACTGCGGTACCCGGCAGTGATGAGTGGAAAGGCGATGGCATACAAAGACCGCTGGGAGCGGCCTGGGAGGAGTTGACGGGGAAATGATCTTTTACAGATTTCTTCGTTGCTATTACCGTCCTTCCTGGTATTTCGTTTCGCACCTTTATCCCTACACCCCCACCACCCCCCTTTTATCAAACTGAATCCTTCTTTTAAAAATGATTTTCACCCTTCTAATATCCGGGTGCAGGGGGTTCAGCATATAATTTATTTCTTCATACACCAGCACACTGGGTACGGCCAGCAGCAATCCGGTTTTGCCCCTCAAAAATTTATCTCCAAGTTTTTTTGTTACAGACCGGGTATCCGGCGCATCCCAGCCGGCAGGTAAGCCCGCCGGTTCAATCAATTCCGGCTTTATTGAATCAGGCACTGATAAAGTTACAAGCAGGTAATTTTTTACATCCAGCATTTTAGCAGGGGCATGCGCCAGCGTTTCAAGCAATGCCAATGCCCTTGTTGAAGAAGTATAAATTGCAAACAAACCCCCGCTGTTCCACCGGCCCCCATAAAGCCTCGCTCCATTTCCCGATAAATCATCAGCATATTTTTCCTGTGTAATGCGAAACAACTCCATAATTATAAAGAGAAAATTTGTTCCTTGAGGTTTCAAAGCCCCCAGCGGGGGGATTTAATAGACCCCCTGCTCCAGCCTGCCCAGCAACCGGGTCACCATCTGAACGCCGAAAGTTGTATCCAAAAAGTCAAGCGGGGTTTTATTGCCAAGTGCAGCCAACGGACTATGCAACCATTCTGCAAAAGCCTGTTTTGTTCCAATAACTTCAATACCCCTTTGGGCAAAGGCAGCCAGTTCCAGCACTTTTTCTGTTTTTAAAGTATCCAGCAGTTCATCCTCATCTTTTCTCTGAATATTACGGTAAGATGAATGTAATAACCCGCTCATGGTTTCCATGGAAATGCCCAGGTGCTCCGCCAGTGATTTAAGGGTCGATTTTTTAATGCCCTCACGGGACAGGGCAATTAAATCAAAATCCCCGGCAAGTGATTTTTTTACTGATTTATTGCCGCCAAGAATTACTCTGAGGGTTTCATACTGCACAGCCGCTTCTGCCATTTTTGGCAATGGGGCTTCTTTGGCTGTATAGGGTTTTGTTTTTTTTGATTTGATGGCCATTTTCCATCTTTTTCCAAATATATGACATTTTGGTATAATTATATCCATTTTGTCATATTTTTTTTTCAACCATTTTTTCCAGAACATAATAGGTAATGGGGCAAAAAGTAGAGTTCTTCAGGGTAAGTGCCTGTCGCTTAAGAATTACATCCTCGTCCGTGTAAGGAAAGCGCCGGCAGTCGGATGGCCGCTGTTCATATATGCTGCAAAAATTGTTCTCTCCCAGAAAAGGGCAGGGCAATGACTTTAGCACAAAGTCGCCGTCATCATCCACTCCCAGATAAGTATCAATAAAATCACTTTCCCGCATTTTCAGATGTTTACTGATACGTTTAATATCCGGTGTTTTAAACCGTGGCGAATAATTTTTACAGCAGTTGGCGCATTGCAGGCAATCGATTTTTGAGAAAGCTTCTTCGTTCAGTGCAGGCAATCGCTTCAGCACTTTGTTCTTATTAGCCCGGTGTAAAAATCTTTTATATTCTTTCTGCCGTTCGCCTGATTTCTTTTCCCAGTTTGTAAGAAGGTTATTAGACATTGATGCAAGATACATTAAGTTATAAAGGTCATAAAAGTCATTGGTGGTTCCTGAACTGGCCTGTTTGACTGATATGACTTGTCTGACTGTTTTTGCGTGTATGGGAACAGCCAATGAACAGCTATTGATCCTTATTACCACACCGCTTTATCTTGTATGATAGGGCTTGAACTTATTCTCAGTCATGCCGGCCGCCGGCACAGCTACTCCTGGAAGGATACTATTCAGAACATCTACCTTATGTTGCTCAATGCAGGCATCGACCTGCTTTTCCGCGGTATTTATCTTTTTTTCATTCTTACTTTCTTTTTTGACCATCGCATAACGGGGTCCATTCAAAACCCGTGGCTTTACTGGATCCTCTTACTGGTTTTTGAAGATTTTATGTACTACTGGCTGCACCGGGTGGATCATTACTGCCGCCTGTTCTGGGCCACACATGTCACCCATCACTCATCGCCTAAATTCAATCTTACGGTTGGCTTTCGGCCCTCAGTACTGGAACCGTTGTACCGCTTCATCTATTTCATCCCGATTGCCTTGCTGGGTTTTCAGCCAATTGATATTGCTTTTATTTATGCTGCAACACAAACATGGGGTATACTGGTGCATACAGAAAAAATAAATAAACTCGGTTTCCTGGAATATTTTCTCGTCACTCCCTCTCATCACCGGGTGCACCATGGCTCCAATCCCAAATACCTGGATAAGAACATGGGCATGTTTCTTAACATCTGGGACAAACTGTTTGGCACATTTCAGCCGGAGCTGCCTGCTGCTGAATACCAGCCCATCCGTTACGGGTGAACCAAACCGCTGGAAAAAGAAGACCCGCTGAACATTGTGGTGCATGAATGGAATAGCATTGCCAGAGATATAAGCAGGAAAAACCTCACTTTCAAACAAAGGTTGAATTACCTTTTTGGCCCTCCAGGCTGGAGCCATGACGGCAACAGCAATACCAGTAGCGAACTTCGCAAAATGGAACAGAAAGGTAAGCGTTGAAATCGATGAAATCTGGCCTCCGGGCATTAACTTTGCCCCGCAAAAAGAAAGTCAAAATAGCCAAACAAATTAACCCGTAACGCCCCGTTTTTTTGGCACCGGCTGATATATTTTGACATCATAACTTAATTTGATTCTATTTGACATTTTTGATTTATGAACCTACTCGAACAACAATCCAGCGAATTTATCCGCCGACATATCGGCCCCAATGAAAAAGACACCCAAAAAATGCTGAAGAAGATCGGCGCAGGCAGCCTTGATGAACTGATTAATAACACGGTCCCTTCTTCTATCCGGATGAGCAAACAGCTTGACATCCCGGCTGCCATGAGTGAACATGAGTACCTGAGGCACATCAAGGAAGTATCGTTAAAGAATAAAGTATTTTCCAACTACATCGGGCAAGGTTATTATGATACAATCACCCCTTCCGTAATTCTCCGCAATATTTTTGAAAACCCCGGATGGTATACTCAATACACCCCTTACCAGGCAGAGATATCACAGGGCCGTTTGGAAAGCCTGCTGAATTTTCAAACCATGGTGAGTGACCTGACCGGTTTGCCTATCGCCAATGCTTCGCTGCTTGATGAAGCTACAGCCGCTGCCGAAGCGATGACCATGTTCTTTAATACGCTCAACAAACAAGATCATATTGAAAGGCCAAATTTTTTTGTTGACAGGGAAATATTTCCCCAAACAAAAGATGTACTGGTAACAAGGGCTGTACCAGCAGGTATTGAAATAACTGAAGGCGATTATAAAAACGCCGCCCTTGATATAAGTTATTTCGGCGCAATTGTTCAATACCCGAATGATAAAGGCTCTATTGAAGATTACAGGAATTTTATTGAGAAAGTGCATGCGGCAGGCGGTTTTGTGGTCATGGCCACCGACCTGCTGGCATTAACGCTGATAACCCCTCCGGGTGAACTGGGCGCTGATTGTGCTATTGGATCAGCCCAGCGTTTTGGCGTGCCGCTGGGTTATGGCGGCCCCCATGCCGCCTTTATGTCCTGTAAAGATGATTTTAAAAGAAATATACCTGGCCGCATCATTGGTGTGAGCATTGATGCACAGGGCAACCGGGCCCTGCGTATGGCTCTGCAGACAAGAGAACAGCATATCAAAAGGGAAAAAGCCACTTCCAATATCTGTACAGCGCAGGCTTTGCTGGCCAATATGGCTGCCATGTATGCCGTGTATCACGGCCCGTCCGGGTTGAAAAATATTGCAAAGAGAGTGGCGCTGTTCACACAAACCGTTGCACACGCCATTGAAGAAAGGGGTTATAAACTGGTATCAGATAATTTCTTTGATACAATAGTTGTAATAGTGAATGACACAGCTGCCATCAGGGCCAAAGCAGAAAGGCAATGCATCAATCTTCGCTACATTGGCAGCAATCTCATTGGTGTTTCTGTTGATGAAACAACTGTTGTTGACAGCTTGTACGACCTGATCAATTGTTTTGAGAATGACAAAGACCCTGTGGCATTTGAAATCTGCCAGGATGCCGAACTGCAGCATATACCGGCTTCACTTGTAAGAACTTCATCATGCCTTACCCATCCCGTTTTCAACACCCATCACAGCGAAAGCCAGATGATGCGGTACATCAAACAACTGGAAAATAAAGATCTTTCTCTGAACACTTCCATGATTTCACTCGGCAGTTGCACCATGAAGCTGAATGCTGCTACCGAAATGATGCCGCTAAGCTGGAGGCAATGGAGCATGATTCATCCTTTTGCACCTGCTAACCAGGTAGAAGGATATAAATTGATAATTGATGAACTAAGCAAATATCTCTGCGAAATAACAGGCTTTGATGCCTGCAGCCTGCAGCCGAATAGCGGCGCCCAGGGTGAATATGCCGGACTGCTCACCATCAGGGCTTTTCATGAAGCCAATGGCGAGCATCACCGTAATGTGATGCTGATTCCGATTTCAGCACATGGTACCAACCCGGCTTCTGCAGTAATGGCAGGAATGAAAGTGGTAGTAATAAAGGCGCTGGAAAACGGGTACATTGATGTGGAAGACCTGAAAGCAAAAGCTGCCCAATACAATAAAGAACTGGCCGGCATCATGATCACCTACCCCAGCACTTATGGCGTGTATGAAGAAACAGTGAAAGAGATCACCGATATTATTCACCGGCACGGCGGACAGGTATACATGGATGGCGCCAACATGAATGCTCAGGTTGGTCTTACAGCACCGGGTTTGATCGGCGCCGATGTTTGTCACCTGAACCTCCATAAAACATTTGCCATACCGCACGGTGGCGGTGGCCCGGGCATGGGACCTATTTGTGTGAAAGAGCATCTTGCAAAGCATTTACCTGGTCACTATGCATCAGGTCGTTCGGAGCTTCCGGGTGCGTCAGGCGCAGTAAGTGCGGCTCCCTATGGAAGTGCAAGTATTCTTCTCATCAGCTACAGCTATATCCGGATGCTGGGTTATAGTGGTGTAAAAGCAGCTACTGAGTATGCTATATTGAATGCGAATTACATGCGGGCAAGGCTGAAAGATGCATTTGATATTCTGTACACCAATAACAACGGCCAGTGTGCCCATGAATTTATTGTTGACCTCCGGCCCTTTAAAAAATCAGCGGAAGTGGAAGCAGAAGATGTGGCAAAGCGCCTGATGGATTATGGCTTTCACGCCCCTACCATGAGTTTCCCGGTAGCCGGCACTATAATGATTGAACCCACGGAAAGTGAGGACAAGAGTGAACTTGACCGCTTTTGCGATGCCATGCTTTCCATACGGGAAGAAATCAGGGCTCTTGAGGAAGGAAGGGCTGATAAAAAGGATAACCCGCTGAAGAATGCACCGCATACACAGTTTGTGGTCACGGCCGATGATTGGAAACATCCTTATTCCAGAAAAGAAGCTGCTTTCCCGTTATTCTATGTTACACAAAACAAATTCTGGCCTTCAGTAGCAAGGGTAAATAATACGCATGGCGACAGAAACCTTATATGCCGCTGTGAACCCATAGAAAGTTATGTGGACGCTGAAGCCTGATTTTTCTTGTTTTCAATTCATAAAGATGCCCGGAAAAATTCCAGGGCATCATTTATTATTCAAGGGTAGTATTTGTTTTTAAACCCTTGAGCGGCCTCTTCCGTTACCACCCCCATTGCCATTACCTCCATTGTTGACTCCATCTCTTTGCCTGCCACCGCCATCATCGCTTCTTCTTTCAAAGCTGCGCTGTTGGGGCTGGTCCCGCCGTCTTTCCATTTGCTGCGGCTGCGGCCGGTACTCTTGCCCTCTTTCCATTTGTTGTGGCTGACGCCATCTGTCATCTGTTCTCATCTCCCTGCGTCCCGGATTGTTGTTTTCGTTTTGCCTCTCAAATCTGTTATTACCGGGCTGGCGGTTGCCAGGTTCAAAATTCCTTTCCCGTCTTTCAAAAGATCGGTTTGCCCTTCTTTCCACCGGCTGGCGGTCCGGGTTAGTATTATCATGCCTGTCCCGGTCAAAGCGCCTGTTATTGCTGTTATTCTGCTGCGGCTGCTCTGAGTTATCATCTCTTCTGAACCCGCCATTGCTGCGGTCATTGTTATCATTCCGTCTTTCGAATGAGCGGTTATTATCCACCCGGTCCCTGGAATCGGGCCTGCGGGTATTAACGTCGTTGTTTCTTCTGAAATCATTATCCTCCCTGCGGAACCTATTGTTGTTGCCGTTCCTGAAATTGCCATTACGGTGATCTCTGTCAAACCGTTCAAACTGGCGGGGTGCAAAGTTGCGGTTGTTATCCTGACGCACAAATGGCCTGTAAATATTTACCTCATTGTTTCGGTAAAATGTTCGGCCGGGTATATAGCTGTTGCGTAACCTTACCGGGTTAATCCTGCCGCAATAAATTTCCGCATCATACCGGCGGGGGCCTGTGCGGAAACCATAGCCGCTGCGGTAGTTATAATGATTAATAATAGTAGTGTAATTAATGATGGTTACATTTTGCCGGTAGTCAACACAGTAATTCCAGATACGCCGGTGTGTGATGTAGCGTCTCGGGGCAAAGCACCAGAAATTATAAGGGGGTTATAACTACCAATATTAAAGTTGATGCTGATCGTAATGCCCGGTCTCAGCGGCGCCCAGCCATAATAATCACCTCCGTCTCTCCAGGCCACCCAGGCAGGGCTCCATTCATAACCGGGCACCCAGTACCAACCATAATAATCATCATAATCCCAACGGCCGTAATGGAAGGGCGCCCAGCCCCAGTCATAATCAGAAACCCACATCCATTCATAATCCTCCGTCCATACCCAATGCCCGTTAGTGCTGTAGGGTCTGAAATCCGGCCCCACATCGGGTACCCACACATAACCATGGCCGGGATACCCGACCCACCGTCCATGCGGACTCAGTTCGGCATAAAAATCCTGGTACGTAACATCTCTGTCTCGGTAATTGTCAAAATCGTTGTCATTGTAATACTGTGCGGAAATGTTGTTTGGGAGTGAACTGCCAGGCACCACCAGAAGTGCAAGCACAGCCAGTTTCATTTTTATCATGGGAGTAATTATAAATACATACGGAAATTAATTTTCACCACAGGGCCTTATGCCCTGCAGTACGGGGTTTTCTTCATTTACCGTGTGCGACGAGGCTTATAAAGCGAAGTCGGATTCCATTCAGTCAGACGCTATAATTATGCCCGAAGGCTTGAAGAAACAGGCAGAGAAGTTTTTTTAGCAAAATATTGTATTGCTGTTAAAACAAAAAAGTAGCTCGTCAGCACCCCGTTAAGATCTCGCCGAAATAATGCTATTTAACAGTAACATGGATACTTGCAGCCAGCCTGCTGCCATAAGAACGATGAATACCGTCTGCCATTTGTAATGTCAGTTTATGTTTGCCGGGAGGCAGTTTCAGTTCATACTCGGTTTGTCCTTTCCCAAAATGTATGTGCAATGAATCCATGGGAATAACACCACCGGCCGCAATGGAATCCGGCCCGTTAATCAGCAGATGATGATGACCCGAACCGGCCACTATAGGCCCGGCAGTATCAATACGCATCACTTCGGTGCTCATCTCCAGCTTAAAAGACGAGGAAATAGTGGCATTATCCTTCAGGTTCTTAAAATATACTTTAGCTCCCTCCGGAACTGCCGGAAGTTCAGGTACCCCTCCTTCGGTGGACTGCATTTGATGCATGGTATCATGCTCACTTTTCACAGCAGCCGTATCTTTTGTTTCGTCCTTACCGCCCGAATTATTACAGGCAGCAAATAGGATAATAAGCGCAGGCAACAACCAATGTTTCATAGAAAAAAAATTTCATCAAAGATATAGTTAAATAAAAAACCGGTATTGCCCTTTCCCAACTTCATTTCTTCGTAATTTTAATGCCCTTTAAAAACATTATGGACCAGCGTATCATCAACCTGTACGACGAGTACACACACAAACCTCTGACCCGCCAGGAATTTCTGCGCCGCCTGAGTATTCTTGGGGGCGGCACAGCAGCTGCCATGGTTCTGCTGCCAACTGGCACATGGCTGATGTAACGTATAAAAACGGAAAAAACATCAAATTCTGGTCGCACAGCGTCAACCACATTAATAAAGCAGGCAAAATAGATTTCACCAGTGTATATATAGACCGGCACCCCATTATGGAAGCCACCAAAGACTTGATGCCCTAAACGATTGTTCCTCTTTTCAAAGCGTTCCTGTATTAGCCGGAACGCTTTTTTTCAGTCGCAGTGGGTTTCTCTACCTGAATAGTATGAAAACCGGTTGCCGAAATACTTGTTATGAGATTTTTCGTTTCAATAATTGCAATTGTTTGTATTTGCAGGGAGGCAAATGCGGTTGCCGGCCCGGTAAACTGCTTTCCCGAAAAAATTTTACTGGTGCAGGTGGATGAAATTGGGCTGATAAAAATCGGGCGGGATACTGTTGGCTCCGATCAGCTGGCCAGATATATACAAGAACGCCTTTTCAAAAGCTATATGGGCACCGGGCAGATGCATGACCGCATCCGGATTGAAAAGACTGAAATAACGGTACCGGACCTGGTCATGGAAGTCATTCTAAAGGAAATAAAAGAAGGACAACGAAGGGCCCTCAGCGAGTTTTGCGTACTGAAGTACCGGAAAGGCTTTGATGATCTGGACAGAAGTAAACAGTCAAGAATAAAGAAAAAATTCCCGGTGCTGTTCCAGCAAACTTATTTTTAACCGGGCTATTCAATCAGGCCTGTATAGGCCCTTGCCGAATAATAATTGTATTTACGGGAATCATATTTTGTACAGCAAAATATGGAATGGACAAAACCGTTCAGCTCCACTTGCTGCGTATGATAGATTCCTTTGTTCAGGTTCTTCTTAAAAAAGAACTGTATCCGTTTATCATCGCTTTTGTAAATAACCAGGCTGTCCGTATTGGTTTCCGTAAACTTGTAGTCAGCCTTCAAATGCTGCAGCATCAAATGACTTCGGTACCAGGTACCACCGGTTGGTGAAACAACGGGTCTTCCATTATACAAGGCGATGCTGTCATTATAAGCAAACACATTTAGGGCTGCTCCTTTTATTTCCTTCAACCATTGCCGTATGGCAGGATAATAACTGCTGTCGTATCCATAGTTGCTGTCGAGAAAGCTGATGCGTTTTATATTTTGAGGTATCCGCACCACACCTGCAAGGTATCCGAAAATAAAACTGCCGCCCCCGCTGTGGCCGCTGAGATAAATACTTATCCGTTTTCCTTCTATAAGCCCGGCAAGAGAGTCAACCAGTTTCGGAAGCAGTATTTTAAAGTCTGGATGTTTTTGTTTCCACTGTGGCCAGCTTTTGTAATCGTTCTCCAAATAGATGATAACATAATTTTTCTTTTTAACCTGCAGGCGGATAAAAGCCGTCTGCGCCCGGATATGCTGAATATCGAAATGCCAGTCATCCCCGGGCTGCATTTTTTTGCCCATGGTTTGTGCCGTGGTATTCCCATTGGGCAGGGCATAAAAAATGATCAGCGTTTCCCGGTGACTGTTCATGCCTCCGGGACGGTCAATGGTTACTTTCACGTCTCCATACATGCTGAAGGAATCAATAATTCCCTGCTGGCCATTAACTTCAGCTAAATGAGCCATACAAAAAAATAGTGTCGTAAAAATCCGAAACATAAAATGGCTGCTGATTCTTTTAGAGCAGTATTTACAGATTATCGTAGTTTTCCGGTTTTCCAAAACGAATTTCAGCTTTATTTTTGCTTCATCCTCACTTTATCTGTTATCCTTTCTGAATATCCGCATTACCCATTCCTGGAAAACCTGATTTCGAAAACTATTGTGAAAACTAAAAATCAGGTTATGAAAAGATTTAGACTTATGATGGAAGACGAAAATGTGCAGGCACGCCTGGTAATCGCCGGGTTTGTAATGGCATTTGCGCTCATCTTTATTTTCTTTTACTGAGAAATAAGACCAGGCAGGTGTCTGTCTTTTCAGATACTTTGCCTGGCCCTTTGCAAAACTTCCTCTGCGGATATTTTTTCCATGCATTTAAAATGTCCGAGAGGGCATTTGCTGTACCCGATTTTAGAACAGGGACGGCACCAGAGTTTATTTACCTGCATTATCATGTGTGGGGTCATGGCTGCGCCATAATAGGGCGTCATACCGAATGATGGAACTGTATTTCCCCAAAGGGAAATAATGGGTTTTTGATATGCCGCAGCTATATGCATCAGTCCGGTATCATGTGTAATAACCAGTTTTGACTTTTTTACCAGGTCAGCGCTTTCATTGATGCTGAATTTACCGCAGGCATTATAAACTTTCACCGTATCCATGGCGGCAATCTCATCTCCCTTAACCCTGTCTTCGGGCCCGCCAAGTAAAATAACGGGGTGCTGTAATTGGCGGCAGAATTCCTTCCATTTATGCACCGGCCACATTTTTGTTCCGTGAGCTGCCCCGATAACACAGGCAATGTACCCGGCATGGTGCGAGGCCGGGATATCCTTTCTCTTCGTCAAATCTTTTTCCCCGATGAAATAATCCAGCCCAAGCCCGTCATTCTTTACTCCAAATGATTCAACTGTTTTTAAATACCTGTCAACAATATGCACTTCAGGAAGAAGGTTTATTTTGAATGCAGTGAGAAAATATTTTTGAATATTAAGTTTATAAAATGAGAATGATTTTTTCTTCAGTGCCCTTTTTACCCGGAGTGTCTTTATGTTATGGTGCAGGTCAATGATGTAATCATAATTCTCTGTTCTCAGTTCCTCAATCATCAGCTCCCGGCTATGCGCAAGCACATGTATTCTGTCAATGTACGGATTATGTGCAACAACAGGAAGAAACTTATCCTTCACCAGGAAATGCACTTCGGCATCCGGGACCTGTTTTTTCAAACACCGGATTACAGGTGTTGTCAGCACAATATCGCCGATGGAAGAAAACCGTATGATGAGGAATTTGGGCACTGTCAAATATTATGGTGTCATTTCTTCCAGTTCCAGGAAATTCATGTCCTTATTAAAAGTTTCTCTGGTAAAAAGAGCCGCCACAACAGTAATGAACATGATAATAATGGCCGCTATCCATCCGGCTGTTACATAATCCGTGATAGTACGCAGTGCCTGAAAAAGCGGAAGGATAAAAATCGTTAACATACCCCTGACCATATTGGGAATGGTTGTGGCCGCAGTGGCCCTTAAATTGGTTCCGAACTGTTCCGCTCCCATCGTTACAAATATGGCCCAGAAGCCGGTGCCAAAGCCAAGCCCTGCACAGATCCAGTACATTTTTTCAGCGCTTCCGTTCCATTGAGCAGTAAAAAAAAGAAGCATGAAAACAGCAGTGATAATGTAAAAAAGATACAAAGCTTTTTTCCGGCTGCGCAGCCACTGGCTCACAAAGCCAATCAGTATATCGCCCACTGAAATGGCTGCATAGGCATACATAATAGCTTTGCCAGGATCAATCTCTTCCTTTATACCAAAATATTTTCCAAACTCTTTTGAAAAGGATACCAATACCCCGATAACAAACCATGTAGGCAGCCCTATCAGAATGCCAAGGATATATCTTTTGAAACGGTCCCGGTTATTGAATAACATGAGCAGGTTCCCCCGCTGTACACTCATCTTTTTAACAGCATGAAACATTCCGGACTCAAAAACAGAGATACGGAGTAACAGCAATCCCAGCCCCATAGCGCCGCCAATAAAATAACATTTGCGCCAGTCAAAATTCTGTTTCATGATAAATGCCACCACGGCGCCTGTTAAGCCGATACCTGCAACCAGTGAAGTAGCAATCCCCCTTTTATTCTTAGGAATCAGCTCAGAAACGAGAGTAATACCAGCGCCCAGTTCCCCGGCAAGACCAAGTCCGGCAATAAACCGTACGACTCGGAACTGCCAGGTATTCTCAACAAACCCGTTTGCAATATTTGCCAATGAATAAAGAATTATAGAACCAAACAAAACACTTAACCTTCCTTTTTTGTCACCCATAATTCCCCAGATAATCCCGCCAATAAGCAATCCCGCCATTTGCCACATGATAATTCCTTCTCCTTCCGATGTGATCTGTTCCGGTGTCAGGTTAAAAGAACGCAGGCTTTCAATTCGTGTTATGCTAAAGAGAAGCAGATCATAAATATCAACAAAATAACCAAGTGCAGCTACAATAACCGGTACTGAAAAAATCCCAAAGTTCTTTTGCTGACTCATAACTGTTATTGGGGGGCGCTGCTGCCGGGATTGGTTGGATCTTTTTTCTTTCCCATAGAAAACATTTTAATCAGCACCGGCGCTGTTGTTACGATCACAATCCCCAGCACAATCAGCTCAAGGTGTTCTTTCAGGTCAAAACCAAATTCCTTTAAAATCCATTTTTGCAGAAAGAAACCGCCCAGCACCATGGTGACTACCCAGGAAATGCAACCGATAATATTAAAGAAATGAAATTTCTTTCTGTCCATCTGCACAATACCCGCCACAATGGGAGCAAAGGTGCGGATAAAGGGAAGAAACCGGGCGCCGATGATGGCTACCCCGCCGTGTTTCTCATAAAAATCATGGGCCTGGTGCAGGTACCTTTTCTTAAAAAGCAACCTGTCCTTCCAATGGTACATGGCCGGGCCCACTTTCCGGCCGGTCCAGTAGCCAACGGCGTTACCCAGTATCCCGCAAAGGGATATCAAACCAACCAGCACAAACAGGTCAAGCCAGTAAGTATAGGGATAATCCACCCCGAAGAGCTTGAGAAACTGGTAGCCAAGTCCGGGTTTTGTTTCGCCGGCTTTTGTTGTAATCTCATGGGCAAAGATGCCGGATACAAACAGTAAAGAATCACCCGGAAGAAAAAAGCCCACAAATAAGCCTGTTTCGGCAAACACCACAAACAGCAACAGCCAGAGTCCGCCATTCTCAATATAAAATTGCGGCTGCAACAACTGGCTCCAGTGAAATCCATCCAATAAAAACATTTCCATAAAGTCGAATTATTATTTAACCAACGAAGGCTCTTCCAGTTTTCCTATTTGTTTTGCAATGATAGTGGCTACCGTACAATCGCTGGTAACATTGGCTACGGTGCGGCACATATCCAGGGGTCTGTCCACCGCAAAAATAAGCGCCAACCCGGCTTCAGGTATGCCTGCCTGTGCCAGTACAATAACCAGCATTACCATACCGGCGCTTGGTACTGCTGCTGAGCCGATTGATGCTAAAGTAGCTGTTACTATAATACCCAATTGTACAGTAAGGCTTAAGTCCATACCAAAAGCCTGGGCAATAAATACCGCTGCTACGGCCTGGTAAAGGCTGGTGCCATCCATATTCACTGTAGCTCCAATGGGTAATACAAAACTGCTTACTTCATTATCAACACCCACTCTTTTCTCAACGCATTCCATTGTTACCGGCAATGTAGCAGCGCTGGAACTGGTAGAAAATGCCAGTAACTGTGCCGGAGAAATTTGTTTAATGAATTGAAGCGGGCTTCTTTTGGTAAAAATGTAAAGCAGGGCAGGATAAAAAACATAAAGTAAAATGGCTATGCCAAAAACTACCGTAAAAGCGTACCAGCCCAGCGCTTTAAAGATGTCAAGACCGGGTGATTCGGCGATGAGCGCTGCTATAAGGGCAAAAACACCGAAGGGGGCCCCTTTCATTATAATATCTATTACTTTTAGTATAACATCATTAAAGCTGTCGAAAAAATCTTTCATCGGTTTGGCCTTATCAGGAGGAATGAGAATAAGTGCCAACCCCAATAATAATGCAAAGAATATTACCTGCAGCATATTTGAATTAGAAGATGCCGCTTTTACTATATTATCAGGCACAATATCTTCAACAAACTTAAGTGGCCCTGCCCCTTTTTGTGTTTCAGCCTCTGCCTGCTTTTTTGAAGCATCTGCACTATATGAAGCCAGCATTTTTTCCCGGGTTTCACCTTTAATTGCCTTACCTGGTTGCACAATATTTACGGCTACAAGGCCAAGGCATACTGCAAATACCGTAGTAAAAAGATAGAAGCCAACTGCCCGGATACCCATTCGGGACAATTTGGAAACATCTTTTAAATCAGATACTCCTTTTATTAATGAGGCCAGAATTAGCGGTATGGCGATCATTTTAAGCACATTAATGAAGACCGTACCAAAAGGCTTTATCCAATCTTTGGTAAACTTTACACCTCCATCAAACCGGATGGCTACTATTGCAAATAGCACACCCAGTACCATGCCGATTAGTATCTTGATGTACAGGGGTATTTTTTTCATGTTTAAGTTTAAGCTGAATAATTCCGGCTCCGGCAACACCCGGCAAGGCCTGAATATGATTATTTGTATAGTCTCAAAACTAAAGGTTTAGATGCAAAAAACAGCAAAATACCTCCCATGCCATTCGTGGATAAAATTGGGGGCGCTATTAAATTATTTGCCTACTTTAGGCACTCATTTATAAAATTAAACTAAAACCAACAGTACATGCTTACCCAATCATTACGGCCTCTTTTTATCATTATTGCCTGTTTAATTGCTCCGGCATTAGCTTTTACACAAGATTCCACAGCTGCAAAAAAAATTGGAATTGATGAAAAAATTGACAGGGCTTTTCAGCCTGTCGCTCAGGGATGGGAAGACGTGGTGATGTATCCGGTAAACCTGGGGGGGCAAAGTGTGCCGATCGTTGTGATCCTGCTTGTTTGCGGAGCTCTCTTTTTTACACTCCGTTTTTCTTTTGTCAACCTCCGCCAATTCGGCCTGGCTACAAGGGTTGTAAGGGGTAAATATGACGAACTTGAAAAAAGCGGCGCTGCGGAGGTGGCCGGAGCCGATAAGGATATACCCCATACCATCCGGGATGAAAGTCATCATGGTGAAGTGAATCACTTCCAGGCGCTGGCAACTGCCGTATCAGGCACCGTTGGTCTTGGAAACATTGCGGGTGTTGCCATAGCTATTGCCATGGGGGGGCCCGGGGCCACTTTCTGGATGATTATTTGCGGACTGCTTGGCATGAGCAGCAAATTTGTAGAGTGTACGCTGGGTGTAAAATACCGGGATATTAATAAAGACGGTACTGTATTTGGCGGCCCGATGTACTACCTCTCAAAAGGATTTGCAGAAAAAGGCTGGAAAAATTTTGGAAAGATACTGGCGGCTGTATTTGCCATCTTCTGTATAGGAGGCTCACTGGGCGGGGGTAATGCTTTCCAGGCAAACCAGGCAACCCAGCAAATTGTAAAACAGTTTAACATAGGCGGTTCTTCTTCCGGTTTTTTTATTGGTGTTATTCTTGCCTTTTTAGTCGGTTTGATCATCATTGGCGGAATAAAAAGGATAGCGACCGTTACCGAAAAGATGGTACCGGCCATGGCTATTATTTATATTACAGCATGCCTGATTATTATTTTTATGCATCTGAATTATGTGGATGATTGTTTTCGCATGATATTCACAGAAGCCTTTACACCCCGCGCCGGATTGGGAGGATTGGTTGGGGTGCTGATCATTGGTTTCAGAAGGGCAGCGTTCTCCAATGAAGCAGGAGCCGGTTCGGCATCTATCGCCCACTCAGCCGTAAAAACAAGGTACCCCGCATCAGAAGGCATTGTTTCTTTGCTCGAACCCTTCATTGATACCGTGGTAATCTGCACCATGACGGCTATTGTGATTATCATCTATAACCAGGGCGGCGTATTTAATTATGGAACCACGGTGGGCGGCGCTGTTATCATCAATGAAACCGGTGCAGCGGTAAAAGGCGTTGATCTTACTTCCATGGCCTTTGATGACAATATCCCGCATTTCAGCTATGTGCTCACTATTGCTGTATTCCTGTTTGCCCTGAGCACCCAGATCAGCTGGAGCTACTATGGGCTGCAGGCGTGGAAATACTTATTTGGCAGGGGAAAAACAGCGGATATGATCTACAAATTCCTGTTCCTGGGTTTTGTGATACTCGGTGCCTCTATTTCATTAGGAGCAGTAACCCAGTTCTCTGATGCCATGATACTGGCCATGGTATTTCCGAATATGATTGGATTATTGTTCCTGTTTCCGAGAGTAAGAGAAGAGCTGAACAGGTATCTGGTTGCAATAAAAAATTTCAAAAAAAACAATAAGAAATAAGGTTAACTCAGTTGAGTAGAGAGCCGTTCCGGATGGCCGGGACGGTTCTTCTTTTTAGCCCTATTCACTTAATTTTGCAAACTCAAAAACGAATTGAAATTATGGGGCGGATATTCGAAGTAAGAAAGGCTACCATGTTTGCCCGCTGGGACAGGATGGCGAAGCAATTTTCCCGTATTGGAAAAGAAATTGCCATTGCCGTTAAAGCCAGCGGCCCCGATCCCACTACCAACCCGGCCCTGCGGCGATGCATGCAGAATGCCAAAGCCGTGAACATGCCTAAAGACCGTGTGGAAGCAGCTATTAAAAGGGCTTTGGGAAAAGATATTACCAACTACGATGAAATCCTATATGAAGGTTACGGCCCCCATGGTGTGGCAATACTTGTAGAAACTGCAACGGATAACCATGTTAGAACAGTGGCGAATGTAAAATCGCATTTCAATAAAGGGGGCGGTGCATTGGGCAACAGCGGAAGTGTTGCTTTCCAGTTTAAGAAAATGGGAGTATTCAAATTAAAACCTGAAGGGTTGAATGCAGAAGAACTGGAACTGGAACTGATAGATTTTGGTTTAGAAGAACTGGGCGAAGGCACCGGTGAAAACCTGCCTGCCGGACAGGCAGGCGGAGAAGATTTACTGGTGGTACGCTGCGGCTTTACTGATTTTGGCAACATGCAAAAGGCTTTGGAAGATAAAGGCATCACTCCCGTCAGCGCTGAGGTGGAATGGATACCTGCCGTAACCGTTCCTGTGAATGATGAGCAGGCTGCTGATGTAAGTAAATTGATTGAAAGGTTAGAGCAGGATGATGACGTTCAGAAAGTATTTCATAATATGGGATGATTATTAACTGATGTTATTATTTCAGTTGCAGAGCTCCATCCTCATCATTAGTTTTTGTTTTTCTGACACCTGCTTTCCTAAATTACCCGGATACCGGCTTTCAATTGCTGCCATTTCACCCTGGTTAGCCCTCATCTGGCTTAATTGCCTTCGGTAACAATCCAGTTTTTGCCTTTCATTTGCTGTTACAGTGCTTTTTCGTGAAAGCATGTCTTCATATTTACAAATCTTTTTCTCCTGTTCATAAATGCCTAATTGCAACTGATCTTCATAGTTGTACATTTTTGCTAATGCTTGTTGTGCAGGATTATCCAACAATAAGTTGCCCTGCCTCGTTTTTTCCAGCCAGGCTTCTTCTTTATCCAGCATCTGCATTTTTAAATTTTTAATCGGCAGATCATTCGAAGAACAGGGGCCTGATGTAATATTTTGGTTCAGCAATTTCTCCCGGTCAAGCCGGATCTTTGCTTTTGCTTTATTGTAATATTCATCTTCAAATATTGCAAAGCCTGCTGTATTAAAACAATTTTCTTCATTTTGTGCCAACGATATATAAGCTACCGTTGTACTGTTATTGAGCAGGGCCATCTGCAGGTACACTCTATTTTCAAATGTAACATAGCCTACACCAAATACACCCAGGTACCTGGATGAAGAAGTTACCCGTATGCTGGCAGGTAAGTCATTTCCGAATAAATGAAATTTTGCGGTACTGCCGGAAGCCTGGTAAGCCCGGGTGCTGATCCTGCTACGTCTGTGCCCATACGATCCGGTTTCATCTAATTTCTGCAGTATAGCCGCATCGGGGTTTAAACCCGTCCAGGGATAGTAATAGAAATCCGAATTTGAGGTGATCACTTTTTTCTCAAGCCGGCCATTTTTTAAATCTGTTTTATATTGATAAGTATTACCCCTCAATGAAATTACCGTAAACCGGAACCTGTCAGCATCCGGATTTATATTGCAACTGCCGGCTGCTCCTGATTTCTGACTGTAAAATCCAATGAAACCCATCCGGGTGTTAATAAACAGGCAGGTGAAAAGTTCACTGCCATCTTCCGTTGTGCTGACAACCATCATTTTTTTATCAAAACACAGTGTCTCGAGATTGGGCTGTATTGTGCTTGCTGTTGTTTCGCCGGCTAAAACCGGTACCCTGAGCAGTTGATTCGCTTCATCGCTGGTAATTGGCTGAGCCGAAGCAATAATTGAATAAAAAATAAACAGAAAAGCCGGCAGGTAAAGTTTCATAGCAGTATTTGTAAAGTAAAAAGCTACAGATATTTTTTTGAACCCGGGCAGTTTGAACAGCCAATAATTACTTCTTAAGAAAAAAGAACCGGGGTTTTACCATTTTCCGCCGGCGCCGCCGCCTCCGAAGCTGCCTCCGCCAAAACCACCAAAACCTCCCCCGCTTCCGCCACCGGACCAGCCACTACCACCCCCGCCAGACCAGCCACCGCCCCAGGTAAAAGGTCCCCACCAGCCACGGTAGCCTTTGCGGGATGCATAACCACCGCCCCGGTTATTTCCAAAAACGCTTAAGAGTATAATGACCAGGATGACAATCAGTATAATCCTGCCAGAATTAATGCCTTTTGATTTTCCGTATGCTTTCGGCGCTTTATATTCACCGGCAGCCGCTTTAATGATGGCGTTCACTGACTCATCCAGACCACGGTAATAGTCTTCATTCTTAAAATTGGGTATCAGTTCATGATCCACAATATAGCCCGCAGTCATATCCGGGATAGCTCCTTCCAGCCCCCGGCCAACTGCTATATAAGCGTCCCTGTTTCCTTCGCCGCCACCCGTGGAAATAAGAATTACAATGCCGTTATCAAACCTGGCAGTGCCGCCCACACCCCAGCTATCGCCTATTTCTGTGGCAAACTGATTGGCGTCATAGCCTTTCAGATCTTCTACGATGACGATTGCTATCTGGTTCGAAGTACTGTCATCATACGCCTGCAGCTTCTGCTCAAGGAACTCCTCCTGCTGCCGGGTGATAAAACCTTCTTTTGTAAAATCATGAACGAGTCCTTCTGAACGGGGCGGTTTTGACGGGATGGCCTTGCTTACCTGTGCATTGGCATAGCCTGAGATCAGTAAAAAAGATATCAGCAGTATTTTTTTCATTTGCCAAAAACTATTTCATCAGGCAGTTCATTCCTGTCTGTTCCTTTGTCGAAGGGGAAATATGCCTGTAAGGCCTTTCCGATATCGCTGACGATATCACATATGCCCGCTGATATATTGTTCCTGTAAATATCCTGGATCATCTTCTCCACTTCCTTTTCCCACCAGGCTGAACCCACTTTCTGATGAATCCCCCTGTCTCCGAATATGGCCAGTTGCTTGTCCTTAACGGCCACATAAACCAGCACACCATTCCGGTCTTCGGTTTCGTCCATCTGCAGTTTGAAAAAAAGCTCAGTTGCCCGGTCCAGCGCATCCAGATAAGTACACTTACTTTCCACAAATACCCTTACTTCGCCGCTGGTAAGCCGTTCCGCATGACGGATGGCAACAACAATTTGCTGCTGCTCTTCCTTTGTAAAAAAGGGCTTTCTTTTTTGCCAGGGTAAACGCATTACTTGGGCTCCATTATGTTTTCCGGTACTTTGGGAGCTTCCTGTGCTTCAGGGCTGGCGGTAAAGCTGTCTTTCTTTTTAAACCCGAACATGCCGGCAAAAAGGTTCATAGGAAATGAACGAACCCCTACATTGTAACTGTTCACCACTTCATTGAAATCATCCCTGGCTTTATTGATGCGGTTTTCAGTTCCGGAAAGCTCTGTCATTAAAGCCCGGAAACCTTCATTGGACTTCAAGTTGGGATAATTTTCCACTACGACCATTAAGCGCTGCAGGGCGCCGCTTAATTCACCCTGCGCCTGCTGGAATTTTTGAAAAGTTTCATTATTAAGGTTAGCGGCATCAATTTTTACCGTACTGAGGTTTTTATACCTGGCCTCAATGGTTTGAATAAGCGTTTGCTGCTCAAAAGTAGCCTCGCTGCGAACGGTGTTCACCAGGTTAGGAATCAGATCGGCCCTTCTTTGATAGGAACTCTGAACGTTAGCCCACATGTTTTTTACAGATTCGTCCTTTTTTACAAGGCCATTGTAACCACTGCAGCCCCAAACAAAGAGAATTAAAATGATAGCGCCGAGTACCAGCAGGAAAATATTACGGGTCCCTTTCATTTTTATACGTTTTCATGAATAATAAAATTAGTTCTTTTGCCATTTCAACCCGGTAGATTTTCGGTATAGGAGGTTATATTACCGGTAAACTGTAATTTCATAACCCCGCGGCATGGTTTTAGCGCCATCCCCTATAAAATAACCGTTATGAAGCGGACAAAAACTGTTATCCCGGTACTTTTTCTGTTATGTATCCTGTTTGCCCAATGCAAAAAGAATAATAACAACAATACAAACCCGCCGCCACCCGGCCCGGTGATTATAAAAGATTCCGCAATTGTCCAGGGACTCAACTTTCCCTGGGAAATTCTTTGGGGGCCTGATAACTTTATCTGGATGACGGAACGGGGCGGAAAAATAAGCCGGGTGAACCCGGTAACAGGTACTGTTTCGCTGCTGCATACCATAACAGAGGTGGTTTCCACCGGCGAAGGAGGGCTGCTGGGTATGGTGCTGCACCCCAGCTTCTCATCCAACCCGCATGTATTTGTGGCTTATAACTACAATTCAGGTGGGTATAAAGAAAAAATTGTCCGCTTTACTTATACGGGGTCAGCCCTTACCAGCCCGGTTACCCTCCTGGATAATATTACGGCAGCTTCAATTCATAACGGCTGCCGGCTGGTGATCACTCCAGACTTAAAACTGTTCATCACCACCGGGGATGCCGCCAATACATCATTACCGCAAAACATCAATTCCGTAAACGGCAAAATCCTGC
>VGGV01000024.1 GCA_016868455.1 Bacteroidota bacterium
ACCTGGACACGACCCTTTCTACAATGACTTCAAGTCCACATTTAAATAATATACCAACTTTAATAGGGGGGATAGGAAAAGAAGGGGTCAAAAACTTCTATGCAAGCTTAATCCCGCTTGGAAAGTTTTTCCCACCAGACCTTGAAATGGTTCCGGTTTCTCAAACAATTGATCAGAACCAACTTGTAGATGAAATAATTTTTAAATTTACGCATACTACTGAAGTTGGCTGGATGTTACCCAACATACCACCTACAGGCAGACGAGTGGAAATTCCTTTGGTTGTAATAGTTGGCTTCAAAGACGGCAAGGTTACTCATGAACATATCTATTGGGACCAAGCAAGTGTATTAGTGCAAATTGGATTGTTATCTCCCGAGAGGTTGCCTGTTCATGGTATTGAAACTGCTCAGCGAATGGAGGAAATAAAAAAAAGAATGGGTATTGAGCTTTAACAGCTTATAACAGCGTGCAAGCGCCATAGCCTTGCCTCAGGCGCAACACAAGGCAACATCGCCTACACGCAAACCGTTGGCTAAGATTAAATAATTCAATAGAAATTTTCCCCGCCCGCATTTTGTGGCCTACATCAGTTGCCGGTTGGTAAGGCCGGCTAAAACTCAAACTCCCTCCGCTGTATATTCCACCGTACACCAAATGTAATTACCGATACATTGTTGCTGGTGATGGGCGCTGTGGTTGTTTCCTGCCGGCGTACCACGGCGCTCAGCTCGGCAAAAAAGTTCTCCCTGAATTCATACGAAACGAGAAAAGAGCCGTACAGCACATTGGTGGCCCAGCCGCTGCCGATATTATATCCATAATCGCCCTGCCGGTACGGGGCTGTATTAGGCAAAAAAATGTTGGAGCCAAAACTGCGGCTGCTGCTGTCCCGCCCCTGCTTCCAGTAAATGATTTTGCCAACGAGAAGCCATTTGGGCGCCGGCTGGTATCGGGCCATACCGATAGTTTCACTAAAGCCGGCCATCTGCGGATGCGCCAGCGGCTGATTGTAATGCGTGTAGTTGGCCACCGAATCGTAATGGGAATAAGTGAAGGGCCGCACCCGGTTGTGCTCCACCTGCAGGTCGAGGTTGCTTACATTAAATGCATCAATGTATCTGGCGCCAAGCTGTATGCCCCACTTGTTGGCCCACCAGCCCCGGTTCTTTTTTATTTCGGACAGCAGGAACTCATCCAGCATCAGTTGCCCGTACACCTGGAAGCGTTTGGGCAGGTTGACCTTAAAATCCAGCCCGATGATGGAGTTATCAAAACTTCCGTTCTGCTGTTCTATGGAGCGGTAAAAGATAATGGGGTTGAGGTAGCCGAAGTCAAACCGGTTTCTGCGGCCAAAGGGCACCCCTTCAAACAAGCCGATGTTCAGCCATTTGGTGATGCCAATATCGAGGTGGTGCATCACCGCATATTTTTTGGGCACCAGCTGGGTGGCTGCCGGCGGAATGGAAGAATGCAGCTCCATAAAAATATTCTGGTAATTGATGCGCCAGATGCGGGTATTCAGTTTCAGAAAAAGATTGTTGGTGCCGAAATCGCTCAGCAGCAGGCTGCGGTGTCCGCTGCCAATAAAGTTACGGTCGTACCCGAAGGCCACATCAATGTATCTGGTAACATTAAAAGTGAAATAGCCCCTTGCCTCAAAATAATCATAGCCGTTTCCTTTAAACGCCTTGTACAGGCCATGGTTGGGAACGGTCTGCCTGTCACTCACCCATTCCCGTACATACGAGGGGTCTCTTTCCTGGTTATCGGTGATGTAGGAATAGAAACCGATCTTGTTGGCAATCTTTCCGCGGATGTACACACCCCTTGTATTCAAAAACAGGTCTTCATTGCTGTCATTTTCTTTGGAAAGTGTGTACTGAAACACCGGGTTGACGATGAGGTCAAAATCCTTTACATGCACTTCGTAGAGGTTGGCCGGTGTTTTATAAAAGTTTTTGGCAATGGGTTTTTTGCTGAGGTATTTCATGCGGTCGCCTTCCGCCACCCATTCCAGGTTGTTCATATTAAGGCTGCGGATATTGTATGCATCCGTTCTGGAAAGTTTAACCCCCGGTTTGGCAACATAGTGGTTCACGGCGGCCAGCACATGGCGGCGGTTAAAGGGTTTGGTTTTGGAATAATTGAAGAATGAATCGGTACGGCTTTTAATCTCCAGCCGCTCCATTAATATATTGGCCTTGTCTCCGAGAGGCAAATAGGTAGTTTGTGCATTTGGGATGGCCGATAAAAGAAGGAAAATGAGGACAAGGAAATAATAACTCCCCTTTAGGAGCCGGGAGCGAATTTGTTTAAATTGCATGGGTATTGGCTTTGGTCAAAACGACAGAACAAGATATGCAAAAATACCTGATAAAGGATATACAGATCGTCAATGAAGGACAGATAAGAAATGCAGATGTGTTGATAAAAAACGGACGCATTGAAAATGTTCTCTCACAGATTTCACGGATCAATACGGATTGCATTGAAATAAATGGTGAAGGAAAATACTTGTTCCCCGGGTGTATAGATGACCAGGTGCACTTCCGGGAACCGGGGCTTACCCATAAAGCCACTATAGCAACCGAGGCCAAAGCAGCCGTGGCAGGCGGTGTTACCAGCTATATGGAAATGCCCAACACCATACCCAATGCATTGACGCAGGAACTGCTGGAAGACAAATACAGGATTGCTTCGGCCACTTCACTTGCCAACTATTCATTTTACATGGGCGTAAGCAACAGCAATGCTGCCGAAGTGCTGAAGACCAACGAAAAGAAAAAAGAGATATGCGGCATCAAAATTTTTATGGGCGCCAGCACGGGCAATATGCTGGTGGATAATCCCAATACGCTGGATAAAATATTCAGGGAAAGTGAAGTACTGATAGCCACTCACTGCGAAGATGAAAGCGTCATTAAAAGAAATTTGGAAAAACTGAAGACAGAAGGAAGGGAGTTAACTGCAGCCGACCATCCCCTGATCCGGGATGAAGAAGCCTGTTATGCCTCATCCCTGTATGCCATTCAGATTGCAAAAAAATACGGCACAAGGCTGCATATACTGCATATCAGCACGGAAAAGGAGCTGCAGCTGTTTACGAATATGCTTCCGCTGAAAGAAAAACGCATTACCGCTGAGGTATGTGTGCACCACCTGCATTTTACCAGTGATGATTATGCCAGGCTGGGCTACCTGATCAAATGCAATCCCGCTATTAAAGCGCCGCACAACAAAGAAGCATTATGGAAGGCTTTGCTCGATGACCGCCTGGATGTGATAGCCACTGATCATGCGCCGCATACCCGGGAGGAGAAAAGCCTCACCCCCAACCCCTCTCCGGGGGAGAGGGGAGCCAAGAGCCTGTATGAGGCTGCTCATGCAGGATTACCTTTGGTACAACACCCTTTGCTTTTAATGTTACATTACTGCAAACAAGGCCGGATCTCATTAGAAAAAATAGCAGAAAAGATGAGCCATGCCGTGGCGGAATGTTTTCAGATAAAGGAAAGAGGCTATATCCGGGAAGGATATCATGCGGACCTGGTGATCGTCGATCTGGATAAACCATCTGCAGTAACCAAAGAAACTATTTTATATAAATGCGGCTGGAGTCCTTTAGAGAATTTCACCTTTCCTGCATCTGTTACCCATACGTTTGTGAACGGGCAACTGGTGTATGATAACGGAAAGTTGAATGAGGAAGGGAAAGGACAGCGGTTAATTTTTGAAAGAGAATAGGAAAGAACCAAAATACAAATAACAAGAACCAAAAAAGAAAAAAATCAGGAAATCATTAAAGTGGCGGAGCAGAAAAAAATATATGACCCCGAAGAAAGAACAGCAAAACTTGCTGAAAGGGTGAGGGATTTTTACCTAAAGCTTCCGAAAAACCCTGCAAACAATGAATATATACCACAACTGGTAAGGGCAGGAAGCTCTCCCGGTGCAAACTATATTGAAGCGAATGAGAGTATCGGCGATAAGGATTTTAAAATGAAGATCAAGACTTGTCGGAGAGAATCTAAGGAACCCGCTTACTGGTTAAGGCGGGTCGTTACTGACAATAGTAAGAACATGGAAGATGAAAGAGTGGCATTACGGCAGGAGGCCCGGGAGTTTATTTTAATTTTTACTTCTATTTTAAAAAAGCGGGAAAAACATGAGTAGCTGATATTTTTTGGTTCTTGTTTTTTGATTCTTGTTTTTTGATTCTTGTTTTTTGGTTCTTGAGATTTTTATACCAAATATGCAAATTGATAAGCAGTCATTCAACGACATTTCCATCTTCCACCCTGAAGAGGAGTTTTCTATTTTTCATAAGCTGAACTTTACCCGTACCGTTGGCGGCAGGGAATGGCTGCGGAAATTTTTCAGCGAACCGCATGATGACCTGAAAAAAATACTCGGTACCCAGCGCATCATCCGCACTTTTATGGAGCATGTGAAGGACTGGCCCACCAGTATCAGCAACGGCACCATCCTGGTAATGGAAAAATTTTTGGATTACACCCTTGACCCCATCAGCGAGGCGCCGGCATCCCTGAATAACCTTACCTACAAATGGCTGCACAGCGAAGATTATTCCATGCTGAAGTATTCGGTTGGCCACTTTGCCGATTTCTACCGCGGATTAAAAAATATTGCTGAACTCTTAGAAGGCATTGACCTGCCCCCTGCTATTCAAATTTATATTGACCGTATCAACGGCATCCTGAAGGAAGAACCGCTGCAGCGGCTATCGGAAACAGAAAAAGGAAAAAAATTTTCAGCCCGCCAAAACCTGTATTACGGTTATCACCTCCGCGGCAGGTATAAGACCAATACGTTTGAAGTGATGGATATTTACAGCCGCCTCGATGCATGGTACAGCATGGCCGTGGCCGTAAAAACATACGGGCTTTCTTTTCCGCAGTTTGTGGAGCAGGATACCCCGCTGGTGGATGCAAAGGGGCTTTATCATATTCTGCTGCTACAGCCTGTGGCGTATGACATGCAGATGAGCCCGGAACATAATTTTCTTTTTCTCACCGGAGCCAATATGGCGGGAAAAAGCACATTGATAAAGGCCGTGGGTTCGGCAGTGTTCCTGGCGCATATCGGTATGGGAGTGCCGGCAGAAAATATGCGGCTGACTTTATTCGACGGGCTGCTCAGCAACATCAATGTAGAAGACAATATCGCCAAAGGCGAAAGTTTTTTCTTTAACGAAGTGCAGCGTATCAAAAACACGGTTGAAAAGATCAACGACGGTAAAAAATGGCTGGTGCTGATTGATGAACTTTTTAAAGGCACCAATGTACAGGATGCCATGAAATGTTCGCTGACCGTTATCAAAGGGCTGATCAAGATCAACAACTCGCTGTTTATTCTTTCCACTCATCTTTATGAGATAGGAGAAGACCTGAAGAACTTTCCTAATATCTCTTTCAGGTATTTTGAAACAAATGTAAAGGATGAACAGCTTGAGTTCAGCTATCAATTAAAAGAAGGCATCAGTAATGACCGCATCGGCTATGTTATCCTGAAAAGGGAAAAAGTGGTGGAGATGCTGGAGAAACTGTAAATCAGGCTGTACTGACCAGCAAAATAACCGCTTTGTAATAAGTACTTATTTATAGTACATTTATTGTCTGCCAGAAAAAATTGCTGTATGAAACTACACCACAAAACAAAGCGGTTTATAACTTTGGTGGCCGTATGTATTGCCGGCAGCCTGCCAGAAGCTATGGCCCAGTGCAGCGCTACCAATGCTGCAGCCTGCTCCTGTCCCACACCCGGAGCTTCCAACTGCCTACTGCTCCCCGATATCACTGCAGGAAAAAGAACGCTGAACTCCGCCAACGGCTGGACGGAATATCCACAAAATGCCGGAGCCCCCAATAAAGGCCTGCTGCGGATTGATGTGGCCACCCCGAATATCGGATGGGGGCCTGTCGAAGCCATTTCCACTAACAATTACGTTTGTGGTTCGGATACCCTGTTTAATTTTTTTCCGCCTCCCGGTTTTCTTTGTCCGGATGGTTCTTTCCCCAAACGACTGATCAAACAAAGGCTCTATAATAAAATTGGGAATACCTTTCAATTTATTGACAGAGATGCCGGCTGGATGGTATTTCATCCTTCTCACGGGCATATACATATAGAAGGATGGGGATTATATACCCTGCGGTTAAGAGATGTCAGCGTTGCCGATACGCTGCAGTGGCCGGTTGTAAACAGCGGGGTAAAAGTCAGTTTTTGCCTGATTGATCTGACCACCTGCAGCGGCAGTCTCGGCGACTGTATTGATTCGCTTGGCAATGTTCTCAACAATGTAAGTTTTCCAAATTATGGACTGGCAGGGGGATATAATTGCGGTGATGCAAGGCAGGGCATCAGCGTGGGCAGGGTTGATATCTACAGCCGCTCACTGGATGAGAGTTTTGTAAAAATCCCTTATGAAGCCTGCAATGGTTCTTACCATGTGGTAGTGGAGGTAGACCCTGATGATCATTTTTTAGAAATGAAGGAAAACAATAACTGGCTGGCTGCACAAATACCGCTTACACAACAGCGGGTCTCCAATACCAATCCTTACGCTTATATTTTCAGTAAAAAAGGAAATGCAGTTTGCCAGGGAGGTACTTTGCAGTTAGAAGCCAGCGGCGCCAGTAATTATGTGTGGAGCAACGGGGCTACCACACAAAAAGTAAATATTACTGCACCGGGCCGTTATTGGGTAAGGGCCACCACGCCCTGTGGCATTGCTACCAGCGATACATTGGACGTTGTTCTGTCAAGTACAAGTTCTTTTCCTGCCATTACTTTGAATGATACGGTTTGTGCAGGTGGCCGGGCCGACCTTTACGCCAGCGGTAATGCACAGTGGTATGATGCCCCCGTTAACGGTAACCTTATTTTCATCGGTAATAATTTTCAGACCGGGACATTGTTCAGCACTACCACATTTTATGTGGTGGATCAGCCCTCCGTTGTTGGCGGCAATATCGGGCCCGCTTCCACCACATTCAGCGGAAGCGGAAATTATACTGCCTCCAGGAATGAATACCTCATCTTTAATGCCTTTCTTCCGTTTAAACTTAAAACTGTGAGAGTGGATGCATCCGTTGCCGGCGTCCGTGTCATACAACTAAGAGACCAGTATGGTCATGTGCTGCAACAAAAAACAATACCATTGTCTGCCGGCATCCAGGATATTACATTGGATTTCTTTGTTCCGTCCGGGTTAAATCATCAATTGGGTTTATCTTCTTCAAGTCCCGCAGCTTCTTTATATATGAGTACAACTGCCAATCCAACAATCGGTTTTCCTTTCAAATTAAACAGCATTGGTAATATTGTTGGTTCCTCACAGGGAGACAGATCCTATCCTTTCTTTTACAACTGGGATGTGGAAGTAACGAACCAGGCCTGCAATAATGGCCAGCGAAAAGCAGTTACTGCCTATGTACTTCCTCCATCAATGATTCATTCACACCCCGGTAATACAACGGTATGTTCAGGTTCCAATGCCAGTTTCTCTGTTACCGCCACAGGCCCTGCCCCGGGTTATCAATGGCAGGTGAGCACCGATGGCGGTACAACATTTTCCAATATTGCCGGTGCAACAACGGCTACTTTAACATTGAACGGGGTAACCCCATCGCAAAATGCAAACCGTTATCGTTGCATGATAACAGGAGGCTGTGCTCCGGTGAATTCGGATGCAGCGATATTAACCGTGAATCCGAAACCTTTGTTTACATTAGGCAATATTCCGTCTGCTCTTTGTTTATCTGACACGGCTGTTACCCTTACTGCCTCCCAGCCGGGCGGCATCTGGAGCGGCGATGGAGTGCAGGGAAATAAATTTGTTCCAAAAGCGGCGGGGTTGGTTACAGCAACCATAACTTATACCGTAACTAATTCTTTTGGATGCACATCGGCATTATCGTCCGGCATACAGGTTGAACCCTGTCCTGAACGGCACATACTTTTAAGTGCGGATCATTCGCTCATCATATATCCCAATCCAAATAACGGGCAGCTAAGCATAAAGGTGCGCACTGATCTGTACACAAGATTGGGGTTGAAAGTTTACGGGAGTGACGGCCGGTTGATAAAAACACAGTTGTTTACCGGGTTGTACTATGACCAGGTTTTACCGGTGGATCTTTCGAATGCATCAAACGGCCCTTACTTTTTATACTTTTATAATGATGAAGGCGGCACATTAATATCGAAAACATCCGGGATTGTTATAGCAAGGTAACAGCCGGGTATTATATATATCCGGAAAATAAACTCTGTAAAATTGCCGAATTAAGACAGTAATAACCCTAATTATCAAAAGCTGCATAGCGTCTGCAGCTTTTTTGTTTTTTGTTCAGAAACAAACTGGTATCTTTTGCAAAATTTATCTCTGTGAAATTGCTGTGCTCAGTTTTGTTTTCCTGCATGGTCTTTACCGCTTCTGCTCAAAGCAACATGGATGTGCTGCATTATAAGTTCTCGATCGAATTAAATGATAATAATGACACGATTCAGGGAATGGCACAGATCGTTGTTTTTGTAAAAAAAGGAACCCGCAATCTTACATTTGACCTTACCGGTGATACTGACAACAAGAAAGGGATGGAAGCATGGGGGATTATTGTCACCTATCCGGGAATCGATAAAACAAAGATTACAGATCCGGCGGTTCTTGATGCTCATGTGTTACCAAATGATTTTATTCATAAAAATGACCGGCTGGTTGTGAAGCTATGGAGAGCGTTAACCAATGATGATACTTTGACCGCAACAATCTATTATAAAGGGAAACCTTCTAACGGCCTTATCATCTCCAAAAACCGGTTTGGCAAAAGAACTTTCTTCTCCGACAACTGGCCCAACCGGGCACACGATTGGCTGCCTTGTGTAGATGATCCTGCCGATAAAGCATCAGTAGAATTTATAGTTACAGCCCCGTCGAATTATCAGGTTGTTTCCAATGGGGTGCTGGCAGAAGAAACCGATCTGCCTGATAACAAAAAACTCACCCACTGGAAAGAAGATGTTCCTGTGCCCACCAAGGTAATGGTGATCGGTGTAGCTGAATTTGCTGTACAATATACCGGCTTTGTCAATAACTGTATTTCGGTAAGCAGCTGGGTATACCCGGAAAACAAAGCAGAAGGGTATTATGATTATGCCATTGCCAAAGATGTGCTGGCATGGCATATTAATTATATCGGCCCTTATGCCTATAAAAAACTGGCCAATGTACAGGCCAAAACCATGTTTGGCGGCATGGAAAATGCCGGCGCTATTTTTTATGCAGAAGAATTGGTAAATGGCAACGGTTCCCTTGAAGATCTGATCTCCCATGAAATAGTGCACCAGTGGTTTGGCAACAGCGCCACGGAAAAAAGCTTTGCCCACCTCTGGCTCAGCGAAGGATTTGCCACTTACCTTACTCATGTTTATATAGAATCAAAATACGGAACCGACAGCCTGAATAATAGAATGGCTGCAGACAGGGAAACGGTGCTGGATTTTGTCCGATACACAAGGCGTCCGGTCATTGACAGTACAACAGCATATATGAGCCTGCTGAATGCCAACAGCTATCAAAAAGGAAGCTGGGTGCTGCATATGCTGCGGCGGCAGCTGGGTGATGCCATTTTTCATAAAAGCATCCGGGATTATTATGCCTCCTATGCAGGCAAAAATGCAGACACAAAAGATTTACAAAAGGTATTTGAAGCAAACTCCGGAAAAAAGCTGGATGATTTTTTTCAGCAATGGTTGTTTACAAATGAAAACCCTGTTATAAAAATCAAATGGAAAAACATAAAGAAAGAAGGCAAAGTGGCAATTACTGTTGAACAGTTGCAAAACAGGCTTTTTGAATTTCCGCTTGATATTAATTTAATCTCAGGCCTTGGAAAAAACAAAGCCGAGAAACTCCTGATAACAAAAAAAACCGAAACTTTTTATTTTCCTGTAAAATACGGAATATTAAAGGTTGAGATTGATTATAACACATCGGTTCTGGCCGATATAGTCACCACTCAAATTCAATAAGCTCATATACCACTTTCCGGTAATGGGCTGATTGCCATTTTTACCTATCTTCCCGCCCATGCTTGTAAAAACATTTGGCAGCGCTGTATATGGTGTGGAGGCAATCACCATCACCATCGAGGTAAACTGGATAGCCACGCAGGGAAAAGACCCTATGATCGTTGGCTTGCCGGATAATGCCGTAAAAGAAAGTTTGCAGCGTATAGAAAGCACATTTAAAACGAACGGCTATCAGTTTCCCCGTACCAAGGTTGTGGTAAACCTGGCGCCGGCCGATATCAAGAAAAGCGGAACGGCTTTTGACCTGCCTATTGCCCTCGGCATACTGGGCGCATCGGAACAAATTAAAAATGCAGAAATATTGTCAGGCTATGTCATCATGGGTGAATTATCGCTTGATGGGGAGATTCGTCCCATTAAAGGGGCGCTCCCCATCGCCATACAGGCAAGAAAAGAAGGATTTAAAGGCCTGATTGTTCCCAAAGTAAATGCACGGGAGGCCGGCATGGTCAACAACCTGAAAGTGTACGGCGCAACCCATATTAAAGAAGTGATTGATTTTTTTGAAAATGAAGAAACAGGCCTTGTGCAGGTAACTGTAAACACCCGTGATGAATTTTTTAATTCCCAATACGATTTTGAAATTGATTTTGCCGATGTAAAAGGACAGGAAAATATCAAAAGGGCATTGGAGATTGCAGCCGCAGGCGGACATAATGCAATACTCATCGGTCCGCCGGGGGCAGGCAAAACGATGCTGGCAAAAAGACTGCCCACCATACTTCCCCCGCTTTCATTGCAGGAGGCCCTGGAGACAACAAAAATCCATTCGGTGGCAGGCAAGCTGCCGGAGAATTCCACATTGGTTTCCAAAAGGCCTTTCCGTTCGCCGCATCATACCATCTCCGATGTGGCGCTGGTAGGTGGCGGCGGCATTCCGCAACCGGGTGAGATTTCGCTGGCGCATAACGGTGTTCTGTTCCTGGATGAATTGCCTGAGTTTAAGAGAACAGTACTCGAAGTAATGCGCCAGCCAATGGAAGAAAGAAGGGTGACCATTTCAAGAGCCAAAGTAGCAGTAGATTTCCCCGCATCCTTCATGCTGGTGGCCTCCATGAATCCCTGCCCCTGCGGTTTTTACAACCATCCTGAAAGAGAATGTACCTGCCCGCCGGGCGCCGTGCAGAAATACCTGAATAAAATTTCGGGACCATTGCTCGACAGGATTGACCTGCATGTGGAAGTAACCCCTGTCGCATTCAGTGAACTGTCGGCCATCAAACCGCAGGAAAACTCCGGCAGCATCCGGGAACGGGTGATGAAGGCAAGGGAAATACAGGAAGAACGATATAAAAACAATCCGGGTATTTACTGCAATGCGCAAATGAGCAGTAAAATGCTGAAAGAAATTTGTGTCATCAGCCCTGTAGGTGCAAATCTTTTGAAAGCTGCCATGGAAAAACTCAACCTTTCAGCCCGTGCTTACGACAGGATACTGAAAGTGTCAAGAACCATTGCCGACTTGGCCCAAAGTGAAGATATCAAACCCGAACACCTTGCTGAAGCCATTCAGTACAGAAGTTTAGACAGAGAGGGATGGGCAGGATAAATGTTCAGTGTTCGGGGTTTAAAGTTCAAAGTTTATCTAAAAATGAAAGATATATTATTAATAGAACAGTTGGCTCAAAAGGGAAAAGAAGCGGGCGAAAAAGTAAAAAAAGAGTTCTCCCATATTACATTGGAGCAATTGAACTGGAAACCGGCGCCGGGTAGCTGGAGCGTTGGTCAATGCCTTGATCATTTGATCGTTGCTGATTGTTTGTATTGCTCTGCTTTTAAAAAAATAGCTGAGAAGAAATACAAAATGACGGGTTGGCAAAGATGGAGTCTATTCGGCGGATTGTTTGGTAAAATATTGGTAACACAAATGCAGGAAAATGTAAAAAGCAAAGTAAAGACAGCAAAAATATTTTTCCCTTCCGCCAGCCAGATTGATGCCGGGATCATGGAACGCTTTCGTAAACATCTAGACTCTTTATTGGAATACATTGAAAGCTTTAAGGATGTTGACCTGGATAAAACGCATATGGCTTCACCCGTTTCTAATTTCATTACTTACAGTTAACGAAATGCAGTGAAGCTGCTGGTGCAGCATGAACACCGGCATATAAACCAGGCTCTCCGGGTGATGCAGCACAACGACTTTCCAAAATAAACGGCCCGGTTGTTTTTTTTTACGAACTTGTACGCCATTTTATTGTTAATTGGTTCATATTAATTGTAATTTTTTATGAAAATACTATTGCGTTATCTCAAACCGTATAAATGGCTGGTGGCGCTGGTGCTGTTTCTTGCTGCTGTAAATATTGGTTTCTCCCTTATTGACCCCATCATATTCGGCAAGCTGGTAAATCTTGCCACTTATCACCAATCCGTAAAAGAGCTGGGCGACAATGACTTTTTCTTCTCCAAAATTCAGATCACCGGCAATAACGGGAAACCGCAGATACTCTATGGCGTGGTCTGGCTGCTGATTGCTTCCATCTTCGTGGCCATGATAAGCCGGATAGCCAAAGCTTTCCAGGATTATTTCCTCAACCTGATCACACAAAAATTCGGCGCCACAGTTTTTACACAGGGACTGCAGCATGCCATGAAACTCCCCTACCAGGAATTTGAAGATGCCAGAAGCGGGGAGACATTAAGTGTTTTACAAAAAGTAAGAATTGATACGGAAAAATTCGTGGCGGCTTTCATTAATATCCTGTTTCCGGTAATTGTGGGTATCATTTTCGTGGCCGTATATGCCACTACCATACACTGGAGCCTTCCGCTGGTGTATTTCGGCGGCATTTTTATGCTGACGATCATTTCAAACCTCCTGAGTAAAAAAGTAAAGCATATACAGAAGAAAATCGTCGGGCAGACAACGGCGCTGGCGGGGGCCACCACGGAATCGCTCCGCAACATTGAACTGGTAAAAAGCCTCGGGCTTACGCAACAGGAAGTCAGCCGTCTTAATAAAAACACTTTTAAAATACTGGGGCTTGAGCTCACCAAAGTAAAACGCATCCGCAGCATCAGTTTCGTACAGGGAACTTTTGTCAACACACTCCGGCAGATTATTCTTCTTTTACTGATGATCTTTGTTTTTCACAAAGAAATGGATGCCGGCCAGATCGTAACGATGCAGATATTTTCCTTTTTCGTTTTCGGACCGCTGCAGGAGATCGGCAATATCATTCTTTCTTACCGGGAAGCGCAGGCTTCGCTGGAAAATTTCCAGAACCTGATGAAAAAAGCTCCCGAACCGCAGGCTGAAAATCCCAGGCACCTCGGCGAAATACAAACACTGGAGTTTGAGAATGTAGCTTTCAAACACCAGTCTGCACTGCACAACGCCATCAATGATATCAGTTTTAAAGTAAGAACAGGCGAGACCATCGCATTCGTGGGCCCTTCCGGTTCAGGCAAAACAACGCTGATGAAACTGCTGGTGGGGCTGTACCGCCCGCAAAAGGGCCGCATCCTTTACAATGGCATGGATGAAAACAATATTGACTTCAATGACCTGCGCAACCAGATCGGCTTTGTTACACAGGATACACAGTTATTTTCCGGTACCATCAAAGAAAACCTGTTGTTTGTAAATCCTGAAGCTACTGATGATGACCTGACCGATGTGATGAACAAGGCATCCTGCCACAATTTGTTAACCCGTGCCGAAAAAGGGCTTGATACCATGATCGGCGAAGGAGGATTAAAACTGTCCGGGGGCGAAAAGCAGCGGCTTTCCATTGCCCGGGCACTGCTGCGCAAACCCAAATTGCTGTTGTTTGATGAGGCCACCTCGGCGCTTGATTCATTAACCGAAGAAGAAATTACCGATACGATCCGGGATATTTCATTGCTGGGCAACCAGATCACTATCCTGATTGCCCATCGCCTCAGTACCATTATGCATGCCGACCGGGTTTATGTACTGGAAAAAGGTGATGTGGTAGAAACAGGCAATCATGAAAAATTACTGGCAGAAAAAGGATTGTATTATGCCATGTGGCGGCAGCAGATCGGCGAAAGGAAACCAAAAATTACAGCAGCATAAATATGGGATTCTTATCTTTTTTGGGATTGGGCAGCAACAAAATCAAACAGGCATTGAAAAATGGCGCTGTGGTGATAGATGTTCGTACGGCCAATGAGTTCGACAGCGGCCGGGTTCCCGACTCACTTAATATTCCTGTTGACAGGGTTACAGTAAATGTGCAGCGCATCAAACAAATGAATAAACCTGTGGTATGCTGCTGCGCCTCCGGTGCCAGAAGCAGTCAGGCTGTTGCTGTTTTAAAAGCCAATGGTATTACAGAAACCTATAATGGCGGAAGCTGGATGAATGTATTGAAATTGCAGCGGAAACTTTGATCTAAGGGTTCACCTTGATTTTTACCGACAAGGTCGCTGAATTATACCCGTGGTCCTCAAACCAAACCGTGACCGTGTAATCTGAAGCTACCGATACGGAAGCCGTATGACTCACATTGAAATTATAGGCCCGCAGCCCGTGTATCTCATATAACTGTTCTTTTACTACTGTGCCGTTTGCATCATTGATGATGCGGATGTGGCCGCGGTATAAACCGGCATTGTCCGTAATTCGTCCGGTAACATTAATGACACTGCCATTGGAAAAAACCTGGTTCTCCGCCGGTGTGTTTATAACCAGCGAGGGCGCAGCAGTGTCGGATGGGTTGTTGATATGCCCGCCCCCGTTACCACCTCCGGGATCCCCCGCTCCACCGCCTTTCGAACAGGAAATTACTGCAACTGCAGTAACAACGAATAATATAAACCTGTGTAATCTCACTTTATAAAACTATGGTTCTTTTTTCTCCCTGCCGGGGATAATACCGGCAAAAAAATTTGTTTTTTCCAGCTCCTCTATATCGCTAAGCTCAAGCTCAAGGGCACGGGTGCTTAAAAATATCTCTACCAGCGAGATGATCAGCGAAACCAGCAGGCTAAGCAAACTTGCTGCAAAAATATATTCGGCCGGTTTTACCCATCCCTTGTAAATACTGAACATGCATACCACACAGCACAAAAAACTCAATACACCCAGCGCCTGCATCAGCCGGATATAATTGATCCGCTTTTTCAGGTTATGCAGCTGTTCCAGCAGCACTTTGCTTTTCTTCCCGCTTACATACTCATCGTGTAATTTACGTATCAGGTTGGCTATGGCCAGAAAACGGTTGGTATAAGCCAGCAGCAGCAGGGTGATGGCCGGGAACAGTAATGCCGGGGTATTAAGGCTGATTTCCATACTGCAAAATAACCAAAAACAGCGACCCTGTTTCTGTACAAATCTGAAAAGATCGGCTAACCTGCAATCGGTTATTTTTTCTTCAGTTCAAGCGGCACATTCAGTTTTACAGAAAAATTACGTCCGGTATTAAATACGCCGTTCCGGCCGGTTACCAGGTTGGGCGCCGTATATTTTAACCTGCTCAAGTGGCTTTGCCAGGCCACATCGCCGATATTGGTAACTGCAAGGTGAACACTGAACAGGGTTTTCTTTTTACTGTTCACAACATCCGCCCCGGCTCCGGCATGCAGTAATATGTATCCGGAAGTTTTGGTTTCAGTATCAAAACCGGTGAAGGGATTGTTCTGAGCAAAAGTTTTATCCGCTTCCAGTTTCAGGTAAAGATTTTTAAAGTTCTTACCCGCCTCTCTGAATTCTCCCTTCCATTCACTTACCAGCCTTGCCGCAGGAATAAGCGGCAGGTTGCTGCTGCCGTCAATTGCTTCATCAAATTTTCCCCTTACAAAAGAAATGGTGTTTTCAAAATGCAGCCAGTCCAGCGGATGCGGATGAATATCCAGAGAGGCTTCCAATCCGGCAAGTTTTGCATTGTGCTGGTTGAACTTAAAAGCAACCATATCTTCCCCGTTCACATTTACCAGTGAGTCGCCGCCAAAAACAGATTCCAGCCTGCGGTAAAAGATAAAAGCATCCATGCGGTTATAAAAAGCCGACACACCCAGGCTGAAGTGTTCGTAGTTCAGGTCAACTCCGGCATCCAGTTGCAGGCTGGTTTCTGATTTTAATGTTAGTTCTCCGTATTCAAACCGGTTGGTTCCTTCATGTGCGCCGTTGCTGGACAGCTCAGCCAGTGTGGGCGCCCGGAATCCCCGGGCCATGTTGGCTTTCAATGTTACTTTCTCTGATGGCTCGGCGCTGATGCCGATGCTTCCTGAAATATTGGAAAAAGAACGGTTGAAGGCTGTAAACTTCACTTCAGCGCCTTCCATAAAAGCCTCAGCATCTACCGAACGGCTATCAAACCTGATGCCGCCGCTTAATGTTGCTTTTTTAAAAAATCGTTGTGTGTAAACAAATCCGCCGATATCAAACAGACTGTATTCCGGTATCAGCACCTCTTCGGCTTTGTTTTGGTTGGTCTGATGCATGCCACTTACACCCATTGTGGTGTGCCACTCCTTAATCTCTGGAAGCTGCCATTGCATAGTATAGTTAATCGTTCTGAGGTCAAAGAACAATTCTTTTTCATCGGGCTTTTCCGGGTTGCCAAATTCCTGCCGTAAGTTATTTTGATAAGCCAGGTTAATTTTAAGCCTGCTTTTGCGGATGGCAAAATTGTTATCGCTTACCAGTTTGGTGTGCCGGATATGCTGCCGGGGTACAAAAATGTCTCTTGAGTCAAGATCAGAATCCGTTGCAATTCTTTCAAGCGGTGAACCGGCAAATAAAATATACCTGCCGGTTGCATCATCCCTGTCGCCTTCCACCATGCCAATACCCTGGTTAAAATGGCTGATGATAAAATGGCTGTAACCCCAGCTTTTATTAACTCCCAGATAGCCGCCAAAATTCTTTTCATTGAACCTTGAATTCAAAACCCTGCCGTCGTACTTGTTTCTGTAGTCACCGGCTGACTTATACGTTCCGTATAAATTCCAGTTAAACCCTTTGCTATTGCCGGCTGCATTGGCATTTACACCAAATAAACCGTTATTACTTTGGAAATTGGTAAGAATATTTCCCCTAACCGTTCCCTCTGCCACTGGTGTATTGGTAATAAAATGCACCACGCCTGCCAGTGCATCGCTTCCATACATCAAAGAAGCGGGACCTTTCAGCACTTCCGCTCTTGTTACACTCATCTCATCCATTTCAATTCCATGCTCATCGCCCCATTGCTGTCCTTCCTGACGTACGCCGTCATTTACCGTAACCACCCTGTTATAACCCAGTCCGCGGATAAAGGGCTTGGATATTGCCGGTCCGGTTGATAACTGCGAAACCCCCGGCACATGCGCCAGGGCATCAATAATGTTGGTAGAAGGAGTTTGGAGCAAACCTGATTTTCTTATTGAACTCACCGGCACCGCCGCTTTGCGGATACTGGTGGCGCCGGCTACTCCGGTTATAATCACTCCCTGGTTTTCGAGTATCACCGGAGAAAGAACGAAATTTTTTTCCAGATCAGCAGTAAGCTCAATGTGTTCCACGAGGGTGCTGTAGCCTGTATGAGATACTTCCACCACATGGTGCCCGTCGGGGATATTTGTTATTATGTACCGACCGTCTGCATCCGCTACAGTACCTATTTTATCATCGGCAAGGTACACGGATGCGCCCGGAAGCGGGGAACCGGTGGCTGCATCGGTGATTTTTCCAGAAAGGGTTACTTTAATTTCTGTCTCTGTGCCTGTATTAATGCCTGTAACAGGCTGATCTGTCTGAGCTCTTAATAAGCCTGAATATGATAATATAAAAACAGTAACGACTGATATTTTTTTCATATGCTGAAATATGACGGCAGTTAATCTGCCTTTCTTTCTAAAATGGGTTGAAAAATAAACGGCTGTCTGCAAAATCTTGCAGCGCCATACAGGTCAGCAATATGAAGGCGGGCCTCTTCCGGCAACAGCCAGCGGAAATTGAGAGGAAAAAAATTGCGGCAGTGAAATGGAACGGCTAAAAGAAAACTTCTCTGGTACGGCCGCTTCAGGCAATACAGGAAGATCAGTATCAGCGGCCAACTGAAATTCGCATATCAAACAGGAATAAACGGTATGAACAACCGCATGCCCTGTTTCACCCTGCCGGGCAATGCTGCTATGCCCATGTGCATTTTTTTCCGCCAAGATGAATGCAAACAGGCCCAGCATAAAAGCTGCAGCTATCTTCTTCCAGTTAATCCGGGTTGTTTGCACAGGGCAAATGTAGGAGCTTTTTTGATATTTGCAACAATGCTTCAAATAAAAGAATAGCTGACAGTAATTTCAGTATGCTGTTAATCCCAACAGGTTGCGGACAGTCTTAAACCCTGTTTTAAGATTTCTTGGGCATATAACAACTTGCATAGTCATAAGGGCTAAAACCCTTTTAAACCCAGGTTTCCATTACCCCGGCCTTAAAGCGGGGGTAATGGAGCTGTTTTCGTAAAGGGCTTTAGCCCTGACAACAAACAGTAATGCAATTTGTCATGCACCAGGTTTCTATTATTCCAATACAAATTGTAAATTAGTGCCGATGAAACCCTGCTTCAAATCAGCCGCTTATGTCACTTTTGTTTTTTCAGGTATTATTTTCAGTTTATCCTGTAACAAAAGCGATACCCCTCCGCCTCCACCTCCGCCCGACCCCTGTGCCGGAGTCAGCTACACAGTTGATTATTTTAAAACAGAAGCTATCGGTACTTCCAATAACGGCAGTATCACCATCAATGCGCCAAGGGGTGATACCATCCAGTATAAACTGGGCAGTGGTGCTTACCAGTCGTCCAACCTGTTTACCGGCCTGGCCCCGGGCAATTATGTGGTTACGGTAAAAAACCAGAAAAACTGTACCGATACGGCACAAATCACCATTTTGAATTACGGGCCTAAATATGCGTTGGTAAAACAAATCATTCTCGGTTACTGTGGTCCCTGCCACCTGAACGGCGCCGTAAATGGCGGAAAGAATTTTGATACCGATGCCAGCATTGTAGCCAGTTGGGACAGGATAAAGGCAAGGGCCGTTGATAATATTCCCACCCAAATGCCCCAATTGCCCAATGCGCCATTAACCGCTCCCGATAAACAAAAAATTGTGGATTGGGTAAATGCGGGGCACAGGATGAGTGATTAATGAAAATGCCTGGCAAATAAAAAAAGCCGCCCCGAGATTTCGGGACGGCTTCATTATTAAAAGTTTTTTTCTTTTTATCTCACTTTCAGCATCGGCCATACATGCTGCTCCACGCCGTTTTGCAAACGGGCATAATAAATACCGGTGGGCAGGTTTTCGGCTTTGAACTCCACCCTGTCTTCCATCGGGCCGGCATAATCTTTTTCAAGCAAAGTGGCCACCACCCTTCCCAGCGTATCAAACACCTGCACCAGCGTATGCCCGCCTTCAGTTTTAAAGTAGATGTAGGTCTGGCTGTCAAACGGATGCGGATGATTGTACAGCACCTTCACCCGGTTTGGAGGCGGGGGCGGAGCCACTCCGGTGCAAACACCGGCCTTTATCAGCGGCAGGCTCTGCAACTGTGTATTGACATTGGGCGGGAACAATGAGTTCACCGTTGTTTTATCAAGGCAGAACCATTTTTCCAATACAGTTGCATACACACTGCGGAAGTCATACTGCATCGGCACATTATCGTTCACATTTGCATTCACAGGGATTGTGGGGTTTACACCCAGCATACCCGGTTCAACACTGCTTCCGAAGAGGAACATGGGAGCCCCGGATCCATGGTCGGTTCCGGTGCTGGAGTTGGACTTGATCCTTCTCCCAAATTCACTGTAGGTCATACCAATCACTCTTTCTTCCACACCCAGCCCCCGCAGGTCATCCTGGAATGCCTTGATGGCATCCGATACTCTTTGAAGCAAAGTGGCATGGGTGCCTGTTGTGGTATCGGCCCCTGTTTGTAGGGAGTGGGTATCAAACCCTCCAAAGCTTACCATGTACACCCTTGTCTTCAGTCCTCCTTTTATCAGCCTGGCTACAATCCTCAACTGATCGGCCAATGAATTGTTGGCGGGATAAGTACCCTGTACCGGAACATTATTGGCGGCGGCGCGGATTTCCGTGGCATATTTCTGCGTTTGCTGGTTTACCGTACGGATAAAAGAAAGTTCCTTTCCGGCCGGGGTGTTGGGCACCGGGTCAGTAACGCCTGATATCAGGTTGTAGAATGTAGTAGGGTTGGTTATACTCATGGCCATGTTCACTACCGGCCCCTGTGTAGTTAATGTTGTTGTTGACCCAATCTGGATGGCCAAGGGGTCGGGTGCATCCGGGTTAGGATAACCTGTGGGGAAATTAGGAAACTCATAATTCAGGTAACGGCCGGCCCATCCGCTGTAAACTTCCTGGTTGCTGTTGGAGGCGCTCATCCAGATATCGGTTGCCCTGAAATGGGAGAAATTAGGCTGGGGATAGCCTACTGACTGGATAAGTTTGGCTTTGCCCTCATTAAAAAGAGCCTGTAGCCCCGTCATGGCAGGATGAAGGCCTGTACCTGAAACACCGGGTATCGAGAGCACCCTGTTTTCCGGTATGGCCACATTGCTTCTTGCATTAAAGTAATTGGAGTATTGCGAAACCGGTATCACCGTATTCACCCCATCGTTTCCCCCTGCCAGTTGCACAATCACCAGCACATGGTCGGTCAGGAGGTTGCCCCGCATCAGCGCCTGCACTAAAGGAGAATTAATGTTGAAGGCTTTTACAGAATAGCCGTCAATTACTTCGGGCAGCAAGGCTGCCGCCGGTATAGTGTTGAATAAAAAATCTCTTCTTTTCATGTGCGTTGATTGAATTGATTTATGCCAACTGGTATTCTGGCAGTTTAAAGAAATACTGAAACAATGAACGCAACCTGGTGTTCACCGTATTGAAGTTGGCCGTGGTGGGGTTGGAAACATAGGCCGCCCAGGCATTGGTCCAGTAATAATCCCACTGCTGGTTGCTGAGCAGTATCTGTGTTTTAATCTGTGCTTTTGACTGGGGTGAAATATCATTGCGGTAAAAATATTTCAGCGCCTCATCAATCAGGTCATTCGGGTTGCCCGGGTTGACCAGAGTTTGCGCAAACGTTACGCAGTTAAACTGTACCCGGAACCCGTTACGGGCATAGCCGCTGAGTATCATCGTATCAGTAAACTGGTTGCGTTTGGGCAGCGAGTCAGAGTTGATCCATATTTCATGGAAGGAAGGCTCCTGGTAATAGGCCGGCATACCGGATACATTGGGGGGGTCATGCAGGTTCTGCCCCAGGTTCACCATCCAGGTATAGAAAGTGTTCCAGAGGCCGTAGTTGGTGTCCCAATCTGTAGCTGGGCGGAACTGTATATTCATTTCTCTGAGAGAACCGATCACCAGGTCGGATGGTGTCTTGATATAACAGCCCCTGTTCAGCATATCGAAAAAGTGCTCACTCTTGAACAATGCGGAAAGCATGGGACGTATCTCGTAATTGTTATTGCGGAAAATATCGGCCAGCGGTGTTATCACATTGGCTTCTGCGGCGGCATCAATGGTATAATACACAAACCAGCGGTACACTTTGCGAACAATGAATTTGGCCACTTCATTCTGCAGGAATATCATGTTCAGCAGGTCGTTCAGCTCCAGGTCGCCTGCAGTGGCGCCGGTGCGGCCGGTGATCACGGTATTATTAAAGAAAGAAGAAAAGGTTTTGTTTACGCTGCTGTGCCGGTTACTGTTGAACACGGCTGTATAGGTGGTACCGTTAATCTGCCAGCCGGTAAGCACTTTGGCGACTTCTTTCACATCTGTTTCGGTGTACCTGGAATCGGGGCCCTTGCCCAGTGTAAACAACTCCAACAGTTCCCTTGCATAGTTTTCATCCGGGGCGGATGCCTGGTTCAGGTAGCCGTTCAGGTAGCGCAGCATCATCAGGTCTTTGGTAATATCCCTTACCAAGTTTTTATAATTGCCAAACGCATACTGGCGTATCAGGCTGTGCTGGCGATAATTCCAGTTGCCATTAATTACTTCCAGGGTCTCATTTCCGAAATGGTCAACCAGGAACATGATGAGCTTTTCCCTGATGCTGCGGTCCTGGTTAATCATTATCCCGGTCAGCCATTTTTTATAGGAGGCTCTTCTTTGTGACTGTACTGTACCGTCATTATTGATATCATTCACCCAGGTGGTTCCCTGTGCAATGTTTGAATCAGGTGTACCTGGCTGTGTGGAAGTGGTATATTCCTTTACCGGGGGGACCGGAGCGGGAGCCGTCGGGTTCAGGAGTTCATCCACGGCCTGGCTCATGGTCAGGGTTTTGAAATAATCCACATCTGCTTTGTTGGCGCCAAACATGGTTCGCTTCAGCAGGTGAACGATCTCTTGTTCTGTCCATGGTCCTGTGTAAGGATTGATACCTGAGTTGGTGCGAAAGGTTTGTGTGGCGACCGCTGCCTGACTGGCGGTGCCTTTTTTGCGGCGGGCAGTCAAAAAATCTCTTCTGTCCATAAAAAGGGTTTTGGTCATTCAGATCCGCCGGTGGCGGAGAGATGATTTATGATGTATAGATTCCCGAAAAGTTTAAAAATGACTTAATCTGAATTTTTTGTATCCAGATAAATGCGGGTCTGCTGCTGCTGATAAGATCCTCTCAAAGCCTTTTCCCTGTGAAAGGTACAAAAGAAGTTTTAAAACTCAGAGGGATGTTTACTAACCTGTCAGGATAAATTTTCGATGATTCCGGCTATGCCCTGCCCGCCGCCTACGCAGGCGGTTACCATGCCGTATTTTTTGTTTAACCGCTTCATATCGTGCAGGTTCTGAATGGTAAGCTTGCAGCCGGTGCAGCCCAGCGGATGCCCAAGGGCTATGGCCCCTCCGTTGATATTTACTTTGGCAGGGTCCAGCCCGGCCTCCCGTATTACGGCCAGCGCCTGGGAGGCGAAGGCTTCATTGAGTTCAATGAGGTCAATATCAGAAAGATTCATACCGGTTTGCTTCATTACTTTGGGAATGGCCGCCACCGGGCCTATGCCCATAATACGTGGATGCACTCCGGCCACAGCAGAAGCCACCAATCTGCCGATGGGTTTTAGCCCAAGCTCCTTCATCATCTTCTCTCCCATTACAATTACAAACGCTGCCCCGTCTGAGGTTTGCGATGAATTGCCTGCTGTAACACAACCACCCTGCGCAAAAGCAGGTTTCAGTTTTGCCAGAGCCTCCAATGAAGTATCAGCCCTTGGGCCTTCATCCGTATCCACGGTAAAAGTTCTTTTTTGTTTTTTCCCTTTCCCGTCAAGATATATTTCTTCTACTGCTACCGGTAGTATTCCTTGCTTAAAATATCCGTTTTGAATGGCAGCAATGGCTTTCCGGTGAGAATGAAAGGAAAACTCATCCTGCGCCTCCCGGCCGATATTAAAATCTTTTGCGACAGCCTCGGCAGTTAAGCCCATGCTGAGATAATAATCAGGATCATCTTTTGCGATGCGGTAAGAAGGAACTGTCTTCCATCCTGCTGTTGGCACCAGGCTCATGCTTTCCGTGCCGCCGGCTATGATGCAGTCGGCCATGCCTGTTCTTATTTTGGCTGTAGCCATGGCAATCGTTTCAAGACCTGCAGCACAGTACCGATTGACTGTTACACCCGGCACATCAAATCCCAATGCCCTTGCAGAAATAATGCGGCCAAACTGCAAGCCCTGTTCGGCTTCCGGAACAGCATTGCCTACTATCACATCATCCACCCTTTTAGGTTCCAGTTGGGGCACGGATGCCATCAGTCCTTTTATTACTTCCACGGCCATGTCGTCGGGGCGGTAAAAACGGAACCCGCCTTTTTTGGCTTTTCCCACTGCTGTCCGGTAACCGGCTACTATATATGCTTCCTGCATAAAACTATTTTAGTGGGCGAATTTACGACAAAAAGCATCCGTTAAAGTTCCGCTATCTTCGCCCTGTTCTATGTACAAACTTCTTCGCAACATTCTTTTTCTTTTTCCCCCTGAATGGACTCATTACTTTTCAATGAATTGGCTGAAGTTTTTATGCAGCATTGGCTTTAAGAAATTAATTAAAAAATTTTACTGCCCTAAGAGTAATCTGGAACTTGAGATCTGGAATTTGAGATTTCCCAACAGGGTCGGTCTCGGTGCCGGTTTTGATAAAAATGCGAAGTACTTAAGGGAACTGGAATGCCTTGGTTTTGGTTTTGTTGAAATAGGAACGGTTACTCCGCTCCCCCAACAGGGTAATGATAAACCAAGACTGTTCCGTTTGCCCAAAGACAAGGCGCTTATCAACCGGATGGGGTTTAATAACGAGGGAGTGAAGAAGGTGGCAGAAAGACTTCGTCAATGGTCAATAGTGAATGGTCAATCCCGGAACACTCATTCACCATTGACCATTCACCATTCACGCCTCATCATCGGTGGAAACATCGGCAAGAATAAAATGACTGCTAACGAAGATGCCTGGAGGGATTATGAAACCTGCTTCCGGGAACTGCATCCCTATGTGGATTATTTCGTTGTGAATGTTAGTTCACCAAATACTCCGGGTTTGAGAGAATTGCAGGAAAAAGAATCGTTGAGAAAAATTCTTACTCATTTGCAGGGCATCAATAAAACTATGGCTGTGCAAAAACCCCTGTTGCTTAAAATAGCCCCCGATCTTACCCATGAACAAATTGATGATGTAATTGACCTTGCGATGGAAATAAAATTAGACGGGCTTGTGGCAACCAACACCACTACCAGCCGGGAAGGGCTCACCACTCACCAATCACAACTCACAAAGATCGGAGCAGGAGGCCTGAGCGGTTTGCCACTGAAGCACAGAAGTACGGAAGTAGTGAAATACATTTGCGGAAAAACCAATAATCAAATTCCCATTATCGCCAGTGGTGGTATTTTTTCAGGAGCAGATGCAAAAGAAAAATTGGATGCCGGAGCATCACTGGTGCAGGTGTGGACCGGATTTATTTATGAAGGCCCGGGTATTGTGAAAAAAAATTGCAAAACACTCAATAATCCATCATTCAATTCTCAGTAAAGAATGGAACACTTATTTACAGCCGACAGTATCATCAGTTTTATCATCCTTGTTATCCTGGAAGTGGTTTTGGGAATTGATAATGTGATTTTTGTTTCTCTCTCCCTTAACAGGCTGACAGATGAAAAAAAGAAACGCCGTGCCCGCCGGATATGGATGATTACCGGGATCATTTCACGCAGCCTGTTGCTGATGGCGCTGAGCTGGCTTTTAAAACAAAAAGGGAAAGCTGTTTTCACTCTTTGGGACAAAGGGTTTGACCTGGCCAGTATTATTATGCTGGCCGGCGGTTTGTTCCTTATTTATAAATCTGTGATGGAAATACATCACAAACTGGAAGGAAAAGACCCCAATGTGGAACTGAAAAAGAAAAAGGGAATTCCCTTTGCCCAGGCCGTCACCCAGATCATGCTGATTGATGCCGTGTTTTCTTTTGACAGTGTGATAACGGCAGGCGGTACGGCAAAGCATATTGAGATCATGACAGCTGCAGTTGTTATTGCCATGATTGTTATGTTCCTGTTCAGTCCTTCTATATCCGGTTTTATTCACAAGCATCCTACGCTTAAAATGCTGGCCCTCTCCTTTTTGGTAATGATCGGCCTCGGGCTGGTAATTGAGGGCTGGGACAGCGATGCGGCGCACCAGCTTCACCTGAAAAATTATATTTATTTCGGCATGGCGTTTTCTTTTGCAGTGGAAATGCTGAACATGACGATGCGCAGCCGGGCAGTCAAACGCAAAGCACATGTAGTGGAACTGAACGAACCGGTGCTGGAGGAAGAGAAAAAAAATTAACGGTTTATCAGCAGGGTTGCAGCAACTATTCCGGCTGTTTCTGTACGCAACCTTGTTTCACCAAGACTAACCGGCAGAAAACCATTTTGTAATGCCAGTTCAATTTCTTTGGAAGTAAAATCACCTTCGGGGCCAATGAGAATAATAGCGGATTGGTTAATTGGTTGATTGGTTAATTGGGATTTGATTCCAACAGTGCAGTGAGCTATGAATTTTTGTTGATGGTTTGATTGCTGGATAGTTGGATGGTTGAACAGAACAGGCTCCTGCAAAACCGGCAGCCAGCATTGCTGGCTCTGCAACATAGCGCTGATGCAGATGGCATTCATCCGGTCGTGCCGGAATTTTTCTTTCTCTGTTCTTTCACATATCAGCGGGATGATTTCAGTTACTCCTATTTCAGTCGCCTTTTCCAGGAACCATTCGAAGCGGTTGGTGTTTTTCAGAAGGGAAATGGCTATTGTAATGTTACGGGTTATGGGTTGCAGGTTACGGGTAGTGGTAACTTCTACGAAACATGATTTTTTACCGGCTTCCTTAATTTGACAGGTCAATAATTTTCCCTTCCCATCAGTAAGGTTGAGTTGTTCTCCTTCTTTCATACGAAGTACCTGCACTATATGACGGACATTGTCTTCATCAAGCAGCAGTTGTTTTTCTTCGTGATAATTATTGAAATAAAATAAAGGTAATGCCATAAAAATGCCCCGAAGTTGCGGGGCAAATCTAAAATCTTAAATCGTCAATCTGAAATCAGAAAGGTGTATCTTCCTCATCCGGCAGGTCATTCATTTTACTGCCGGTTTGTATAAATACCCGGGCGCCGCCATCACCATCCACATCACTCACCGGTTTCCAGTTACCTGGCAGACCCGGACCAAATCCACCGCTGCCATCATCTTCTGTAAATTTCTGTATATGCAGCAGGGCTTTCAGTTTGATGGTTTCCAATGAACCGTTCCGATGTTTGGCAATACGGACATGGGTTTCGCCCCGGTTGCTTTCGCCCATTTCGTTGGTGGTTATGTCGTAGTACTCCGGGCGGTACAGGAACATAACCAGGTCGCTGTCCTGTTCAATGGCGCCGGACTCTCTCAGGTCACTCAGTTGCGGCATCTTCATGCCTTCCTTGCCGGTGCTTCTTGTTTCTACTGCACGGCTTAATTGTGATAAAGCAATGATCGGAACATTTAGTTCTTTGGCCAGCGCCTTCAGGTTTCTTGAAATGTTGCTGATCTCCTGCTCCCGGTTGCTGTTACGGTTTTCGCCGGTGCCGCTCATGAGCTGCAGGTAGTCAATAATGATCAATCCAATATTGTGTTTGTTCTTCAGCCGGCGGCACTTGGCCCGCAGTTCAAAAATATTCAGCGCCGGTGTGTCATCAATAAATAAGGGGGCCTGTGCCAGCCGTTGGATACCCCTTGCATAGAGCTGTTTCATTTCATGCTCTTCCAGTTTTCCTCTTGCAATTTTCTCCAGCCATATTTCACTTTCAGCTGCCAGAATTCTTTGGACCAGCTGACCGGCGCTCATCTCCAGGGAGAACAAAGCCACCGGGGTTTGTTTTGACGGATTCATTACTGCATTCCGTGCCAGGTTCAGGGCAAATGCCGTTTTACCCACAGCAGGCCTTGCAGCAAGGATGATAAGGTCCGTATTCTGCCAGCCATAGGTAACACGGTCAAGCGAAGGAAATCCGCTTGGCACTCCGGTTACGTCCTCATTTTTATGGCGCAGGTCTTCAATCCGCTGAATGGTTTTTACCAGCACGGAGTCAATAGTGTCAAAATTCTTGCGGAGGTGGTTGTTGGTGATCTCAAAAAGTTTGCTCTCGGCATCATCCAGCAGGTCGAACACATCGGTGGAATCTTCGTACGCATCACCGATGATCTCGCCGCTGATGCGGATGAGTTCCCGCTGAATGAATTTTTGCAGGATGATCCGGGAATGGGCCTCAATATTGGCGGATGACACCACAGCGTTGGTAAGCTTGGTAACATAATAAGGGCCGCCCACCATTTCCAGTTCTTCTTTGAACTTCAGTTCTTCAGCCACTGTCAGTATATCTATCGGCTGGCTCTTATTGCTCAGGCTTTGCATAGCCCGGAAGATGCGCTGGTGGGCTTCCACATAAAAGCATTCTGGCTTCAGTATTTCGACCACTGAATCAAAAGCGGATTTTTCCAGCATGATGGCGCCGAGTACGGCTTCTTCAAGGTCTTTGGCCTGCGGGGGCACTTTGCCAAATACCATAGTCCCCAAATCCAGTGTTGATTTTCTTCTTTGTTTGCCGGTCCGGTCTTTATTCAGGTTAGTAAGATCCATGTTCGTCTGTTCCTAAAAAAATTATTCAATGCGTTTAATACTTCTCAACCTGCCTGTAGGTTTACCTGCCGAAGGCATGGCAGGCAGGTGACCTTGGGCGCATCTTCCGTCTTGCTTTAAGAAATCGTTATTTCTATGTTAGTGGAATGTTTCCGTCCAGTCAGGAAGGCGAATTTAAAGGTGTGGAGTAATTCAAAACTGTTTTTAAAAGACTTTTTCTTTTCGCACCTTCTTTCCACCCGAATTTCCGGTTTATCCACAAATATTCTTTGCTCAAAGTCTTTGTCAATTTAATCAATTTCCTTAGTAAAATTCCGGCCTGTTTGGCACAGCGGTGCATAAATAAATACGGCAGGCGCGGATGTAATGACCCCCGAAAACCTTGTAGCCATCCCGCAAGCCTATGAGGAATGGCGTAAAAAACCAGAGGTAATCGCCGCTTATGGTAAAGAAGGAACAGAGTTTCCTGCAAGTGTATGGAACTCACAGGCCACCACTGCCGCTGCTTTAAAGGCCATGCAACTGGCAATGACTAGCCCACTAACACCCGTAGAGCAATATCGTCCAAAGAGGATGGCTACAATGACGCAGGCGCAGGAAAATGCACTTGAAAGGCAGTTTAGGCAGTTTGAGTATGATGTAAATAAAATAAATTTAATCTGGGGCCAGAAAGTACAACCGGGCATTAATGCAGAAGCCTTTGTCAATGAGGCTTATGATGATGATGTTATTATAGCATCTAACAATAACGGGGTTATACCGGTGCGGACCCTCTTAAGAAATTTATTATATTCGGTAAGACGTCAATGTTGGGTGGCGTAATGGGGATGGATGCCAATGGCAATTATACCTTAACCGACCCGACTGGAGCATTAGAGACAATAAGGATACCAGCTTCAGATGCTAAATCGAAGATAAGGATAGCAAGAAAAGCAGCTTTTCAGCCGGGGGTAGGTAAGCCGAAAACAACTCCGGGGGATGCGGGCAAAACTCCTGGTAAAAAACCAAAACCTTATTAAGATGCCAAACGATAAACTTAAAAAACTTCATGTGAGCAGATGATTGCAAATGCGCTAAGGTCGTTGAATAAAAACGGCAGGGCGGCAATCATCATGGGGGGCCATAATCGCTACGATGAGAAAGGACGGCTTACCGGAGACAGGGTGTTTTTCAACTACCTGTATAACCATTACAATGTATCGAATGTAATAAATATTGATGGCTCCTTATATGCAAAACAGGGAACGAGTTTCCCGATAAGAATGATTTTAATAGATGGCGTAAAAGCTGAAAAATCAGGCTTTGCCCCGTTAGAAGATAAACAAACAAGTTCCCCAATAACAACTTTTGAAGAACTGTACCAGCGGGTACAAAAATTAAAAGAGTATGAAAACGATAACAGAAAGTCAGGCATACTTCAACCAGAAGTGGATGCCGACACTCGACCTGGCAATGTTGTTTATGGTTCAGCAGCCGGAGTGGAAAATAAGGACGAAGCAGCAGGTGTTGGGACAGGTTCCAGCCAGGATAAGCTACTTGGTGACACAAAGCAGACAAATGAAGGAAAAGCCCCATCAGATGATAGTGTATCGACCCCATAATAAGATTTTTGTTGTATGGCTTAGTTTCATTAGTTAGGGGTTCTGTTTCCCGTACTGAGACCTCGGAAGTAAAGGGTTGTTTAATGACCGATCGTCTCATAAGGTATATTAACATTCAGCCCTGACTAAAATGTCAGGGCTGAATGTTTTAGCCGGAAAACAGCTAGCGGAGAACCAACGACCCCTTACATCCCACGCAAGGCTGCTTCCACTGCATAGTTTATTTACTATGCTGAAACAATTGGGGTATCCTCTATCTGTTTCTAAGCGAAATAGGGATAGAAGGTGAAAGAATCCAATTCAATAGAGTGGTTGTCATTTTGTATAAGAACCCATAGATAGCAAGGCTAACATAAACAAATGCAAGACCAATAATTACATTAACATAAGAAGCAAGTACACCAAAAAAATCCTCGCCATTCCATTTAAAACCATTGTCATAAGTTCCGCTTGATTCCGTTAAACCCCATGTTGCAGAATTTAGGAAAGACAGGTCCATATCAATATTAAACCAATTCAATAACCCATCTAAAAGTTCCATTGGTATTGCTGAAACACTGCTTAATGTGCCGAGCAAATCTATACTTGTAAAGGGGATAAGTGTTTTTTGGAACAAAAAAGAAAGTGTTTGATGGAAAGCCCCAAACAGTGCTATAATAGCGGCGATTTCGCCTACTAATAGGATGTTCGTTTTAATAAAGTCCCCAAAAATGAAACTAGTCATCCCCTGATGACCGGTACCAAGGGATTCCCCTCTGGATCGAATTAGATGAGCAATTGGAAATGCAGAAGCTAATAATAATACAGTTGTTAAGGCACTGCCAAGTAGCGCTAAGCCACCGGCTGTTCCCCCGGTGAAGTAATCATAAGCTGCTTTTAAAATGGTGTATTCCATTGCAACCCATCCCAGGAATGCGGCCCATCGGTAAATAAGGCTTGTGTAATGCCTAACCCCACTGTTTGAGTCAAACGTGTTAACAGCATTGTTAACAGAACTTGTTTTAATCATCCCATTTACCATGCTAGGTAAGCTGAGTAATTGTTGGATTTTAGCGCCCATTAGTTTGTACGATTTTAGTTTAGTGCAGAATTTATTTCGTAAACCTTCATGAAAGATAGGATAGTACAAAAACACAAAAAATATTTATTCTGCTATGTTAGTTCCCTGGTTTTCAACTTAATAAGGGAGGCGAATTATCCTTAATGCGTGTAAATCAAAAAGTTGCACGAGTAGCAAAATGTGGATAAATAATATTTATTTTTACTCCTTTGATTTTCAAT
>VGGV01000025.1 GCA_016868455.1 Bacteroidota bacterium
CATGGATCGAGTATCCCATGCCTACCCCGCCGCCATGGTGCAAAGAAACCCAACTGGCACCACCGGCCACATTTACCAATGCATTTAAGATGGGCCAGTCGGCTACGGCATCACTGCCATCCAGCATCGCTTCTGTTTCCCTATTTGGAGATGCTACACTTCCGGTATCCAAATGGTCACGGCCAATAACGATCGGCGCTTTCAATTGTTAAGATAAATAATATCAACTGATTTAACCAACCAATACCTTACTTGGGCTTTATCATTACTCACCTAAGCATTCCAATAAATGCTGTTCTGTTTTGCCAATAGTTCGCAGGTTATTTTTTTACGATAAACTCAGGTATAGGGTCGACATGTGTTTGCAGCACTACCGGTCGGGTTAGCTCTTTGGCACTCCATATCTCATGCCCACCTTTGGTACGGATATGCTTCAAACCACAATATTGCAGATAGCTTCTGAAAAGCCTGAGCGAAATATTTTTAAGCTTCCCCATCAGGCATAAGCAGGAAGGTTAACACCGGTATCAAATTTTTTATATGGGTGGGTTTCAAAAATCCGGCTAAACTCATCGTTGGATTCCAGCAGTTCTGCCATGGGCGGCGGTATGGCCGGTTTCTTTTTATTTATTGTCCAGCCCAGTTTTTTTAAGTCAGTCCAAAGTGTTCCTTTGTTGGTGGTATAATCGAGATATGCCTCCACCGTAGCGGCAAAACTTTCCTGCGCCTCAGCTATAGTGCTTCCTGAACCGCTTAAATCCAGTGCAGGGCAGAAAACGATCTGGGCATTATCCTCTTTAAAAAGAATAACCGGCACACTAACAGCTACCGTTCCCTTTTTATTGGCGAACCGGCCTTTTAAGTTGTATGATTTCATAATGAGATGAAATGCAAATTAAGAAGAATTGGACTATCCGGCAAATGCTAAAAACGGATACCAATTAATCTATTAAGGATAAACGGATATTGGCTTCCCGTACACTGAAGAAATTTGCATCCCATCTTTCCTTGTGTGAAAGACCAATCCATCTAATATAAGTTTCTTGCTCCGGATGCCCGGGCGTATTCAGGGAATTCAGTAATTGTTCATATCCCCCAAGCCCACCACAATCTTCAGGGGGACAGGCCCCTCCGCCGTCCAAACAATATGGCCTTTCTATTTCATTAATGATTAATTCTTCGAACTTTATCTTATGGCTCCACATATCCCCAAAATCATAGATATATTTAAACTCCCTATGCTTAACAAAAACTAATTTAATTTTTGACCGTTTAGCATCTTTGGTTACAAATTCATTATCCCCGGTATTATCCTCATTTAGTTCTGCATAACATACTTTATCAAGATGTCCTTTTTCCGAAAACTCGAACAAGTGTTGATTAGACCAACCAAACGCCCCCTGTATTGCTAAATGAAATTTATAAAAAGTATACTCATATGGCACCACTATACGCCGCCAAATTTTGGGGCTACTATTCTCTATTTCTATCTTAAATTGAATCCCATGCATAACATTGACATAAATGTATAATGCTGCTCAAACCAGTCATTCTTTATTTACCCTCTCAACCAAATTCAAATTATTAGATTTTGCAGTTTGTTTCGCTATGTCATATCCAGCATTGGCGTGACGAATAACACCCATCCCCGGGGTCATTCCTCAACACTCTTTTCAATCTTTCTTCTGCATCATCTGTTCCATCAGCAAGCCTCACCCTCAATCCCTCTCCTGAAGGAGAGGGAAGCTACTTCCCTATTCTATAATCAATATCTAAACCATTCGCCTTCGCCGTTTCTTTTGCTGTTTCATAACCTGCATCCATATGACGTATGACACCCATGCCCGGATCGTTTTTCAATACACGACTGAGACGGTCTGCGGCTTCTTCTGTTCCATCGGCGACTATGACCATACCGGCATGGATCGAGTATCCCATGCCTACCCCGCCGCCATGGTGCAAAGAAACCCAACTGGCACCACCGGCCACATTTACCAATGCATTTAAGATGGGCCAGTCGGCTACGGCATCACTGCCATCCAGCATGGCTTCTGTTTCCCTGTTTGGAGATGCTACACTTCCGGTATCCAAATGGTCCCGCCCAATAACAATGGGAGCTTTTACTTTTCCTGTTCTTACCAGTTCATTAAAAGCAAGACCTGCTTTTTCTCTTTCGCCTTGTCCTAACCAACAGATGCGTGCAGGCAATCCCTGGAACGCAATTTTTTCTTTGGCAAGCTTCAGCCAGCGCATCAAAGAAGTGTTGTCGGGAAATAAATTCTTTATCACGTCATCGGTAACTGCAATATCATTCGGGTCGCCGCTCAGTGCTGCCCAGCGGAACGGCCCTTTGCCCTCGCAGAACAAAGGACGGATGTAGGCAGGAACGAAACCCGGAAAAAGCCTCCCCGCCCCCCCAAGGGGGGTTCTTGATTTCAATGATTTGAAACCCCCGAAATCATTTCCGGGAAGTTTTGCTTCGAACTCTAAAGCCCGGGCTCTGATATTATTTCCGTAATCAAAAGTGATGGCTCCTTTATCCATCAGTTGCAGCATCAGTTGCACATGCCGGTACATACTTTCATAGGCACGGTGCAGGTACTCTGTCGGGTTTTCTGTGCGCAGCACATTGGCCTGTTCGTTGGTAAGTGTATGTGGTATATATCCCACCAGCGGGTCATGTGCACTGGTCTGGTCGGTAAGTGTATCAGGAATAATGTTTCGTTCAACCAATCGTTCCAACAAGTGAACAGCATTGCACAGCACACCGATACTCTTGCTTGCAGCTTGCAGCTTGTAGCTAACAGCTTTGTCAATCGCTTCATCAATATCAAGGTACTTCTCATCAAGGTATCTTGTTTCGATACGTTTGTCAATGCGCCACTCTTCTACTTCAGCAATCAGCGCCACGCCTTCGTTCATGGTAATGGCCAATGGTTGTGCTCCGCCCATTCCTCCCAAACCGGCAGTTACATTAAGGGTGCCTTTGAGGCTGCCACCCAAACTTTCATACTGTTTTGTCACTCCGATCCCGATTTTATCGGGAGAGGAGTCTTTTGAGTCCACAGTCTTTGAGATGCCTCGTTCCTCGGTATTACAAGACGCAGAGAGATTTGAAAAGTGCTTGTCCGCAACTGCGGCGTAAGTTTCGTATGTTCCTTGTACAATCCCTTGAGAGCCGATATAGATCCATGAGCCGGCAGTCATTTGCCCGAACATCATCAGGCCTTTTTGTTCCAGTTCATCAAAATGCTTCCAGTTGGCCCAGTTGGGTACGAGTTGTGAGTTGCTGATCAAAACCCTCGGCGCATCCTTATGTGTTTTTAAAATACCCACCGGCTTGCCTGATTGTATGAGCAATGATTCATCATTTTCCAGCACTTTCAACGCCTTGATAATATTATCCAATGCTTCAAAATTGCGGGCTGCCTTACCCCTGCCGCCGTACACAATCAGTTCATAGGGCCGTTCGGCCACTTCGGGATTCAGGTTATTGAGCAACATACGTAATGCAGCTTCCTGTATCCAGCCTTTGCAGGAAAGTTTAGTTCCTGTGGGGGTTTTGTATTTTACGGGGTCGTAGTTACGGGTGAGTGTACTCATTAATTCAGGTTATTGGTTCAAAGTTAGGAAGAGTTTGTTAGTGAGAATAAACATGAGACGCATCGTTCCTCGGCGAAACAAGTACCCGAAAAGCTGAAGAACATTCCAAATTCGCAGAGTCTTGTCATGCCGATGCTTCCTTCGTCACCACAGGCTGGGGAGGCATCTCAGGTACCTAATACCTCCTGATCACTTTCTTAGGTGGCCATTCCTTACAAACAGATTTATTTAAGAATGTCCAATCAGGGTACTTTGCTTTTATTAGATCAATCTTTTTCTCTCTTCGCCATCCCTTCTGTTCCTTTTCTCTCTGCTGTGCATTAATCACATAAGGAAAGTATTCAAAGTAGATCAGATTGAAACAGTAGTATTTACCGGCAAAAGTTCTTGCCTGACCCCGGTTTTCCCCATGTTCAGCCAGTCTTTGAGGTAAATCATTGGTCATCCCAATATACAATACGGTTCGTTCAGGAGTTGTTGTAATATAAACGTAATAATGATGCTGCTTGTAAACAAACATTCCTAAAAGTCGTGAATATGTCTTAAAAAATATATCTTGTCAGCCCTAATTTTTTTTGCATGAGCCTACACATAAGCGCCAAACCCGGTGAAATAGCGAAAAACATACTGATGCCCGGCGACCCGCTGCGGGCAAAATATATAGCAGATAATTTTCTGACCAAACCCAAACTGGTGAGCAGCACCCGGAACATTTTCTTTTATACCGGCACTTATAAAGACAAAGAAATAACGGTCGGCGCCAGCGGCATGGGCTGCCCCAGCATCGGTATTTATTCCTATGAACTCTACACCGAATACGAGGCCGACTGCATCATCCGTATCGGCACCTGTGGGGCCTATACAAAAAAATTGAACTTATTTGATCTTATCAATGTAGATATTGCCTGCAGTGAATCGACTTATGCAGCATGTGCTTTTGGTTACAAAACAGACCGCTTCAAACACCGAGGCAATGCGTTTGACGTCATCAATACAACTGCAAAAGAATTAAATCTTGATGTGAAGAGTGGAACCATTCACTCAGGCGATGTTTTCTACAGGACTGAAAAAGGCAAGCCTGCCATTGTGAAAAAATACAAAGCGTTGGCGGCAGAGATGGAAGCCTTTGCCCTTTTTGCCAATGCCCGTTATTTAAAAAAATCAGCAGCTACGCTGCTTACTGTTTCAGATATCATTCCCACTCATGAAAAAATTTCAGCGGATGAAAGGGAAAAAGCATTAAAGCCGATGATTGAACTGGCGCTGGAGGCTGTGGTGAAGATGTAAGCCTCATCCCTGCTTTCCGGCAGGCAGGCTCTTATCCTTCTCCTGATGGAGAAGGACGATACTGCACAGCTAACCCAAACTTCATAACTACCACATCAGCTTCAGTGCTTTACTCAGCATCTGAGAAAATACCGAACAAGCACAGTGTTTCTGAAAAGCGGGGGCTGTGTGCGGTTCCTCTCCTGGAAGGAGAGGTCTCAGGAAAATTCTTCAAACCCATCGTTCAAAACAACTCCTTTTATACCCGCAAATTCATTCACCTTCCCTACAAAAGAGAAATCTTTGATAATGCCCGCCACTTTGTTGATATCTTCAGCAAAAATGCGGTCTTCTTCTGCAAAGCTCACAAATTCACGAACATAGTCGTGGGCAAATTCCAGCAGTTCACTGCTTTTTAGCGGCCGCCTGAACTCTATGGCCTGGCAGGCAGAGAGCAGTTCAATGGCAAGAATAAATTCGAGGTTATCCAGCACCCGGCTGAGTTTCCTGCCGCTGATGCTGCCCATGCTTACATGGTCTTCCTGGCCCAGTGAAGTGGGAATGCTGTCGGCGCTCGAAGGAAAACACAAAGTTTTGTTTTCGGAAACCAATGCAGCGGTAGTGTATTGCGGGATCATAAATCCGCTGTTCAGCCCAACATCTTTCATCAGCAGCAATGGCAAGCCCCATTTGCCTTCGAGCAACAAATAACAACGGCGGTCAGAAATGTTACCCAACTCGGATGCAGCAAAACAGCAATAGTCCAGCGGCAATGCCAGCGGCTGGCCGTGAAAATTGCCTCCGCTGATGGTATCATCAGCAGTAAGAATGATGGGATTATCTGTTATGGAGTTCAATTCTGTTTCAGTCAGTTCTTTTAAATGCAGCCAGGCATTTCTTGATGCACCATGCACCTGGGGCATGCAGCGCAAAGAATAAGGATCCTGCACCCGGCCGCAGTCCACATGACTTTGCATGATGGCCGAATCTTTCAATAATAATCTCAACCGTTGTGCAACTAATTTATTTCCTGCGAATGGCCGCAGCTCATGCAATCTTTCATCAAACGGGGCTTTGGTACCTGTCAGCGCTTCAAGGCTCATAGCGCCGATGATATCAGCAGCTTCAAGGCAATTGTGCATGCGCTGCACACATTTTACTGCAAAGGCCAGAATGAATTGTGTGCCGTTTATTAATGCCAATCCTTCTTTCGGGCCTAACTGTACCGGTGATAGTTTTAACTGCTTAAGTGTATCCTGTGTCTTATGCCTTGCGCCTTTATAAAACACTTCTCCTAATCCGATCAGGGGTAAAAACAGATGTGACAATGGCGCCAAATCGCCGCTTGCCCCCACACTGCCTTTTTCGGGCACCACGGGTATTATGTCATTATCCATTTGCCAGATAATTCTTTCTATTGTACCCAACTGCACACCGCTGTATCCTTTGGCCAGTGTATGTACTTTGGCAATGAGCATCAGTTTGGCCACTTCAATTGGTATCGGGTTCCCCACACCCACACTGTGGCTTTGTAATAATTTATATTGAAGGGTGGCAGTGTCGTCAGCAGAGATGGCAGTATTGGCAAGAATGCCGAAACCGGTGTTAACACCGTACACGGTTTTACCGGCTTGCACAATCTGCTCCACATTTTGCTGCGAAGCATGGATGCGGGCAATCGTTTCTTTATTCAGTGTTCCTTTCAGTTCTCCCCTCGCTATAGCAATCGCTTTTCCGGCAGTCAGATGGTCGGCCCCGTAGTTAAAATGGCTCATAGGCCGCAATTTAAACGATTTGGGCGGGACAATTTCGGGACATTGCAACCAAACGGCAGATGGTTTTATCTTTACTTAAATTTTGGAATGAACCGCCTGCTGCCACCCTGCTTGTTGCTATTTTCATTTTTTCGCCGCTGCTGCACAAGACCCGCAAAAAGTGGCCATCAGCACCACCGGCTGTACGGTGGAAGTATTTTGCCTTCCGGGACGGTTTGATGTGTATGACCTGGAAGACGGATCAACTGTTTATGCCGATGATTGTGAAAAGGAAGGGGTGACTTACGGCATTTATTGCATCAAACTGAAAAAACCCATTGCCGATCTTTCAGCAGCCGAAGACAGCATGGTTGCCATCCTCGATTTTTTAAAACTGGATTATGGCATTGTGAAGGGTAAAGGATATGACAAAGGCCACAAACTGAACAAAGACGATAATACCCGCGGCATATACGATACCTGGGAGGATGCAGATAAGAATAAGTGGAAAATAAAAGCATGGACCAGCGGCTGTTTTATTTGCGTACTGCATATGCACAGCAACAAAGAACTGCCGGATAAAAAAACAGGCATCTTCCTGGAAGGTCTGCGGTTTCCGGGAATGACGGAAAAGAAAAAATAAACCATGAAATGAGCCATCAAATTTTCGAGGTACCCCGATAGCTATCGGGGCCAACCACCGACCTGCCTGCCGGTTTAACTGCCAAAGGCATGGCAGGCAGGTGAAAATCTTATGGTGAATCCCCTTCCCGTCCGGTCAGGCGGGCATGTGGCCAAAAAATAATAAAAATATTCACATGAAAAAACGTACCCCATTCTTTCTGCTGGCAGTACTGCTGGCCAATAGCTCTCCTGTATTTTCACAGGGGCTGAAGAAGATACCTGTCAGCCGTTCCGGCTGCTCCCTCTATACTTATTGCGATATGACTTTTGATGAATCCCAAAGCCCGGATTCATCCACTGTTTACGCCGGTGAGTGCATAAAAGAAAATGTAACCTACGGAATCATCTGTGTCAAACTCATGAATCCTTCCGCTGATATAAATGCAGCAGAAGAACTGCTGACCGCTTATCTTGATTTTCTGAAAGGCCGTTTCAATATCATTAAAGGGGCCGGTTATGGGAAAGGCCACCGGCTGAACAAAAATGAAAACACCAGGGGCATTCTCGACTACTGGGAAGACAATGAAAAGAACAACTGGAAAGTAAAAGCCTGGACAGACGGAAAGTTTATCGGTGTGATGTATGCGTTCAGCAAAAAGGAATGGCCGGAGCAGAAGGTGAATATATTTTTGGATGGTTTCAGGCTGCCCGGAAATTAAATTTTTGCTTTAGTCAAACCCTTATTTAAGTTATCTTTGCGGGTCGCAAATGGTCCGGTAGCTCAGCTGAATAGAGCAGCAGCCTTCTAAGCTGCGGGTCACAGGTTTGAATCCTGTCCGGATCACAAAACCCTTCTTCTGAAGGGTTTTTCATTTTAACTAACTTCACCTCTAAACCGCAGTATGGATGTTAAAATAGAACCCGGCTGGAAAGAAGCACTGAAAAATGAATTCAGCCAGCCCTATTTTGAACAGATCGTTCATCATATAAAAACAGAAAAATCACAGGGTAAAATCATTTATCCTCCCGGCAAGCAAATATTCAATGCTTTTGATACCACTCCAATTGATAAAGTGAAAGTGGTTATCCTGGGGCAGGATCCCTACCATGGCCCCGGCCAGGCTCATGGGCTTTGTTTCTCCGTGCAAAACGGTGTGCCTCCCCCTCCTTCCCTTATCAACATGTTCAAAGAACTGCATGATGATATTGGTTTTCGTATTCCCAATCACGGCAATCTCACCAATTGGGCAAAGCAGGGAGTGTTTTTGTTAAATGCATCACTCACGGTAAGGTCGGGTGAGCCAATGAGCCATTCCAAAATCGGATGGGCGCAGTTCACAGATCATGTGATCAAAACTATCTCGGGCAAAAAAAAGCATGTGGTTTTTTTATTATGGGGCAAGTTTGCCCAGGAAAAAAGGGCCCTGATTGATGAAAGCAAGCACCTGGTGCTGCGGGCTGCACACCCGTCGCCGCTGTCAGCCAGCGCCGGTTTTTTCGGCTGCAAACATTTTTCCAAAACCAATGAATACCTGGTATCAAAAGGTATTGACCCCGTTGACTGGACACTGTAATGAAAAATATCCGTAACATACTGGCGGGCTTAATGGCCCTTTGGGCGTTGACCACCTTCATTATTACTTTTCTCATTGTCTTCATCCCTTCCATGTTTTGCTGGCTGATACCCGAACCCAAAGGACAGGATATATTCATACGAATTGCCCGGCTGTGGATGAATGTGTGGTTGCAATGGGTCGGTTGCCCGCTGAAAGTAAAAGGCCTGGAGCACTTTCAAAAAGGCAGGGTTTATATCGTTACCTTCAATCATAATTCGCTGATGGATGTACCTATCTCCTGCCCCTACATACCCGGCCCCAATAAAACCATTGCCAAATCATCATTTGTAAAAGTGCCGTTCTTTGGTTTTTATTATATGAAGGGTGCCGTACTGGTAAACAGAAAAAGTGAAGAAAGCCGCCGCCGGAGTTATGATAAAATGAAAGCAGTGCTGAAAAAAGGTATGCATATGTCCATATACCCGGAAGGCACCCGCAACCGGACGGCTGAACCACTGAAGAAATTTCATGACGGTGCTTTTCGCCTTGCTGTTGAAACAGGTACTGCCATCATACCTGCGGTAATATTAAATACCAAAAAAGTGCTGCCGGTTAACAAAAGACTCTGGTTTTCCCCGCATAAGCTGGAAATACATTTTTTGCCGGCCATTGAAACAGGAACTAAAAGCACGGAAGCCCTGAAAGAAGAAGTGTTTGAGATTATGAAAGACTACTTCGTTCGCAACCAGCACTAAAAATTGGGAAAAGACCGGGAACGGTTAATCCTCAGATCCTGTAATACCGAAGCTTTGGGGCTGATGGAAAAACTGAAAAGCCGGTATAAGCCCACAGGGGTTACATCAATGGACATTTGCCAGCAGTGCATATCTCTTGAAATACCCAACTGAAGCATCTGCAGGTTTTTTCCATCGAAATCATAAAAACCATTTACCGAAACATTCCATTTAGGCGACAAATTAAAACTTCCGTTGAAGTTCATATTGGAAGTAAAGTCGGTAGAGAACCTGCCTCTGTCCGGAATAAACCGGTTTACAAATGAAAGTGAAAAGCCCAGGCTTACCTGCCAGGGAATATTAAAGTCAACAAATTCAGAAGGGTTTTGCTGCATATAGTCTAAAAGCCTCTGCTGATCTGCAATAAGTGAAGGATCGCCCAGCATGGCTTCAGCCTCCTTTTTCCGCTGTTCTTCTTTTTTAGGGTCCCTTGGTTTGCTTTTGAAATTAGTGCTTACAGATACGCTGCCGCCAGTGAGCCTGCCCAGTTTAAATCGTCCGCCCTGCCAGGCATATTTATTAATGTCCTGCCCGATTGCATTTGACTGATAGGGGTTCAGCAAGGAGTTGGCCGTGATGTTGATTTTTTCAAACAGCGTGGTGCGGAAATAAATATTAATGTATTCCAGCTTCAATGAATCCCTGAGAAAATTATAACCTGTAGTGAATCCAAACCCGTCAATCAGCCTTACTTTTTTAATGGCATTTTCAGACGTATCTTTTTTAGAACGGACTTTCATCTCCAGGTTGTTGTCAAACTGAAACCCGATACCGCCTGTTTTTCCTTCACCAAAACCGGGATACATGGCGCCTGAAAATTCTGAGAACCGGGTGGCATAGCCCCTTACCAGAGTGTCGGTATAGTAATGTTTTTTGGAAAGATCGGGCCGGTAGTTAAAACTCACCGATGGTCTTATTACATGACGAATGCCCAGTACTCTTGAATTTTTGAACTGGTACGTTCCGAAAATGGCAGTATTAAAGCTCAATGAAAAAGAAAGTTGATGGTCAGTAAACAATCCTTTGGTTACCGTGGTATCGGCTTTCTGGGTGGCCGAATTCCATTTGCGCCTCAGCTTTTGAGCTACCCATACCTGTGAGTAGGAAACACCCGGTGAAATTATCAGTGCACCTCCGGCAACCGGGGGCAAGGCCAGTGTAACCGGAAAATTGTGCTGGGCGCCCCACTGCAGCGTATCAATCAGCTCTTTCAGCTTAAAAGCTGTATCATAAAAAGAAAACTGATTTCTGAAGGTGCCATTATAGGCCACGCCCAGTTTCTCATACCATTTTACAGAACCCACCGGTTCTTTTCGCTGAAAAGGATAAAGTGTGTTTACCGTAAAACCTGCATCAGGTAAACTTACATTGATCAGCCGGGTAACATTGTTCTGGTTATGATTGGCCGATAAGGTAAGGTTGTAAGGTTTGCCCACCCAGGATTTGGAATAGGCAATGGATGAGTTTAACTGGTTCTGGAAATTCTGCCGGGTATTGTTCGTCACCAGCTGGTTGTATTTGGTGGAACCCGCGTTTACATTGGCTGAAAAAGTAGTTCCGGGCCTGGCTTTACCATCCACACTGTGTCCCCAGGTAACGGAGAAACTTTTATTTTTCAGAAAATCGGGGTCGCCCCTGAAATTGAATTTGGTGGACAGGATGCTGAGGTTAAAGGAACCGCTGTATCGGTAACGTTTTCTGTAAGTGGGATTAATATTGGCTGACCATCCGCCATAAGAATAGATATTACCATACACTTTTACATCCCAATATTCGCTGAGTACTTTATAATATCCAAGCCCCTCCAGTCCGAGGCCAAACTGTTCATTGGCGCTGAAACGGGGTGGCAGCAATCCCGAATGTCTTCCCTTGCTCAGCGGGTAAAAACCAAATGGCAGGTAAATAGGAACCGGCACTCCTTCAAACTCCGGATGCGCCGGGCCTGATACAGCCAGTTTGTTATTGATGACCTTCATTTGCGGGGTTACGAAAGCAAAATGCGGTTCATCCAGGTTACAGGTGGTAAACTTTGCCTTTTTAATAAAGGTGGTGCTTTCATTTACTTTTTTGGCAACACCTCCGTGCATAAAAAAATCGCCTTCCCGGGTGGTGGTATTTTTGGTAAGCCCCACCTGGGTTTTAAAATTATAACGGATGGTATCGCTGCTGAACTCGTTGGTACCGCTTTTAAAATGCGCCTGCCCGGTAATATTGCCCAGGCTGTCTTTTGCATTTACGGCAGTAACAACCTGAGATTGCTGGTCCAGTTCCACCTGCGGTGCAGTAAGGGTAATGTCTTTGTAATCGGTGTTTGTTTTTCCGTACAGCAATATCTTTTTCTCTTTTATCAGTACCACGGCTGAGTCATCAGCCTGGTACTTAACCGGTGCATCCAGTGAATCTTTTGAAATTTTCAGGGTAAATGTATCTACTCGTTCTTTTAATCCGGTCGTGTCTGTACCGGGCAATTTTGTGGTATCAGAAACCGTTTTACTGTCAGTTTTGGCCGGATTTTTTGCAGTATCGGATGTGGAAGTGGTACGATTTGTTAAAAGCTTGCGAAAGCCGGGCGATTGCGTGGCTGTTACGGAGGTTTTCCACCCCTGTGCAAAAAATATCACAGCAGTAAGCAGTCCGTAAAAAAAGCAAATTGACCTAAATTTGTACAGTTGCTTCATTGGTATCGGGCAAATGTAAACCATTCTGCATCCGCTTCCTGTGAAGAAGCCTGAAGATTTTGTGAAATGGGGTATAAAGTTTTATTAAGAGCAAGCAGAAAAACATCATACTTATCCGGAAAATAATTCCGCTAACCCGGTAAACAAACCCCGCAATGATTAAACGAACTTTTCTTGCCGTTATTGGTGCTTTCCTTTTTTTATCAGTCTTGTCTTTTGTCAGCGGCGACAATATATCGGCCCCCAAAAAACAAAGGGTGATAAAAACGATTATTGTTGATGCCGGCCATGGCATCCGGCCCAATGGCGGATACGACGGGGCAAAGGGATCTTATTCGTGGGAAGATGATATTTGCCTGTCGATTTCCAAATTACTGATCCAGGATATCAACCGGGAATTTCCGGAAATAAGGATTGTGGAAACAAGACCCTCTGATAAAATTACCTCTCTTTACCGCCGGGCTGAAATTGCCAACGAAAACAATGGAGATATTTTTATCTGCATCCATGTAAACGCAGCGCCCCCGCAGCGCCGCTCCGAACTGTTGGGCTATAAGAAAGTGACTTATTATGTGGGCAAAGGAAAGAACAGGAAAAAGAAAACCAAAGAAGTGCCGCAATACCGCTACTGGACAGAACCCAGCAAAGCAAGAGGAACAGAAACCTATATCTGGGGGGCACATAAAACCGAAGACAAGGAACTGGCAGTACGGGAAAATGCCGCCATGATGGAGGAAGAAAATTATAAAGAAAAATATGGTGCTGTGGATGTCAACTCACCGGAGTTTGTGGTCATGGCCCTGCTGAAAACAAAACAATATTTTAAACGCAGCGCCACTTTTGCCGGTATGGTACAGGATGAGTTTGTAAAAGTAGGCCGGGTGGACCGGGATGTGCGGCAGCGGGGCGTCGGCATTTGGGTACTGCAGGCAACAGCCATGCCCAGCGTACTGATTGAAACCGGTTTTATCACCAATCGGGAAGAAGAAGACTACCTCAACAGCAAGGAAGGCCAACAGGAGATATCCAACTGCATTATTACCGCATTAAAAAATTATGTTGCCTGGCTTGAGAAAAAACAGGAAGACGGTGAAAAAGAGAGTAAGGATGATGCTGCTTCAGACAAACCTTCTTCCACCGCTGCCACCCGGCATTTCCTGGAAATGGTGGAGCAAAACGAAAAAAGTAAACAGGTAAAATAATCATGCGGCAGGAGGATGATTTTTTTCATCCTTTTTTATTGCCTGCAGGCAACCTGCGCTTTTAAAAATAATTAGCTAATTTGGCATTTGAATAAACTTAAACCAGCCAAAGTAACCTGATGAAGATCAGCAACGAAACAAAAGTCGGCGTTCTGACCATTTCGGCCCTCACCGTTCTTATCCTCGGTTTCAATTTCCTGAAGGGGAAAGATATTTTCAAGAAAAGAAAAAAGATCTATGCCGTCTTCAACGACCTGGGCTCCCTGTCCAAGTCAAATGAGGTTAAAATCAATGGTTATGTTATAGGCAATGTGTATGCCCTTGATGTAAAAGATAAAGATATGTCGGGCATTGTGGCCACCATTAACCTTACCCAGGAAGTGAATATACCGGTTGACTCCAAGGCGCTTATCTCCACGCCGCTTGTGGGAGCATCTTATATAGTAATTGAAAAAGGCAGCAGCCGGAAATTTCTGAAACCCGGCGACACACTCACCACCCGTGTGGATGTTGGTATCCTCGATGATGTAAAAGCCCAGCTCACACCCACCCTTACCAAAGTGAGAAATTCACTGGATACTCTTAACACCGTACTCGACAATGTAAATAAAGTGCTGAACGCAGGCAACCGGAATAATATTGAACAAACCCTCGCTAACCTGAATAAGGCAAGCAATGCACTGAATGCCCTGCTGGATAACCAGACCGGCGCCCTTTCCAAAACACTGAACAATGTGCAGGATATTTCTGAAAGCCTGAAGAGCAATACCGAAGACATCAAAGCCACCATCGGCAATGCTAAAAAGGCTTCTGAAAAACTGGCAGCGCTTGAAATACAACCTGCCATTGACAATTTAAACAACACGATTAACCAGTTTAAAAGCGTCCTGGCAAGATTGGAAAAAAAAGACGGCACTTTGGGTGCTTTGCTTAATGACAAATCCCTGTATAATAATCTTAAAAATGTTACCCTGAGCCTGGAAATATTGCTGGATGATCTTCGCACCCATCCCAAACGCTACGTTAATTTGTCCATCTTTGGCAGAAAAGACAAAGGCGGGGCTTTAACTTCGCCCCTGCCAAAAGATACTACCAAGTAGCTGATTGATGTTTCGCTCCAAATTATCTCATATACGGCTAACCTTCTGCCTGGTGTTTTATGCATCTGCCGCAACTGCACAGGAGCCGGTTCCGGCTGCTCCGCCCGGGCCTGCATCAGACAGCCTGGTGAATGTGGAAATACTTCCGGGTGTACAAAAGCTCGAATTCAGAAAAGTGGATGACTCAACGCAGCTTACTATCCTTGCCGGCACAGTAAAGCTGAAACAGGGCACGGCTCTTTTTTATTGCGACAGCTGCGTTATCAATAACCGCACAAGAACATTTGAAGCCTGGGGCAGTGTGCATATTAACGATGCCGATACAGCACATGTGTATGCAAGTCATTTACGGTACCTCATTGATAAGCGGATCGCTTTCCTTGACGGAGGGGTGAGACTCACTGACGGCAAAGGCACCCTTACCACTCCTGACCTGGAGTATGATATGACCACCAGCATCGGCACTTACCTGCATGGCGGCAAAGTGATCAACAAAAAAACTGTGCTTACCAGCCAGGAAGGTTATTATTATGCCGACCTGCATGATGTGTATTTCAAAAGAAATGTACTGCTGACCGACCCGGCTTATACTATTCGTACCGATTCATTGCTATACAACACCCAATCACAAATGACGAGGTTTATTGCACAAACCTGGATCAAAGACAGCAGCGGACGAACCATTGAAACGAAAGAAGGTTATTACAATCTCGCCACAGGCAAGGCAGAGTTTGGCCAGCGGCCTATTGTCATTGACGGACCCCGCAGATACACGGCCAACCGGATAACTTCAGACGACAGCACCGGTATCGTTCAACTGCAGGGAAATGCCGTGGTTACGGATTCAGCACAGGGCACCACAATAATAGCCGGCCTTATTTTGCAGGACAGAAAGAATGAAAGAACACTGGCCACCAACAAGCCGCTCATGATCATCAAACAGGATGATGATTCTATTTATGTTACCGCCGACACCTTATTCTCTGCCCGTCTTACTGATTTGTATGGCATCAAAGATTCTATTGTAAAAGACACCGTAAAGGGAACCAAAGTGGTTAGCATAGATAAAAAAGACAGCACCAACCGCTACCTGGGAGCCTACCGGAATGTGAAGATATTTTCCGATTCGCTTCAGGCTGTAAGCGACAGCCTCTTTTATTCGTTCAAAGATTCTGTCTTCCGTCTTTACCAGGACCCCATTGTATGGGCCAAAGAAAGCCAGATCAGCGGCGATACGCTGCTGCTGTTTACCAAAAACAAAAAGGCGGATAAACTAAAAGCTTTTGAAAACAGTTTTCTCATCAACCAGCTGGAACCGGGTGTGTACAACCAGGTGAAATCAACCCGTTTGGACGGATGGTTCTCCAACGGCAATATTGATTCGGTACGTTCAGCCGGTGATGCGGCCTGTATTTATTACATACAGGATGATGACAGCGCCTACACCGGCATCAACGAATCAAAATCTGAAATACTGGATTCCTATTTCAGGGACAAAGAACTTTATAAGGTAGTATTCCGCACCCGGGTTACCGGCACCATCTGGCCCATGAAAGATAAAAGCCCCGAACAAATGAAGCTGCCCGGCTTCCGGTGGCTGGATAGCAGAAGGCCAAAAACCAAATATGACTTGTTCTGATACCTGAACTAATCACTCACCTGACTTCCGGTTTCCGGCTACACACTCTTTTTGCATTTCCTTTAGACATTGCTGGCACTATTTTTCGTTTACACAGGAACAAAACATCCGTCATGAAGAAAGTACTTGTCATCGTCCTTCTTGCTGCCGCCACGGGTTTTATCAACACTGCTCAGGCGCAGGGGTATAAAACTGCACTCGGTGTAAGGCTCAGCAGTTCCAATGCCATGCAGAATAATTCTGTTTCCTTCAAGCAGTTCATTACCGATAAAACAGCCATTGAGGCGCTGTTTACATTCGGCGACCCGCTGGCCTTGGGCGCCCTGGTTGAGTTTCACAAACCGCTCAATGCTGCCGGCCTTACATATTATTATGGCGCCGGAGGCTATATTGGTTTTGAAAAAAAACTAAACACAACCACACTAAAGGAAACCACCGACCCCAACTTTGGAGCGCAGGGTATTATCGGGCTTGATTACAAATTCAGCAATATACCTCTTAACATATCGCTGGACTGGAAACCCGAACTGAACCTGGTAAACGATATCAACTTTGAGCCGGCAGCCGTAGGCTTTACGGCCCGGTTCACTTTCGGAAAATAATCTCTCTATGGACACGGTCGCAGCCCCATTCCTCCCTTATTTTGGGACGGGAATGGGGCTTTCTCTAATAATAGGGCAACTCACATAGTGTCCACAATCTGCAAATTTTTTCCAGTTTTTGCGTTTTTATGCAGGGATTTCCCTTACTTTTAATGACCAAAATCTAACGATGCTTAAGAAAGAGAGGCAGGCCTATATTCTGCATCAGGTGAACCTGCATAATAAAGTACTTTCTGCTTCGCTTTGCGATGAAATAAAAGTATCGGAGGATACAATACGCCGCGACCTGCAGGAACTGGCTGACGAAGGAAAAATAATCAAAGTACACGGAGGTGCCCTTTCACCCTCGTTTAATCATGTCAATTTTCCATCTAACGGAGTTTACTCGCAAAGCCAAAAAAAGGTGATTGCCCAAAAGGCCATCAGTCTTATCAGCAATGGCATGTTTGTACTGACCAGCGGAGGTACTACGATTATAGAACTGGCCCGCATGCTGCCTCACCAGCTAAAGGCCACATTTATTTCAGGCAGCATTCCGGTTATCCTTGAATACATTCACCATCCCAATATTGAAGTAATCCTGATCGGTGATAAAATTTCAAAAAACTCAAAAATAACGGTTGGTTCCCAGGCAATTGCCAAAATCAGGGAGATAAAGGCCGATTTGTGTTTCCTTGGCACTAATGCCATTGATCTTGAACATGGGGTTACCGACAATGACTGGGAAGTGGTACAGTTGAAAAAGGCCATGATAGAGTCTTCCAAAAAAGTGGTATGCCTCAGCATAGCAGAAAAGGTAAATACGGTGCAGCCTATCAGGGTATGCGGCCTCAGTGGTATTGACATGCTGATAACGGAACTGGATGCAGACAACTATTTATTAAAGCCCTACGTTAAGGCCGGTATACAGGTGATGTAGGCTGCTGATATAAGCAAATTGAACATTTTTTAATATATACCTAAAAACACAGCTATGAGAAAAATTCTCCGATTGTTCTTTGGTTTGGCTCTGGTAATGTTCCTGCTCCCCCATCTTGCACAGGCGCAGGAAAGAACGGTTACCGGAACCATCGTTTCCGAAGACAACAAAACCCCTTTAGTGGGTGTAACGGTGAGGGTAAAAGGCACCAAGCGGATTACCCAAACCGATGCCAATGGAAAATTCTCCATTAAAATGAACCCCGGCGAAACCCTGCAGTTCAGTTATGTGGGGTATGTTACTGCAGAAGCAAAACCCGGAGAGGGCGAAACAGTGGGCATCAGCCTGAAAACCGCCGACAACATGATGGGTGAGGTAGTGGTAACGGCAATGGATATTAAAAGAAACCCGAGAGAATTGGGATATTCAGTACAAAAGGTTAGTGGTACTGAAATTCAGGAAACGCAGCGGGAAAACTTTTTAAATAGTTTACAGGGCCGTGTGGCTGGTCTGACGCTTGACCAGACTTCAGGTGTTGCAGGAGCCTCTTCATCAATTGTGTTACGGGGTTTTAACTCATTATCGCTCAGTAACCAACCTCTTTATGTAGTGGATGGGGTCATACTGGATAACCAGTCTCTGAATGAAACCTCTTCAGGCGGCCAGGGCATTGGCCTTGCCTCTGACAGGCCCAACAGGAATAACGATTATCAAAACAGGATAGCAGATATCAACCCTAACGATATTGAGACTATTACGGTACTGAAAGGGCCAGAAGCCACAGCCCTTTATGGCAGCCAGGCAAGTTCAGGCGCCATTGTCATAACTACCAAAAGACCCAAAACAACGAAACTTTCAGTGCAATACGATAATAGTTTCAGGTTTCAAAGGGTAACCCGCTGGCCGGAAGTGCTGGATGCTTACGCAAACGGTGTCAATAATGTTGCTTCCAATGTATTCAGTTATTATGGGCCTGCGTATGCCCCCGGCACACAGCTTTTTGATAACAAGAAGCAGTTTTTCAGAACCGGGTTTGCGCAAACGCATAACCTGGGTGTTGACTTTGGATTTAAAAAATCTTTGTTCCGTTTTTCAGCCAGTTACTTTGACCAGAAAGGAGTAGTTCCCAACAATGACTTCAGAAGAATTAACCTTCGGTTATCCAATACTACCAAACTCTGGAATGATAAACTGGAAATAATTCCTTCAGTGGCCTATATCAAATCGGAGAACAACAAGGTGCTTCGTAGCGCCGGCGGTTACCTTTTATCGCTGCTCATTTGGCCCAACACCAATGATATCCGCAATTATGAAGATGCCAGCACCGGCGATAAGCTTGACCTTTTTTCCGGGCTTAGCGCCAACGGCGAATATGATAACCCGCTTTTTAATGTAAGAAAGAACAGATCGTACGATGAAACCGACCGTAAAACCGCCTCTTTGGGTATTAATATAAATCCCTTTAAATGGTTGAGCATTTCCGGACGTTTTGGTTATGATACCTATGATATGTTTGGCTACCAGTTTTATCATCCGCAGTCTTTTTATGTAACTGCGGGTTCGGGCGGCACGCTGGATAATTACTGGAGGCAATACGAAGGATATAACCATACTATCACTGCAACATTCAAAAAAACATTCGGTAAACATTGGAATTTCCGTCTAATGGGTGGTACCATGTGGCAGGATTATGAAACCCGGATGTTTGCTTCGTATGGAACCAATATCGTTGACAATGTGAATACGACAGATGGTAAAATGTACAGGGCACCCCGTGATGCCAATGGCAACCCTACAGGCCCCGCTGTTGTTGTTTCAGACCGTGACCTCAACAACCTCCTGGGCAATTATATGGATACAACCGTTACCCGTCCCATCACCCGGTTACGCCTGCTGAGGAATCGGTTCGGGGAATACAACCTGAACATACTCCGGCAGGCTGCTTATTTTGGCGAGTTTGCTGTGAGTTTTAAAAACTTTGTATTCCTGAATTATACGCACCGTTTTGAAGAAGCTTCTACCCTGCCTGCACAAAACAGGAAATACAATTACCCGGGAGGAAGCCTGAGTATTATTATGAGTGATATGATCCCCTCTCTGAAAAAGGGAGGTGTGCTTGGCTACTGGAAACTCAGAACATCCCTTGCCGGAACAGCAAGGTTGAACACCCCTTACTCCACCCAGTCAGTTTTTGTTAACAACTTTGCCAGCGGCGGCGGTTTTTCATACGGCTTCTTCAATAACTCACTTGATCTTGGTCCTGAACGGCAGAGCACTTATGAATTGGGAACAGAGTTCAGGTTGTTTAACAGCAGGCTGAACCTTGATATCACCTATTACAATACAAAAAACAAAGGGCAGATTATCCAGAACTTCAGGCTGAGCTACGGCACCGGTTTTGTGTTGAATACCCAGAATGCGGCAAGCACCCGTAACCAGGGGATAGAAATTGCCGTTGATTATGACATCCTGAAAGGCAAAGCCCTTGCCTGGAACATGCGGTTCAACTTTAATAAAATGTGGAACAAAGTTATCGGCATGCCCCGCAATGTAGCTGAATACTATATCGCTGATACCTGGCTTTACGGAAATGCAAGAGGCGGACTGGTGCTGGGCGGGCCTACTACTTCTATTACCGCAATTGCATACCGGCGTAATGATAAAGGCCAGATCCTGATTAATCCGCTTAGCGGTCTTCCTGTTTCCACACCGGCATTCATTGTAGTAGGTGACCGTAACCCCGATTTTACTGTTGGATGGATGAATACCTTCCGCTGGAAAAACTGGAAACTCAACTTCCTTTTGGACCTGAAAGCTGGCGGAGATATTTTCAACGGCACCAACCGTTTTCTTACCAATGTTGGCAAAAGCAAACTTACTGCCGACAGGTATCAGCCAAGGGTAATAAGCGGCGTCCTGTTTAACGGCCTTGAAAACAGTGGTACCCCTACTGCCAATACTATTGCAGTGATTCCTGCCTTTAACAACCAGTATTACACCACCATGCCGGAAGAGGCATTTATTGAAAAAAATGTAAACTGGTTCAGGCTAAGGGATGTTACCCTTAGCTATACATTCCCGAAAAACTTTATTAAATCCTTTAAATCACTGTCTGCCTTTATCACAGGCAATGACCTGATACTGCTCACCAATTACAGCGGTGCAGACCCGGCTGTTAACGGTAACACAGCAGGTTCGCTGGGTGTTGGGGCTTTTGGGTTTGATTACGGTACATTACCCTCTCCCCTGCAGGTTAACTTAGGACTCAGGGCTTCATTTTAATTTCAAAAACATTATAACATGAAAAATAAAGCAGTTAAATTTCTATACATAGCAGGGGTAACCGGGCTTCTTACTCTTGGCTCCTGTTCCAAAAAAATAGATGAGGCCTATGTCAACCCTAATGCTACCACCCGTGTTCCGGTTGAAACCATGCTGCCCGGCATCATCGGCAATATGGTAGGAAGTTCTTCGGCACAGGGCAGTGCATACGGAACTGCAAATGACGGGCTGTATATTGGCCGTTATGTCCAGTTTTGGGCAACCAATACTACCGGGAACCAGTTTGACCAGATGGCGGGCGCCACAGGCGCCAGCGACCTGCTGGGATCTGTTTGGGCTATGCATTATTATGGTATGGGCCAAAACCTCGGCCGGATGATTGACTGGGCTGCAGAAGAGGGAAAAACAGATTTTGTAGGTGTAGGTTATGCAATCAGGGCGTGGAGCTGGCTTACCATGACCAATATGTATGGAGATGCCATTTTACGCCAGGCATTTGATGCCAACAGGCTGGTTTTCGATTACGACAGCCAGGAAGATATGTATAATGAGGTAAGAAGGCTATGCCATCTTGCCATTGCCACTCTTAATTCAGCTACCAGCTCGCCTCAGTTGGCGCAGGGCGATGCCTACTTTTACGGCGGAGACTTAAACAAGTGGAAAAAATTTGCATATTCGGTGCTGTCCCGTTCATTTAACCACCTCACCAATAAGTCAATATATAACCCGGACTCCGTAATCTATTATGCCAATCTAGGAATCAATAATGCATCCGATAATGCTGCTGCAAAATTTTTGGCTACAGGGCTTTCAGGGACATATAATTTCTTCGGACCCTTCCGCAGTAATGTAGGCGCCCTGCGACAGTCAAGGTTTATTGCCAACCTGATGATCGGGCTCAATCCAATGTTTCCTGCTGTAACCGACCCCCGTGCTCCTTATATCATCCGGGGAAACACTAACGGAACCTACAGAGGCATCCGGCCCAATAAAGGCAGTGATGGTCTTGCAACAAATGATCAGCCAGAGAATTTCTGGGGACAGGCATTTAGTTCTACGACAGCACCGGGAACCGATGTAACCTGCCGGTATATTTTCCGAAATGGCTCTCCTTTCCCTATAATTACAGCTGCTGAAGTGCATTTTATGAAAGCAGAGGCATACCTGAGAAAAGGAGCCGCATTCGCCGCACAGGCCCGGCAATCATATATTGATGGTATTAACGCCAGTTTTGATATGCTGACTGGCACGGCTGATTATCATAACTCTGTTCCGGCAGCCATGCAAATTACTCCGGCATCAAGAGCAGCTTATCTGGCAAACCCCGTAGTGGTTCCGGCAGTGGGCAGCCTTACCCGTTCTCATATTATGCTGCAAAAATTTATCGCAATGTATGGTTTCGGGCTTGTGGAGACCTGGGTGGATATAAGAAGATATCATTACACTGACCTTGACCCGGTCACCGGCCTGCAGGTTTATGCTGATCTCACACCGCCATCCGGCACTGATTTATTTACAGACAACTTTGGTAAGCTGGTGTACCGGGCAAGACCGAGGTATAACTCCGAGTTTCTTTACAATATCGCGGCACTGGATGCAGTGGGCGGCAGGGCGCTTGATTATCATACCAAAGAACAGTGGTTTTCTAAACCTTAATCTGCAAAACTTTCTAAAGTAACTTTTATGAGAAGAGTAAACATATTTCACTGCACATTATTGATTGTTCCGGCACTAGGTATTTTGATCAGCGCCTGTACCAAATCATTTAATGAAAAAACTTTGCAGGACAAAAATTTCAACAATAAAAGCCTCGTACAGGTTTACCTGGCCATGGTAAATGCCAGCCGTAATTATATCTATGTTGACGGGAACCTGATTACCGGAAGCCTTATGTCTTCGGGCAGTGTTTTCCCATCTACGGCTTATGCGGCCAGCATTGACCCGGGTGTAAAAGGCTTTTTTATCATGGATACACTGAGCACCAGCACCCAGGTTCCGCTTTCATTTGCTGAAAATATGCAGGTGGGTAAAAATTATACCATTTTTGTGTACGACTCCCTGGCTGCACCGAAACAAAAGACGGTTGAAACAAGTATCGTAGTGCCGGCTGATACTACAGCAAGGCTGAGGTTTGCCAACTTCACCCATACCAAAACGGCGATTCCGGGTATAGATATTTTCTCAAAACGGCTCAATCAAAATCTGTTTACGAATATCAATGTCAGTGATGTATCTGGGTATGTCGCTTTCCCGTCTGCATTTACTGATACTTTGTATGTCCGGTCAACAGGTAACACAACGAACCTGGTAACCTTAAACGCCGTTAATCTGTCTGCAAAAAGAAGCTATACTCTTGTTTTCCGGGGCAGTTATTCTGTTACTTCAGGCACAGCAGCCAGAACACTTTCATTGTTTACGAATTATTAAAGCTGATAAATACCCCCCACATAAGAAAGCCACCTTAGGGTGGCTTTCTTGCATATACTTTTTCCGCTGTCCCTGCTTCAATCAGTATATTTGATGCTGATGAACCCGATAAAATTTGTCATAATCGGCTCCGGAAAAATAGCCCCGCGGCATGCAACAGAAATTGTAAAATGGGGGAGCTGGCAGCAATATGTGATATAGTGCCCGAAAAGGCAGATGCACTGGCAAAGGAATTTCAATGCCGGACCTACTATACTATTGCTGATCTGCTTGGTGGCGAGAAAAATATTGACCTGGCTGCCGTATGCACCCCCAATGGTCTGCACGCCTCCCACTCTATCCAATGCCTGCAACAGGGATGGCATGTACTGTGTGAAAAACCACTGAGCATTTCAGCAGCGGATGCCAGCAGGATGATAGAAACAGCCCAAACACAAAACCGGAAACTCTTCGTTGTAAAATCAACCCGCTATAACCCGGCCATTGCGGCATTAAAAAAAATAATAGCTGCCAATGAACTGGGCCGTATTTACAGTTTTCAGCTGAACTGCTTCTGGAACCGCCCTCCTGCCTATTATGAAGGTACCTGGCATGGTACTGAAATGGATGGCGGCACACTCTTTACACAATTCAGCCATTACATTGATGCCCTGCTCTGGTTACTGGGGGATATCAAACAGGTAAAGGGTTTCAGGAAAAACATGATGCACAAAAACCTGTTGTTATCAGAAGATTGCGGTGCGGTTTCTGCCGAAATGGAAAACGGGGTGCTGGGCGGCATCAGCTGGTCGGTGAACACTTTCCGTGAAAACATGGAGGTATCTCTCACCATTATTGCTGAGAAAGGTACTGTAAAGCTGGGCGGCCCTTATATGAACAAGGTGGAATATCAGCTCACCCACGGATCCGGCATCCCTGTTCCCGAAAAAAGTACTGCCAATGATTATGGTTTTTATAAAGGCTCAATGAGCAATCATGATAAGGTGTACGAAAATCTTGTAAAAGCGCTGAAGGATGACGGTCATCCTTTCGCTTCTGCAGAAGACGGGCTCAGAACCATAGAGGCCATTGAAAAAATTTACAATTCCGTTTTGTTATCCTGAACTCCCTGCAAATGGGCAAAAGATTTTTTTTTACCGTTACCAACGATCTTGTGTATGACCAGCGCATGCACCGGATTTGCACCTCCCTGGCTGAGCTGGGCTATGAGGTAACGCTGGTGGGCCGGAAACTATCTTCTTCCTCGGCTTTGGAACAAAAAAAGTTCAGGCAAAAAAGGGTCAGGTGCTGGTTTAATAAAGGGAAACGGTTTTATGCAGAATACAATATCCGTCTTTTTTTCTTTCTTCTTTTTAAAAAGATGGATGCCGTTTGCGCCATTGACCTCGACACCATATTACCCTGCCTTTATATTTCCCGGCTGAAAAGAATCCCACGTATTTATGATGCACATGAACTTTTTACCGGTCTTAAGGAAGTGGTGTCAAGACCGGGGGTGCATAAAACCTGGATGAGGATAGAAAGAAAAGCCGTTCCAAAATACAGGCTGGGCTATACGGTCAGTGAAAGTATTGCCGATGAGTTCAGAAAAAGATATGGAGTGAATTATCATACGGTCAGGAATTTGCAGGTGTTAAACGAACTGAATAATATAGAGCCGGTTGAAAAATTCATTCTGTACCAGGGCGCCGTGAATGAAGCAAGGGGTTTTGAATTTCTCATCCCTGCCATGAAGCAGGTAAACTGCAAATTGGTTATCTGCCGCGACGGGAATTTTATGCAGCAGCTGAAGCAACTGATCAGTGAAAATAAACTGGAAAACAAAATAGAACTGAAAGGCATGCTAACCCCCGGAACACTCCGGCAAATTTCGCAGCAGGCATATATAGGCATTGCCCTTGCAGAAAATAACGGGCTGAACCAGTACCTGGCCCTGCCGAATAAGTTCTTTGATTATATTCATGCCGGCCTGCCGCAAATAACCATGAACTTTCCCGAATACCGGAAAATAAACGAACAATATGAAGTGGCTGTGCTGATTGACGATCTAAACCTGCAACGAATTACAGATACCATAAACAATTTACTGGAGGATGCTGTTTTACATAAAAGATTAAAAGATAATTGCCTCCTTGCCCGGGAGAAATTCAACTGGCAGCAGGGGGAGAAAAAATTACTGGCTTTTTATCAATCCATTTTTGCAACTTGACCCGCTATCTGCATATCGTTTGCCTGGATGTGCCCTGGCCGCCTGATTATGGCGGGGCCATTGAGATGATGAACCGCATCATCATGTTTAAAAAAATGGGGATAGCCATTCACCTGCATTATTTCAGTTATAACGAACGGGGAACACCCAATGAGCTAAACCAATATTGTGAGCGCATTCATGTATATGAAAGAACAACAGGGAGCAGGGGTCTTTCCCGCAAACGGCCCTACATAGTTGCATCAAGAATTAATGAGCAACTGGCGCAAAACCTGAGTAAAGACAATACCCCTGTTTTACTGGAAGGCATCCATTGTACCGGGGTATTGTCCAGGCTGGATTTAAGCAGCCGGAAAGTAGTGGTGCGAATGCATAACGATGAAACTGCCTACTACCGGGAACTGGCAAGAGCCGAAAGGTCATTCTGGAAAAAAATCCACTTCAGAAGGGAAAGCCGGATGATTGAAAAATATACCTGGCAGCTGCCTGGTAATTGTGTGTATGCCTGCATTACAAAGGATGATGCACAAAAGCTGGGCCGCACAGGGCATTTGCACAACGTAACATATTTGCCGGCTTTCCCTTCCTGGCAGCAGGTGAATGGCGAAGAAGGACGGGGTAATTTTTGCCTTTACCACGGCAACCTGTCCGTTCCCGAAAATGAAGAAGCTGCGATGTGGCTGTTGTGTAAAGTATTTAACCAGGTAAGAAGACCCTTTGTGATTGCAGGAAAAAATCCTTCAAAAAGGCTGGAGAAAATGGCCCACCTGTACCAGCACACCTGCCTTGTGGCCAACCCCGGTGATGCTGAATTAAATGACCTCATCCGCAAAGCCCATATAAATATTCTGCCCTGCCTTAACCGTAACATGACCGGTATGCGGCTCAAATTACTGCATGTTTTGTTTGAAGGGCGGCATTGCCTTGTGAATGAGCCAATGATACGGGGCACCGGGCTGGAGGGGGCCTGTCATATCGCCGCAACGGCTGATGCGTTTGCCTCGGTGATAGCTCAACTATTTCATCAGCCATTTACCGCTGAAGAAATTGAACTGCGAAAACATTTGCTGGGCGATACCTACAATAATGAAAAAAATATCCGGCAGCTTATTCAATACTTATGGTAGCATTATCCGTTATCTGCCCTCTTTCGGTGCGGATGGTACGGGCCGGAAATTTACTCACCACGATATAATCATGTGAGGCCATAACAACGGCCGTGTTATAGTCTCTCGAAATCTGGAACAGCAGGTTCATAATTTCATCTGATGTTTCGGGGTCAAGATTACCGGTCGGTTCATCTGCCAGTATCAGTTTGGGCGAATTCAGCAGGGCCCGGGCAATGTCCACCCGCTGCTGCTCGCCGCCGCTGAGTTCAAAAGGCATTTTAAATCCTTTGGTCCTTAACCCCACTTTGTCCAGCACATCGGCAATTTTTTCATCCATCAGTTTTACATCCGTCCAGCCCGTGGCTTTTAAAACAAACTTCAGGTTGTCATTCACATTCCGGTCGGTAAGCAGTTGAAAATCCTGGAACACCACACCAAGGTTTCGCCGGAGGAAGGGAACCTTTTTCCAGTCGAGCCCCCTTAAATTAAACCCGGCCACCCGGCCTTCTCCTTCTCTCAGTTCCAGCTCGCCGTACAATGTTTTCAGCAGGCTTGATTTGCCGGTGCCTGTTTTTCCCACCAGGTACACAAATTCACCTTTGTTTACGGTAAGGTTTACATGCTGCAGCACCAGGTTATTTCCCTGGTAGATATTGGCATTTTTGAGTTCGATGATCGGTTCGGACATTTAAATGGGTTTTGTATGTTGTATTCCGTTGAATTTGCAAAATAACGGAAGAACTGCTGGAAAAAATCTTTTTTTTGATCATTTAACAGCTACCTGCGTTAATGTGTAATTTAGACCAATGAAGAGTCAACTTCTCCTTCTGTTGTTATATCTGATGGCTGCTCTCACTCAAGTAAGAGCAGGCTTTGGCCATTGCCTGTCTGATACAAGCAAGCCTGCTTATTCTATTTTAACCAATTCAAAACCCGGTTCACTTGACTCGAACATCCTGATTGTTGTAAACGGCAATATCGCCGGAACCATCCGGGAACTTAAAATGGATATTGCTACGGCTTTCCATCCCGAGACCATTGAAAGCATCAATGTATTAAAAGGCCCGGAAGCCGAAAAAAAATACGCAGAAAGGGGAAAAGCCGGAGTGTTGGAGATCACATTGAAGAAAGTGACAATTGAAAGCATTGCTATTTCTGATGAAACCAACAGGCAAAAAACCGCTGCAGATGATGATCATATTGTATTTGAAAAAGTGGAAGTGGAAGCATCTTTTCCCGGAGGAGCGGCCAACTGGCGGAAATATTTAGAGCGGAATTTGGATGCCAATACACCTTCTGATAATTATGCACCATCCGGCACTTACCAGGCGATGGTTAAGTTTGTAGTGGACAAACAGGGAGTTATCAGTGAAATCAACCCTCTCACTTCCCATGGATTTGGAATGGAAGAAGAAGTAGTGCAGGTCATCAAAAAGGGACCATCCTGGTCGCCGGCGATACAAAATGGCAGGATAGTAAAAGCCTACCGGAAGCAACCGGTTACATTTCTTGTTTTGAGGGAGTTTGAACTTTCAACCTATAAATTTGTGGCCGGAAAAGAAAACCGGGTTACTGTCTCGTCAGATGAAGTAAAAGCCGAAGACCTTGTAATAAGTTTTCCTGGTGCCAGGGTCAGCATGGAGGCGCCGGGAGTGTACCATATTATTCCTGAAAAAGCAGGACGATTTCTGCTTACAGTGCTGATAAAAAAGAAAGACAAACAGGCAGAACTGGGAAAAGTATGGGTGGAAGTGAATTAGAAAACCAAATCACCTGAAGGAGCAGTAATCAGCAGTTCTTTTTTCGAAGCGCCTTCTACCCTTCCGGTCACCCTTGCCTCCATCCCAAAACTTTTTGCAATGCGGATGATTTTATCAGCGTCTTTCTCAGTCGTGTAAATTTCCATCCGGGTGCCCATATTGAATACCTGGTACATTTCCCGGTCGTCAGCCCCGCTCGCCTGTTGAATCAATTTAAAAATTACAGGCGGTTCAAACAGGTTATTCTTAATGATGCGTACATTCCCCGGCACATACTTCAGGCACTTGGTTTGCCCGCCGCCGCTGCAATGAATCAGTCCGTGAATGGATTCGAAATGATTTTCCAGTATATTTTTCATCACCGGTGCAAAGGTTCGTGTCGGGCTAAGCAGCAGCCTGCCGATCTGCTGTGGCCCGTATCCTGTTGTTATTTCATCCGTGATTTTATGCGGCCCGATATAAACCACTTCTTCCTGCAGGGAGCTGTCAAATGATTCGGGAAATCTTGCGGCATAGGTCTTATGCAGTATATCATGCCGGGCCGAAGTAAGTCCGTTGCTGGCAATACCGCTGTTGTATTCCGTTTCATAACTCGTTTGTCCAAACCCGGCCAGCCCCACTATTACATCACCCGGTTGTATTAGTTCATTCGTAATAAGTTTTGCTTTGGGCCATCGGGCCGTCATGGTGCCATTTACAGCAATGGTACGCACCACATCACCCACATCGGCTGTTTCACCGCCCATATAGGTGATCTTTACACCCAACTGTTCCATCTTTTCAAAAAACTCCCGGCTGCCTTCAATAATGGCCTGCAGCACTTCTGCCGGTATCACCTTTTTATTACGGTCAATGGTGGAAGAAAAAAGCAGGTTATCATAAATGCCTGTACAAAGCAGATCATCCAGGTTCATTACAATGGCATCCTGCGCAATACCCTTCCATACGGACAGGTCCCCGGTTTCCTTCCAGTACAGGTAGGCCAGTATGCTCTTGGTGCCAGCGCCGTCCGCATGCATTACATTCACCCAGGCCTCATCGCCGCAAAGCACATCAGGAAATATTTTGCAAAAGGCGTTGGGGTAAAGTCCTTTCTCCAGGCTTTGCGTGGCGGCATGAACTTCCTCCTTTTGTGCAGATACCCCCCGTTTGCTGTAAAGACTCATAGAAGGCAAATCTAATGTTCAATTTTCAATGCCCGGTTATCAATTATCATTTAGTTTTGCCAGCCCGTTATGCAGGTTCATCATGACATAGAGAACTTACCGGCTTTCAGAAACGCCGTTGTCACCATCGGTACTTTTGACGGGGTGCATATGGGCCACCGCCAGGTGATCAACCGGCTGATTTCTGAAGCAAAGGCTGTTCATGGCGAGTCAGTGATCATTACCTTTCATCCGCATCCCCGTAAAATTGTTTCTTCTGCCATTCTCGGTATCCGTCTTATCAACACCCTGGAAGAAAAAACCGGACTGCTGCGGGAACTGGGCATTGACCACCTGGTAGTGGCGCCCTTTACAGATGCCTTTGCCAACCAGCCCGCCGAAGATTACCTGGCCAATTTCCTGATCGGCAAATTTCATCCGCATACAATCATCATTGGCTACGATCATCGTTTTGGCCGTGACCGCCTCGGCGATTACCGCCTGCTGGAAAAAAAGGCAGCCGAATACCGTTACCAGCTGAAAGAAATACCCAAACATGTGCTGGAAAATATTTCCATCAGCTCCACCAATATCCGGGAAGCCATTCTGCACAGTAATATTGCCACCGCCAATAAACTGCTGGGCTACGATTTCTTTTTTTCGGGTGAAGTGGTGCATGGCAATAAACTGGGCAGGAAACTCGGCTACCCTACGGCCAACCTGAAAATAATGAATGATGAAAAGCTCATTCCCGGAAATGGCATCTATGCGGTGTATGCTGAGGTCCGAAGTCAGAAGTCAGAGGTCGGAAAGGAAAATTCTGAAAAGCAAGATCAGACTTCAGACCTCATACCTCAGACCTCCTCTCTCCTGAAAGGCATGATGAGCATCGGTTTCCGGCCCACGGTTGACGGAAAGAAACGGGTGGCAGAAGTGAATATATTTGATTTTGACAAACAGATATACGGCCATACGCTGAAAGTAACCGTAAAAAAATACCTGAGAGAAGAAATCAAATTTGACGGGCTGGAGGCCCTGGTGAGGCAGATTGATCAGGACAAAATTGAAAGCCTGAAAGTGCTTTAAAGAAAGAGGAGACCTTCCGGTCTCCCCATTATCTTTAATATTTTATTTTAAACTCCAGCTTTTCGGGATCGTCAAAAAAATCATCCAGCTCCACTTTC
>VGGV01000026.1 GCA_016868455.1 Bacteroidota bacterium
TACCACGAATCACTACAAAATGTAACCCCGTCGGATGTGTACTATGGAAGGCAAGAACAAATACTCCAAAAAAGAGCACTCATTAAACAGCAGTCCCTAAAAAGACGAAAACAACTATTTTTAAAAGGAAAAATCCTACATTTAAACAACGAAACTCTCTACAACTAAATCGTCCACTTTCTTTGACGACATACACATGAGGGCACAGTTCAAGAATAATTTCATACGAATAGCGGTCAAGAACAAAGAAAACAATCTGATCGTAACAGAAGCTCTAAAAAAAATCCTTTAAAAAACCGCAAAAAAATCTTAGAGATTAATCAAGAATATTTATACCTTACATCAAAATAAAATAAAAAATGAAAAACAATGCCGTCTTTTTTCTAGGCTTGACTATTGCAAGTTTAACCTCTTGCTCCTCTAATGAGTCCAAGCCGGTAGCCAAAGAGCCTTCTAATCTCAAAGTAGAAGAAAAACCAGTAGCTGAACCCAAGCCGGCCAGTATTCAATTTCATGCATTCAAACATTCCGGACTTGACGTTGACAGTGACGGTTTTGTTGTTAATGGCTCTATGACCAAGAAAGAAAAGATTGCTGAGGTCAAAATCGCGGATTCATCCAAACCTATTCAATGTGCTCAAGGAGAATACATCCAAAAGCTCGTTATCGAGGGCGAAGGAGAAGGTATTACCTTAATTTTTTATAATAAAAAGGGGGAGGAAATACATAAGAAAGAAAATTTTACTTTAAACAAAGAGATCTCCTTCTCGGCCATCAACTATGCCTCAGAAGAAACTCCCGGGCTTGAAAACAGAAAAAAAGGGGCTGACTTTGCTGACTGGTTTGAGGAAGCCGCGAAAGTAAGCGTACTGCAAAATGGAAAGCTTATTAAAGAATTGAATTGGAAAAACAATGGCTGGTTTAGACAGCCGTCAGTAATGGAAGAAACCCCATAGATAAGCGACACGCCATCAAGGCTTTTTATTTTTTCAACCCGTGTTGTAGACTTGATTACCGTTGGTTCTAACGAAGTTAAGTCTGATTTAACGGCTTTGATTGATTATTAGTAGTCTAAATGTTATTCTTTAAGACCATTATTATTTTCTAAAATAACAAGTAGTCCCGACAGGAATCGAACCTGTATCAAAAGTTTAGGAAACTTCTATTCTATCCATTGAACTACGGGACCGGGGCGGCAAAAATAATCAATCCGGGCTATCGGATCGCTATTGGGTCAAATCCTATCTTTGCATCCCTTAATTTTTGGCAATGAAATTCTACAATCTCCTAATAAAATACCGCCTCTGGATCGGCCTGGTGCTGCTTGTTCTTGGGGTGTATGTAAACTATACCGGCAGTTTCTGGCCGGCTTTCCCGCTTTATTTTGTTGGGATTATACTGGTGTTGGGGCATTTCTTTTTTGGCCCGCTTCGACTGATACAGGAGCATATGGAAAACGGCGATATGGAAGGGGCAGAAATAGTATTAAACTCTATTAAATTTCCCGGCCTTTTGTATAAACCTATCCGCTCTGTTTATTATACCCTGAAAGGCAATATGGCCATGATAAAGCAGGACTTTGACGGCGCAGAAAAAATGATGAAGAAGGGATTGGACCTGGGCATGCCCATGAAGGAAGCCGAAGGCGCCAGCATGCTGCAAATGGGAATGCTGGCCATGCAAAAGAACGATTTGAAACAGGCCGAGAGCTATATTCGCCAGGCATTGCGGAAGGGCCTGCCCGATAAAGAAAATGAAGCAGCTGCTTATTTACAGATGTGCAGCATTATGATGAACAAAAGAGAATTCAGAGCCGGTAAAGATTTTTTCAGGAAAGCCAAAGCACTGAAACCTACCACACCACAGATTGTAGATCAGATTAAACAAATTGAAAAGTATATCTCAAGGATGCCGGGATAGTTGGCAAATTGATAAATTAGTGTAATTTAAATTAAAAAGGGGCAGGATGTAATTCTCTGCCCCTTAATATTTTTTTTAACGTCACTAATCTTTGAAATATGGAAACCTGTTCGCAGTTTTGCGCATCAAAACTCTTATCATATCATCATCATCACTTCCAAGACCTCCTGCAACTTCTTTACCATAAGACCAAATTAGCTTGCCCGAAGCATCATACACTTTGATTGTTGCTTTAGCTTGATTTGTTTTTGAAAACCCAATTAATAGCTGTGTTGCGACTGCTGCCCCTTCAGACATAGGTTGTGATGCTATAATATCACCGGTGATAAGGGCATCAACTCCCAGTTTGATACAAAGTTCTTCTGGAAGATAATTGTTAATATTTTTTTCTGTGATATATCACGGAATAATAAAACCTTGGTTCTGGCAATATCCTGCACCTCAACTGTTACTTCCTTCTTCTCCACTTTTTTTAAAGCATAGGTATAAAAGCTGTTCTGGGCAGACAAGGAGCCTTTTTCTTCCTGCAATTTAATATCCTCTTGCGTAGTGTTTTTAGGCATCTTTTTAAGTGTAATCTTATAATTGAATGGAATCACTGCAACAATTTTATGATTTGCAATAATTTCTTTCAGACTATCTACTTCATATATTTTTCCGAACACCTGAGAACTAACATCAGGGTTTAGAAAATAAAGGCAAAAAATAAATGATATCGCTTTTCTCATAATATTCAGGTTTGGACATACAAATTTAAACCTTTTAAAAACCCAAAATAACTGAATAGATAGCAATTGTTCAAACTTCCGCTGAAATGAATGATTATGGTTTTAGAAAATTTTATAAGCCTGGCTACCGGCCGAAAATTTCCACCACTTTTTGATGCCGGAAATTAAATATACCAACCGGTTTTTTCTTTATATAAAAAGAATTAACCAGGCGGCCGATAAAACCCAACGGGAGTTTATAATGAACAATATCGGTCATTTCAACCCCACCGGGTATTTCTTTAAAATGATGCTGGTGATGCCACAGTTTGTAGGGACCCAGGCGCTGTACATCAACAAAATATTCCCGGTTTTTTACTACAGTTATTTCCGTCATCCAGGATACCGTTATGCCGGCAAAAGGCTTTACTTTATATTCTATAATCTGACCGGCGTACATGGTGGCCCCGTGATGGCGAGATATTATTTTAAAACACATGCCCGGTGGTGTGATAATCTGCAAGTTGGCAGGATTGGAGAAAAACTCCCAGGCTTTGTCCAGGGAACCGGGAATTTTCTGAACCGTTTTAATGGTATGCACCGCCATGCTGATTATTGGGTTAAATTCGTTTGAATAACCATTGTAAAACCGAAAAGTTCAGGGCAGAATGTCATTCAATAAAGAAAAACTGGAAAAAAAGTTCAGTGAAGAATACGAAGAGCTGAATGAAAAGCAGCGCCTTGCCGTGGATACCCTTGAAGGCCCGGTAATGGTAATTGCCGGACCGGGTACGGGCAAAACGCAGATACTGGCCAGCCGTGTCGGAAAAATATTGCTTGAGACAGATGCACTTCCTCAAAATATCCTCTGCCTCACTTACACCGATGCAGGTGTGGTGGCTATGCGGAAGCGCCTGCTCCGGTTCATCGGGCCGGATGCCTATAAAGTGAATATTTACACCTTTCATGCTTTCTGCAATGATGTGATCCAGGAAAATCTTTGGTTATTTGAAAAAACAGCCTTCGATCCGGTCTCCGATCTTGAAAAAGTGCAGCTGTTTAAAGAGCTGATTGACTCTTTTCCCAAAAACCATCCGCTGAAGCGCTACCGCGGCGATGTATATTTTGAAGTAAACAACCTGCAAACGCTTTTCAGCACCATGAAGCGGGAAGGATGGACGCCGGCTTTTATCAGCCGCAAGATAGAGGAATACCTGGCAGACCTGCCCAGCCGTGATGAGTTCGTTTATAAAAGAAAATACAAAGAGTTCAATGCCGGCGACCTGAAGAAAGATAAGATAGAAGAAGAAAAGGAGCGAATGGAAAAACTTCGTGCCGCCGTGGGGGAGTATGACCGTTTTCAGCAATTGATGCAAAAAAAGAACCGCTATGACTTTGATGATATGATCAACTGGGTGATCAGGGCTTTTGAAGAAAATAAGAATCTTTTAGCCAGTTACCAGGAAAGATTCCAGTACATACTGGTAGACGAATACCAGGACACCAGCGGCACACAAAACAAGCTGGTGGAACTGCTCATCAGCTATTGGGACAAACCCAATGTATTCGTGGTGGGCGATGATGACCAGAGCATTTACCGCTTCCAGGGCGCCAATGTGGAGAACATGATGAATTTTGCCCATAGCTATCAGAAAGACCTGCTGACCGTTGTGCTCACAAATAATTACCGCTCCATCCAGCCTATCCTCGATGTTTCCCAAACCCTGATCAGCCGTAACGAAGAAAGGCTGGTAACAAAAATAAAAGGGCTCAATAAAGAGCTTCTTTCCGGCAAAAAAGAACTAAAGAACATAAAACATCTGCCGCACATCCGTGAATACGAAACCCATCGGCAGGAAATGATCGGCATTGCCAAACAGGTGCAGCAACTGGTAAGACAAGGAGTACCTGCCGGAAATATCGGCATCATATATAAAGAGAACAGGTATGGCGAAGAACTGGCGCAATACTTTAAACCGCTGAATGTGCCGGTATACAGCAAACGGCATTTGAATCTGCTGGTGCTGCCCGAAGCCCAAAAGATCATCCTGATGCTGAAATACCTTGCCGCCGAACATGATGTCCCTTTCAGCGGCGATGAAATGCTTTTTGAAATACTGCACTTCGACTGGTTTGGCATACCGCCTGTTGAAGTGGCCAAACTGAGTATGGAAGTGGCTGACAAAAAATATAGCGGGGAAAAAACATCCATCCGCCGGTTACTTGCAGAAAAATCCACAGCTCCCTCCAAAGATTTATTCAGCACGGGTATACAGGAAGGCCTGAAAACAGCATCGCTAGCTATCGAAAAACTGATTGGAGCCGTTTCTAACCTTACTTTACGCCATTTGTTTGAAAGCATCATCCGGGATGCCGGTGTGCTCAGCCATATTATGCGAAGCCCCGACAGGCACTGGCAACTTCAGGTTCTTACCGGGTTGTTTGATTTTATAAAAGAAGAAACACACCGCAATCCATTATTGAACCTGCAGGGTTTTGTAAATCTGGTTGAAATGATGGAAAATGAAGGCATCCCCCTGCCGCTGGTACAGGTAAGCGGCAGCGAAAACGGAGTGAACCTGATGACGGCGCATGGCTCCAAAGGGCTGGAATTTGAATATGTATTCATTGCCGGATCTAACTCATCTTTCTGGGAAAAGAAACGAAAACCCGGCGGCGGATATAAACTTCCGGACACTATGTTTTCTTCTTCCCCCTTCTCCGGAGAAGCTAAGAGGGTGGCCGACGATGAAGAGTTACGTCGCCTGTTTTATGTGGCCATGACAAGGGCTGAACAGCATCTTTATATTTCATACAGCCGGTTTAAAAATGACGGAAAAGAACTGGAGCCTTCCATGTTTATTGCTGAAATACAGGACCGGCATGATATACCGGCCGAAAAAATGATACTGGACACCGATGTGATTGCAGAATTCTCAGCTTTAGGTTTCGGAAAAGCCGAAGCCCCGGAAATAGAAAAAGCGGAAGAAGAATTCATCAGCCGGGTACTCGATAAATTTGTGATGAATGTTACGGCGCTGAACCATTACCTGAAATGCCCGCTGGAATTTTATTTCAAAAACATCATCCGCATACCTTATCCCAAAAATGAAGCTACTGAGTTTGGTTCGGCCGTTCATTATGCACTGGAACGGTTTTTCCGAAAAATGCATGACAGCGGAAAAGAAAAATTCCCTCCAAAGGAGGAATTCATAGCCGACTTTGAATGGTATATGCACCGCCACCGGGAAAGCTTTACAAGAGAACAGTTTGAAAGAAGACTGGAATACGGGCAGGAAGTATTGAGCAATTATTACGATAAATACATCCATCAGTTCAATAAAGTGGTTTCCATTGAAAGAAATATCCGTAATGTACTGGTAAAAGATGTGCCTGTAAAAGGGAAAATAGACAAGCTGGAATTCGACGGCAAACTCGTAAATGTGGTGGATTACAAAACCGGCGATCCTGAGAAAGCCATCCCGAAAACAAAAGGTCCGTCTGGTAAGGAACCCAACGGCGGCGATTACTGGCGGCAGGCTGTTTTCTATAAAATTCTTGTTGATAATTATGAACAAAAAGACTGGAAGGTGGTAAGCACAGAGTTTGACTTTATTGAACCGGACAAAAAGAAGAACTACCGCAGGGAAAAGGTCATTATTACCCCGGCCGATATAACCACGGTAAAGCAACAGATCGCCAGCACCTGGGAAAAGATACAAAACAGGGATTTCTATATCGGGTGCGGCAAAGAAGATTGCCACTGGTGCAATTTTGTAAAGACAAACAAACTGGCTGTGGCCCTGCACGAAGCGGACAGCGATGATGACCCCGATGGCTATCGGGATGAATTATGATTTTAAAAACAAAACCTTAACGGCAAACCGGCTAAGTTTGCACCCGCATGAGCTACAGGAGATTACTGATATCATTACTTACCCTCATAGTTATTCTGATGATTAGTATTGCCGGAGGCCCCGGCTGTGCCAACATCATTCCCCCTTCCGGCGGCCCCAGGGATTCTTTGCCCCCTGTACTGCTAAAGGCCAGCCCGGCCGATTCTTCTGTTAACTTTTCCGGCAACAGGCTCAGTTTTACTTTTAATGAATTCATAGAACTGCAAAATGCCCAGCAGGCTTTGATCATTTCACCCCTGCCCAAAAATTTCCCTTCTGTTGAATACCGGTTGAACACGGTTACCATAAAACTGAAAGATACCCTGGAAACCGGCACCACCTATACTTTTAACTTTGGTGATGCCATCCGGGATTTTACTGAAGTAAATGTGATCCGGAATTTTACTTATACTTTCTCCACCGGTAATTATATTGATTCACTGGAGCTCAGGGGCAAAGTCATTCTTGCTGAAACGGGCAAAGCGGATACTACGCTGATCGTAATGCTGCACACAAATGCGGATGACTCTGCCGTCGTAAAAGAAAAACCCCGGTATATTTCCAAACTTGACGGCAAGGGGAACTTTGTTTTTAAAAACCTCCCATCCAAAACTTTTTACATCTATGCATTGAAAGATGACGGGGGTACCCGCCGCTATTTTGATGACAAACAGCTTTTTGCTTTTGCCGATAAACCCGTTGTTGTTAATACAAAGACCGATCCGGTGACGTTGTATGCATATGCCGCCAAATCTGCACCTCCCGTTACTTCTGTTATCCCGTCTGTAAATCTCGGGCGGAACAGGAGAAATATCCCCGCCGAAAGCAGGCTGAAATACCAGACCAGCCTTTCCAATAACCAGCAGGACCTTCTTAAGGATTTTATCATAACCTTTGAAGAACCGCTCCGTTTCTTTGATTCATCTAAAATCCTCCTGTACACAGATTCTGCATTCAACCCGGCCGGATTATACAACTTTGAAAAAGACAGCACCGGTAAATACATATCCCTTCAGCATAACTGGAAAGAGAATACACTGTATCATCTTGTCATGAATAAGGATTTTGCAGAAGATTCAACCGGCAAAAAACTGCTGAAGACGGATACCCTCAGTTTCAAAACCAAAAAACTGTCTGAGTATGGCTCATTAAAGATAAAAATCAAAAACCTGGATATATCCCTGAATCCCGTTTTACTGATACTGACAGGAGAAACCATATACAAATCGCTGCCAATGGCAGGTCCCGAAATCAGCCAGTCTCTTTTCCCGCCGGGCGAGTATGACCTCCGGATACTTGATGACAGGAATAAAAACGGAAAATGGGACCCCGGCGAATTTTTTGGTAAACATCTGCAGCCTGAAATGGTAAGACCTGTTGAAAGAAAGATCTCCGTAAAACCAGCTTTTCAAAATGAGTTTGAAATAACATTATAGTGCATTGTCAATATCAGCACTCAGCAAAAAATAGAAACACTTTGTTTAACTCCTTTTTACTATGCACTACTCCCAATTCACCATTCACTACCTTTGCCCCATGCAATTCTCCTCTTCGCTTTTAGAAAATGTAGTCAGCGAATTTGCCAAATTGCCGGGCATTGGCAAGAAAACTGCCTTGCGGTTAGTGCTTCATTTGCTCAAACAGGATGTAAAAGAAGTCAGCCATTTCACCGAAGTAATAGCAAAAATGAGAAGCGAAATAAAATTCTGCCATCGCTGTTTCAATGTTGCTGATGGCGACATCTGTTCCATTTGTGCCAACTCCATGCGCAGGCAGGATATTATTTGTGTGGTAGAGAATATCCGGGATGTGATTGCCATTGAAAGCACCCAGCAGTACAATGGCACTTATCATGTCTTGGGGGGCATTATCTCGCCGCTGGATGGCATTGGGCCTGACCAGTTAAATATAGAACCCCTGATAAACCGGATAGAAAAGGAAAAGACTACTGAACTGATTTTTGCCCTTAATCCCAACATCCAGGGCGATACCACCATTTATTACGTTCAAAAGAAGCTCCAGGGGCAAACTGTCCGCATCACCACCATCGCCAGAGGTATCGCTTTTGGAGGGGAACTGGAATATGCCGATGAAATGACCCTTGGGAGAAGCCTGCAAAACAGGCTGCCGGTGGAAAGTTATGTCAGCCGCCGGTAATACAGGATAAACTTGCTTTTTATAGCCATATAACTTAGTTTTGCAGCCATATTACAGGCGGATTTGTTTATTGTTCGGCCTGAACCCTGAGCCAAGTCGAAGGGATAACGGAACTAATAAACGTCAAAGAAACTTCACTTCTGGTTTCCCAACGTTTATAAGTTCACAAACTTAATTTTTATGAAAACAATTCAGGATTGTTTGCAGGAACGCATATCGATTATTGACGGCGCCATGGGCACCCTGATCCAGCGGCACAAGTTATCCGAAGCGGGTTATCGCGGTGAGCGGTTCAGCAACTGGCATAGTGATGTAAAAGGCAATAACGATCTGCTTAACATTACGCAACCCGGTATTATCACCGGTATACACCTGCAATACCTGGAGGCCGGGGCAGATATTATAGAAACCAATACATTCAGCAGCACGGCCATTGCACAGGCTGACTATGAAATGCAGTCGCTGGCTTATGAACTGAATGTGGCGGCGGCCGTTTGTGCGGCAAAGGCAAGAGAGGAGTATTATAAGAAGCATCCGGAATCAGGAGAGAAAAACCCAAAATTCATTGCAGGGGCGATGGGGCCGCTGAATAAGACCTTATCTCTTTCACCGGATGTAAACAATCCCGGCTACAGGGCTGTTACCTTTGATGAAGTGGTGGATGCTTATTATGAGCAGGTAAAAGGCCTGTCAGATGGAGGGGTGGACATATTGCTTATTGAAACCATTTTTGACACCCTCAATGCCAAAGCAGCCATTTTTGCCATCAAAAAATATTTCAGGAATACCGGAAAAAAGCCGCTTCCGGTAATGATTTCAGGAACCATAACTGATGCTTCGGGACGTACTTTAAGCGGGCAGACACTGGAGGCCTTTTATACCTCCGTAATGCATGCAAAGCCGCTGAGCATTGGTTTGAACTGTGCTCTTGGAGCAAAAGAAATGCGGTCGCATATTGAAGAGCTTTCACAAATAGCTACCTGCTATGTATCAGCCTATCCCAATGCAGGTTTACCGAATGCCATGGGAGAATATGATGAGCATCCTGAAGATACAGCCCATTACCTGGAAGAGTGGGCTAAAGAAGGTTTTGTAAATATTGTGGGTGGATGCTGCGGCACTACCCCTGAACATATCCGGCATATTGCAGAGGCGGTGAAGAATATTCCCCCGAGACAACTGCCGGTTATTGAAACAGCATTTGCATGAGTACCCCGCAATTCTTGCTTATATTATCTATTGTTATACTGATTGTAAACAATTTCTCTTTTTTCAGAAAATTATTTACAAAAAAGAATTCATAGATGCAGGATACAGTAGCCATTAAGCCCTATTTAAGATTAGCAGGACTGGAACCACTGGTCATCAGGCCCGAAACCAATTTTGTAAATATAGGTGAACGTACCAATGTGACCGGGTCAAAAAAATTTGCCCGCCTGATCAGGGAAAACAAATTTGAAGAAGCATTAAGTGTGGCGAGGCAGCAGGTGGAAAACGGAGCACAGATACTCGATGTAAACATGGATGACGCCCTGCTGGATGGCGTGAAAGCCATGACCATCTTCCTGAACTTGCTGCAAAGCGAGCCGGATATTGCGAAGATTCCCATCATGATCGATAGTTCCAAATTTGAGATTATTGAAGCCGGGCTGAAATGTGTACAGGGAAAGTGCATTGTGAACTCTATCTCCATGAAGGAAGGAGAACAAAAGTTTATTGAGCAGGCCACTATATGCCAGGCTTATGGCGCTTCCGTGATTGTAATGGCCTTTGATGAAAAAGGACAGGCGGATACCAAAGACAGGAAAGTGGAAATCTGCCGGAGAGCCTACCAAATTCTTACGGAGCAGGTGGGCTATGCCCCCCAGGATATCATCTTCGATCCCAACATATTTGCTGTGGCCACCGGGCTGGAAGAACACAATAACTATGGCGTTGATTTTATTGAAGCCACAAGAGAAATTAAAAAGCTGATGCCGCTTGTAAAGGTAAGCGGCGGTGTAAGTAATCTTTCTTTTTCCTTCCGCGGCAACGATCATGTAAGGGAGGCCATGCATTCGGTATTTCTTTATCATGCCATAAAAACCGGTATGGATATGGGCATTGTAAATGCGGGTCAATTAGTAGTGTATGATGAAATAGACCCGGCACTGCGGGAATTATGTGAAGATGTAATTCTCAACCGGAACAACGATAGCAATGAAGCTACGGAAAAACTCATTGCATTTGCAGAAACCGTAAAAGCAAAAGGAAAGACCGAAGTAAAAGATGAGGCATGGAGAAATGCTCCCGTGGAGGAACGGTTAAAACATGCCCTTGTAAACGGTATCACGGATTATATTGACCGGGATACGGAAGAGGCCAGGTTAAAATACCCCAAACCGCTGGATGTTATTGAAGGTCCGCTGATGGATGGAATGAATGTAGTGGGCGATTTGTTTGGATCGGGTAAGATGTTCCTGCCCCAGGTAGTAAAAAGCGCCCGGGTAATGAAGAAAAGTGTGGCCTGGCTCACCCCTTTTATTGAAGAAGAAAAGAAAAACAAGCTGAATAACCCCGGCCTTCAGGCCGGAGAAGAAAAAGTTACCCCGAAAGTTTTATTAGCAACGGTTAAAGGTGATGTGCATGACATTGGGAAAAACATCGTAGGTGTGGTGCTGGGCTGCAATGGTTATGATATCATAGATCTTGGCGTAATGGTTCCCGCAGATAAAATACTGGATACAGCAGAAAAAGAAAATGCTGACATTATCGGACTGAGCGGCCTTATTACCCCTTCATTGGACGAAATGGTACATGTGGCGCATGAAATGAAACGCCGGAATATGAAACAGCCGCTGCTCATCGGCGGAGCCACCACGTCCCGCATGCATACGGCGGTTAAAATTGCCCCGCAATACGATAACGGCGTACTGCATATACTGGATGCCTCCCGGAGTGTAACGGCTGTCAGCACTTTATTAAGTAAAGAAAAACAGGTGTTGCTTCAGAAAACAAGGGACGAGTATGAAGGTTTGCGAAACCAGTTTTTGAATAAAGACAGGAAAACCCTGATCCCTTACAGCGAAGCTGTGATTACCAAAGAATATTTCGACTGGAAGAAATATAAACCTGTGAAACCGGCTGTGAATGGTATAAAAGTGCTGAAACATTTTGATCTTGCCGCCATTGCAAAATACATTGACTGGGGGCCGTTCTTCATTGCCTGGGAAATGCCGGGGCGTTTTCCTGATGTTTTAAACGACAAAATATTCGGCACTGAAGCCACAAAACTTTATAACGATGCCCAAAAGCTGGTACAGAAAATCACAGAAGAAAATTGGTTTACTGCTGATGGTGTCATTGGTTTCTGGCCTGCCAACAGTAATAATGCTGATACGATAACACTGCAAACGGGTAGCGGCAAAGTGAAGCTGGAATCATTGCGTCAACAACTTAAAAAAGCGGTTGGACAGCCCAGCTATTCCCTTTCGGACTTCGTGTGTCCACAAGGGCTCGGTGGCGACTATATGGGAGCCTTTGCAGTAACCATTCACGGAGCCAAAAAACATATAGGTAAGTTTGCTGGAGAGCATGATGATTATAATAAGATATTGGTACAGGTATTGGCAGACAGGTTTGTAGAAGCCTTTGCTGAATGCCTGCATGAAAAAGTAAGGAAGGAATACTGGGGCTATGCTAAAGATGAAAACCTGACCAATGAGCAACTGATTAAAGAAGAATACAAAGGAATCCGCCCTGCTCCCGGTTATCCTGCCTGCCCCGATCATACAGAAAAGCTGAAATTATTCAGCCTGCTGAATGTAACAGAGAATATTGGTATTGAACTCACCGAAAGCCTTGCCATGAACCCGCCCGCTTCTGTTTGTGGCTGGTATATTGCCCACCCGCAAAGCCATTACTTCGGTTTGGGCAAAATTGGCCGGGATCAGCTTGAAGAGTATGCCAAACGAAAAGGTGTGAGTTTGGAAGAAGCAGAGAAATGGCTGAGGCCGGTACTGGAGTAGCCTACAGAAGATTGATCCTTTTTAATGATTGCTTTAACTGTTCCGGCGATTGAAAATGAACTGAACTGATTCCTAATTCTTCCGCAGCTTTTACATTTCGTAAACTATCGTCAATAAACAATGATTTTGCCGAATTAATATCATATCTGCCCAACAGGCGCTGATAAAACTCCGGAAAGGGCTTTCTTGTTTTTTCTTCTCCGCTTACCACCCTGCCATCAAACCAGTGTAAAAAATCAAACCGTTGCAGGGCGATGGGAAAGGTTTCGGCGCTCCAGTTGGTAAGCGCATATGTTTTTAATCCGGGGTTTTGTTTCAGTTGTCTGAATATTTCAACAGAATCATCAACAGGCCCCCGCAGCATTTCTTCCCACCGGCCGTAATAATCCCTTATTTCCTTTTCCCATTCTGGGAAAAGCGCCACCCGTTCTTCTGTTGCTCTGTCTATCGGGTAACCTGCATCCTGCTTCTCATTCCATTCAGATGTGCATATATGCTCAAAGAAATACTTTCTTCTTTCTGCGGAGTCAAAATAGTTTTCATCAAAAACATAAAGAGGGCTCCAGTCTATCAGCACTCCTCCCAAATCGAAAATAACAGTGCTGATCTCAGACATTTCTGTATTTCAGTTTTAAGCCAATCATTGCGGAGCACAGTGTAATCATGATAACATTTGTGATAATAATTACATTATCGTGCCGCAACACACCGTAAGCTATCCACATGATTTCATTTATAAATGCAATTATAAACATCAGTAAAGAAACATTCTTTGCTGATTTCTCTTTCCAGGTCTTAACAACCTGTGGCAGGAATGTAAGGGCAGTTACTGCACAGGCAGCATAGCCCAAAACAGCGACGCTGTCCATAGTTTTTTTGCAATGATATCTACCTTTTCTCAAATAACCACCAAAAACGCTGCCTTGGTTTAACCCTGTAATTGGTGCGGATGTAATGTTTAATATGTTCCATGGCTTCTTCCACACTGTCGGTCACCAGTACGAGGCTCATATCTTCTTTGGATATGGTACCCTGTTTTGCCATATCCTCTATATTTTCAAGCAGGTTTCTGTAATATTCCTTACCAAAAAGTACAACAGGGAAACCGGTTACTGTTCTGGTCTGTATGAGGGTGAGTATTTCAAAAAACTCATCCATAGTGCCAAAACCTCCGGGCATGATGATAAAGGCATAAGAATATTTTACCAGCAGCACCTTGCGGACAAAAAAATGTTCAAACGTTACAGCCTTTTGCACATAAGCATTTACTTTTTGCTCAAAAGGCAGTTGGATGTTGCATCCTACTGATTTGCCCCCGCTTTCAAATGCTCCCCGGTTGGCCGCTTCCATTATACCGAGGCCGCCACCCGTCATGGTAGTGAAACCTGCTTCCGCAATTTTTTTTCCAAACTCCCTAGCCCGGCCATAATAGGGATGATCTTCACTAAAGCGGGCTGAACCAAATACCGTGATGCAGGGACCGATAAAGTGCAGGTTTCGAAACCCCCTGAGAAACTGCCAGAAAACCCGCCAGGCAAAACCCAGTTCATAGCCGCGGCTTTTGGGCCCTTCCAGGTAAATATGTTCCTTGGAAGGAATAATACTTACTGATGATTTTAATGCTGCTTCCATGGTAAGACGTAAATTGCCTGACAATTTAATCATTAATATCATGCGGATCATTTCTTATAACGTAAATGGCATCCGTGCCGCTATTAAAAAAGGGCTCCTGGACTGGTTAAAAACCCATCCTGCCGATGTGATTTGTGTACAGGAAACCAAAGCTGTGAAGGATGATGTGGAACACAAACAATTTACTTCACTGGGTTATCATGATTTTTGGTTCAGTGCACAAAAGAAAGGATACAGTGGAGTGGCTGTATTTACCAAAATAAAACCGGATAAAGTGGAGTATGGTAACGGCCATGGCCCAAGTGATGATGAAGGGAGGGTACTGCAACTGGATTTCAAAGATGTGCGGCTCATCAATGCTTATTTTCCTTCGGGAACCAGCGGCGATGAACGGCAGGATTTTAAATACAAATGGCTGGATGAATTTTATTCCTGGCTGAACAAGCTGAAACAGAAACATCCGAAACTGATCCTTTGCGGCGATTATAACATTGCCCATACAGAAATTGACATTCACGACCCAAAGGGCAATAAAAACTCATCCGGCTTTCTTCCGGAAGAAAGAGAATGGATGACCAAATTTCTGAACAGCGGGTGGGTTGATACGTTCCGGGAATTTCATCCTGAACCGCACCGCTACAGTTGGTGGAGCCAGCGTTTCCCCTCCGTGAGGTTAAATAACAAGGGTTGGCGTATTGACTATATAACAGTTACCGAACCGTTGAAGAAACAACTCAAAGACGCAGAGATATACCCGGATATAAAACACAGCGATCATTGCCCGGTATATCTGGAAATAAAAACTTGAATAATGTTTTAAGGGTAAAACAGGATAATTTTTACTAAAATTTTAACAACACCCGTTAAAACTTACCAAAAGAGAATCCTCTTCTGAAAATTTTTAGTTGCCGCCCGATACTTTTAGGTAGTAAATTAAAGCCGCTGCGGGCAAATTTTTCTTCCACCTTACTGCCCTCCTTTTTTTGCTTCGCAGTTATTGTTAACTAAAAAGCACTATGATGGGTGGACTTATTCTTCTCGTCATCTTGGTTCCCGTAGTCATTCTTTTATTGCAGGCAAGTATCCTGACACGCAGTACAGAGCAGCGTCGCCTCCTCGAGTCCCTCTAAGACAAAATCAAGGATCTCAGCGATGAAGTATCCCTGTTGTCGAAGCAATTAAAAAGAAAAGAACCTCTTATTGCAGTTAAGCCGGTTTTTGAAGAAATGCGGCAAATACAATCATTCCTGAGAAACCGAAGGTAATTGAACAGGAGCCGGTTATCCCCGTTCCTGAACCGATAGTAATACAGGAACCTGTTACTCCGACCGGGGCTGCAGTTAATTCTGAACCGCCTGTAATATCCGCTCCAAAAAAGACAGAAAGCATATTCACTTCTTCTGATATTGATATTTCAGAAAAAAAGAAATCCACTGATCTCGAAAAATTCATAGGTGAAAATGTTGCCAACAAAATTGGTATGGCCGTGCTGGTGCTGGGTATTTCATTCTTTATTAAATATGCAATTGATAAAGACTGGATACATGAAGCAGGCCGTGTTATCACAGGCCTTGTTACTGGCTTTGTACTGATTGGTTTAGGGCACCGGTTTCGCAACCGTTACCGTTCTTTCAGTTCAGTACTTGCCGGCGGAGGGCTGGCCGTATTGTATTTCAGTATCGCCTTTGCCTTTCATCAATACCACCTGATCGGGCAAACGGCTGCTTTGGTTTTCATGGTTCTTGTCACTTCGTTTGCTGTACTGCTTTCTCTGTTTTACAGCCGGCAGGAACTAGCCATACTTGCCACTATTGGCGGCTTTATTACTCCCTTTCTGGTAAATACGGGACAGGATAATTATATCGCTTTGTTTATTTATCTATGTATTAGGAATGCGGGGCTTACAGCTTTGTCATGGTTCAAACGCTGGCCCGCAATCAACAGCATTTCTCTTTTCTTTACAACCATCATTTTTGGCGGCTGGTTGGTGAACAGAATGTTCTGGGATAGTTCGGTCAGCTTTCCTGCACAAAATGCGTTCATTTTCGCCATATTGTTCTACCTGCTGTTTATTGCCATGAACATGATCAATACCCTCCGGGTAAAGGGGCGTTTCACCACATTTGATTTTATCATCCCTCTAAGTGTAAACTTTCTTTTTTATATCGCTGGCATAGCCCTACTAGGATATTATGACAACAGGCACCTGGATGGTATTTTCACCTTATCACTGGGTATTTTCAATCTCCTGCTCACATCTGTTTTCTATGGAAATAAAGAAGCCGATAATAATTTTATTGCACTGCTTACAGGTCTTTCACTCACTTTTATTTCACTCACCGCTCCGGTATTACCAATATTCCACCCGGTGGTAAAATTGCTGCTTTTATAATGCTGGGTTGTTTGTTGCTTACCGTATCTTTCATGTACCAACGCCTAAAAAAGATTATCCTCAACAAGGATGGTGACGATATACCTGCAAAACATGATCATTTATAACGTTACAATAAAAGTGGATATTTCGATTGCTCATGAATGGCTCGCCTGGCTCAGGGATGAGCATATACCCGACATTATCGGCACAGGTTGTTTTACCGATGCCAGAATTCTGCAGCTGATGGAAGTGGATGAATCAGACGGCCCCACCTTTGCCATACAGTACCAGGCTGACAGCAAGGCTTTATATAACCGGTATATTAAAGAATATGCCGCCGAGATGAGAAAGAGGGCTACGGAAAAATGGGGAGATAAATTTGTGGCTTCCCGATCTGTAATGCAGGTTGTGCATTGATTGTGCAAAAAGATTTTCCTTGTTTCAGCAACGGACATTTTTCAGGCTAAATCTCTCAAATCATTGCCCCATGCGGGTTATAAGGGAAGGGTTTGTTTAAAACTGCCTGTAACTTTTTTTTGCGGGTTTGAAAAACCGTCTAAATTTGCCGGGTTACAAAACCAAAAAATTATTTTCAATGAACAAAGGAGATTTAATCAATAAAATATCTGACGATACAGGTATTACCAAAACGCAGGCCAATGATGCGCTGGATTCATTTATAGAAGCCGTAACAAAAACATTGAAGGCCGGAGGTAAAGTAACACTGGTTGGCTTTGGCACCTTTCTTATTTCAAAAAGAAAATCCCGAAAAGGCCGCAACCCGCAAACAGGCGCCGAAATAACCATCAAAGCAAGAAAAGTGGCCCGCTTTAAAGCAGGAAAAGAGCTTGCCGCCAAACTTTGACCTGCTAGCAAAAATCATTCAGCTCCTGCTTCCTGTGCCGGAGCTTTTTTATTAACCCGGTCATTCACTTAAAACAAACAGTACAATTATGGGAAGAGGTGATAAAAAAACAGCCAAGGGAAAACGGTTCAAAGGTTCATTTGGTAAAAGCCGCCCGGCCAAGAAGAAGGCCGCTAAAAAAAGAAAGTAATTAAGTAAATAAAGTATTTACAGTAGTTTTTATATAAGCCTTATCTACTTTATATACAAATAATACTCTTAAGGAGCCAGCCTTTCCATTTTCCAGCTGCCGTCCTCCTGCAGGCTGTACTGGAGTCGGTCATGCAGGCGCCCCGGTCTCCCTTGCCAAAACTCAATAATTACGGGTTTTACAATATAGCCGCCCCAGTATACCGGACGTTCTATAGTTTGTCCCTCCAGTTCTTTTTCCTTGTGGCTGAAATTTTCATCCAGCCATTCCCGGCTTTCAATCACCCTGCTTTGGGGCGAAGCCAGGGCCCCGATCCGGCTCTCAACGGGTCTTGAATTAAAATACCCGCTGCTGGCTTCTTCGCTGGTTTTTTCCACCAGCCCTGTTATGCGAACCTGCCGTTCCAGTTCTTTCCAGAAAAAAACAAGGCAGGCCCGGGGGTTTTCGGCCAGTTGCTGCCCTTTATAACTTTCATAATTTGTAAAAAAAGTAAAGCCTTTGTCGCTGAAGTCCTTCAGCAGTATCACCCTGGCCGAGGGCATACCATCGGCCGATGCCGTGGCAAGGGTCATGGCATTTACTTCATCAATATCCGACTGCAGCGCCTGTTTCCACCACTTTGCGAATTGGGCAAAGGGATCGGCGGCTGCTTTTTTCTCCAGTAATTTTTTGCGGGAATAGTTTTTCCTGATGTTGGCTATTTTTCCTTTCATAAACAGGTTATTTGCCCGGCAAAGATAAAACCCTGCGGGGCTGCCCTAAAATGAAAAAAGCCCTTTCTGGGCTCCCGAAATATGATTTTAGTCAGTTCTTCTTCCCTTCAGGTATTCTGTTTGCGGGCCAGTTCATCCCTTTCTTCGGCCACAATATTCAGCATGCTTTCCAGTTCTCCGATTCTTTTAAACTGGCCTTCCAGTTTTTTATTGGCATCGGTCACTTCCTGCAGGTCATTATTCAGCTCTTCCAGGTAAGTTACCTTTTTCTGCAATTGCTGCCGCTGAAAGTTGGCTTCACGAAGCTTATCTTCTGTTTCGGCCAGGGCAGCCTGTAAATGCTGGTTCTCCTGCACTGCTGCATGGTACTTCAGTTTCTGGTCCTCGTAATCCCGTACAATCTTTAAATGTTCTTCTTTGAGGTCTTCATACTCCATATTCAGTTTCCGGGAAATCATTACCTGGGTTTCCAGTTTCTGAATTTTATCCTGTAAACTGTTGAATTCATTATAGGCAATTTCCAGCCTTGGGTTCATCTCTGTTGTCAGCTCCTGCTTCTGGTATATGTTATGTATTCCCTTTTCTTTCTGCGCAAGCATAAGCCGCAGCTCCTCAATTTAACCGGTGAGTTCTTTATTGTTCCTGAGTATTTCCTGCTGTCTTTCTTCTGTTTCTTTTACAATATCAATCTGGCCCAGCAGTTGGTTTATTTTTTCATTGTATTCTTTCAGGCTGTTTTGTGCCTGGAAAAGCTGATCCATATAACCCGGTTTTTCTATTGCAGGGGAACCGGGTGCATTTTTTTTCAGTTCTTCAATCTCTGCCTGCAGTTTTTTGTTTTTGATGCGGCTTTCTTCCGCCTCTATGGAGTAGATTTCCTTATTTTCCTCTGCATCAGCCAGTTTTTTCCGGAGGTTTTCAAGCTCTTTGTCCCGAAACTCAGTCTCGTTGAAATATTTCAGTTTCCAGTCTTCCGCTTCTTTTTGAAACTGCTGTAAGGCTGCCGGAGAGGAAGCCCTGAGAGAAGGACGGCTGGCAATGAAGAAATGAATGGTAATACCGAGAACAATGGCTCCCAGCATCAGCACAACAATTTCTACAATGGAAAGGCTCAATTGGCTGTCCATAAACAGTAACGTCTGGTTGTTAAACTATTAAAAACCCAGAAGATAATCTCTAATAGTTTTTCACAAGCGGGAATAATGGATATCCGGCAAGATAGTAGTTACTGCAAACTATGAAATAGGAAATATACCTCGTAATTACCCCTGTACCAGGGTGCCCACCTTTTCACCCGTCACCACGCGGCGCAGGTTGCCTTCCTTATTCATGTCAAAAACAATGATGGGCAAATTATTTTCCATGCATAATGTAAATGCGGTCATATCCATCACCTTCAGGTTATTGGTCAGGCATTCCTGGAAAGAAATGACATTGAATTTTGTGGCAGCCGGATCCTTTTCAGGATCGGCCGTGTAAATGCCATCAACTCTTGTACCTTTTAAAATCACATCCGCATTGATTTCAATAGCCCGGAGTGAGCCTGCGGTATCTGTTGTAAAATAAGGATTGCCTGTGCCTGCCCCAAAGATCACTACCCGGCCTTTTTCGAGGTGACGTATAGCCCTGCGGCGTATATAAGGTTCAGCAATCTGCTCCATTTTAATGGCGCTTTGCAGCCGGGTGTACACCCCCACTTTCTCCAGGCCAGCCTGAACAGCCATCCCGTTAATAACAGTGGCCAGCATCCCCATATAATCACCATGTGCCCTTTCAATACCCGTATCCGCTTCGTTCATACCTCTGTAGATGTTACCTCCTCCGATCACTACGGCCACCTGAACGCCCAGTTCCGTCACTGATTTAATATCCTGAGCATACTGAGCGATTACATCCGTATCAAAACCAAAACTTTTATCACCCATTAAAGCTTCGCCGGAAAGTTTGAGAAGGATGCGTTTATACTTAGGTAACATCAGGCTGAATTTTTCGGGGCGAAGATAAGGGAATTGAAAGGAGATTCATCCGGCCCTAGCCCAATTTGCCAATCACCTCCGCAAAAATTTCACTCAGTTTTTTATCCGCCTTACCCAATACTTCTATTATTTCAGGAATATTTACCGGCTGCAGATTATCCGGGTCACATTCATCGGTTATCACTGAAACGGCACCGCAAGGCAAACCCATCTGTGCCGCTACTATTACTTCCGGCACGGTACTCATTCCCACCATATCGGCTCCCATGCTCCGCAGCCATCGGTATTCCGCTCTTGTTTCCAGGCTGGGGCCGGCTACTGCAACATAGACACCTTCTTTAACAGGAATATTTTGTTTTGAAAATGCTGTTGCCAGCAATTAGCGTAAACTTTTATCGTACGGACAACTCATATCAGCAAAACGGTTGCCCATCTTCGGGTCATTGATCCCCCGCAGCGGATTATCGGGCTGCGGGTTGATATGGTCTTCTACTATTACGAGGTCGCCCTTTTTGTACAATGGGTTCATCCCACCGGCAGCATTGCTCAGTAATAAATTTTTTATACCCAGTTCCTTCATTCCCCGTACCGGAAAAGTTATCTGCTGCATAGAATATCCTTCATAATAATGAAACCGGCCGTGCATGGTAATAACCGGCACACCGTTGATGGCGCCATAAATCAGGTTGCCTTTATGAAACTCCACTGTTGACTCAGGGAAATGCGGAATTTCAATATAAGGCACCGAGATTCTTATATCCATTTTCTCCAGCAATGCGCCAAGACCAGTACCCAGCACTATCCCTGCTGCAGGTTTATCAAAACCCTTTGCCATATCACCACCGTACTGCTTCAGGTACTGAACAAGCCTGCCTATGCCTGCTGCTTCGTTAAAGGAGGGTATAATAATGCTGATCGTCAAATGAATGGTTTACTAAAAATACGTTTGAAATTTTCTGAAAGTTTGCCGTTTATTTAATGGCTTTCAGCGAATAGACAATGGGTATCTTTCCTTCCAGCCCTTTGATATACCACTTACCGGGTTCAAACTCCACTACATTCCTGAAACAGGGATAAGGAGAGTACATATGCTCGTTAAACAGGGTTAGTTTCAATCCGGCTCCTATCAGGGCATTCAGCACTTCACTGATGCTATGGTTCCAACTGTATTCTTTGCCTTTTATATCAGCCTCTCTGTCTGTATAGGTTCCCTGGTTTTCGGTTACAATCACTTCCCTGTTTTCGTAAGAATAAGCAATTTGCGTAAAGTCGTCATCAAACATCCACACCATGGGGTGAAATTCGGCGATATAAAAAATACCGCCGGGTTTTAACCGTTGGGCAATCATTTTTGCCCAGGGCTTTAAATCGGGCAGCCAGCCAATGGTGCCATAGGATGTAAATACAATATCAAACAGATCCTTCACATGAGCAGAAGTATCCAGCACATTGCAGCACACAAATTCTGCATTCATCCCCAATTCAGCTTTCAGTTTGCGGGCCTCATCAATGGCGGTGTCGGAAATATCAACACCGGTGACTTTGGCACCCCGCCGGGTCCAGTCCAGGCTGTCCATCCCGAAATGGCATTGCAGATGCAGTATCGTTTTACCGTTTACATCTCCCAATTCGCCCAGTTCTATTGGTGTAAGAGCCGATTCACCGGCTTTGAAACCGGCGAGGTTATAAAATTCCGAATCTTTATGGACCAATGCCCGTTGATTCCATAGATTTTTATTTGCTTCAAAATATTGATGGTTACTTTTCATCTTTTAAAATTAAAAAGGGGAGCTTTAAGGCTCCCATAAATTATTGTTCCGGTATTTTTAATCTTTTATCCCAGCGCCACCCTCTTAAACCCGGTTACTTTCACATCACCGCTTTCTTTCAGGTATTGTTCTACGGTTTTGCTTGCATCTTTTACAAAAGCTTGCGCTGCTAATGTCTGCTCTTTAAAAAAAGTGCCCATTTTCCCTTCAGCAATTTTTGCCAGCATCTCATCGGGCTTGCCCGCCATTTTCGGATCCTGCTTCATCAATTCCATAACAATGTCTTTTTCACGGGCAATAATATCTGCCGGCACCGAAGCAGCGTCAACAACTACGGGGTTAAGGGCGGCAATCTGCATGGCCACATCTTTCCCGGCTTCTGCAGCTGGTTTATCCAGGCCTACCAAAACACCGATACGGTAAGCCCCGTGAATATAAGAGGCTACATACGGTGCATCAATTCTTTCAAACTTGGTAACGCCAATTTTTTCGCCGATGGAAGCCAGCTTGTCATTTACCATTTCAGCCACGGTGGCATTGCCTGCCTTTGTATTCATCAGTTCCTCCAGCGACTTAACATCACTGGCAATGGCTGCATCGGCAATACTCTGGCCAAATGCAACAAAGTCGGCATTCTTGGCAACAAAATCTGTTTCGCAGCTTACACAAACAACGATGCCGGTTTTATTATCGGTGGTTGTTTTGGTAATTACCACCCCTTCTTTCGCTTCGCGGTCGCCACGTTTTGCAGCTACTTTTTGGCCTTGCTTGCGCAGCCAGTCAATTGCCGCTTCAAAATCACCATTGGTTTCGGTTAAAGCTTTGCGGCAGTCCATCATACCGGCGCCGGTCATCTGGCGAAGTTTGTTTATGTCTTGTGCACTTATTGCTACTGTACTCATATTTAGAAATTAAAGTCTGAGGTCGGAAGTCAGAAGTCGGAATACTTCCTAACTCAGGCTGATTATACAATTTGAGAATTTTTCTACTATCGGGGATCTCTGACATCCGACGTCAGACCTCCTACTTCATTTATCTTCTTCCACCTCCTGGTCCTCTGCTGCCTCCGGCAGGAGTCCTGCGTCTTTGTCCGCCTGGGCCACGGCCACGGCCTCCACGACCGCCTTCTGCCTCAGCTTCGGCCAGCAATTTGGCTGCTTTCTTTTCCTTTTCATCATCGGTTACATCCTCTGCTTCCTCATCTTTTGCAGCCTGTCTTTCCGCAAGTCCTTCGGCAATAGCAGCTGTAATATAGTTGACTATAATGGCGATAGATTTGGTGGCATCATCATTGGCCGGCACAGGGAAATCAACCTTGTTTGGATCACAATTGGTATCCACTACGCCAAATGTGATAATGCCCAGGCGCCTTGCTTCAGCCAGTGCGATGTGCTCATGCCCGATATCAATAATAAACAGGGCAGCCGGTATACGGCCAAGCTGTGAAATACCGCCCAGCACTTTTTCCATCTTGTCTTTATCCCGGCTCAGTGTCAGTTTTTCCTTTTTAGTAATGGTGTCAAAAGAACCATCGTTCAGCATTTTTTCAATGCTCTGCATCTTCTTCACACTTTTGCGGACTGTGTTGAAGTTGGTCAGCATGCCGCCCAGCCATCTTTCGGTTACAAAAGGCATATTTACCTTTTGGGCGCATTCGGTTACAATATCCTTTGCCTGCTTTTTGGTGCCCACAAAGAGTATTTTCTTACCGCTGCGGGCTATTTGCTTGAGCGCTGCGGCCGTTTCCTGCAGGCATTCCACCGTTTTATTCAGGTCAATGATGTGGATGCCTTTTTTTTCAGCAAAAATGTAAGGAAGCATCTTCGGGTTCCACTTCTTCTTCAGGTGACCGAAATGTACACCTGCTTCCAAAAGTTGCTGCTGTAAGGATGTGTTATTTTCCATTGTATTTGAATGATCGTTTTTTAAAAATAGTGGCAATGATTAACGTTTGGAGAACTGGTAGCTTCTTCTCGCTTTTTTATGACCAAATTTCTTACGTTCAACAGACCGGGGATCCCGTTTCAGTAACCCGGCAGCCTTGAGGGCAGGACGAAAATCTGCATTCAGTTCCAGCAGCACACGGGCAATACCCAGCATGGCCGCTTCGGCCTGGCCTTTTACACCGCCGCCGGTTGCGTTAATCTTTACATCAAACTTATTGAGCGCATCTACCGTTTTCAGTGGACGTTCCACCTGGTTTTGCAGGTACACCAGCGGAAAATACGTTTTGTAGTCTTTGTCGTTTACTGTGATTTTTCCTTCCCCTTTGGAGATAAAAACCCTTGTCACAGCTTCTTTACGCCGACCCACTTCATTTTTTTGCTTTTCCATTTACTAGTTGTTTGATCCCGATAGCTATCGGGAGTTTTACGATTAAAATTTCAGTTCTTTCGGTTGCTGTGCTGTGTGCGGATGTTCAGCTCCGGCATACACAAAGAGTTTTTTGAACATCTTGCGGCCCAGCCTGTTTTTGGGAAGCATTCCTTTTACAGCCCTTTCTACAATCATTTCAGGATGGCGCTTCAGCAGGTTGGCTGCTGTTTCTTCTTTCAGACCGCCGGGATACCCGGTAAAGTGGTCGTACATCTTCTGGTTCAATTTGTCGCCTGTAAGCACCACTTTTGCAGCATTGGTCACAATGATGTAATCGCCGGTGTCAACATGGGGGGTGTAGGAGGTCTTGTTTTTGCCGCGGAGTATGGCGGCAATTTTGGAACACATGCGGCCTACGGTTTGATTAGTACCGTCAACAACATACCAGTTGCGCTTCACGGTAGCCTCGTTCGCATGCTTGGTTGTGAAATGTAGTTTACTCATTTTGATTTTTTTTAGTCGGCTGCCGCTATCCCGGCAACCTGTTTTAAAATGGGTCGCAAAGATAGGTCTGAGTAGTATCTGAACCAGAGTATCGGAAGGTTATTTTTTATCACACCTCTATAAGTTATTGATTTATAATAAAATTTTTGATCTATTTTTTTGCTGCTTAATTTCGCCGGGTCTTTGGTTCTAAAAATCTGTTTTTATGTCTTCCCGCAACCTCGGCCGTACTTTGTTTGGTAGCCCTGCCAACGCCGGAAATCTCCTGTCACTGGAAGAAGCCCATACTTTACTGAATGAATGGGTGCCTAACGAACGCCTGCGCCTGCATATGAGGCAGGTAGCCGCCAATATGAAAGCATGGGCCATTGAAAAAGAACGTGCAGATGAACAAACCGCCCGGAAATGGGAACTGGCCGGTCTGCTGCATGATGCCGACTGGGAGAAATACCCGGACGACCATTGCCGCATCATAGTAGAAGAACTGGAGAAAAGAAATATTGACCCGGATGTGATCAGGTGTATAGCATCTCATGGCCCCAGGGTTTTTGGTGTGGAGCCTGAAATCAAAATGGATAAAATGATCTATGCCCTTGATGAACTCAGCGGCCTTATCCATGCCTACAGCCTGATGCGGCCCGAAGGTTATGCCGGTATGGAAGTAAAAGGAGTAAAGAAAAGACTGAAGGAAAAAACATTTGCCGCCGGAGTGAACCGGGAAGATATAACCGATGCACTCTCAAGAATTGACACTTCCCTGGATGACCTTATTCAGTTTATTATTGATAACCAGTCTTCCGTATCGTAATTTCCCGGAGGGCAAATATTTTTAATATTTCGTTAACCCCGGCTGTGTAACAAAGGTCACAAATCTGCCCGTGTGTTTCCCAACCCTGTCGTAAGAACATTAGTCACCAAAAAAAGATTCGTATGAGAAAGCTTTACGCTTTGCTTGCGGGGTTCGTTGTAACCCTGCTGGCCGCAACAACCTATGCCCGATCTGTTACTCCCGACGTAGCCAATTTCACTTTCACAGTTAATCATGAAACAAAAGGCGGTACCAATCCTTATTTCGCCACAGGGGCAGGTGGTGTTATACAGGCCCTGCTGATGGGCTTTGGGGGGCTGGATATTACACCGAAGGGAATAATACAAATTAAAACTGCACTCCCGAAAAACTGGAAAAGCCTGATGATAACCGGCGTGGGCCCGGAAAAGAAAACGTTTGCAGTGGGTAAATAACGTTTCCCCGCTGATATAAAACCCTACCATACAGCATCATTGCTAAATTATATATTTATCTTGTCCCTTCTTATTATGCTGTGAAGAAGTTTGCTGCCATATTGTTGATGTTATGCCTGCTTTTTAACCTTGGAGGTTATCGTTTCTTAATCGGCGCACTGCAAACAAAGGCGGATGAAAAATTAGAGGCCGCTATTGACTCCAGGCAATACAATGAATCAGAACTGGTGGAAATAAGAGTGGCCTTAAACATGCCTTACCAGGAAAGGTATACGGAGTTTGAGCGTCATTACGGACAAATAAACCTTGATGGCAAGGTTTACAATTATGTAAAAAGAAAAATCGAAGGCGGGGTACTTGTACTGAAATGCATTCCCAATCATTCCCAGCAGCAACTGGTTGAAACAGCCCATGAAATTACAAAGAGCATTGCGGGGCAGGACCAGGATAACAGCAGTAAAAAACAAACCTCTTCGCTGCTTAAATCCGCCGGTAGCGACTATGATGATAATCTTGTTTACTTTTTACCTCTCTTTGCATTCATAAACAAGGCAACTTTCTCAGCATCTTCCGATGCATTGCATGATGTTTTGATAACAATACCTCACCAGCCCCCCCGAACTTTGCCGGTTTTATCATAACCAGTTATTTTTTTCTTCGCACCGGCAAAGAGTTTCCTTAATTATTTCAATATGCTCAAAAAAATATGGACGGCCTGTATGGCCATCAGCCTGCTGGTCTCCTGCAGCCCAAAAAGGGATTATTCGTCATTTATCAGTGACCCGGTTCTGTATTGCAAAACAGTGAAACAACTGAACAATGTGGTGCTGGAAAATAATTTTCCGCCCATGATTGCCAGCCGTAATTATGTGTATGCCAATATCGCCGCTTATGAAGTAGTGGCTGTTTTTGACAAGCGTTTCTGGTCGCTGGCCGGGCAGATAAAACATCTCCCTCCTTTTGCTATTCCAGATACTGCAAATGTCAATTACCCGCTTGCTGCCTTGCTTGCTTTCTGTAAAGTGGGCGAGGCCGTTACGTTTCCTGAAGGCAGTATGCAGGAATATATTGACAGGCTGAAACATGATGCAGATAGCGCCGGGGTTCCGGCTTCAGTCATAAAAGCTTCCCGACTTTTTGCAGATAGTATGGGTGCGCATATTATCCGCTGGAGCAAAAAAGACAATTACTTGCAACTGCGTACGGCACCCAAATACACAATCACCAATGAAGAGGGCCGCTGGGTGCCTACGCCGCCCATGTATGCGCAGGCAGTGGAACCGCACTGGAAGAAAATGAGAACAATGGTGATGGACAGTTCTTCGCAATTTATGCCGGCAAAACCACTGGTCTTTGATGTCAAAAATAAAAACAGTGAATACTATAAAGCCCTGCTTGAGGTAAAAACAATTATCGACAGTCTTACGGATGAGCAAAAACATATCGCTGATTTCTGGGATGATAATCCTTTTAAAATGAATGTAACAGGGCATGTGATGTTTGCCACCAAAAAGTTTTCACCTCCCGGCCACTGGATGAACATTGTCGGTATTGCCGCCGAAAAAGCAAAAACTGATTTTTCTACAACAGTTGCCGCCTATGCACAAACTTCTATTGCGCTGTATGATGCATTTATCAGCTGCTGGGATGAGAAGTACAGAAGTAATTTTGTGCGTCCGGAAACAGTAATCAATAAATACATCAGCAGCAGCTGGCAGCCCTATATTCAAACACCGCCGTTTCCTTCCTATACCAGCGGGCATGCTACTATTTCTTCAGCGGCAGCGGAAATAATGACAAACTGGTTTGGAGATAATTTATCATTTACCGACACTTCCCTGCTGGAATTCGGTATTCAAAGCCGTGAGATAAAATCTTTTCGATCTGCCGCGAAAGAAGCGGCTTTGTCAAGACTATACGGCGGCATTCATTACCGGTTCGATAACGACCACGGAAATGAAGCAGGTATAAGACTGGGACAATTTATTGTACAACAATTGAAAATGAAAAAGAATTAACTACAAAACTAATTTCACAATAAAACAAATACTGACAATAATAGTTTTTATTCGCTTCTTACCTTATCACTCAAATGCACAGGGTTGTGTGGCTGTCCGGAGCAATGGCAACACTTGCAGTTTCGGCAACCCGGCTAATGCCAAAAACTGGCAACTGAATTTTAATACCCGTTATTTCAAATCGTATAAACATTTTATAGGCAAAGAAGAACAAAAGCTAAGGTTGGAAGAAGGAACTGAAGTGTTCAACGATTCATTCAGCTGGGATTTTACATTAACCCCTAATTTCAGCAAACTCTGGTCTGCTTCGCTGAATATACCTTTACTTTCCAATGTTCGTTCTTCTCTGTATGAACATTATGGTAACAGCAGTGTAAGCCCCAATGCATGAAACAAAACCCGGTCATTCGGTCAGGGCGATATCCGGTTCACCGTTTACCGCGGTTGCTGGACCCGGCCAAATCCCATAAAGGAAATATCCAGATTGGTTTAGGCCTCAAACTCCCGACAGGTGATTATAAATATCAGGACTATTTTCACAAACCGGGCGCCGGCGGAAAGGACAGCACAGTACTTGGGCCGGTTGATCAGTCCATTCAACTGGGTGATGGAGGCACTGGTATTACTTTTGAAATAAATGGCTACAAAAACTTCGGTCATCAGTGGGGAGTATACGGAAACTTCTATTACCTATTTAACCCAAGAGTACAAAATGCAGTTTCCACTTCAAGAGGAGGTATAATGTTCTCTGTCAGTATCCAATATTTCACTAATACCATGAGTGTACCGGATCAGTTTATGGCAAGGGGCGGAGCCGGTTTCATGTCAGGCCATTTTACTTTTACAGCGGGTATGCGGATGGAGGGAATACCATCCGGTGGTCTTGTTGGTGGTAATAAAGGCTTCAGGCGCCCCGGTTATATCATTTCAGCTGAATCCACTGTATTTTATCTGGCCAAAAAAACAAATTTTTATCTGTCGGTACCGATAGCCCTGGAGAGAAACCGGACAAATAGTTACTCTGACCAACTCCGCTCTGCTGCTACTGGTGCGGATATAAATGGCGATGCGGCTTTTGCAGATTATTTGATTAATGCAGGGGTCACCACCAGGTTATAAGTTCTAAGCGTAGTTTAAGATACACTGGATGCGGCTCTGCCGCCGGCTCCTCCCGTACAAAGGCCGGCGGCAGAAGTTTATTAAGATGCAATCAGCCGAGCCGGTTATTGTTGCAATGGTAATTACTTAATCTGAGACCCGAAAAGGCTATCCCCTATTACAACATGGAAAAGACTATCTTTAGACGGATCATTAAGAGGCAGGTCCGTAAATATATGCAGCAAAGCACATTGAAAATCTTATCTGAAACGCTTGGCATCAGTGTGTCCACCGTCTCCCGTGCGCTGAAAAACCATCCCGATATCTCTGATAAAACAAAACAAAGGGTAAAAGAACTTGCTGAAGCGCTGGAATATGAACCCAATAATTATGCGGTGCAACTGCGTACCCAAAAAAGTAATGTACTTGGCATCCTTGTGCCATACATAGATAATTTTTTTTACGACACTTTTATCGCCGCCGTGGAAGAAGAAGCGAGGAAGCATGGTTATACTGTATTGATTATGCAATCACGGGACAGTGTCCTGCTGGAAAACGATAATCTTCATCTCTTCCGTAAGAACAGGGTATCAGGTCTTTTTGCAGCCATTTCTGTTGAAACACAGGATATGTCTTTTTTTGATAAGCTCCGGGAATCTGATATTCCGGTTTTGTTTATTGACCGTGTACCCGAACAGGCCGGATACAACAAAGTATGCCCGCCTGATGAAGCTGCTGCAAGAATAGCCGCCGAAACGATAATTAAACGAAACAAGAAAAAGGTACTGGCTTTTTTTGGCCATCCCCATCTGAGTATTACCAGGAAAAGGGTAGAATCATTTACGAGAACCTTTGCTGAAAAGTCACCTTCTTCAAAACTCGTCATTGAATACACCGAAAATGTAGTTGAATCCAAAAAAGAAGCCCTGAATGCATTGATACTGCCGGGTCGGCCCGAAGTTATTTTTTGCATGGGCGATT
>VGGV01000027.1 GCA_016868455.1 Bacteroidota bacterium
CTATTGCGATAGTGATAATCTTTATGTTCCCAATATGCTCATCCATTGCAGACGCCAGGTCGGATAACATATGTGTGGACTCCAATGCCGAGATCGCTATCAGTATACCCAGAAAAAATAATACACTCGGCACATCGGCTTTACGCAATGCCTGAACGACAGAGAATGAATCTTTGTCGGTTGCATTCTTTTTTTTGTGAATGATCTCTGTGACTATCCAAAGTATGCCCAGACCGAATAACATTCCCATGTAGGGGGGCAGGTGTGTAATGGTTTTAAAAACGGGAACAAACACCAATGCGCCAATTCCCAATGTTAAAATTAAATTTCTTTCAAAAGGGGTTGTATTGTCTGAATCTTTATTTTTTGCAATAGCAGGCTGTTCTGCTTCCCCTTTCAATGAAAAAGACAAAAAAACAAGAGGAATAACCAGGCAGGTCAAACTGGGCAATATCAAATTCGCCATGACGTTTCCAGTGTTGATTTGTCCTCCTATCCACAACATGGTTGTGGTTACATCACCAATCGGGGTCCATGCCCCACCGGCATTGGCTGCCAGCACTACCATTCCCACAAAAAACATTCTTGTCTTTTTATTCCCAATCAGTTTTCTCAGCAAAGAGACCATAACGATGGTTGTGGTTAAATTGTCAAGAACAGCAGAAAGAAAAAAAGTGACAATACTGATTATCCATAGCAGCTTACGAAGATCCTTTGTTTTGATCTTGCTGGTAATGGCATGAAAGCCGTCATGGGCATCAACCAACTCCACTATGGTCATTGCGCCCAACAGGAAAAACAATATGCCGGATATTTCTCCTAAATGATCCGTTAGTTTTTCTGTAATATCGCCGGCATCGGGGCTGCTCATAATATAAACTACCCAGCATAATACTCCAGTTAGCAGGGCGCTGGCTGTTTTATTAATTTTTATAGGATGCTCAAGTGCAATTGCAGCATAGCCGATTACGAATATGCCTATGATCAGTAAATTCATAAAATGAATTGAATATGATCTGATCTCACAGCTTCCACCCGCTTATTATTGACCAAATTACCGAACCCATTCCATCCGGCAATTTTTTTTGTAATTGGTATGTTCTTTCCTATCTGGCAGGTTTGATGGCTTTTATGAACATAAACTGGAAGCATGGGACAGGGGTGTGCCGGTAAGAAGGTTGGGATCTGCTGCTATTGATCTTTGCTGGGTTATCCAGCATTTCTTCATGAATTTTTCCATTAGTGTCCAAAACCTTGTGCTGCCGGATACCTGATTGTGGGTTCGAACTCTGCGAGCAAACAGTTTAGTTGAAGCAATCCCTTTGCTGGCGGGCGATTCATCGAAAAATAAAAAAGCCGAATCATCAAAGAATCGGCTTCAGTTCAACAAAGTGCCCTTTGCTGGACTGAGTTCGAACGAATTAGTCTGGGATTTTAAAAATATGTCTTATTTATTTAACTGATTTATTTGAAATACTTTTTTATAAATCAGGATTGAATAATTCGATAAAGATTAATTCTGCCCGATTAGGCATAAAATACGTCATATAGCAGCCTAATTACAAATGCCAAAAAGCAGCTAATCATAATTACAATTAAATAAGATGTTAAAATCCCAGCATTGTTGCCACCTTTTTTGAAAGCGCTGGTATAAGCAGCCAATTTGTATTTTGAATTGCTCAATCCCCAGCCAAGTAAATAATCTGTTATAAAAAACATTACAAGCCAAATACTTAAGAAAACCATACAATTATAATTTTATGTGTATGAAATTAAATCCAAGAATAAATTTAGTCAAAGTCGTAATAAAAAATCATTATGATATGTTGAAGTTACATTATTTATATCATCGGTGTGATATATTTTAGTCATCATTTTCCCTTAAACGCAGCCCAAACACCGCAATTCGTAAGGTGGTTCAAAAAGGCAGCTTTACTTTTGCGGGTTATCAAGTGAAAAATAAGACGCGGCATATTGCCCTTGTAGGTAACCCCAACAGCGGAAAATCATCCCTGTTTAATTGTCTTACAGGCCTTAACCAGAAAGTGGGCAATTTTCCGGGGGTTACGGTTGATAAAAAAACAGGGAGTACTATGCTGTCGGCTTTCGTTACCGCTGAGGTGATTGACCTGCCGGGCACTTACAGTCTTTATCCCCGCCGGATGGATGAATGGGTGAGCTACCGGGTGCTGCTGAACCAGGATAAGGAAATTAAAGCCGATGTGGTGGTGGTGGTGGCCGATGCCAGCAACCTGAAAAGAAACCTGCTTTTCTGCACCCAGATCATTGATCTGAAAATACCGGTTGTGATTGCCCTGACCATGATGGACATGGCAAGGCGCAAAGGGATCAAAATTGACATTGCAGCGCTGGAGAGGGAACTGGGTGTGCCGGTAGTGTCAGTAAATCCAAGAAAAAACAAAGGTATCGTCCAGCTAAAAAAGGCAATTGAACAGACCTCGCATCAACTGTACCAGTCGCCTGCCCGTGATTTTATTGACAACAAAGCATTCGCCGAAGCATCCATTGATGAAGTGAAGCAGCATTTTCCCGGGCTAAGCGATTATGCCGCCATTCATTTCCTCATCAATCATGAGTCGTTTGATCTTTCTCCTTCCATGCAGGATACAATTGAGAACATTGAAATCAGGAACCAATTCAACCCCACCAAAACGCAGGCAGAAGAAATATTGCAGCGTTACAGCCGCATCAAACATATCATGCAGCAGGCTGTATCCGAACCCGACCCGCTTCAAAAAACCCTGTTTACTGAAAAGCTTGACAATCTGCTGCTGCACCGCCGCTGGGGATACCTGATTTTACTGGGGGTTTTGTTTTTATTATTTCAAAGTGTTTTCTGGCTGGCCCAGTACCCCATGGACTGGATTGATCTTGGTTTTGCAAAACTGAGCCGGTCATTATCCTATTCATTGCCCGACAACCGGTGGACAGATCTTTTAATTAATGGTGTAATCGCCGGGCTGAGCGGTATACTGGTATTTGTACCACAGATCATGATATTGTTCGGGCTTATCACTTTGCTGGAAGATTCCGGTTACATGGCCCGGATCAGTTTTTTGTCAGACCGCCTGATGCGGAGCGTTGGCCTTAATGGCAAAAGTGTGATGCCCATGATCAGCGGATTTGCCTGTGCGGTACCTGCCATTATGAGTGCAAGGGGAATTGAAAACCGGAAAGAGAGGTTGCTGACGATACTGATAACTCCGCTGATGAGCTGTTCGGCAAGGCTGCCGGTTTATACCATCCTTATCGGGCTGGTAATACCACAAACATATATATTTGGATTTTTAGGAGTGCAGGGCCTGGTGATGATGGGTTTGTACCTGCTGGGGTTGCTGATGGCGCTGGTAGTATCCTATGTGGCCAAATGGTTGATTAAAATCAAAGAGAAAAGTTTTTTCATTCTTGAACTTCCTACTTACCGGCCGCCCAGGTGGAGCAATGTGCTGACCACCATGGTGAACAAGGCCAGAATTTTTGTATTTGATGCCGGAAAGATTATCATGATCATCAGCCTTGTGCTGTGGGCCCTTAGTTCTTTTGGGCCTGGTAACACGATGAAGAAAGTGGAAGAAAAATACGCATTGCTCAAAACAGGACCCGGTACCGATATGAAAAAGCTCAACCAGGATATGCAGGCTGAAAAGCTGGAAAGCTCATATGCAGGTATAATGGGCAAAACATTGGAACCTGCCATTGAGCCGCTGGGCTTCGACTGGAAAATTGGGATTGCCCTCATCACTTCTTTTGCGGCCAGAGAAGTATTTGTTGGCACCATGGCCACTTTGTATAGTGTGGGGGATGAAGATGAGGGTAGCTTATTGCTAAAAGAAAAAATGAAAGCAGCTGTGCGGACCGATGGTAAGCCGGTATTTAACCTGGCCACCGGTTTATCCCTGATGATATTCTATGTATTGGCTATGCAATGCATGAGCACTCTGGCCGTAGTAAAACGGGAGACCCGGAGCTGGAAGTGGCCCATGATTCAATTGGTGTATATGACGGGTTTGGCCTGGGTGATGAGTTGGGTGGTGTATCAGGTGTTTAAATGATCAGTTTGTACCATAATACTCCCACAACATCTTCGATAATTTTCTCGCCAAGGCCCACGCCTCATTATCATGCACCCAGCGCTGGTCTTTATTGTTCTTGGTAAAGATGCAAAATACGTATGGGTTCTTGGGCGCATTCACAATAATAGCCTCACTGCGGCTGGCATTCACACAACCGTTCTTGCTGAATACTTCAATGGTAGGCGGTATTTGCGAAATGGCTTCGTTTTCGTCCCAGTAATTGCGGCCCAGGCAACGCATCATTCTTTCGCAGGCTGTGGCGGAGAAAACCTCACTGCGATAAATTTTTTCAAACAGAGTACCCATTTCTCCCGGTGTAGTTTGCCCCCACTGGTATTTGGCCCGGTAATCTTCCCTTCCGGGTGTTCTGGAGTTCACTCTTGTATCTTTTAATCCCAGTCCGTTCATTATTTCGTTTATACGCACCCCTCCGCCTGCCAGGCTTTGCAGCCAGAGGCTGGCGGTATTATCGCTGGTAGTCAGCATCAGCATAATGACTTTTTTCAGCAAAATCTTTTCATCTGTTTTAAATGAACCGAGAATATCCGAACCGGCATACAGCAATGAATCCTTATAAGTCAGCGATGAATCATAATTAAGCTCTCCTTTTTCTATTTTGTCCATAATGCCCACCAGTATCGGCACTTTTACAATACTGGCTGTGGGAAAAATGGTATCGGCATTAATGGCAACCGTTTTTCCGGTCCTCAGATTTTTTACATAGACGCCGATATCACCTTTATATCCGCTGATAGCTTCCTGCAGTTTTGCCTCCAGTTTTTTATCAGTCTTTTGCGCTGATACAAGCCCCGGAAGAAACACAATAGTCAAATACAATAACGTCCATCGCATCATTAAAATCATTTTAATCATTCCATCAGCGGTTCATATAATCAATCACCAGGCTGCAAAAGGCCCTGATGCCTGTTTTCATGCCGCTTTCATCAATTAAAAAATCAGCCGTATGGTGTGGTGGCGCAGTTTTCGGGTCTTTACCCGGCGTCATACCCCCGAGGTAAAAAAAGAAAGCCGGGGCCTTTGTGCCGTAATAGGAAAAATCTTCAGCGCCGGTTACCCATTCTCTTTCTTTTATTTTACCGGCGCCGGTGGCTGATTCAAGCGAAAGCAGCATTTTTTTTACAAGCTCAGGGGTATTATAAGTCACCAGGGTTCCCGTGTCAAAGCTTACTTCTGCCGTGGCGCCATTGGCCTCGGCAATTTTTTGGGCAGTAAGCCTGATCCTGTCATGTACCTCTGTTTGCATTTTGCTGTCTAATGTGCGGATGGTGCCATCCATCCGGCATTCTTCTGGAATGATGTTCTGGCGAACACCACCGTGTATTTTCCCGACTGTTATCACCACCGGCGCTTTGGTAAGCTCCATCTGCCTGCTAACTATATTTTGCAAGCCCTCAATGATTTGTGCGGATACCTGTATGGGGTCCACTCCTTTCCAGGGCTGTGATCCGTGGCTTCCCTTTCCTTTTACCCTGATGCTGAACCAGTCAGCAGCTGCCATAAAAGCTCCTGATTTGTATTCAATCGTTCCGGCCGGTATGTCTGATTCAATGTGCAGTCCGAAAATGGCGTCCACTTTGGGATTATCCATCACCCCTTCCTTTAGCATCAGCGGGGCCCCGCCCTCTTCTCCTTCCGGGGGGCCTTCTTCAGCTGGCTGAAAAATGAATTTTACCGTACCTTTTAAATCATTTTTCATTCCGGCAAGTATTTCTGCAACACTCATCAGCATAGCCGTATGTGCATCATGACCGCAGGCATGCATCACTCCTACCTGCTGTCCGTTATATGTTGCTTTTTGCTTCGACGCAAAAGAAATGTTCACCCTTTCGGTTATGGGCAGGGCATCCATATCGGCCCGTAAAGCAATACAGGGACCGGGTTTGTTTCCCCGCAGGATACCTACCACCCCCGTTTTAGCCACATTTTCTCTTGTTTCAATTCCCAGTTTCCGGAGATGATCAGCTACGATTTTTGATGTTCTGAACTCCCGGTTGCCCAATTCCGGGTTTTGGTGGAAATCCCGCCGCCATTCAATACACTTTGCTTCTATATTTTCCGCTGCCGCAAATGTTTTAGCCTTTAGTTTTTCCGTCTCGTTTTGTGCAAATAGCTGAAGCGAAACAACCCCTGCTGTAAAAAGGAATCCATATTTAACCATTGTAATTTTTCAGATGAATATACTGCAATTGGCGCTTTGTCTGTTATCAAGGCCATCTTAATTGATTTTATTTATTTTTAACCCAATGCAGATGCTGCGTCATATCCCCTTTTTAAGAACAGTGTTCCTGCACAGCATTACCGCATTTGGGGGGCCGCAGGCGCATATCGGCATGATGATGAAAAATTTTGTTCATAACCGGCCGTATGTAACAAAGGAAGAGCTGATGGAATATAATGCCTTTTGCCAGTTGCTGCCCGGAGCATCTTCCACTCAAACCCTTACGCTTATCGGCTATAAAAGAGGCGGGGTTCCGTTGGCTGTCATCACTCTTATTATCTGGATTTTGCCAGCCAGTATTTTAATGGGGGCGTTGTCTTTCCTTTTGGGGTATATTGATAAGCGGCAGCTGGGGACGGATATTTTCAAATTTATTCCTCCGATGGCAGCAGGATTTTTGGCCTATGCTACCGCGGCTGCTTTCCCTGCGGCTATCAAAAATACAATTACATGGGTGATATTGATTGCTGGTACACTGGTCACGTATTTCCTGTTTGGTCAGCCATGGGTAATTCCGGCATTGATATTATCTGCCGGCATTGCCACCAACTTCAGCCGTAAACGTATTCCGCAAACAGAACAAAAACCAAGAAAAATCAAGTGGTGGAATTTCTGGCTCTTCGGGATCATTTTCATTATTGCGGCCGTATTGAGTGAAAGGGCCCGCATAGACCAGTGGCCCGACAGAAGGCCTATTAATCTTTTTGAAAATACTTACCGCATGGGCAGTCTTGTTTTTGGAGGAGGTCAGGTGCTCATCCCCATGATGTATGAACAGTGGAGTGTAAGACCTGAAATGCTAAAATCAAAGGATAAAAACAAAGATGCCATACAAATTGATGAGCAGGATATGTACACGGGTATGGGAATAATCAGGGCCATGCCCGGGCCCGTTTTTGCCATTGCCTCTTTTGTCGGCGGAATGGCTTTAAAAGATATGGGAACTGCAATGCAGGCAGCAGGTTGCCTTATCGGGATGGTTGCCATATTTCTGCCGAGCGCCCTGCTGGTGCTGTTCTTTTTTCCTATCTGGAACAACCTGCGTAAATATGCTGCAGTGTATCGTTCTCTTGAGGGAATAAATGCGGTAGTGGTCGGCATTATGCTGGCCTCTACATTTTATATCATGCAAGATATCTCATTCGGGGATTTCAAAACAGTTAGCCTTGTAAACATCGGAGTATTTACTGGTACATTCCTGTTACTTCATTTCACAAAACTTCCGCCACCATTTATTGTACTGGGCTGTCTTTTGCTCGGGTTTGTATTCTGATCTTTTTTATTTTTTGTAATACCCGCCCCGTTCTATTTCCTCCAGCACTTTATCGGGAACCATGTAACGAACCGATTTCCCCTCCCGGATATACTTACGGATCTGAGTAGCCGATAATTGGAGCAGCGGTGCATCCAAAATTGTAAGCCGGGCGCCCATCCTGTTGTCAATATCAAATCCGGGCCTTTTGTAGACATAAACCGGATAATTCCTGATAATATATTCCGCATTCTTCCATTTATGCAGGTTCTGAAAACTATCGCTGCCCAGGATCAGGCAAAATTCATGTTCTGGATATTTTTCAGTGAGGTAGACCAATGTGGATGCCGAATAAGACGGTTTCGGCAACCCAAATTCTATATCTGTTGCTTTTATGCGGTTATCTTCCTCCGTTGCCAGTCTTACCAGGTGAAGGCGGTGATATTCATTAAGCAATGAATTTTCCTTTTTAAACGGATTCTGCGGGGAGACAATGAACCAGATTTGTTCAATGTTTGTTTCATTTAAAACATGATTGGCAATAATAAGGTGGGCCACATGAACCGGGTTAAAGGACCCAAAATAAAGCCCGATTTTCATTTTAAAACATTGAAAATCAATACATTAATTCAACAAGAATATGTTCAGCCTCATTCAGCCTTAAGCTTAAATGGTATCCGGCCACATTTACTGATATCGGATCTCCAAGAGGAGCCACCTGCTCCAATAAGATCCTCTCTCCTGGCACACAACCCATCTCCATTAATTTGATATAAATCTCATTATTATTGAATTCTTTAATAATCCCCTCCTGTCCGGGTTTTAGCGCTGATAGCCTGACAATCATCAGAAAATAAAAATTGTAAAGCAAAGCTACCCTTGTTGAGTGGGATTTCTTTACGAATTTTGAAATTATGGCCTCATTATCAAAAGTTTGTTTCTTTTTTGAGCGAAGTAATTTCTCTCTTGGGAGCCGGAGGAGACTGAAGAGCTTTATTGAGTCAATCTTCAAAAGGGAAGGTAAAGAACTCGGGGTTTTAAATTTTATTTTCTGCTCAGATAATAAGCTGCTCGCTATAAACCGGCAATTTCTTCACCATAATTTCTATACGGATATCATCACATTTGATCTCTCCGAATCTGAACAAATTCAGGCTGAAGTATATATCAGCATTGACAGGGTTAGAGAAAACGCTAAAAACATGGGAGTATCATTTAAATCTGAAATTCACCGGGTTATTTTTCATGGGGTTTTGCATTTGTGTGGTTATAAGGATAAAACAAAGGAAGAAAAAAAGAAAATGTCGAATAAAGAATATTTGTTTCTAAATCAATATATTATGCAACGTTCCACATGAAAAAAATGTTTCATCCCGAAACAGTTCCACATTTCCCGTGAAACATTTTTGTTTTCCTCTTTTCAAACAACTTTATCTGTTGACTATCTTTGCGCCCCATGTTTCCTGAATATGATGTAATTGTGGTAGGGGCCGGCCATGCTGGTTGTGAAGCCGCGGCCGCTGCAGCCAATCTTGGTTCCCGTACTTTATTGGTAACCATGAATATGCAGACTATTGCCCAAATGAGCTGCAATCCGGCTATGGGCGGTATTGCCAAGGGCCAAATTGTGAGGGAAATAGATGCAATGGGCGGGTATTCCGGAATTGTGACTGACTTATCCACTATCCAGTTCAGGATGCTGAACCGGAGCAAGGGCCCGGCTATGTGGAGTCCCCGGGCCCAAAATGACCGGATGCTGTTTCATCTGAAATGGCGGGAGATGCTGGAGAGTACTTCTAATCTTGATTTTTATCAGGACATGGTAAAAGGTTTATTGGTAAAAAAAGGTCGTTGCTATGGGGTAGTTACCGGGCTTGGACATGAAATAAAGGCTAAATCAGTAGTGCTTACCAATGGAACATTTCTTAATGGGATTGTACATATAGGAGAAAAGAATTTTGGGGGAGGGAGAATGGCGGAAAAAGCTGCCACTGGTATAACTGAGCAACTGGTTTCTTTGGGATTTGAAAGCGACCGGCTGAAAACCGGAACACCGCCCAGAATTGATGGCCGCAGCCTGGACTATTCAAAAATGGAAGAACAACCGGGTGATGATGAATTGGTAGGGTTTTCTTTCCTGGAAACTGAAAAGCCAAAGCAGCAAAGAAGTTGCTGGATAACATATACCAATCAAACGGTTCATGATATTCTGAAAAGCGGCTTCGACCGAAGTCCCATGTTTGCCGGCAGAATTGATGGGGTAGGGCCGAGGTACTGCCCAAGTATTGAAGACAAGATCAACCGGTTTGCAGAAAGAGAGCGGCACCAGCTTTTCATTGAACCGGAAGGCTGGAATACGGTTGAGGTATATGTAAACGGCTTCTCCACATCATTACCGGAAGAAATTCAATACGAAGCTCTTCGTAGTATAGAGGGATTTGAGAATGTAAAAATGTTCCGTCCGGGCTATGCGATAGAATACGATTTTTTCCCTCCAACTCAGTTAAAATATTCGCTGGAAACAAAGCCGGTTCAAAATTTATTTTTTGCAGGACAAATAAACGGAACCACCGGTTATGAAGAAGCTGCCTGCCAGGGATTGATGGCGGGAATCAATGCGCATCAAAAAGCAAGGGGGCTTGAAGAGGTAGCATTGAAAAGAAGTGATGCCTATATCGGGGTTCTGATTGATGATTTGATCAGCAAAGGGACGCAGGAGCCTTACCGGATGTTTACTTCAAGGGCTGAGTTCAGAACATTGCTGCGGCAGGATAATGCCGACTTGCGATTAACAGAATTAAGCTACAGGCTTGGTCTTGCATCGCAGGAAAGAATGGATAAAGTGATTGAGAAAAGGGAATCTGTAGAGAAGATTAAAACCGTTCTCAGCGAAATGTCTGTAGAGCCGGAAGAAATCAATGCCTGGTTTGAAAAAATTGGCGCTGCAAAAATTTCTGAAAAACAAAAAGTGGAAAAAATATTACTGCGCCCGTCTGTAGAGCTGCCAGATCTTGCTGAAGAATTACCCAAACTAAAAGAAGCGTTATCCCCATTTACCAAAGAAGCCATTGAGCAGGCTGCCATACAGGTAAAATATGATGTCTATATCGAAAAAGAGAAAGAATTGGTGCAGCGGATGAGCCGGCTGGAGGAACTGGAAATACCCGAAGCTTTTGATTATAAGAAAATAGCTTCTCTGGGTAATGAGGCAAGGGAAAAGCTAACCCGTATTAAACCCCGCACCCTGGGCCAGGCCAGCCGCATCTCCGGCATTAACCCAAGCGATGTGCAGATTCTCATGGTGTTTATGGGGAGGTGATTAAATTATGGGAAAACAGGATTTGGTGATTTTATTAAATTTTCCCTTTGTGTTAAGGTGTTGTTTTTTATTCCCAGTATCAGCCCCCTGCAATTCTTAGCCCCGCACCGGCACTGAAAGGGCTCCATATTTTCGTCCAGAAACTCTGCATAATCCAGGGTAAGTTCTTCCCCCTTTGAAATATTTTTCATTGCTACAATATTCAGCCCGTCAAACCTCGAATTCGGATCGCAGCTATGGTTCTGAGGCGCCCATTCAGCCGGGTCATCATCCCAAAGAATAAAAAGTTCTTCGCTTACCGGGTAGGCATAGCGGCGGAAATGCAATTTCTCTTCCTCATTCCAGTTTTTATCTACGTATCGTTTTGTAATGACCCGCTGCGCTTCCCCTTCGCCTTTAAATATTATCTCGCCTTCCCTGATGTCTTTTGTGGCATAGATGCCGTAACCGGCGATGGCATTGCCCTTCATTTCATAGGGCTTGATTTTTCTTTTGTACCTCTCTAATCCTTCAGCAATGATATGTCTTAAAAATCCCGCCTGGCCGATGCCATCGTACTTCAAAATAAAATCAGCAGAACCTTCGTACCCGTCTTTATAAAAAACAGAACAGGTCAAATTCATTTCCAGGAAATAAACTTCTTTTTTATCTGTTACCCTGAAATCAAGCCGGCCGTAGCCCACTGCGCTTACCGCTTTAAACATTTTTTCGGCTATTGACCTTATTTTTTTATCAACCTCCTCATCGGTACAGGGTACATTGCTATCAGGATGCAGTTCAGACGTTTTTAAAGAATAGGTTTTAAATTCTTTTCCTTCGGGAAAAATATACTCAATGGGGCGGTAAACAGTGCAGCTATGTCCATCGGGATTCCCGGCAACCAGTGTGGTAAACTCCCTTCCTGCTATATATTCTTCCACCAGCAATGGCGCATATTCTGCAAATATGCTTTCAATCTTTTCCTTTAATTCTTCTTTATTATGAACCAGGGAGTGTTCATCCACGCCAAGACTGTCGCCCGCATGGGCAGGCTTCACAAACAGGGGAAACTTTAAATGCCTGACCGCCTCATCCAGATCTTTCATTTCCTTTACCAGCACAAATCCGGGGGTGGTGATGCCTTCGCAATAGGCGATATACTTCATCAGTTCCTTGGGAACATCATATAATTTGGTGGTGGGACCAGTAAATGGCAGGTTTAAATGTTCAAGGTGAAAGCATACATCCACGCCGGGAACCTCCCATTCGGGATAGCCTTCGCAGAGGTTAACAAATATGTCAAACCCCTGTTTACCGAGTTCTTTCAGTTGCCGGAAGGTGGTAAGCTTGTTGAGAAATACATTATACACTTCATGTTCCGGAATCAGCGGGGCCAGCTCCCTCGGCGGGTCCCAGTTTTTGTAATCCACGCTGGTGGGAGAGTAGTCCGGTTGCAATACACAAACTTTCATGCGCAGCAATTCTGTTTAATAATTGAATATAACAATAAAGGGTTATTATTTAACGGTGACGGGCCTTTTAGTTGCGGTTGCGCCGGCTTTTTTCACAGCAGTTAGCCTCACCACACTTCTTCTCAAGGCATCTTTAAGTATTTCTGTTATTACTTCCGTATAACTTACATCCGAGGCTTTTATGATGGCTCCTATTGAAGTGTAGTCTTCGTCTTCACTGAGTCCGCACTGGGCATTTACTTCCAGCACATATAATTTTCCGGTGGCAGCATCCTGGCGGATATCAATCCGGGTATAGCCTTTGCCGCCGCAGGCTTTGTAGGCATCAAAACTCAATTTCTTTAAGGCGGCAACAAGCGGCCCTTCGACTTTCCGGTAATTGTAAAAATTCCCATTATCCGGCATTGGGGTTTCGTCTTCATATATCTCCCATAGCCGGTCGAACGATAAGAACCTTTCTGATTCGGGAAGGGAAGGATGAAATATCCGTTCCACGGGTTCATAAACAACACAGTTTCTTTTATCATCTGCCGAACCGGTAATAAAAGTGGTGAATTCGGGACCGGTAATAAACTGTTCAACAAACAGCCCGTCGGCCAACAGGTTCCAACCGCGGTAACCTTTATAAATTTCCTGTACCCGTGTGGCCAGTTCTTCTTCCGAGTTTACCACATTCTTAATGGATACTCCCATGCTGCCGCCCGATACTGCCGGTTTAATAATGATGGGGGTGCCTATCCGTTTTGCAATGCCCTTTGTTGTTCCCCTTTTTTCGGTTATCACCCTCCAGTTAGCGGTGGATACACCAGCTTTGTCAAAGGACTTCTTCATGGGTATCTTGGAAGTGGTGATATTATAAAAGTGAGCATCGGAGCCGGTATATATAAGTCCCCGTTTTTCCAGTTCATGAATGACAGATACCCCCGGGGCTCCGTTTACATCATCGCCGTCGCAAAGGTTTAAAATCAGGGGGGTTTTCCCGTTTTTGCTTTGGGCAATAGAATGAATGATGGTTTTATAATTATCTTTTGTAACCGGTTGCCATTTCCAGCTGGCCTTAAGTTCTTCAAACACTTTGGTGAATTCCTCCTTGCTATGAGTAAAATCATAGTAATGCTGCAGATTAGGGTCATCTGTCTCAAGATGGGGGGCCAGTACCCCAATGGTATAGGGCCTCAGTAATTTTACCGCTTCAGTAATCTTCTTTACCATCAGGCTACTTTTTTTCTTGAGGCCCGTTTGGCCAGTTGTTGTTGTATAAAATCAGTAAACCGGTATTGCGATTGCACTATCGGTGATAAATATGCAGCGCCCCTGATTTTACCCAGACATCTGGGACTGCCACAATAGCAATCAAAAGGGTGGGCCATTTCCCATTCGGCTGAAGGATAGAAAAAGGTCATTTCATCATCCGGGCTGATATGTTTTAAAGCCACCACCTGCATGGCAGTGGTATTAAAAAAAACATTGGGGTCGCAGTCATGATTGATGTATTGCAGAAACTCCGGGTCCAGCGTAATGTGCCTGCGGGTACCAACCTGAATCGTAAGATAGGTTGGCTCTGCAGAAATAGTGCCTGCAGAAAAATCGGCAATCACATCGCCCGGTTTGAATGAACGGGCGGCAAAAAAATGGTTTTGACCATTGGAGAGTTTGCGCCGCACTTCACCCACGCCATGCCGGCTGATGGTGCGGAAATAAGGGGTGGCTAATATTTCCATAAATGAGTTAGTAAGTAATAAAATGAAGTTATAAATAAACTTGAATGTAACAAGTTTATTTACCATAAATGTGAATAATTAAAAACAAAACCGCCCTCCTTTGCACAACAGGAGAGCGGTTTTGCAATGACTGCAATCAGCTTTTAATCGCTGTTCTTTGCGCCCAGCATCAGCAGCTCATTCACCTGTATCTCGGTGATATATTTTTTATTGCCTTCTTTGTCATTATAACTGCGGCTGATGAGTTTGCCTTCAATGGCCACTTCTTTTCCTTTGGTCAGATATTTTTCGGCAATCTCGGCCAGCTTGCCCCAGGCAACCAGGTTGTGCCACTGTGTTTCACTTACTTTTTCGCCTTTTGCGTTACGGTAGTTTTCACTGGTGGCGACGGAAAAACGGGCCATCTTCTTACCGCTTTCAAGCGTTTTTACTTCAGGGGCATTACCCAGGTTACCGATCAGTTGAACTTTGTTGTTTAATGCGTACATAACTTTAAAATTTGTGCTTCCGTGTGTTTGTGTTTTGCGGAAACGGGTTTAGAATTTTGTTATCTCAGTCATCCGGCCGACGTCATAACCGATTGACGATACAAAGATGTGGGCGATAAAAAGCCTTAGCCGGAGATTAGTCGTTTCTTCCCGAAGCTAACCGGGTAAAAGCGTTTGCACACGAATAATTTCCCCTACCTTCATCGCTTAAAACCCTTGCTATGCCTGCATCTGAAGCCAAAACCTGTTTATCCTGCGGTAAACCTTTAAAAGGCAGGGTTGACAAGAAATTCTGCGATGATTATTGCCGGAATAACTACAATAACCAGCAAAAAGCCAAAGGCAGTCACAGCAGCTTCGTCCGAAATATCAACAATGCATTGCTGAAAAACAGGAAAGTACTGGAATCTATTTTACCCGAAGGAGAGGAAACGGCAAAAGCCAGCAGGGATAAACTGCAGCGGCTGGGATTTCAGTTCAAATACCTTACACATATATATACCACAAAAACCGGCAAGACCTATTTTTATTGCTATGACTACGGCTACCTGCCGCTGGATAACGACTGGTATTTGATAGTAAGGAAAAAAGAAGAGTAAGACATTACATTTGCAGGATGTCAAAACCTGTTATCTGTATCGGCGCCGCCTTTGTAGATGAACTTTTTCATGCCACTGAAGAAATGCTGCTGGCCACCACCAACAATGCAAGGGTAACCAAAACCGCCGGAGGTGTAAGCCGCAATATTGCCCATCAGCTGGCGTTGCTGGGAGTACCTGTACAGCTTATTAGTGTATTTGGGAATGACAGCGATGGCGACTGGCTGAAAAAAACATGTACAGATGCAGGGGTAAAACTGGATGCTTCTGTAACCAAAGAAGGGCTGAGCGGAAAATACACCGGCATTTTGAATGTGGATGGTTCGTTGTTCTCTGCTTTTTTAACAAACTCAGCTGTACATCTTATTACCCCTCATCACCTGGGTAAACAGGCTGATTTACTGAAAACGGCTTCTTATATTCTTGCGGATGCCAACATTAATGTGGATACCGCAGAATGGCTGCTGACTTTCTGTAATGAAACGGGCATACCATTTATTTTAGAGCCTGTATCTGTGCCGCCTGCAAGAAAATTCAGAGAAGTAAATCTTTCCGGGCTGTATATGGTAACCCCCAACGAAGATGAGCTGCCCGTAATGTGTTCGGAAAAATCATTTTTCACTCAACAGCAGGTGGATGAATTATTAAGCCGGGGTGTCAAACAAATCTGGCTGCACAACGGTAAACATGGGTCGGCTTTATACAGTAAAGAAAAAACCATAACCCTTCATGCGCCTGAGATAGAAGTGGTGGATGTAACGGGCGCCGGTGATGGTTCGCTTTCCGGTTATATTTTGGGAAAGCATCTGGGTAAAGATGATATGGATTGCCTGAAGCTGGCGCATACTTTATCGGCAGAGATATTACAGGTGCATGGAGCCATCGCAACACATTTGAACCAGGAGAAATTATTGGGGGTGGTATCAAAATATTACCCCTCTTGATTTTTTACTGCTCTTTCTTTGGCTTATCCAAAAGAAAGAGGCAAAGAAAAGGACAGGCAAAACGAATGGCTCCGCCCGTTTTGCCACCATCGCACACGAAGAGTTTCAAAGGTTAAAAAACTTTATTGATTCGGAATGTAAAGATGAAAACTCCGCTGCGTGATATTCGTGGTGCCTGAAGGCGCTGCTTTTTTTGATGTCCGCTATGCTTAGAATTGAGGTGGTCTACAATCAAAAAAAGAGGCGCTGGAACCTTCGCTATAATCTGAACTCAAAAATTAATTATCACCCGAACATTTTTCCCATATTAAATGACTTTTTTAGCGCCTTGTTCCGCCGTGCTTAAAATCAAATATCTACTTTGAAATATATAAGGCGGAACAAAGTGCCCTCTTGGGTCTCGCATAACACGAAGCAGGGTCTGTGATATTCGTTTACGGTATCTGAAACGCCTGTTGAAAACAAGGCCCGCCAGTCTGGAAAAGGCAGCGTGGGCTGGCAAATCCAGCGGAGCAATGGATTTGCCTTGATTTTTTGTTACTTTTTTATCAAGAAAAAAGTAAGTTTAACGCTGATGAAAGAATTTTTAGAAATAAATCAAGAAGTAAAAGAAGCACTAGCTAACAACAAACCCGTTGTTGCTTTAGAATCCACCATCATTGCCCATGGCATGCCCTATCCCAAAAACGCAGAAACAGCACTGGCTGTTGAACAAGTGATAAGAGAAAATGGAGCAACTCCTGCCACCATTGCCATTATGAAAGGCAAATGCCACGTTGGGTTATCTGCAGATGAAATTGAGTTGTTGGGAAAGAAAAAGGATGTGTGGAAGGTGAGTCTGCGGGACCTGCCCTACGTTATAAGCAAAAAAATGTATGGCGCTACCACCGTTGCGGCAACCATGCGGATCGCATCAATGGCCGGAATAAAAATATTTGTAACCGGCGGAATCGGAGGTGTGCACCGCGGTGCAGAAACCAGCATGGATATTTCTGCTGACCTTACTGAAATGGAAAACACATCTGTTGCTGTGGTCTCAGCAGGGGTAAAGTCAATACTGGATATCGGGCTAACGCTGGAGTATCTGGAAACAAAAGGCATCCCGGTAGTAACATACGGACAGGATGAGTTTCCAGGTTTCTATTCCGGTAAAAGCGGGTTTAAATCACCATTGCGTTTAGATACAACACAAAAAATTGCCGCCATGCTGAAAACTAAATGGCAATTAGGTTTGAATGGTTCAGTGTTAATAGCCAACCCGGTTCCGGAGGAATATGAAGTACCAGCTGATGAAATAGAAAAAGATATTCAACTGGCACTTGCAGCAGCCAAAGAGAAAAATATCAGCGGCAAAGAAGTAACTCCTTTCCTGCTGAAATATATTGCTGACCACACCCAAGGCGAAAGCATTGAAACCAATATTGCTTTGATAAAACATAATGCGAAGCTGGGGGCGGAGGTTGGTGTGGAGTACACGAAAACTGCCAATTAAAATCAAATGCCGGTACAAAAAGATATCACCGCCATCATCCTCGCCGGGGGCAAAAGCAGCCGGATGGGAGAAGACAAGGGATTGGTGTTTTTTAAGAATAAGCGGCTTGTTGAGTATGTAACTGAAGAAGTAAATAAGGTATCTACCTATATAATTATTATATCTGCGAATCCTGCTTATAAAGAATTTGGCTTCCCTTGTATTGAAGATGAATTAAAGGGAAAAGGTCCGCTGGGTGGAATTTACACAGGTCTCAAACATTCACCTACTCAAAAAAATTTGTTGCTGGGCTGTGATATGCCGTTTCTTTCTGAAAAGTTATTACAGGAACTCATAAACAACTGTGGTGAAGAAGAGGTACTGCTGACGGAACACAATAGCCTGGCCGAGCCTCTTTGTTCTGTTTATGATAAAAACTGCCTGAGTCATATCAAACAGTGCATTGAGAAAAATCAGCTCAAAATAACCGATGCACTGGCGGGATTAAAAACCAGAAACATTAGTTTTGATGATGCGCCCTGGTTTCGCGGAAATGAATTTGCCAATATCAATTCCATTGATGAACTGAAGAAATTAGAAGAATAAATATTTTTATAATCCGCCTCATAGTACTTTAAGCCCCTCTCCCCGGGAAAGGGGTTTGGGGAGAGGCTAAAACGATTCTGCTTGTCAAACACCATCAACCCCGACCTGGCCATTGCGCAGGCTGCGCCCATCCGCCACATCAAAGAAATTGCTGCCAGAACAGGTATTTCCAATGATGACCTGGAATACTACGGCAAGTACAAGGCCAAGCTGCCACTCAAACTGATTGATGAAGAAAAAATCAAAAAGAGCAAACTCATTTTAGTTACAGCCATAAGTCCTACACCTGCCGGCGAAGGAAAGACTACGACCTCGGTTGGCCTTTCTGATGGTTTGAATAAGATTGGAAAGAAAGCCATGGCGGTGCTGAGAGAACCGTCACTCGGACCTGTGTTCGGTATTAAAGGCGGTGCCGCAGGTGGCGGACATGCACAGGTAATACCAATGGAAGACATCAACCTGCATTTTACCGGAGATTTTAATGCGGTGGAAAAGGCAAATAATCTTCTGGCTGCATTAATTGATAATAATATACAAAGCAAAACAAGAGGCCTTGGTATAGACCCCCGAACGGTTCTTTGGAAGAGGGTGATGGACATGAATGACCGGTCGTTGCGCAATATTGTAATTGGTTTGGGCGGCACTGCCAATGGGATGCCGAGAAGTGATGGATTTAATATCACTCCGGCATCGGAAGTGATGGCTATACTGTGTATGTCAAAGAATATGGACGATTTGAAAGAGCGGCTGGGAAATATTCTGGTGGGCTTTTGCAAAGACAATAAACCCGTTTTTGCCCGGCAGCTGAATGCACAGGGCGCCATGGCATTGTTACTGAAAGATGCCATCAAGCCCAACCTGGTGCAAACACTGGAAGGCAATCCTGTTATTTTGCATGGCGGACCATTTGCCAATATTGCACAGGGAACTAACACTATTATTGCCACCAGGATGGGTTTGTCTTTGGTGGATTATGTGGTCACTGAAGCCGGTTTTGGCGCCGACCTTGGCGCAGAGAAATTCATGAACATCAAATGTGGTTATTCCGGTTTGAAGCCCGATGCATTGGTTTTGGTAGCCACCATAAGAGCCCTGCGCCATCACGGCGGGGCAAAGAAAACAGAATACAACACACCTGATATTAATAAAGTAAAGAAGGGTTTTGAAAACCTGGAAAAACATATTGAGAACTGCAAAAAATTCGGATTAACTCCTGTGGTGGCCATTAACCGGTTCCCTGCAGATTCAAAAGAAGAAACAGAATTTGTCATCAGCGAATGTGCAAAGCACAATGTGAAGGCCATTATCAGCGATTGCTGGGCAAGGGGCGGCGAGGGCATGACAGAAATTGCCCAGGCGGTGGTGGATATAATTGACAGCGGTGTAATCGGATTTAAACCACTTTATGACTGGAACATACCGGCAGAAGAAAAAATTATGACCATTGCCAAAGAAATTTATGGAGCTGATGATGTGGAGTATTCACCAAAGGCAAGGGAGGGTCTAAAGATGATAAAAGAACTGGGCTTTGACGGGTTGCCGGTATGCATGGCTAAAACACAAAAATCTTTTTCTGATAATGAAAACAAGATTGGCAGGCCCCGCAATTTTATTGTAACGGTAAGAGAGTTTGAATTTGCCGCCGGGGCGGGGTTTGTTATTCCGATCCTGGGTGATATGATGCGGATGCCGGGACTGCCTGCTATTCCCGCTTCGGAAGGGATGGATATTGATAATAACGGGAAGATTTCGGGGTTATCGTAATTTCTTGTTTTTTCTGTGTTTCAGTGCCTGCCTGTCCGGTAGGCAGGTCTCTCTGGCAAGTATTTATGCCACTGAAGCACAGAAACACTGAGTTTAATTTCTATATGGCTGCATGATTAAGTAAATTTGATTCATGCAATCCTCCTCTGTAGCACCGGTTCAGATTACTAAAATCACTTTAAACGGAAGCGACGGGGATGCGTATGTTTCCAAACCGGCCGAAGACCTGCTGGCAGTAGAGCAACCGCTGGAGATTAAAATTGTTTATGGTCCTGAAAACGACCGGCAACAAAGAAATATTTCCGTTACCATGTGTACGCCGGGTCATGATGAAGAACTGGCCACCGGTTTTCTTTTCACAGAAGGTATTATAAACGGAAAAGACGATATCATGAATTGCGGCGCTGCCGGAAATACGGTGATTGCGACCTTGCGTCCCGGCATTTCTTTTGATCCCCAAAAAATAGAAAGGCACTTTTATACATCATCCAGTTGCGGTGTATGTGGTAAATCATCCATTGATGCGGTAAAAAATGTTTTCAAAAACAGCGGCGAGGCAGATCATATTCAAATAAGTGCAGCATTGCTGACCGGGCTTCCTGATACATTGAGAAAACACCAGCAAGTGTTTGAACATACCGGCGGGCTGCATGCTTCAGCGTTATTTGATTTGAGTGGAAATTTATTAATAACAAGAGAAGATGTAGGCAGGCATAATGCTTTGGATAAATTAATTGGCGCAACTCTCCAGGAGTTTATTATTAAGAAAGACACTGAAAATGGCAAACCCCTGAAGAGTTTGGTTACCGTACCGCTGAACAATCACATATTATTATTAAGCGGCCGTGCAAGTTTTGAGCTGATCCAAAAAGCAGCGATGGCCGGGATAAAAGTTGTATGTGCCGTTGGTACGCCGTCCAGTCTTGCAGTAGAACTGGCCAAAGAAACAGATATGACATTGATTGGCTTTTTAAGAGACGGAAGATTTAATATCTATTGCGGCGAACAACGTATAAATTAATAATAAATAAAAATCTCCCCTCTCCTTCAGGGGAGGGGCTGGGGGTGAGGCATGAAAATCAGAATCAAAGGGAATTCCATACGCTACCGGCTTACCCAAACAGAGATTGCCGGTTTTGGAAAGAATGGCTATCTTGAAGAAAGGACTGAGTTTTTAAACGGGGCTGTATTTTATTATTGTCTGGAAAAAAGACCCGGCATTGATAACCTGCAGGCTACTTTCCTGGATAACCGGATAACCGTTTTTGTTCCGGTAAGTATAGCGGAAGAGTGGACAACAACTGAAGCGGTAGGATTTAATAATACAGTGCCGCTGGGAGATGAAAAAGAATTATTCCTGCTGATTGAAAAAGATTTTGTTTGCCTTGACCATACCTTTGAAGACCAGAGCGATAATTATCCGAATCCGAATAAAGCCTGCGGGCCTGCTGAATAATTAAACTGCGATTGCCATGTCAAAAAACCTCGGTGAACTGGCCGGAAAAAAAGGAGTGAATCAAACATTGTTTGAAGAACTCGGTATTGCTGCCAGGCAAACGGGCACACCTATGGTTGAACGCATGGAAGAACTGGCTGATAATTTTATTTTCGGCAAAGCCAATGTTTATGGCGCAGCAACTTTTTATGATTTCCTGAAACCGGAAAACCAGGGCAAGAAAGTTTATATCTGCAACGGCTCCGCCTGCATAACAGCCGGAACACAAGCCTCACTGAAAGAAAAATTATTAAAGCATTACAGCGAAAGTGAAATAGGCGAGATGTGCTGCCTCGGCCGCTGTCATGAAAATAGTTCATTCCACATCAACGGCAATAACTATTCAGGGAGTGCAATTAATAGTATTGTTTCGCTGAAGAAAGAAACTAAAACAGCTTTTGATAAATACCATGTCGCTTCGTACGGTACAGCCGTTTTAACTGCACCTTTCCCCGGTATCAAGTCATATTATTCCATTCTTGAAAGAGCATTGAATACTCCGGCAGATGAATTATTGAATGAATTAAAAGTTTCTGGTTTAAGGGGCAGAGGCGGTGCAGGCTTCCCTATCGCCATAAAATTAGAAGGCTGTAAAAAGGAAGCCAACAAACAAAAATTCATTGTCTGCAATGCTGATGAAGGCGATCCCGGCGCTTACAGCGACAGGTATTTACTGGAACAACAACCGCACAGCGTTTTGCTGGGAATGATGATTGCCGGTTATATCACCGGTGCAGAAACAGGAGTGGTTTACATAAGAGCAGAATATCCGGAAGCAATCAGCATCACACAGGAAACGATTAATGAATTGCATAAGCAAACCCTGCTGGGTAAAAATATCCTCAACTCGGGGTTCAACTTCAATTTTAAAGTCATCGGCGCACAGGGCGCATATATCTGTGGTGAAGAAACAGCATTACTTTCTTCCATTGAGGGGCAAAGACCAGAAGTAAGGGTTCGTCCGCCTTATCCTGTTCAGCAGGGATTATTTAATAAACCCACTGTTGTAAACAACGTAGAGACACTTGCCTGCATTCCCTGGGTCATTAAGAACGGCGGACAAAAATTTTCATCCATTGGTATTGGCAAATCCACCGGCACAAAACTGATTTCACTGGATGGTTACTTCAAAAAGCCTGGTATTTATGAAGTGGATATGGGCACACCCCTTCCAGTTGTGGTGAATGATTTGGGTGGCGGCTTCCGTGCAAAAGTAAAAGCCATGCATATCGGCGGACCGCTGGGGGGCCTGGTTCCTGTAGAAAAAATAAATGATCTGACTGTTGATTTTGAATCTTTCAATAAGAACGGATTTCTTTTGGGACATGCATCTGTTGTTTGCATTCCGGAAAATTTCCCCATCATCAAATACCTGGAACATTTATTTGCTTTTACAGCGCATGAAAGTTGCGGTAAATGTTTTCCGTGCAGGCTGGGCTCAACAAGAGGCGCTGAAATGTTGAGGAAAGCACAGAATGATAATTATAAAATTGACAGAACATTATTTAATGATTTGATAGAAACATTAGAAATAGGTTCACTCTGTGCATTGGGTGGCGGACTCCCGCTCCCGGTGAAAAATGCATTGCAGTATTTTGACAACGAGTTGTCTGATTATTTTAAAACATGAAATTGCCACTCAGACACAAACGCATGAAGTTTTATCAAATTATCTTTGTGTATTCTTTGAGTCTTAGTGCCTACGTGGCTAAAACTTGTTACTATGGGCATCGTGTACAGAAAAGAAGATAAGCTATCGCAGCAACAACAGGGAAAGGCTGTTACATGGGGTTCTGGCAACGGAACACCTAAAGCCACCATTGCTTATATCAACAATGAACCATTTGAAATAAAAGAAGGCGAGACCATCATTTCATTTATCAGAAGATATTTTGGAAAAGATGCCGTACCTACTTTATGTGATGCTCCAAACCTTGAACCATTTGGCAGTTGCCGTGTGTGCAGCGTGGATGTTGCGTTAGCAGAAAATGGCCTGGTGAAAACACAAGCGGCCTGTCACACGCCGGTAATGGCAGGTTCTTATATCTACCCGGATTCAGACAGGATACAGAAGCTTCGCAAAAATATTATTGAACTTGTACTTACTGACCATCCGCTGGATTGCCTTACCTGTGAAGTGAATAATAATTGTGAACTGCAGACCGTAGCCGCCAAAGTTGGAATAAGAGATGTGCGTTATCCAGCCGGCAAAAATCATTTGGACAGGAAAAAAGATCTGAGTCATCCGTACATGACTTCAGATTTATCCAAATGCATCAACTGCTTCCGTTGTGTAAGGGCCTGTGATGAAGTGCAGGGACAATTTGTTTTGAGTATGGCCGGCCGTGGGTTTGACAGTCATATTATCAAAGGAAGTGATGTAAGTTTTGATGAAAGTGATTGTGTGAGCTGCGGTGCCTGTGCACAGGCTTGTCCCACTTCCGCTATCAGCGATGTGTTTGAATCCAAGTCAATCTTATTTGATAAAAAAACCAGAACGGTTTGTACATACTGCGGCGTCGGTTGCAACCTGGATGTTGCGGTTTATGCAGGAACAATAAAATCTATACAGGCACCGTATGATGCAGAAGCAAACGGAGGGCATACTTGTCTCAAAGGCCGATATGCTTTTTCATTTTACAATCATCCTGACCGGCTTCGTACACCAATGATAAAAAGGAACGGAGAATTTGTGGAAGCAACATGGGATGAAGCATATGATTTTATTGCAAATAAACTCACGGAAATAAAAAATAATTACGGCTCAGATGCTATTGCTGGTATTTCATCTGCAAGATGTACCAACGAAGAAAACTACATCATGCAGAAATTTATCCGTGCTGTGATCGGCACCAACAATATTGACAGTTGTGCCCGGGTTTGCCATTCACCCACTGCGTTGGGTATGCAAAGGACATTTGGAACGGGAGCTGCCACCAATTCTGTCGTTGATATGGAATACACCGATTGCATGATGGTGATCGGCGCTAATCCTACGGATGCACACCCGGTAACCGGCGCCAGGATGAAACAACAGGCGATAAAGGGGAAAACCCTGATCATTATAGATCCGAGAAAAACAGAACTGGTAAAATATGCGAATTACCATTTACAACTGCGACCCGGCACCAACGTGGCGCTGCTGAACATGATGCTGTACTATATTGTCAAAGAAAATTTAGAAGACAAAGATTTCATATCTGCGAGAACTGGGGGATATGATGAGTTCAAACAGGGAATACTTGGATTAAATATTGATGAACTGGAAAAAGTTACGGGTGTTGAACGCAACCTTGTCCGTGAAGCGGCGATAGCTTATGCTTCAGCGCCGAATGCCATGTCGTTCCATGGTTTGGGGGTTACCGAACATTCCTATGGCACATATACAGTAATGCTGATCGCCGACCTGGCGATGATAACAGGCAATATCGGAAGAAGGGGCGTTGGTGTAAATCCATTGCGGGGGCAAAACAATGTGCAAGGCGCAGCCGATATGGGTTGCCAGCCTTACCAGGGAGCTGGTTACTTAGATGTAACGAATCCTGAGATTCATAAAATGTATGAAGAATTCTATCATGCAAAGCTTCCTTTGCATGTAGGCTTAAAAATTCCGCAGATGTATGATGCAGCGCTGAATGATAAATTAAAAGCCATATGGGTAGTTGGTGAGGATATGGCACAAACAGATCCCAACACACATCATGTGGTAAAGGCGTTGAAGAATCTTGAACTGTTTGTAGTGCAGGAATTATTTATGACCGAAACGGCAAAACTTGCCACCGTTATTTTACCCGGCGCATCTTTCTTAGAGAAAAGCGGAACATTTACAAACGGAGAAAGAAGAATACAAAGAGTAAATAAAGTTGTAGAGCCCATTGAAGGAACAAAGAGCGACGGACAAATTATTGTTGACATTATGAATCGTATGGGATACGAACAGGCCGACTACGATCCAGATACCATGCTGGAAGAAATTGCACAGGTAGTTCCTTTCTTTGCCGGAGTGAAATGGAAGGAGTTGGGCGATAATGGAAAACAATGGCCCGTGCTGAAAGACGGAACCGACACAGAGATATTGCATACCGAAACATTTACAAGAGGAAAAGGAAAATTCCAGTTCAAGGATTTTATAGAATCAGAAGAGATAATACAGCACGGCAAGGAATATCCTTATATCATCACCACCAACCGGGAACTGGAACATTATAACTGCGGCGCCATGACAAGGCGTACAAGAAATAATGAAATTCTTTCAGAAGATGTATTACTGATCTGCGAAGAAGATGCCCGCAAGCATTTAATCAATGACGGCGATATGGTTTGCGTGGAATCGCCCCGTGGCAAGGTGGACATTAAAGCAAAAATTACTGATGAAGTAAAGCCCGGCATACTCAGCAGCACTTTCCATTTCCCGGATATCATGCTGAACAATATTACCAGCAGCATCAGTGATACCGAAGCCATGTGTCCCGAGTATAAAGTAGTGGCCTGTAATATTAGGAAAAGCAAGGGGAAGTATAAATTAAACAAACAAGATTTGTAGAGGCCTCCGAACAAAATGAAATGTATACTTGCAAATTATTTACATGGCTTTTCTGAAAATCTGATTATTTATTTTCAAACAATTTTTTAAGTTGCTTGCCCCGGTATTCAAAAATCGTATGTACTTTTTTATGAACAAAAAGTTTGCCGGCCAGCCAACCAAAAACAGATTTGCCGATATCGTAATATAGTTTATCCGTCATGAGCACACCGCCGCCTGTTTTTTGAAAATGATGTTCGTGGTGCCAGATGCGGTAAGGTCCTTTTCTTTGCTCATCCACAAAATATTCCAGGTGTTTTACCACTGTAATTTCTGTAACCCATTTGAAACGAATATTCAGAAAAGGGCTGATATCATATAGGATCATCGCACCCGGGTACATTTTTTCCGGCACTTCATTAAGAATCCTGAAATGCATATTGCCTGGAGTTATCCGGTTCAGGTTTTTGGGAGATGAAAAAAAATCCCATGCCTCTTCAAGGCTGATTGGCAAGTGTTGTTCAAACTGTAAATACTTCATTAATGCTTAAAGATTTTTTGTAAGTGTCCAATGCCCGTTTTCTTGCAAACTCATGGTCAACAACAGGAGGCAGATATCCTGGTTTATATTTTTTTATCCATCGCTTTATGTAAACAAGATCGGGGTCAAATTTTTTTGTTTGTTCCGAAGGATTGAAAATTCTGAAGTAAGGTGCAGCATCACATCCGCATCCGGCCACCCATTGCCAGTTGCCGTTGTTTGAAGACAGTTCATAATCCAAAAGCTTTTCTGCAAAGTATGCCTCTCCCCATCGCCAGTCAATCAGCAAATGTTTGGTAAGAAAACTGGCAACGATCATTCTTACACGGTTGTGCATAAAGCCGGTTTCGTTCAGCTCCCGCATACCGGCATCCACAATCGGGTAACCCGTTTCACCTTTGCACCACAGCTGAAATTCTTTTTCATTATTTCTCCAGCGTATGGAATTATACTTTGCCTTAAAACACGAAGAAACAACTTTTGGAAAATGAAAAAGGATCATCATATAAAATTCCCGCCAGATCAGTTCGTTCAGCCACTGTTCATTTAATTCTATTGCTGCTTTCGCTAACTGGCGAACACTTACTGTTCCGAAACGAAGATGCACACTCAGCCTGCTGGTGCCGTTGATAGAAGGAATATTCCGGTTGTCAGAATAGTTTTGAATTACGGAAGAATCAATTGTGCTATCCGGAATATCATATGTTGTGTGCTCAAATCCCATTTCTTGCAAAGTTGGAAACAGAGTGGGCCTCGTTTTAAGCAGTGCATGTAAATTTTTCTCCGAAGGAAATCCGTTTAAGTTTTCATCACCCAGATTTTTTTTCCATATTCTTGAGTAGGGAGTAAAAAAGGCGTAAGGTTTTCCATCGGGTTTCAACACTTCGTTCTTTTCAAAAATTGCCTGGTCTTTAAAAGTTGAAAATTTTATTTTGTTCTTTTTTAAAAAGTTTGCTATTTCATCATCCCGGTTTATCGCATACGGTTCATAATCGTGGTTGGTAAACACTTCATTAATCTTAAATTCCTTTGCAAGTTTTTTAAAGGCATTCAGCGGCGTGTCGTACAAAATGTGCAGGGAGGAATTGTTTTTCTTTATTCCCTCCTGCAACTTCAGCAGAGAATCATAAATAAATGTTACCCTTTTATCATTTTTATTATGCAGGCTGCCAAGTATGTTTTTATCAAAAATAAAAACAGGCACAACCGGCTTGCCGCTTATTAATGCCCGGAACAAGCCATGGTTGTCAATCAATCGTAAATCCCGCCGGAACCAAAAGATATTTACATGCATATAATGAGGATTTCATACAATGATGTATGATGGGCTTTGAAACAAAAAATGGATGATTAAGTTCATAAATGAATACAAACACTTATCTGCAATTTATATTGTTTAATGTATCGCCTTGATATTACAGGATCTTCTTAACAAAATGTGGTTTAAAAAAATAAATTATAGAAAAACGAACCATTTCTTTTGTTTAATGTTTATTATATATTATTAAACAAAAAAATATTAAAAATCATGAACAAGTTATTTCAATCAGCGGTATTAATGCTTGCGTTATTTGCCACTTCATCAACATTTGCACAAAAGAAAGACATCGTTGACATTGCTGTTGGATCAGAAGCACACACAACACTTGTTGCAGCAGTAAAAACGGCAGACCTTGTGGCTACATTAAAGAGTGATGGACCGTTTACAGTATTTGCACCTGTAAACGATGCTTTTGGTAAACTGCCTGCGGGCACAGTTGATTTCCTGCTTAAAACCGAAAACAAAGCAACCCTTACAAAGATCCTGACATATCATGTGGTAGCCGGCAACCTGGATTCAAAAGCTGTACTGGATGCAATTAAAAAAGGGAATGGCTCTGTTTCTTTAACAACCGTAAGTGGTGGAATATTAAAAGTCTCTTTAGAAAACGGAAAAGTAAAACTTACTGATGAGAAAGGAAATGCGGGGTATGTAACCGTTGCAGACCTGAAAGGCAGTAATGGAGTAATTCATGTTATAGACACAGTGGTATTACCCGGATAATTTGCCCTTTGAGAACATTAATAAGCCTTCTTTGGGGGCTTATTATTTTCTCATCACCACTAACCAGAAAGTGTAATTAACCATGATGAATTCGGCAGGGCGATATTCATCTAAAAAACAGACTACATGTTCTCCAAATTCAAAGTCTCCGAGATATTAATTCTGATAATAACCATTGTGCTGATTTTTGTTTCAGAATACTATTTTGTTATACTCGATCAGCCAATGAGGGCCATTTTCATAGGATTATGGCCACCCACTATCCTGGGTTTATTAATCTATATTATTTTAAAACGAAAACAATAGATCCATGGAAAACACAGCTATAATTATACTCACAATTATAGTTTCTTTATTATTCATGGCATTTATTATTGGAACATACCGTGAATTTTCATTAATGAACAATACTGCGTTTTCAGGTGGTGAGGAAAAGGGGCCCCGTGCTGTAATGGTTCAGTTCCTGCAAAAAATTTTTACTGATGAGAATATTGAGCCTGGTAAAAAAAATGAGTTGCTGGATATTATGAAGAAAACTTTTGATGATATGGATACAGTTAAAAAAACTTCATCTGAAAATAAATAATTCTTTCCTCTGGGATATTTGCTGCCGAAAAATTAATTTTTCTTTTTTTCTTCAGACGAACTATTAAAAAGGGCAAGGGAAAAATAAATTGAATAAAAAAGATTAGACGTTTGCTGACCGCCATTATTCCAGCGGCGGCTCAAAGTTATTTTCATCCCTTGGTTTCAGGTTATGCTTCATAATTAACCTGGCACAGGTGTTCCAGCGCAAAATGGAATCATCTTTTCCGGGAGGCCTTATTGCTTCCGCTTTTTCATAGTGATCCATTGCATCTCTTAGCCACTCATAAGCAACAAAACCACCATCCGGGATCCACTTATTGAGTTTGGCTTTCCCCTGACGCTCACAAATAAGACCTGAATAATATTGCTTGTCATATTCATCAGACAACCGGGACAATAATTGTTTTGCCGTATTTGCATCACTTAATGCGGATGTGCCGAACTGGTCGGTGATGGCCAGCAGTAACGTAACAATTGCCTTTTGATTTTCCGGATCCGCCTCCAGTATATCAAGACAAATACTTTCAGTCAGCATAGGTTCATTCAACAGGCGGTAGCGTTCCGCTTTTTCAAGCGCCGCCGGAATACTCTCTTTGGAGAGGGGCTTAATTTGAAACATAAAAAATGTTTTAAACAACCTGATTAATATGTTTTGATCTTAGCTGTTTCGTTTCCTGGATCGAAACAGGCGAAATAATTTTTTTAACGGGTCATAATATTTATCCGCAACTCTTTCTTTTAAAGGTATGATGGCATTGTCAGTAATGGTGATTTCCTGCGGGCAAACATTTGTGCAGCATTTTGTGATATTGCAAAAACCAATGCCATCTGTTTTCTTCAGGTCTTCTCTGCGGTCTTCCACATCCAGCGGATGCATTTCCAATGAAGCCACATGAACAAAATACCTCGGACCTGTAAAACGTTCGTGCAGATGATGTTCTCTCAATACATGGCATACATCCTGGCAGAGAAAACAC
>VGGV01000028.1 GCA_016868455.1 Bacteroidota bacterium
CCGGCTAATTTATCCTGCGTTAAATCGGCAACTACTTTTTGTGCCAGATCCGGGCGGCCCACATCACCAATAAATAATGTATCGCCGGAGAACAAGGCCACCTCTTTTCCATTTTCATCCTTTAAAAGATAGCAGGTGCTTTCCATTGTATGGCCGGGTGTATGTAATGCTTTCAATGTTACATTACCAATTTTAAACTCCTCGCCGTCTTTTGCTATTATGGCATCAAAGGCGGGTTTTGCATTTTGGGCCGTACACAATCGGTGCGCCGGTTTTTTTGCTCAGGTCCAAATGGCCGCTTACAAAGTCAGCATGAAAATGGGTTTCAAAAACGTATTTGATTTTTGCATTGTTATGTTCTGCTTTTTGTATATAGGGTTCCACTTCCCGCAGCGGGTCAATAACTACGGCTTCGCCATTACTTTCAATGTAGTATGCGCCCTCTGCAAGACAACCGGTATAAATTTGTTTAACTTTCATATAAAGTTTTTTTGAGTTTAAAATTGAATAAACAAATTTCGTACTTGTCCATTTCGGGCACGGTGATTTTTATCACAATTAATGGCCGCCCCCGCCCGGAAAGAATAACTCTTTAATAATTATGTAAATGCCCATCACCAGTACAAACCATCCGAACCCTTTTTTCAGCTTGTTGCCATCCACTTTTTTGCTAAGGGCATCGCCAATAAATATTCCGGCAACTGCGATGGCGGTTACACTCAGTAATAATTTCCAGTCTATTGTAAAATGAGATAAGTCGCCGGTAAATCCTATGAGTGATTTGGCAGCAATAATCAGAAGTGAAGTTCCTACCGCCTGTTTCATAGGCAGCTTGCTGAGCAATACAAGGGCAGGAATAATCAAAAAGCCGCCGCCGGCGCCAACAAGGCCTGTCAATGTGCCCACTACAGCTCCTTCCAATACAATCGCCGGGTAGTTGAAACGCCGTTCAGCATCTGTCCCGTTATTATTTCCGTTCTTATTTTTTTCACGGATCATGGATACAGATGCGAATACCATCAGGATGGCAAACAACACCATCATCAGGATGCTTTTTGTAACCATGAAACTGCCAATACTGAATACTTTATCCGGTATCAGCGGAACAATAAATTTCCGGGTAACAAAAACTGCAGCAATGGAAGGTATGCCGAAAATGACAGCCGTTCTGAGGTCAACCAATCCCTGTTTATATTTTGGAACTGCCCCTATCAGACTGGAAAGCCCGACAACAAACAACGAATATGCTGTTGCCAAAACGGGTTCCACACCTAAAAGATAAACAAGTACAGGTACTGTAAGAATGGAGCCGCCGCCGCCAATAAGACCCAGAGAAATACCAATGACCAGGGAAGCAATATAGCCGGCTATTTCCATGTATGAAATTTATACAAGATTAGATTATCAGCCCTTGTCTCACAGTGACAGAAATCACACCGGCCCTGTCAGAGAAGTTCAATCATATTCCGGTTCAGCCTCACTAAGTTCCGCTGTTCCATTTTTTTCAGCAACCGGGAGATAACCTCCCTTGAACTGTTCAGATCATCTGCAATTTGCTGATGAGAAATATCTATTTGCTTTTTACCTGCTTTACCGGCATATCTTTTAAGGTAAAACTCAAGCCGCTCATCCATATTACGGAATGCAACATTATCCACAGCAGAAAGTAATTCATCAAACCGGCTGCGGTAAGTTTGAATTACGAACTGGTACCAGCTTTTGTATTGATTCATCAGATCATCCATCAGTTGTATGGGAATCATCAGCACTTCAGTATCTTCTTCGGCCAAAGCCATTATCTCACTTGTTTGCGATTGAATTGCACAAATCATGGAAGCGGCACAGGCTTCACCGGGGCCGAGATAATACATAAGAAATTCACCCCCTTCGGGGTTTTCACGGTAAATTTTAATACGGCCCTCCAGCACCAAAACGGTGGATTTGATGTATTGTCCTGTACCCATTATCACCTCTCCGGCCCTGAAACTTTTTTCAACTGCTTCTTTTTCTATTGCAGAAAGTAAGTCAGGTTCAAATTGCGGAAACAGTTTTTTCCAGTTCATTTTATACGATTAGGGTTCCAATACTTTTTCCATCTGCATACTCCGGCTTCCTTTTACCAGCAGGTGGGTGTTTTCAAAACGTTGCGCCTGCAGCCATTCCTTGGCTTCAGCAGAATTTTCAAGGGAAATAAAAGGGTGGGGGATATGAATAAAATCACTGCCGACCAGCACAACCGCTTTCCAGCTATGTTGTTTAATCAGGTCAATCATGGCCTTGTGCTCATCAATGCTTTCGCTGCCAAGTTCAGCCATACCGCCCAGCATCAGCACTTTGTTTTCTGCTCTCAGGTTAGCAAAGTTTTCAATAGCCAGTTTCATACTGCTGGGGTTGGCATTATAGGCATCAAGAATTATTTTGTTGGTACCTCTTTCGATCAGTTGCGAGCGGCTGTTGGAAGGAGTATAATTCTCAATGGCCATTTTTATTTTTTCTGCAGGCACTTTAAAATAATTTCCAACTGCCACAGCCGCCAATACATTGGGGAAATTATAATCTCCTACTAATTGCGTTTTGATGGAGGGTATGTTTACCCCTTTATTTATTTCCACTTCCAGGAAAGGTTCATTTTTCAGCACACAGCCCTCTATATCTGCATGCTTGGTCCCATATCTTAAAATATGTGCAATGCCCCCGCTCATTTCCTGCAGGTATGCGTAATCCTGCATAATGAATGCCGTTCCGTTATAGCTGCGCAGGTAATCAAATAATTCCCCCTTGCCCTTTCTTACTCCTTCCACACCGCCAAATCCTTCAAGATGTGCTTTACCGCAGTTTGTAATTAAACCATGTGTCGGCATCGTGTACGCACAATATGATGCAATTTCTTTCTGGTGATTGGCGCCCATTTCAATTACTGCTATTTGTGCATCTTCTTTTATTTTCAAAATAGTCAGCGGAATACCGATATGATTGTTCAGGTTACCTTCTGTGGTGTACGTTTTGAAAGTGGTTGAAAGAATGGCATGTATCAGTTCCTTGGTGGTGGTTTTGCCGTTGCTCCCGGTAATAGCTAAAAAAGGAACCTGTCTGCCGGCAGGCAAGGCATTAAATTGCCGGCGGTGATATTTGGCCAGTTGCTGTAAACTGTTTAGTGTATTTTTTACCAGTATTGTCTTGCCGGGAATTTCATATTGCGGTTCGTCAATTACTGCATAAGCGGCACCGGCTTCAATAGCCTGCCGGGCAAATGTATTGCCGTTAAACAGATCTCCTTTCAAAGCAAAGAAGATATCGCCTGAATTCAGTTTTCTGGAATCAGTCTGTAGAGAAGGATGAGCCAGAAAAATTTTATACAGTTCTTCTGTTTGCATCAGGCAAAAATACGCCTGTCAGGCGTTGAACTCATTGAAACAAAAAACCCGGCCTTATAGCCGGGGTTGAAACAGGGTCAAATAAAATATTATCTTTTTTGCCGTCTGGTTTTAAAGTGCTGGCCGGTTTTGCGTTTATTGCCCTCAGGGCTGCCTATACGGTCCATAGCACAACGGAAACCCAGAGTGCTGAGAGACTGATCTTCTTCCAGGAAACGACGGCTGCCCGGGGTAAGCCAGTAAGGCCTGTCATTCCAGCTGCCGCCTTTATACACTTTTGATTTTTCTGTATGGATGAGGGTAGTAACACCGTATCCGTAGGATGATTGTGATAAAGAGTCGCCATCCAAATAATCAATCACATTGCCTCTCTGGTAATTTCTGCGGTTCTTGCTTTCCGCGTCGGTTACATCCACCATTTTCACACGGCCGGAACTGTCTTTTTCAAACCTGGTTGAAGGATCCATGGAAGAAGAGTTAGCCACATACAGTTTTTTATATCTGTTGCCGCGGAAAGGGGCTGGCATATCATCAAAGTCGAGTGTAGACAGGGGGCGGTAAGTGTCTTCCACCCATTCATTCACATTGCCTGCCATGTTATAGATGCCAAAGCCGTTGGGATAAAATGATTTTACAGGAGCGGTGTAAAAGGCCCGGTCATTCAAACCACCGGCCACACCTGCGTTGTCACCAGAACCTCTTTTAAAGTTTGCCAGGAAAATACCCTGCCAACTTCCGCGGCGGGTGTCACGAAGACCGTTAATATTTTGTGCCCACGGATACATTTGTTTGTTACTGGCCAGTTCCTCGCCACGCTTACCTTCCTTGGTACTGGGGCGGGGGTTTTGATTAATAAGGCCATAAGCAGCGTACTCCCACTCGGCTTCAAACGGAAGACGGTAATCGGGCAACAAAATGCCGGACTCCGTAGAAGCGGTAGTTTGTTTAGGTTCTCCTTTTTTGGTCTTTATTTTACCTGGAGGGGCAGTATAAAGCCCAAGCAAGTATGATTTGGAAGTAAAATTGTTATCACCCTGCTGTGCACCGGGTTTCAGGTTGTTTTTGTTTACATAGCCTTCTTTCATGAGGGCTTTTTCATTCACCCGGTCGCTTCTCCAAAGACAAAAATCTTTGGCCTGCTGCCAGGTTACACCTACTACGGGATAGTCATTAAAACCAGGATGGCGGAAGTAAAACTCTACCAGCGGCTCATTATAGCTTAGTTCACTTCTCCAGCAAAGTGTATCCGGAAGGGCGCCGGCAATAATAGCTGCATTGGCGGGGTCGGTGGGATCAAACACACGGTACAGCCAGTGCAGATATTCACGGTAGTGCACATTGGTCACCTCAGTACGGTCTATATAAAATGAGGGAACCGATACCCGGCGGGGAATATTGTTCCAGTCGCCCATTACATCTTCCTCGGTTTGACCCATGGTAAAGGTACCGCCCTGAACAAAAACCAGCCCTGGGCCAAGACCCTGTTCCTTGGATTTGGTTACACGGTACCCACCTTCATTTTTATCATTGTAGTTCCAGCCGGTTATATCCGACTTAGCTTTCTTTTTCTTGAAGAGGCCGCCGTTTTTGCAGGATGCCAGCAGCATCATACAGGATAAAAGGATTGTCAAGTTTTTAACTCTCATAGTTTTTTGTATAAACCTGTGAATTGGAATATTTTTAACGCCGGTTGGGGTAAAATATTGCATCCAGGAGCTCTTATTTACCTGCCCGCTTCCGTTTAGTTAACCGGATTTGCGAATATAGGTACTTTGAGTAAAACTGGCTACGCAGAACTACTTTTTTTGCGTTGTAAAAATACCCTCTAAAACAACGACTGACGAATGAAAAAGAGACGGTTACTGTATATGTGCGGATGGATGATGGCAATGGCTTATCCAGGAAATGCGCAAAGAATATATGCTCCTGCTTCGGTACTGGCTAACGGCAATTGGTTCAAAATTGGGGTTACTGCTCCGGGAATTTATAAAATAGACATCCCCTTCCTAAATAGCCTGGGCGTAAATACCTCCTCTCTTTCCTCAGCTGCCATCAGGTTGTATGGAAACGGCGGCGCCATGCTCCCGGAAGCGAATAATATACTCCACGCCGATGATCTGATTGAAAATGCCATACAGGTTGCAGATGGCGGTGACGGGGTGCTTGATGGGTCTGATTATGTCCTTTTTTATGCCAATGGACCGCATGAATGGGTAAAAGACTCTGTCAATCAACGATTTTTTCACCGGAAGAATATTTACAGCGATAAGGCATTTTATTTTCTAACTATCGGGGGTGCTGGAAAAAGAATCACTAACGCTCCTTTACTGACTTCGCCGGTTGTAACAGTCACTGGTTTTTCGGAAAGGTATTTTCATGAACTGGATACCGTTAATTTTTTAGGCAGCGGAAGGGAGTGGTATGGTGAGGAGATGTCAGCCTTGCCTGGCAGATCCCTCACCCGCAGTTTTACTGTCAGTCTTCCGAACATCCAAGGCGGCACAGCCATGCATTTGCAGGTAAGTTGTGCTGCCAGGTCGGTTAACGCTGGCAGCCGTTTTGATATCCGGATTAATAACCAGCCGGCAGGTCAGCTTTTAGTCCCTGCAACCGGCAGCGGGCAGTATGATTTGTTTGCCCGTGAGGCCGCATCACAAATCGTGGTTCCCGGGGCACAACCCAGCAATAACATCAGTTTTACTTATGTACCCGGGGGTGTAAATGCACAGGGCTGGCTTAACTGGTTTGAACTGTTTGCCCGAAGATCTATTTCGCTCGGCGGGATAAACCGGTTATTGTTCCGTGATTGGCTTAGTACTGGCAACAGCCGTGCTGAATTTGTAGTGAGTAATGCCGGCAGCAACACCCAGGTGTGGGAAGTTACAAACCCGCTTAACCCCCGAAAAATGCAGGGAAGTTTAACAGGCAGCGAATTCAGGTTTGTAAATGATGCGCTGGTTTTAAGGGAATATGTTGCCTTCAATCCACAGGATTTTCTTATTCCCTCTTCCGAGGGGGTTGTGGCCGCACAAAACCTGCATGCCAGTTCGCCGGCGGATTTCATTATTGTTTCATTCCATTCATTATTGCCTCATGCCAATGCTATAGCTGCATTACATCGCCAGCGTAATAATCTGCGGACGATTGTTGTTAGCACTGACCAGGTTTTTAATGAGTTCTCCGGAGGCAGCCCTGATCCTGCAGCCATACGGGATTTTGTAAAGATGTACTGGGATAAATATGGCACAACAGCCGGCCGGCCAAAGTATCTGCTTTTGTTCGGCGATGCCTCATTTGATTATCAAAACCGCCTTGTTAATAATACAAACCTGGTACCGGCCTGGCAAACCGGTATTTCTCTTGACCCGCTTGGCAGCTATACATCAGATGATTTTTTTGGATTTCTGGATGATCAGGAGGACATCAACTCAGCAGTGGTCAGCAACCTGCTTGATATTGGAATTGGGCGGGTGCCCGCCAAAAACCCCGAAGAGGCAAAAAACTATGTTGACAAGCTGGTAATTTATCTGGCACCGCAAAGTCTTGGGCCCTGGAGAAATAACCTGACCTTTGTTGCAGACGACGAGGATGGCAATCTGCATCTACAGGATGCGGAGATCATCACTACCACGGCCGCTGCTGCATCGGTGTTCAATCAGCAAAAAATTTACCTTGATGCATATGTTCAGGAAACCAGTGCCGGAGGCAGCCGGTATCCGCTTGCAAATCAGGCGAGTAATAACCAAATTTACAATGGTACCCTGATCTGGAATTATAACGGCCATGGGGGTCCCCGGCGGCTGGCAGAAGAAACGGTCCTGGATCAGGAGATAGTAAATAACTGGAATAATCCCGGCAGGTTGCCGCTATTTATAACCGCCACCTGTGATTTTGCTCCTTATGACAATCCCACTGTTGCTTCCCTTGGCGAAAATATTTTATTAAGACCTCAAACAGGGGCTATTGCCCTGATGACAACCACCCGGCCGGTGTTTGCTTTCAGTAACCGGGGGATGAACAATAACTACCTGCAGTTTGCCCTTCAGCCTGACGCTTCAGGGCGTTATAAAACCCTCGGGGAGTCTGTCCGGCAGGCCAAAAATTATACTTATCAAACATCAGGCGATATTGTAAACAACAGAAAGTTTACCCTGCTTGGCGACCCCGCCCTTACCCTGGGTTTTCCTGCTTTAAAGGCGGTGGCAACAAAAGTGAATGGACTGCCGGTAAACCAGGCCGATACACTGAGCGCAACGGAAAAAGTAAATATTGAAGGAGAAATTACCGACTGGCAGGGTAATCTGCTCACCAGTTTTAATGGAACCGTATATCCGTCTGTTTTTGAAAAACCGCAGACCATCACCACTCTCGCCAACGATCCGGGAAGCCAGCAGGCCGCTTTCCAGTCGCAAACAATTACCCTGTTCAGGGGTAAAGCCCGTGTAACGGGTGGCAAATTCAGTTTTACATTCCGGGTTCCCAGGGATATAAACTACCAGTTCGGCAATGGTAAACTGAGCCTTTATGCAGAAGACGGAAACCAGGATGCCAGCGGATACTTTACGAATTTCATAATAGGCGGAGCAGGGAGTGGTAATATCTCAGATAATACCGGCCCTGATATCGGGCTTTTTCTTAACGATGAGCTTTTTGTCCATGGCGGCATCACCAATCAGAACCCTGTTTTGATTGTGAAACTGGCCGATTCTGCCGGGATTAATACCGTGGGCACGGGTATCGGGCATGATATTGTGGCGACTCTTGATAATGATAATAACCGGTATTTCATACTGAATGATTTTTTCCAGGCCGAGCTCAACAGCTACCAGCAGGGAACCATCCGTTTTCAGCTGCCGGAACTGGAGCCCGGTTATCATACATTGAAAGTAAAAGCATGGGATGTACTGAATAATTCCGGCGAATCGGTTCTTGAGTTTACAGTGGTTAAAAATGAAGAGTTGGAGCTTAGTCATGTATTGAATTATCCCAACCCCTTTACTACAAAAACCAGTTTCTGGTTTGAACATAACCGGCCCGGACAGCCTCTGCAGGTAAAAATTCAAATTATGACCGTTACCGGCCGTGTTGTAAAAACCATAACCCGGATGATGACAATAGAGGGCAACCGATCTGAATCAATTGACTGGGACGGCAGGGATGATTACGGAAACAGGCTTGGCAGAGGGGTTTATCTTTATCGTTTGCAGGTGGTTTCGCCAGACGGAAAGCGAAAAGAAAAAATTGAAAAAATGGTGTTATTATAGGCTGATAAAATTTCAGGCCGGGGGTAAAATGTGCCTATTTCGGGGCGGTTTTTTAGCCAGGGCTTTTTATGATTAAAATCATGGACGTTATTTGCGACTGAAACCGGAGATAAAATTATTTTACAATAAAATCCGAAACATAACGTTTTTGCATTACTTTGCCTCCCCGGCATAGCCGGTAGGGCTTATCCAATAGCCGGATAATCAGAAAAAAACACAATTTTTTGGTTTTGGATTAAATTTTCTATTTTAGTTTTGTTTTTAATCAAAAGCTCTATATTTACACCATTATAAAAAACTTTCTAATGAGACCAACTGCTTTAAAACTAACTGCCATTACTCTGCTCTTTTGTGGTGCTATTTCCACCGTTAATGCACAGGGTAAAATCAACGTCGTAACCACTGCTGTTCCCTTCCTTCGTATTTCACCCGATGCCCGCTCAGGCGGTATGGGAGAACTGGGTATAGCCACTTCTGCTGACCAGTATTCCGGCATCTGGAACGTAGGTAAAGCAGCCTTCAATGCATCAAGCGGTGTATCTGCTACGTACACACCCTGGTTAAAAGATCTCGTAAATGATGTGTTTCTTGCTTCTTTAGCCGGGCATTACAAATTTGACGACAACCAGGCTATCACGACCAGTGTTCGTTATTTCAGTCTTGGCGACATCCAGTTCACTGACGCATTGGGTAACGATCTTACCTCTTTCCGTCCCCGTGAATTTGGTGTGGATGTGGGATATTCCCGCAGGTTAAATGCCAAGCACGGTGTGGGTATTGCCCTCCGGTATATCAATTCTAACCTGGCCAGCGGCTTCAATGCAGGCGGTACTACATACAAAACCGGAAGTGCTGTAGCTGCCGATCTGGCTTATTACGGCAATGCTGTTAAAGCTTCCGGCGATGGCTGGGCATGGGGTGCAGTTCTTTCCAACCTCGGCTCAAAAATTTCTTATACAGATAATGCTGATGCAAAAGATTTCATTCCTGCCAACCTGGGATTTGGCGCTAACTACACTAATAAGTTCAATAATAATAACCAGATTTCAATTGGCCTTGAATTAAATAAGTTGCTGGTTCCCACTCCACCAACAGATTCTGCAGGCTTGGTTGACTACAGGAATAAGAGTGTGATCGGAAGCTGGTTCAGTTCATTTGGAGATGCTGAGGATGGCTTTGGCGAGGAAATGAAAGAATTTACTGTTTCAGTAGGTGCTGAGTACTGGTACAATAACCAGTTTGCTCTGCGTGCGGGTTATTTTTATGAGAATAAGTTCAAAGGAAACCGCCGTTATTTCACAGTAGGCGTTGGCCTCAAATACAACATTTTCGGTTTCAACTTTGCTTATTTGGTTCCTTCAGGAAGTGGTGTAAACCGCAACCCTCTGTCAAACACTCTTCGTTTCTCTCTGTTGTTTGATTTCAGCCAGGCAAAAAAGAAATAATTAAAAAGTTTTAATAATAGACAACGCCTCCCGTCATCCGGGGGGCGTTTTGTTTTTAGGAGCAATCTTCATTCGGCCGTTTCATCCATTGCTTTTCATGATATTTGTATTCTTAATCAGAAAAGAGAATGGCATACAGAATTGGATCGGGAGTTGATTTTCACCGGCTGGAAGAAGGCAGGCGGCTTTGGATAGGCGGTGTATTGATTCAGCATTCAAAGGGGGCGCTGGGTCACAGCGATGCTGATGTGCTTCTGCATGCTATCTGTGATGCCCTGCTGGGCTCACTGGGGCTGGGCGATATGGGTACACATTTCCCCGATACCGATCTTTCCTTTAAGGATATTGACAGCAAAATACTGCTGCAACGAACTATGGAACTGGTAAGGACGCAGAACTATTCAGTTGTAAACATTGATTCGACTGTTTGTCTGCAGGCCCCTAAGATAAAGCCTTATGTAGACCAAATGAAGAAAGTAATCGCCGGGATAATCAACATCAGCGAAAAATATATTTCAATTAAGGCAACTACTACAGAAAAACTGGGGTTTATTGGCAGGGAAGAAGGGCTTACTGCCTACGCTACTGTGCTGGTGAAAAGGAATAAGGTATAGGTAGAGCAAACGGCCTGTAAACAAGTACGGGTTATCTTTGCCCGCATGTCAGTTGTAGAAATAAAAATTATTAATCAATCGGACAATCCTTTACCGGAATATGCCACAGCCGGCTCATCAGGTATGGATGTGCGGGCCTTTCTTGAAAAGCCAAAACATCTGAAACCGCTGGAAAGAGCCCTGATTCCCACGGGGCTGTTTATTGAACTTCCGGAAGGCTTTGAAGCGCAGATAAGACCCCGCAGCGGACTGGCCGTTAAACAGGGAATTACCTGCCTGAACTCTCCCGGTACCGTTGATGCGGATTACAGGGGAGAAATTAAGATAGTAGTAATCAACCTTTCTGCCGAAGACCAGGTCATTCAGCCGGGCGATCGCATCGCACAAATGATTATTCAAAAAGTGGAAAAGGCAGTATGGAAAGAAGCCGGTGAGTTAACGGTAACCCTGCGGAATGAGGGAGGTTTTGGCCATACAGGCAAACAATAAACAATGAAGCGTTTTTTTACCTTTCTTATTACCCTGGCCCTCTTTTTGTATTCCTGCCGTTCAACAAGGAAGATACAAACCGCTATAGTAAAAAAAGATACAGCTGTTGCTCCGGTCATTAATACTGATCGTTCAAAACTGGATTCCATTGCGTTTATCGGGAACCATTATGACAGTATTCTTGCCAACCGGATAAATTATACCACTTTTTCAGCAAAAGTGGATGTGGAATACAAGGACGGGGATGGCAAAAAATATGATGTGAATGCACATATCAGGATGTACAAAGACAGTGTGATTTGGGTATCTGTTACCGCCCTTCTCGGCATTGAGGGCCTCAGGGCCTGTATAACAAAGGACTCGGTAAAACTGCTGAACAAGCAGGACAGAATTTATACAGCCAGAAGCGTATCTTATCTGCAGGAAGTGACCGAACTTCCGCTAAGCCTTTCATCGTTGCAGGATTTACTGGTGGGCAACCCGGTTTTTTTTGACTCCAATATTATTTCCTATTCCAAATCTTCCGGAACGGTTTCACTGCTGAGCCTGGGAGATTTCTTTAAAAACCTTTTTACTGTATCGGAAGACAGCAAACTGGCTCTCAGCAGCAAGCTGGATGATGTGGAAGAAACCAGGAACCGGACCTGCTACTTGTCTTATGAGGGGTATGAACCCAAAAAAGGACCTAATTTTTCAACCAGGAGATTTATTAATATATCCGAGAGGAAAAAGCTTGATATAAAGCTTAATTACCGGCAGTATGATTTTAATGAAACGTTAAGCTTTCCCTTCTCCATTCCGAAAAATTATACAAGAAATTAGGGCAATAAAATTTATTTTGCATTGTTCCGTTATGTTGTCAGTTAATCTGTCCCTCTTTTTTTAACAGGCACTTCAGCATCTATGACACGAAAAACATTGTTTGTTTTATTTGCTTTTTGCAGCTTTTCTGCCCTGCTGAATGCCCAGCCGGCACAGGACAAGGCGCAACTGGAAAAAGAAAGACAGGCTATCCAGCAGGAGCTGAAAGAAATTCAGAGCATGTACAACAAGGTCAAAGGGCAAACCAAACAAAGCCTTGGCCATCTGAATGTACTGAACAGAAAAATTGCCCTGCAGGAACAGTATCTGAACAACATCAACCGGGAAATCAGATCCATTGATGATGATATTTACCTGAGCAACCTGGAAATATACCGACTGCAAAAGCAACTGGATACCCTGAAAGCACAATATGCCAGGTCCGTAGTATATGCCTACAAGAACAAAAGCAATTACGACTATCTCAACTTCATTTTTTCGGCTAACAGTTTTAATGATGTCATCAGGCGGATCAGTTATTTAAAAAGTTACCGGGCATACCGTGAAAAACAGGTGACCACCATACTGGAAACGAAAGACCTTATTGCTAAAAGAAAGCAACAGCAACTGGGAAGAAAAGAGCAGAAGAATGCAGCCTTGGTTAACCAGACCAAACAGGTGCAGGAACTGGAAGTACAGAAAAAAGAAAAAGCAGCCGTGGTGGCCGTGTTAAAATCAAAGGAAAAAGACCTGGTAAAACAAATAGCTGCTAAAAAGAAACGGGATAAAGAACTCAATAATGCGATACTCGCAATAGTAAGGAGAGAAATTGAAGCGGCGAAAGCAAAAGCCAAAGCGGAAGCAGATGTTAAAAAGAAAGCGGATGAACTGGCGAAAAAGAATAATCCTTCCACTAATCCCGAATCCAATCCGGCAGTCATTCCCGGTACCATATCAACAGGTACTCCCGGAACAACGACATCAAAAAGAAATGAAGCGGTAAAGAAACCGGACAGCTATCTTGACCTGAATGCAAAAGATGTTGCACTCAACAGCAGTTTTGCCGCCAACAGGGCCAAATTACCCTGGCCTGTGGATAATGGAGTGCTGGCATTGCGTTTTGGGCCTAACAAGATTGAAAATACCCTGCTTACTTTTGATAACCCGGGTATCTCCATTGCCACTCCTTCACACGGCGAACCTGTAAAAGCAGTTTTTGATGGCGAAGTGAGTGCAGTTTACAGCCTGGGTGATGGCACAGCGGTTACCATCAGGCATGGCAAGTACTTTACTACTTACAGCAACCTGTCAGGGGTATCGGTATCAAAAGGTTCAACAGTAAAAACCGGGCAGCAAATTGGCCGTGCGGGGAAAGATGATGACGGAACGGGTGGCCAAATTGATTTTATCCTGATGATCGAGACCCGGAATGTAGATCCATTGCCATGGCTTCGCCGGTAAACAGTTTGCAGAAAATTTTGAAAGGCGGCATTGCAGACCCGCTATGATTTTACAGAAAACGTTCATAAAGTTTTTCGTATTGCGGCACTATATTGCTGATGTCATATTTACGGGCATGCGTCGCCGCTCTTACTTTAAATTTTTTCAGCACTTCATCATCCCGCAGAATTTTGATGGCCTGCTGCCCCATGGTTTTTACATCGCCTACATCGCCCATATAACCTGTTTCACCGGGGATATTTATTTCACTTAATCCGCCGGCATTGGTGGTTACCACCGGTACACCGGCTGCCATTGCCTCCAGCGCAGCCAGCCCAAAACTTTCCGTTTCAGAAGGCAGTAAAAATAAATCGGCAATGGCCAGTATATCTTCCATCTGTTCCTGTTTACCTACAAAACGGATTTCATCACAAAGATTCAGTTCACGGCAAAGGTCTTCTGCAGGAGGCCTTTCAGGCCCGTCGCCCACCAGCATCAGGCGGCTGGGTATTTTATCATTCACTTCCTTGAAAATATGGATCACATCGGGTATACGCTTCAGTTTACGGAAGTTAGAAGCATGCATCAGCACCCTTTCCCCGTTGGGGGCAATCATTTTTTTAAAAGCATCAATGGGCTTTCGGCTGAAACGGCTCACATCCACAAAGTTTTTAATGACCTCTATTTCTTTGGTAATGCTGAAATGCCTGTACGTATCGTTTCTCAGGCTCTCGGATACAGCAGTAATCACATCGCTTTCGTTGATGGAAAAGGTGACGACCGGAGCATAGGTTTTATCCCGCCCTACCAGTGTGATATCGGTTCCATGAAGTGTGGTAATGACAGGAATGTTTTTCCCTTCTTTTTTCAGGATTTGTTTTGCCATATAAGCAGCAGAGGCATGCGGAATGGCATAATGCACATGCAGCAGGTCAAGATTATTGTTTTTAATTACATCCACCAGGGTGCTGGCCAGGGCTGTTTCATAAGGGGGATAATCAAACAGCGGGTAAGTAGGCACCTGCACTTCATGGTAAAAAATATTGGGAATAAACCCGTCGAGCCGCACTGGCTGCCGGTAAGTAATAAAATGAACCTGGTGTCCTTTTTGTGCCAGCGCCTTTCCTAATTCAGTTGCCAGCACACCTGATCCCCCAAAAGTGGGGTAGCAAACTATTCCTATCCGCATAATCGTTTCTATGAGTTACCGAAGGTAAACCTTTTGAGGGAGTATGGTTTACCGTTTATATTAAATTCTCAGCATGTTTTTTATGCTTTCGGTTATCTTTAGAAAAAATTCCGGATGAGAAATCTTTTTATACTTGGTATCCTGCTGGCAGCTTCTTTTTTCTCGTTTGGACAAAACAAGGACTCCTTATGGATCAAAAAAATCTCAGATGAAATTTTGACAAATGGGAAAGCTTATGAAAACCTTCGCTATTTGACCAAACAAATAGGGCCAAGGCTGGCCGGTTCTGCCGGAATGGTAAAATCAGAGCAGTGGGGCTTAAAAATGATGCAGGAAAGCGGGGCTGACAGTGCCTGGATGCAGGAGTGTATGGTGCCGCACTGGGTAAGGGGAGGTAAGGATTATGCCAAAGCAGGGTATATTCCTTCAAAGCCTGAAAAAAAGGGAGGACCCTTTCCGGCATATGTATATAAGGAACTGGATGTTGCAGCACTCGGAAATTCGGCAGGTACAGGAAAAAGCGGAATAACAGAAGAAGTAGTTCTTGTTCATTCATTTGATGAACTGGAGAAGAAAAAAGATGTGGTGAAAGGAAAGATTGTGTTTTACAACCATAAATTCAACGACACTTATATCAATACGTTTCATGCTTACCGGGATGCAAGCCCGTACCGGGGGCAGGGACCGTCCAGGGCATCCAAATACGGCGCAAAGGCAGTTATTATACGCAGTATGAGTCATGCAGCGGATAATAACCCCCATACCGGCGCCACAAGATATGATTCTGCTTACGCCAAAATTCCTGCGGTTGCTCTGGGACTTCGGGATGCCGACTGGCTCAGTGAACAATTACAAAAAGGAAATGTAAAGGTTACTTTAAAAACAAACGGACATTTTCTGCCGGATACAATTGGCCATAATATTATCGGCGAACTCAGGGGAACAGAATTTCCGGATGAAATTATAACTGTGGGCGGTCACCTGGACTGCTGGGATAATTGTGAAGGCGCCCATGATGACGGGGCTGGCTGTGTGCAGACCATTGAAATACTCAGGGCATTTAAGGCAGTGGGGTATAAACCAAAACGTACTATCCGCTTTGTATTATTTGCCAATGAAGAAAATGGATTGCGGGGAGGTACTAAATATGCGGAAGAAGCGGTGAAGGAAGGGAAGCAACATATTCTTGCCATGGAAAGTGATGCCGGTGGTTTTACGCCAAGGTCGTTAGGTTTTAGCGGCAGCGATGCGCAATATGAAAAAGTGCTTTCATGGAAGAAGCTGATAGCGCCTTACGGTTGTACAGAAATTAACAAGGGTGGCGGCGGTGCGGATATTGGTCCGCTTAACAGGGCATTGAAAACACCTACTGCAAGCCTGAACCCCGATAGCCAGCGCTACTTTGATATACACCATGCAAGGAGTGATGTGTTTGAAGCCGTAAACAAACGGGAACTGGAGTTGGGGGCGGTAAATATGGCGGCATTTATTTATTTGGTGGATAAATATGGCCTGTAGAAGTTATTTCAGAAGACTGTCAATCGCAGAATGAACGGATGCAAAAGGAAACGAGCCAATTATTTTCTGCATCTGCTTTTTAATTTCTTCTGTGCAAAGATTTCCAATAGAACCTTCATGCGTATGATGAACTGAAATATCATACTTAAACTTACCCGCTTCAATATCCCGCCCCACTTTTTTGTAGGCATCCCGGAACGGCATACCGGCATTCACCAATTTATTTACTTCTTCCACACTATACAGGTATTTATATTTTTCATCGACCAGTATATCTTTTCTGATTTCAATATTACTGAGCATCAGACCGGCCATTTCAATACAGTCTTTTAGTGTTTTGAAAGCCGGAAATAAATGTTCTTTCAGCAACTGCAAATCCCGGTGATAACCGGAAGGCAGGTTCGTGGTCATCATCATTATTTCATTCGGCAATGCCTTGATGCGGTTGCAATGGCTGCGGATGAGTTCAAACACATCCGGATTTTTTTTATGGACAAGGAAACCGCCAAAAAACTTGAAAACCTGCAGGGACATTTTATCACCGTGCATTATAAAATGAAAAACGGCGCCTTACCGTGGCGGGGCGACAGTAAATACCTCGTTGACAGTGTCAGGTTAGAGACCCAGCGTTAGCATTCATACAAAAGACAGCGGGTTGCTTATGCAGATCAGGGACCCGGCTTTTCCAGGCAGATATTTTTTTAGTAAGGATAAACTCATTTTTTCCGGTGATGTTGGCTGCAATACAAAGCCTTGTAGCGGGCCTGCAATGCCGCATAAGTGACTGCAGCAACTGATTATTTCTGTACGGGGTTTCAATAAATATTTGAGTACAGTTTTTCGCCGCTGATTCAATTTCTAGGTTTTTGATAACTTTTGCCCGCTGTTGTTCATCTATCGGGAGGTAACCCACAAAATGAAATTGTTGCCCGTTCATACCGCTGGCCATTAAAGCAAGCAGGATAGAGCTTGGACCAACCAGCGGCTTCACAGCCACTCCCATTTCCTGCGCAATGGCCACCAGAGACTGCCCCGGGTCGGCCACACCAGGACAACCAGCTTCACTGATAATACCAATGGTTTTCCCTTCCCTGATTTTCTCTCTGAACACAGGGTAAATGCTTTCGCTGATGGTGTACCACTCATAATCATCAATCACCATTTCCTGCCCCGGCAGGTAAACTTTCCAAAGCTGTTTAAAGTAACGGCGGGTAGTTCTTTCATTCTCTGTAAAAAATACGCTGCATTCTTTTATTGCCGTTTTTATATAAGGAGGAATGCCATCCAGGCCTTCCTGGGCCAGCAGGGATGGTATCAGGTAAACAGCAGCAGCCATCAGTTAGTTTTGATTTTATGAACACTCAGCGTAGCAGCTATTATTGCATAGGCCGGGGCCAGTATGATGAGGATGTGCATAACATAAAAAAGGAATCCGTTGCCAATGGCCAGACCTTTGTGCTGACCGGTGAAATGGATACTCTGCGAAGGTGTCAGCTTAGCCCTTGCAAAACTGTAGTCCAGCATTGAGAAACCAAAATAATAACTTTCCATCAGCAACGCTATGATGGGTGTGATCCAGCCTGCCACCGGGATAAGGGAGAGCACAATCAGCGCCAGAAGATAAACCGACTGCCAGCCGCAGTTACGAAGATCAAGCCGGATGCTGCGAACACAGTCTTTTTTGATGGATGACCAGTCAAAGGAATATTCCTTTCCTTCAATAGTGGCGTCTGTTTTTTCGCTCAGGTAGGCAAACAGGGGCGAGCCGATTATCAAAATAAGATACTTGAAAAAAGAGAAGTAAAATAGCACCAGTACCAGCCGCAGCATGACACCGGTCATCACCAGCAAAAAACTCAGCCATTCATTTCTTTCCTTTTGCAGCCAGTTTTCAACCTGCAGCCGGTTGCTGATCCAGGATACCACCGTATCCGATGACCGCCAGAAGATCAGCATACCGGCGATAAACAGGATACTGTACAAGATGCCGGGAATGATGAGCCAACTGAAAAGCCGGTATTTTTTGATAAAAAGCCGGGCATCTTCCCAGCCCTGTATAGCTATGACGATTTCTTTAAGCAAAGCCTTAATTTGAGCAATAAATATAGTGAATGCCTGTCTGTTGACAGACAGGGTGCATAGATTGCAAAAAATACAAAGCAGGTGCCCGATGAGGAAACTGACCATCAAATTTTACCGCCGCAACAATGTTGTGCAGATAGCAAAAGAGTTGTTGGGAAAAATACTCGTAACCAGATGGGACGGCATTGAAACATCCGGCCGTATTGTGGAAACAGAGGCTTACAAAGGGGTTATTGACAAAGCTTCTCATGCCTATGGTGGCCGCAGAACGGAACGAAACGAGATCATGTACGCTGAAGGCGGGTTGATTTATATTTACCTGTGTTATGGCATTCACCATTTGGCAAATGTGGTTACCCATACAAAAGATGTTCCGCATGCCGTACTTATCCGGGCGTTGGAGCCTGTGAAGGGGATAGAGATAATGCTGAAGCGAACAGGAAAAAAGCAACCGGACCATTCGCTTACAAAAGGACCGGGAAATGTGTCAAAAGCACTGGGACTGGACACATCGCAAAGCGGATATTCATTACAGAGCAATGAGCTGTTTATTGCAGAGGATGGTTTTACATTTTCTAAAAAGGAAATTGCCAGATCACCAAGGATAGGAGTGGAGTATGCAGAAGAAGATGCCCTGCTGCACTACCGGTTTTATGTGAAAGGGAACCCTTTCATCAGCGGGAAACCCCAATAGATTGTACATTCATTAAAATTCAGATTTCTTGTCAAAACAGCAACTCAAACTGATTTCTTTACTCTCCGGAGTGGTTATCTCTCTGCTGCTTTATTTTCTTAACCCTTTTCATGTTCCTGAAAGTGCGGCAAGGGTTTTAGCTGTGGCAGGGCTGATGATTACCTGGTGGGTTACTGAAGCATTGCCCATGCCGGTGGTGGCGCTATTGCCACTTGTATTGTTCCCGTTGCTGGGTATTAACAGTATTAAGACCACCGCCGCTTCATATGGGAATGAGGTCATCTTTTTATTCATGGGCGGTTTCATGCTCGGGCTGGCCATTGAAAAATGGAACCTGCATCGCCGGATCGCCCTGAATATTATAGCCAGAACGGGCACCAGCGGTAACAGGATAATTCTGGGCTTTATCCTGGCAACCGGGCTGCTAAGTATGTGGCTGAGTAATACAGCCACTACCATGATGATGTTTCCTATTGCTTTATCGGTGGTGCATGTAATGAAAGAAAACCTGGATGAGAGCGGAAACTACCGCCATTTCAATCTTTGCCTGATGCTGTCCATTGCCTATGCCTCCAACTTTGGCGGTATCGCCACGATTATCGGAACCCCTCCCAATGTGCAGTTCGTCGGTTACTTTGAAAAAAAGTACAACACCAGCATCAGTTTTATTGACTGGATGCTGGTGTGCAGCCCGCTGGCTATCCTGCTGATGCTGGCTTTGTACTTTGTGAGCACAAAAATCCTTTTTCCGAATAGGATAAGATCCAGCGAAGCAGCCGGCAGGCATATTCGTGAAGAACTATTGATACTGGGAAGACTTGGTAAAGCGGAAAAAAGAGTACTTATCATTTTTACTGGAACTGCATTTTTTTGGATATTCCGGAAAATTATCAATGACAGCCAGCCCTGGTTCACACTGGATGATAATATGATTGCCATCATCGGAGCCCTGGCACTGTTTATATGCCCGGCGGGACAGTCACCGAAGGCTGAAAACAAAGAAAAAAAAGGAGCAAACATTCTGGAATGGGAGGATACCGGTAAAATGGCCTGGGGTATCCTTTTGTTATTTGGCGGGGGCATTGCCCTGGCCGATGCTCTGGAGAAAGCAGGTCTGATTCAGCAACTCGGTAATTGGCTGGTGCAATATGCCGGTTCAGGAATCGTACTAGTACTGGCTATTACAGTGATTTCCATTTTTATCAGTGAGGTAATGAGTAATGTGGCGCAGGTAATTGTTTTTGGCCCTGTGGTCTGTTCGCTTGCAGATTCCATGGGCATGAACCCTTTGTTATTGGGTGTGCCAATGACGCTTGCTGCCAGCTGCGCCAGCATGTTACCCATGGGCACACCACCCAATGCCATTGTGTTTGCCAGCGGGCATATTAAACTAAAGCAAATGCTAAGAGCGGGGATTGTCATGAATGCGGTGGCCATTATCCTGATCACTTTGTTTTGCTGGTTCCTGCTTCCCCTGCTGATGAAAGTAAACTAAAAGCGCCATCCCAAACTGATACCGGCCATAAGAATGAAGCCGGAGCCGTAAGCTGTTTTTTCGCCCTTGCTGCTCAGCGTTGTTTGTATGCCTGCTGCAATAAAAGGAGTGATGTAAGCATAGTCATTAATGATGAGAGTATAGCCTGTTTCAAGGGCCGGTTGCAACATCAATAGTTTGGATGTTCCTTCCGATTCTGAATCACTCCAGCTAATATTCATATTCCAAAGCCCGGCACGGGGGCCGATAAAAAACCGTTTCGGGATTACTGAAAAATGATACCGGTAACCGACAGAGCCACCCCATCCGCTGCCTGATTCACCGGTGTGGGCAATGGTTGTTTTTCCGGACAACTTCATATACCCTCCCCGCAAAACGATGGAATGATGTTCCTCTGCATTGAAAGCCAGTTGCAGGCTGAATACCGGCCCATCTTTGGCCTATTGATATTCGCCGCCGGCATCAAAACTGCGGTAACCAACATCCTGCGAATAGCTGCAAACGGAAATAAAAGGCAGGCAGATAAAGGCAAAGATTCGTTTTAGCATGGTTCGGATTTGAGGCAAAGATAATATCCGGCTTTAAAAAATAAAAGCAACACCGCTGAACGATATTACCCTGAAAATAGTATGCAGGAAATTAACATAATCCGGGATTCCTATTTCTTCTCTTTGCTCAGGCTGGTAATAATCCGTATTACCCGGTATTCTTTTAAAGAAGCATCATAAACTTCCGTTTCCCTATATTTTACGTTTAATTTCTCATTTTTAAAACGGTCCGGCTTTGAAACAAATTCGTCCGCACCTTCAAAAAATTCAAACCACCAGAGTTTTTCTTCTTTCCCGTTTTTGGACTTAATAATAAGCTGGTTGAAAGACCCCTGTTGCTCCAGCCGGATAAATTTTCCTTCTACTGACTTTTCTTTTTCCTCGTCATCAAGGTCCAGTTTATCAAGATTTTTTACAACGAAATCCTGAAAGGCCGGACACTTTAATGCAGCTATTTGGCCTATTTTTTCTCCTATCTTTTCCAGGCCGTCAACATCATCGGGCGAAATACCCCATTCTTTTTGTATTTCATCGCCAAATCTTTCAATGAGGGGCAATATCATAAGCCCCAGTTCCAATTCCCAGCCATCACATCACCCTTTAGTTTGGTACTGTCAATCTTTGAAAACTCCTTGCAAAAGGCTACACCGATACGCTGGTCAAGTGTTGAGTCTTTTTGAGCCTGGATGACGGAAGAAAGGCATAGGAAGAGTATTGCGGACAATACAATTTTCCGGATTGTCAAATACATAATGGTGGATGTATAAATTAGAAGGATTAAAAATCAAAATCTCGGGCAGTTCAGTTTCTTGGCGTTGGGGTCTGAAGGTTGCTTAATGTAAATCAGCGAAATTTCCATTCCGCCCCTGACATTGGTAGCAGGCTTTAGTGATGAAGTATTGGCGTCATAGGTGGCACCGATATGAAGTCCCGCAAACTCAAGCCCGATATAAGGGATAACCGCATCATTAAAGCGGTACCAGGCTCCGATGTAAACATTCGTCGGGTTCTCTTCATTCTGGTTTACGTTATAAGCAAAAGCGCCGCCGGCAACCGTATTATAGGCTTTTGCCTGCATGCTGTGAATGCCGGAAAAATGCAGGTAATTATATGAGCCAATCGGGATTTTGCCCCCAGCCTGTATGGTAGTGCGGGGGTTCAGCAAAAACTGCCCGCCCTGGAAAGATTCTTTCGGACGGTTGATGTGGTACATGGAAGCACCGATGTAAAAATTGTTGTAACCATTGGTGGTGCCATTATACAATATGCCGGCATTTACATCCACATAGCTTACATTAATTTGTTTATTGGTAAATACTTCACCCGTAGTTCCGGGAATAAACCCGAAAGGCGTCAGCTCGTCTTCAAAATAAACTTTGGTTACATCTAATCTCTTGTTGGTATATGCCCCCTGAAAACCGGCACCGATCTGGTGGTATCCGTTTTCATCCAATCCTTTGTGAAACGAAAGGGATAATCCCGCATAGTTGGTAACCAGCACTCCATCGCCTGCACGGTCAGTAACGCCAAGAACGCCGATGCCCATCTGGTCAATATCAGCAATCCTGTTTTTCAGTATCCCAAAATCGGCAGATACAGTTTTGGTAACAAATGCATTATTGATTGTAGGCCATTGGTTCCTGTAATTGCCGGCAATCCTGTAAACACCGTCAAACTTGCCGGTCAATGCCGGGTTTAGTGTAAGCGGAGATGCAAAAAACTGGGAGAAATTAGGGTCTTGTGCATATAACGCACTCACCAGGACCAAACCAGTTGTAAGGGTAAAAATTTTTTTCATCACACGGTATAATTTTTCACTACAAACAGATAATAATAAATGTCCTGGTGGTTAAGATTGAAACGTAAGTTTTGCCTCAAAATTGCCTCACCTGCAATATCTGTCTGCTACAAGGCTGAAAAGTACAACTTTTTTAAGACCTGAGTTGTAGAAATAATGCTGCTTAGAAAAGCTACGGGCTGTTCGCTTTGAGCCACAAGAGGAGTTTCTAAACCTTTGGGAGTAAAGCTCGTAGCTTGCAACTCAAAGCTGGTAGCTTTCTTTCTACATCTGCACCTTGGTCCCAAAAGCCAGGTCGCCTGCATCACCCAGGCCCGGAACGATATAACCCTTGGCCGTCAGCTCATCGTCAATATCCCCGCACCAGATGGTTACCGAAGGCTCTTCCCGTTGAACATATTCTATGCCAACTGTACATGCAATGGCTACCACAATATGAATAGCACCGGGTTTTCCCTGCCCGTCCGGCTGGCGGGTTTCTTCTTTTAAATAGTGTATGGTTTTTACGAGGGAAGAACCCGTAGCCAGCATTGGATCTGAAATGATGACCACTCTGCCTTCCAGATCCGGGCAGGAAACATAATCAAGGCTTATTTCAAAGCTGCCGTCTTTATTATGCTTGCGATAGGCTGAAATAAAGGCATTATCCGCTTTATCAAAATAATTCAGCAGACCCTGGTGCAGCGGCAGCCCGGCCCGCAAAATAGTGGCCAGTACAGGCTGTTCCCCCAGCATCTTATGCTCTGCGATGCCCAGCGGGGTTTGCACCTCTTTTTCGCTAAAAGGGAGTACTTTGCTGATTTCATAAGCAGCTACTTCACCAATGCGTTCCAGGTTGCGGCGAAACCGCATCCGGTCTGCCTGGATATTTACATCCCGTAATTCGGCCACCCAGTTACTGACCAATGAGTGCTGCTGGCTGAGATTGATGATCATTTTTGATTTTAGCTTTTAGATTTTTGATGGTCCGAAAATCAAAGATCCACATACTATTTGAAGTACTTTTGAACCCAGGCAAATCTAATCCTGATAAATATCGGGACTAAAATCTAAATGCTAAAATCTGTTTCATGGTTTACCGGGTTGTCGGTTTAATGAGCGGCAGTTCACTGGACGGACTGGATCTTGTGTTTGCCGAATTCAGACAGGGGGGCGGCAAGTGGGAGTATGAGATTCTGGAGGCGGATTGTTATCCGTATTCAGATGAATGGGCCACCCGGTTAGAACAGGCGGTTCATCTTCCGTCAAAAGATTACCTGCTGCTGCACACGGCTTACGGGCATTACCTGGGGGGGGAGGTAAATAAATTTATTGCAGCGCATCAGCTGGAATTTAAAGTTGGCCTGATTGCTTCTCATGGTCATACCACTTTTCATATACCTGCACAAAAAATGACTGCCCAGCTTGGTGATGGAGCTGCCATTGCCGCAGAAACGGGATTACCCGTGGTAACTGATCTGAGGGCACTTGATGTGGCGCTGGGAGGTCAGGGTGCTCCTATTGTTCCCATTGGTGAAAAACTGTTAATGGGAGAATACGGATATTTTTTAAATATCGGTGGTATTGCCAATATTTCCCGTAATGGCGATCCGTATATTGCTTTTGACATTTGCCCCGCTAACCGGGTATTAAATATGCTGGCAAACGAACTGGGCAAAGAATATGATGATGGCGGGCACATAGCTTCATCCGGCGTTATCAACCCATCATTGCTGGATAAGCTAAATGCACTTGATTATTACAGCCAGCCTTTCCCTAAATCACTGGCTAATGATTTCGGAACGGATGTAATTTACCCACTGCTAAAATCAGCCGGAGTGAGTATCCGGGATGCTTTAAGAACATGTACCGAACATATCGCTTTTCAAACCAGCAGATCTGTTTCTTCTCTAAACAACAATAAACCTCAAACCACAAACCATAAACTTTTGGCCACCGGCGGCGGCGCTTTCAATACCTTCCTTATTGAACGGCTCAGGCAGCAATTAAAAGAACGGAACATGGATGTGGTGGTTCCTGAGGGCAAACTGGTTAATTTTAAAGAAGCACTAATTATGGCCTTTATCGGTGTGCTTCGCTGGCGGCAGGAAAATAATGTGTTTGCTTCGGTTACAGGGGCCAAATGTGACAGTATCGGCGGGGCATTATGGACCGGACAGGAAGCGTGATTTTTGGGTAACTATTTTTAAATTACAGACTCATCATAGTTACCGCCATGACTGAAATTTTAAAGGCCCAATCGGCTTCGCCGTTAAAAGCTGACCCAGCATCAGGCTCTATGGAAGAGGTGCTTTTGTTCCGGAAACTGCAGCATTCCTTTCACCGGCAGTTCAGGAAAGTATTTCCGGATAAGCTGGCAGCCAAATCAGTCGTAATAATCCCTTCCATGACGCTTGACCAGGAAATACTGGCCAAGGTAAGCGGCCATGTACATTACGAAGAAAGATTGCTTTGCCTGCTGCTGCTGCGTATGCCCCGCACCCATGTGGTCTTTGTAACCAGTATGCCTGTTGACCCCGTTATCATTGATTATTACCTGCACCTGCTGCCGGGCATCACCCGGCATCACGCCCTGCAGCGGCTAACTATGCTCAGTTGTTATGATGCATCGCCAAAATCGCTGACTGAAAAAATACTCGACAGACCCAGGTTAATTGAACGCATCAAAAAAAGCATACCAGCGGGTAACCCGGCGCACCTGGCCTGTTTTACAGTAACAACATTTGAAAGAACACTGGCCGTAAAACTGGATATGCCTATTTATGGCACCGATCCAGACCTGTATGAAATGGGAAACAAAAGCAACAGCCGTAAAATATTTAAACAATGCGGACTGAATGTACCAGAGGGATTTGAAGACCTGAAGAACGAAGAAGATATTATTACCTCGCCGCCCGAATTAAAAATCAATAACCCGGCTATCGAAAAGCGGTAATAAAAATGAATGATGGTTTTTCCGGTGAGGGCAATGCCGTTTTTTCATACGATGGTATTGATGAGGGCACAGATATGAAGCAGTGGATTGCAGTGCATCTGGAAAACAATTTAAAAATTGTTGCGCCTGACCTTACTTATAAAATGTTCATGTTTAAGTTTCAGCATATGGGCGGCATAGTGGAGGCATTTGTAGAAGGGGAAATTAAAACATCACCATCAGCGCATCAACCCGCTGGGAGATTGTAAGGTTATTTCCACACACGACCAGGTGGTGGGTGGCGAAAGCGGCCAGGTTTTCCTTGGCGCTTATTTTCCTGCTGCGGAAGAATCTGCTATTGATATTGGCAGTTATGGTTTGAAAGTGGCTGAAGCCCTGGAGAAGGCGGGAGTGATGGGCCGCTTTGCTGTTGATTTTATTTCTGTAAAAGAAGGAGATGGCTGGAAACGCTATGCGATTGAAATCAATTTAAGAAAGGTTTACTTCCCAGTGTGAAGGAACAATAAGTTTAGTGCCTCCGAAGATGGTGGTTACTTCTAATGTAACCCGCCCTTTTATATCAGCCTGGCTGAGGTTGAATTCTGTACCGCCGAAAATGTTTACTATATCACCTCCTTTAAAATCCTTGGAAAGCATATTTTTTTTCGATCCGCCAAAAATGGCAGTCGCTTCAATAAAATCGTCTTTGCTCCAGGTTTCTTCTTCGTCTAAAATGGTGGTGTCGTCAGGAGAGCCTGTTTTTTTTCTTCAGTATTTATTTTCATGGACCCGATTTTCCTTCCAGGCCGCAGTACCAGGTAGCCACCGAATACAATCAGAGCCACCGGCCAGATAAAACGACCAATTGAAGGATCGGGATAAAAATCTCTTAGTAAAAAAGCGCCCCCAATTAATATTAACACCAGCCAGGCAAAACCATAGAAATTGTGCTTAAGCCCGATAAATACTCCCAAAGCAAGAAGAAATGTTTGCCAGGAAAAAACCCATTCCGGAGAATCTGGAACAATAGTTCGCAGCAAAGCAGCCAGGCCAATCAGTAAAATAAAAACGCCGGTCCAGATATGGCTGTGTTTGCTTCGATGCTCCCAGCGGCTCCTGCCTTCCCGCATCCTGTTTCTGAATTCATCCCTCATAGCTTAGTATTTCATCCAAAACTATCAGTTGACAAGTAAAAAGACAATAGCCGGCGGGTAACTTACAGGCAGTTCTCGGTGAATGGCGGAAATAAGAGGGTGAAAGCGGTACGGATTTAAAACGGGCCTTTAATTCAGCGAACTGCTCCAGATGAGCTGGTAGGGGTCAGTTTTGCCTTTGATGCAGGTGAACAGAAAACAGGTGATAAAAGGCATGTTTACAGTGTCGTTATTGGCAGCATTGATAGCCAGTGTACCGCTTACGTATGTCTCAGTTGAAGAAGTTTCGAGAGCTTTAAACCCCCGGGGGACTTTTTCATTGCCGTAACCAAGGTCATAACGACGGTAGGCGAGGCGTTCTACCAGGTTCTGCACAAATTCAGGCTGGTCAAGGGCAGCGGAGATGTGTAAATGTTGTTTCATAACAAAGGCTTTACATTTCAGCCCTGTTCATTTACACTATGTCAACCCTTCAGAGGGCCTTGTAATCATACGTACGATAATAGGATGCCAAAAGCCTTTTTTTAGTTATTAAGGGATTGTGAAAGTTGCAAAAAAAACCATCCTGATTGCTCAGAACGGTTTTTTATAAAAAAACAATTACAATTAAAAATTAAACCGAACGCCTAGTTGTAACTGCCAACGGGAAAGCAGATCCGGGCTGTCTACAAATGTTGTTTTAACAGATGGGTCAAACTGATATGTAGGAGCATTGTTGTTATAAGAAACCGCTAAAGGCTGATAATAACCTGAATTGGTTGCCGTTTTTCTTATTCCCCACCTGTTATACTCAAAGAACTGTTTTGTTTCTCTACCATCTCCCTGCGCTCAGCCAAGGGCTTCAGTACAATCTTTTTTTAAAAAATCATTTTCCACTTTCAACTGTCCAATCTGGCTGTACAGTTTATCTATTTACTCCTCCTGCTCTTGTTTTTCCCCTTCTGTTCCTTTACCAAACACAGAGGATAAGTTACTGACAGCTTCCTTCTTCCACAGGTTAATCTGCGTAGGGTGCAACTCGTACTTGCGGGCCAGCTCTTCAATGGTGCTGCGCTCCTTTAGGGCTTCCAAAACCACTTTGGCTTTGAACTCCGAACTGAATTTTCTGCGACTTCTTTTTTCCATAATACAGGTAATTTAAGATGAAAAATTCTATCTTAACTACCTGTCTTAAAATCGGGGAGCATTATA
>VGGV01000029.1 GCA_016868455.1 Bacteroidota bacterium
GGCTAAGCCTGATTGGAGTAACTGGTTTTTAAAGTAGACAACTCCGGGGATTTCCCTAAAGGAGAGGTATCAAGCCTAAGAGTTACAAAATTGGATTTAGGGTGTGTTAACTTTTTAAACTCTGGATATGTCTTTGAGTATGTTGAGCAAAACAAAAGCTGCTGAACAATGTAGTTCCAGCAGCCTGATTTTTTAATCCATACCAGAGAAAACTAAAAACAAAAAATCCTACGCTGTCAGATTAAATACTAGCTAATACAGTTAATCAACAGTAATCGGGAGGCACATCCCGAACAACTTTCAATATCTTGAATTGTAGTTCTTTAGCTTTTCATAATATCTTGAGTCAGTTTAAATTATACCGAATAAGACAGATTATTTTATTTTTTATTTGATTTTCGTAGCTTGAGCCGTAATGTCATATGGATGAAAACGAACAATTAAAGCGATTACTTGCACTTATTGCTTTAAATAGTGATGAATCGGCATATAAAGAGTTGTTTATGCTGATGTATCACCGGCTTAAGCAGTTTGCTTTTTCGATATTGAGGTCACAGGAGGAAGCTGAAGAACTGGTTTCTGATGTGTTCATTAAAATCTGGGAAAAAAGGACACGGCTGACTTTAATTGAATCACCACGATTATATTTTTATATATCAACAAAAAATCTCGCTATTACCAGACTTAACAGGAAAAAAAGGGGTGTGCTAATAGAGCCAAACGAATGGTTAGCACAACTTGACAGTATTTATTTTGATCCGGAAAAACTAATGATTACCGAGGATGTTTTCCGGCAGATACAAAAAGCAGTAAGCGATCTGCCCCCCCGCTGCCGGATGATTTTCAAACTTATAAAGGAAGACGGGCTTCGTTATAAGGAAGTAGCTGAACTACTTCATTTATCCATTAAAACCGTTGAAAACCAAATGTCTATAGCATTAAAAAGAATCAGCCGATGTATGAGGCTAGACATTCTGCATTTCCCCTCCTCCAATTAATCCAAAAAAAGTTAAAATTTTTTAGGGGTAAAATTGCTTTTTCAGTGTCCTACTTTAAATTATTTAATCAGCTAATTAAATGAATCAGGACAGAGTATGGATTTTATTGTCGAAAAAACTTTCCGGTGAGGCTATCCAGGCTGAAATAAAGGAGTTAGAAGTACTTATACTGGGACATCCTGAATGGCAACAAGCTATACAGAACATAGAAGATTTATGGGGTCAAAAGGCACAGGTTAGTTTTCTGGAAGCAGAGGAATCATTTTTATTCCATCAGCAAAAACTCAGGGAGATGGGGATTGGTTTTGATGAACAGCAGACTCCTCAAATTAAAAGCCGCAGGAAGTTTGGCAGAATATACCAGATAGCCGCTGCCGCAGCTGTGATTATTTCATTTTTCTTTCTTTTTAAAAGTATGGTTCTTTCGGAAGGCGAAAGTAAATACAACCGAAACCAGAATATTACCAGAGAGGTAAATGAAATAACAACCCGGGCGGGTTCAAAATCAAAAATAAAACTGCCTGATGGGTCAATCGTATGGCTTAATGCAGGCAGTAAATTGACTTATTATAAGGACTATGGGAAAGAACTTCGTGAAATATATCTTTCAGGTGAAGGTTTCTTTGATGTTGCAAAGATGAAGGATAAACCCTTTATTATTCATACCTCAAGTATTACAATCAAAGTTTTGGGAACTGTATTTAATGTTAAAGCATATCCTGATGACAGGTTGACAGAAACCAGCCTGATCAGTGGCAGTATAGAAGTTACCATCAAAAACCGGCCGAACGATAAAATCATATTGTCACCAAGAGAGAAACTGATTGTTCAAAACGATTTTACGATAAGTAAAAATATTGAACCGGACTCTTTATCCGCCAAGCGCCAGGTATTGGCGCCTCCTCTTATATTGGTAGATAAACTCAGGTATAATCCGCTCGACAGTACAGTTGCTGAAGCTGAGTGGACGAATAACCGGTTGGTATTCCGTGATGAATCATTTGAAGAATTAGCTGTAAGGTTGGAAAGGTGGTATGATGTTATTATTGAGATACAGGATGAAAACCTGAAAAAAGCAAAGCTTAATGGCATTTTTGAGACGGAAACGATAATACAGGCCTTAGATGCACTTGCCGAAATGATTCATTTTAAATATGAGAAAACCGGAAACAAAATATTAATTAACCCTTAACTGCTGTATGATATGACTGTATTTAACACCTCCTAAGATCAGGTAAACCGGGATTTCGCTGACACGAAACCCCGGCCGAATTCACCTGAGACAATATCCGGGAAACTATGGGTCCCGGAATTCTTCTTAACGCTCAAATGTAAATTATGAAAAAAATCGAAACGGTTGCTGTTTCAGATAAGGTTCTGATGTACCAAAAGATTGCCCGAATTATGAAACTAACGGTTGCTTTCATGTTTTTTGCCTGCCTTCAGGTTTCAGCCGAAGGGTGGGGGCAAGAACGTATAACATTGAAAATGAATGAAACAGAAATAAAAAAAGTGCTTTTTGCAATTGAGAAAAAAACAAATTACCGGTTTCTTTTCACTGAAAAATCAATAAAGGGTAAACCAAGAGTAAGTGTCGATGTAAAAGAAGCCACCTTGCAGGAAGTATTAGACCGGATACTTGCGAATACGGGGATTGCTTATAAAATACTCGGGGTAAGTCTGGTTGTGCTGAAAGAAAACAATGTCGCTGAAACGGTAATGGCCGATATTAAGGTCACAGGCCGTATAGTATCAAATACGGGCGAACCACTGCCGGGTGTATCTGTTACGGTAAAAGGCACCCGGCTTGGTACCACCACGGATGCCAATGGGAATTTTACAATTACAGTACCAGATGATGCTGTGCTGGTGATTAGTTCTGTAGGATATGAATCACAGGAAATATCTGTTAAGGGCAGAACCAGTTTAAGCATTTCGCTTAAGCAATCAGAAAAGATACAGGATGCTGTTGTTGTAATCGGATATGGCACTGCCGTTAAAAGGGATTTGACTGGTTCTATTGTAAAACTTAGCGGCAAAGAGGTAGCGGACAAGCCTAATGTGAACCCGGTAGCATCCCTGCAGGGAAAGGTAGCCGGGTTAAGTGTAGTAAACTCCGGAACCCCCGGTCAGGAACCCGATATCCGCATAAGGGGTACGAACAGCCTATCCCCGGGGGGAACAAAACCTTTGTACCTGGTAGATGGTATTTTTAATGACAATATAGGTTTTTTAAACCCGAATGACATTGAGTCTATTGAAATCTTAAAAGATCCTTCCTCTCTGGCAATTTTTGGTGTTCGTGGCGCCAATGGCGTTATTGCCATTACAACCAAAAAAGCCAAATCCGGACAAATAAACATCAATTTCAACACCACCTTCAGCTCCAAGAAACTGGTAGATAAAATTGAAATGGTAAATGCAAATGAGTTTAAAATGCTTTTTGACGAGGAACAGGCTAATCTCGGAATTACCGGAAGCAGCCTGTTTGATTATACACCATGGACAGGGAACACGGATTGGGTGGATGAAATGACAAGAACAGGTACTGTAATTACCAATAACCTGAGTTTATCATCTGCAACGGATAAGAACAAATTTTATTTCGGTTTAGGCTATACAAATGAGGAAGGGGTTATCAAACATGAACAACTCAGAAGAATCACTTTTAACCTGAATGATGAGGTTAAACTCGGCAAGTCTGTTAAATTAGGCTTTACGTTGAACGGTGTAAGGCAAAGAAACCCCTATAGTGCGGCCAAAGGATTATTGTTTGATGCCCGCAGGGTATGGCCAATAACTCCTGTGTTTAATGCAGGACGAAATGCTTATTACAACCTGGCCTTTCAATCAGGCCAGATGACTAATCCGGTATGGAGACTTGAACATGATTGGAATAAGGAGCTTGTGTATGAAAATCGTATGGTAGGCAGCATTTATGCCGATATTAGTTTCCTGAAATATTTCAACCTTCGTTCTGCTTTTTATGCAGATATGAGTAATGTGGACGGAAGATCATACAGGCCCATTGACAGCCTTTTTGATCCTACCAGCAACAGTGTATTCATTCACCAGAGTTTTAACAGAACTGCTGTGAACCAGAATAATCAACGGTGGAATAAGTTTCAACAGGATCATATTCTTACGTTCAGGAAAGCCTTGGGCGATCATGGAATAACAGCTTTGACCGGGTTTACTACTTATTATAACGATTACAGGGGGCTGTTTGCGTCGTCTAAGCAATCACTTACCGGACTTCCGATACCTGATGACAAGCGTTTTTGGTATATCAATAACGGTTTTGATGACATTAATACAAGGATTTCTTCTTCATCTCAGTCAGAGAGGGCTACCGTATCAGGACTATTCCGCCTGCTGTACAACTATAAAGGGAAATACATGCTGAATGGCTCATTCCGCAGAGACTGGTCATCGGCCTGGAGACAGGATTATGGCAACCAGGGCCAGAATTTTTATTCAATCGGGGCAGCCTGGGAAATCAGCAAGGAAGATTTCTTTCAGAACCAGAAAATATTTGATTACCTGAAACTGAAAGGGAGCTGGGGCGTATTGGGTGTTCAAAATACCTATGGATTTGCTTATCCGGCTTATCCTGCTTTGTCTACAAGTTCCAGCGCCGTATTTGGCGACCTGATTGTTCCGGTATTTGTTGAAACTTACCTGGCTGATAAAAACCTGCATTGGGAATCAGTGGAAGGAAAGGAAATAGGGATCGAATTTGACGTATTAAAAAGAAAACTGCATGGCGAGATAGTGTATTATCACAAAAAAACCAAGGAACTTCTTGCGCTTATCAGCGCCGGCGCCGGACAACAAACGCTTACCAATATTGGTAATATGGAAAATAAGGGGATAGAGTTGTCGGCAAGCTATAATCAAAAACTTGCAAAGGAACTCAATCTTACAGTTTCCGGAAACTTTACTACCTACAATAATAAATTTCTGAATTCACCCTTTGCTACCGGTTTTGATGAACAGTTTCCCAGCAGGGTTACGGCAGGTTATCCTGTTGGGGCATTTTGGGGATATGTAGTTGAAGGTATTTATCAGTCTTATACAGATAAACTTGCATCTCCGGTAATGAATTTAGGAAGTAACTACGGACCAGGAGACCTTAAATACAAGGACTTAAACGGTGACGGCGTAGTTAACACAGATGACAGGCAAATGATTGGTAACCCAACACCTGATTTTACCTATGGAGGGAATATAACATTAAGGTATAAGGGATTTGATTTTGGTATAGACATGCAGGGTGTACATGGGAATGAAATTTACAGATATTGGGGAAGTTCAGAACTGCCTTTCACCAAGTTTAATTATCCGAAATTCAAGCTTAATCGCTGGCATGGAGAAGGTACTTCAAACTGGGATCCAATATTGGGTGACAATCATACCACTAACAGGTTGCCTTCCACTTACGGTATTGAGGACGGAAGTTATTTCCGAATCAGAAATATACAAATAGGATATGATTTCAATCCGGCTATGCTGAAAAAAGCGTTAATTAAAAGTTTGAGGGTGTTTGCCAATATTCAGAACCTGAAAACATGGAAAAAGAATTCCGGGTATTCTCCTGAGTTTGGCGGTTCGCCCACATCATTTGGGGTTGATGTTGGTCATGATCCGGTTCCCAGAATTTTTTCAATGGGCATAAACGTTAATTTTTAGTGACTCTTTAAAAAACAGTATATGAAAACATATGTAAAAAATCTGTTGTTAATTACCTCTCTTTTTACGATAGGCGTATTGTGGGGTGGTTGTAAAAAGTTTCTTGACAGGCCGCCATTGCAGGCTTCATTAGAAGATCTGAACCAGGGCGGGCTTGAAGGACAGGTATTTGGCCTGTATGGTAATTTTTTGGACAGAAATGGAGCCTATCATGGGTTCAGCAGCATTCCCTGGTTTGCCCTCAACTCGTTCCGGGGCGATGATGCCATGAAAGGAAGTTCTGCCGCTGACGGCGCCGATTGGGAAACTGTTTACGATAATTTTCAATACCAGAAAGCACACTGGTCATCCATGATGTACTGGGATCAGCATTATAATATGATCAACAAAGCAAATACGGTTTTGCATACTGCAGACTCTCTGCAACTTTCCGATCCGGCTTCATTAATAAATATTGCGGAGGCAAAATTTTTCAGAGCGCTAACCTATTTTGACCTGGTTAGGGTATATGGCGAAGTGCCAAAGATTGACTTTAAAATCAGCAATCCGAATGATGCCAAAAAACCAAAAGTTCCGGTGACCCAGATATGGGCTCTGATTGATGCTGATTTAAATGCGGGTATTGCCAGCCTGCCGCCGGACTGGAACAACGCAACAGGTAACAGCCGTTTTCCCGGAAGGCTGACGAGGTATTCAGCTATGGCGCTTGCTGCCAAAGCAAAATTGTATCGTAGCGACTGGGCAGGAGCCCTGGGGTTATGCCAGCAGATTATTAGCTCGGGGAAATATCAGTTATTGAGCGATTACAGTACGCTGTTCAAAGTAGAAGGAGAAAATTCTAAAGAATCAATCTTTGAGATACAGGCGTATGTGGGACCTAACGGAGTGCCAAACAGCGGTCATGAGTATGGAGTGGAACAGGGGGTAAGAGGGTCCGGCGTTTGGGATTTGGGTTGGGGATGGAATGCTCCTGAAGCCGGGCAAGAAGCTTCTTATGCTTCGGGAGACAGAAGAAAAACAGCGACTATATTATATTCTGGTCAGGATGATGGATATGGTAAAACCGTTCCTCCTTTTCCTACCGTTCCCCGTCTCTATTGGAATAAAAAGGTATATCCTGAGCCTTCCATACAGGCATCAACGGGAAGAAGGCAAAACAACTGGCTTAACCATGGAGTACTTCGCTATGCCGATGTACTTTTGATGGCTGCTGAAGCGGCTAATGAACTGGGCGGCGCCGCCAACCAGGCCAACGCATTAACCTGGGTAAATATGATCCGCAGCCGTGCCGGGCTTTCTAATCTGGCCTTTACAACACAAGCACAATTAAGAGCCGATATTAAGCAGGAAAGAAGATCTGAATTTGCCATGGAAGGCGAAAGGTTCTTTGATCTGGTTCGCTGGGACGATGCTCTATCAGTGTTAGGTGGCAGAGGGTATACTGCTTGCCACAAATACTATCCGCTTCCACAATCAGCTATTGACTTTTCAGGAGGCGTATTAATCCAAAACCCCTGCTGGTAATAAAACAATTTAAAATAAACCGACATGAAAAATAGCTTAATTCAAAAAACAGGTTTTGCGGTTGGTATGGCACTATTCGCAATATCCTGCCAGAAAATGGAAAGACCTGCTTTGGCCGATTACCCCAAAGATGCCAACCCTCCGGGAGGCCCGCTGAAGTTTTACGTAGCATTTGACGGTACCTCTGCCGACCCGTTAAGGAATGCGGTTGACAGTGTAAGGGCAAATTTTGCAGCTTCCAATCCTTTAGCGTCTATTGCCGGGAAAACAGGGAAAGGAGTAAAAGGGGCCACAGCAAAGGACAAGGCAATTAAATACAGCGCCCCTAATGACTGGGCCAATTCAACAAGTTTCACCATTGCATACTGGATGAAGAATGTGCCGGCTACAGATGGTGAACCAGAATTTCATTTTTCGCTGCCATCAAAAGATTTCTGGCATAGCAGCGCTTTGTTCTTCCTGGTGGAAAAGGGAGGACCGGCTTCCGGCAACAGCACACCCACACAAATGGCCTGCAAGCTGGCCATAAAGGATAAATGGGTTGAGTTTCTTGGGGGCAACAGGCTGCCCAACGCCCTGAATGGTAACTGGCACCATATTGCGTTTACTTATAATGAAACTGATTCAAAAGTAACTGCCTATGTAGATGGGGCGGCTGTGCCTTACTCCGGTAGTGGAAATATTGTAATGGATGGCGGAAGCCCAATGGGTCCGGTGAAGTTTTGGAATGCGGCAAAAGATAATCTTAACAGTTTTGTGGTTGCCGGATGGAATAAACATGTCGGCGGTCTTCCAGGTGGCTTTGGTGGGCCACAAGACGGCTGGATCCACTCCTATTCGGGGGACATGGATCAGTTCCGGTTATATGGCAAGGCATTGTCAGCAACCGAAATACTGGCCCTGTATAATAGCGGGTTATAGGTTTTTTTAGAGCAGATATAAGCAATCAGGGCGAATCATTCCTGTTTCGCCCTTTATTTATTTTAAAGGTATTTCAATGACAGGACTTCACTTGTTAAAAACAGGATTTACAGCTTTTTTTTTGATTACTTTATCCGTTTCGTGCAGCAGGAAAGGAAACCATTTTAAAAAAATACCATCATCAGAAACAGGGATAACATTTACTAACCAACTGAAGGAACGTAAACTTTTCAATATCCTTTATTACCTCTATTATTACAACGGCGGAGGAATAGCATCCGGCGATATCAATAACGATGGCCTTACAGACCTTTACTTTACTGCTAATAACAAAGGGGGAAATAAACTGTATCTCAACAAAGGAAATTTCAAATTTGAAGATATTACAGAGAAGGCGGGAGTGACGGGTAAGGCTGATTGGTGCAGCGGCGTTACTATGGCCGATGTAAACGGTGACGGATGGCTTGATATTTATGTATCTGCCGTAGCAGGTTCATGGGATTTAAAAGGACATAATGAACTGTACATAAACAATGGCAACAATACCTTTACGGAAAGTGCGGCCGAATACGGATTGAACTTTTCAGGCCTAAGCACCCAGGCGGCCTTTTTTGATTACGACCACGACGGCGACCTCGATTGTTACATTCTCCGGCACTCAAAAAAGCCACATGCCAATATTGTTGATACCTCCAGCAGAAGAAAAATTGATACTTTGGCCGGAGATAAACTGCTGCGCAATGAATTAAACAGGGGAGAAAAAAAATTTACAGACGTTTCCAAACATGCGGGCATTTACCAGAGCAGCCTGGGCTATGGCCTCGGCCTCGGCATTGCCGACCTGAATAACGACGGATGGGATGATATTTATGTAGGCAACGATTTTCATGAAAACGATTACTACTATGTAAACAACGGCGACGGCACTTTTAAAGAAAGCAGCGCTGCACACTTCAGGCACTACAGCCGTTTCAGCATGGGCAACGATATTGCCGATTATAACAACGACGGGCAATTGGATGTAGTAACTGCTGATATGCTTCCCCCCGATGAGAAAACGGTAAAAACTTATGGCAGCGATGAGAACCCGGACATATATAAAGTGAAGCTGGAAATACAGGGATATCAGAAACAATATTCAAAAAACTGCCTTCAGCGAAACAACGGAAATGGCGTCAGCTTCAGTGAAACATCGCTGATTAGCGGCGTGTCCGCCACCGACTGGAGTTGGGCGACCCTATTTGCCGATTTTGATAACGATGGCAAAAAAGACCTGTTTATCAGCAGCGGCATTGTAAAAAGACCGGTTGACCTCGATTACATACGGTTTGCCTCAGACCTTGAAATGAAAAAAGGGCTTAGTTATACCGATAAATACGACCAGGAAACCATTGATGCCATGCCGGATGGTACATCCCATCCATTTCTCTTTAGAGGAGACGGTGTATTGTCATTTACTAATGTGAGTGATGATTGGGGGTTGGGGCAACTGAAAGGTTATTTTAACGGAGCCGCCTATGCCGACCTTGATAATGACGGCAAATTGGACCTGGTAATCAACTGCCTCAATGCGGAAGCTGTTATTTTAAAGAACAACTTACCCGGCCGAAATTATCTTCCGATTTCTTTTCAGGGCGATAGCCTCAACAGGTTTGGAACAGGGGCCAAGGCTTACCTTTTTTCCGGCGGGCAACTGCAATATGCACAACTGATGCCTACCAGGGGGTTTCAATCTTCGGTTGAATCACGACTTCATTTCGGGTTAGATACACTTAAAACTATTGACAGCGTCCTCATAGTATGGCCCGACCAGCGCTACCAGTTAATCAAAAACGTACCAGCCGGTAAACAATTAACCGTTAAACAAAATCAGGCCGGGAGAAAATTTAATTATACGGATTGGTTCAAACCCAAACCCGGACTCTTCCAGCAAATCAATTTATCAGACTGGAGCCACACGGAAAATGATTTTCTTGACTACAATGTGCAATACCTTATACCGCACATGCAATCAACCCGCGGACCCAAAATAGCGGTAGCAGATGTAAATGGCGATGGATTAGACGACTTTTATGCATGTGGCGCCAAGGGGCAGCCCGGCGAACTTTTTATACAACAACCAAACGGATCGTTTAGGTCATCCGGCAAAGAATTGTTTGAACAATTTAAAGATGCAGAAGATGTGGACGCAAATTTTTTTGATGCAAACGGCGACTCTTTTTTGGATTTGCTCGTTATATCCGGGGGCAATGAAATATTACAAAGCAGTGTGCAGGGCCTCGACAGGTTATTTATTAACGACGGGAAAGGACAATTTACCAAAGCCGTACTTCCCTTTCCCAATCAATATGAAACGAAATCCTGCATAGCCGTTGCCGATATTGACAAGGATGGTGATAAGGATTTCTTTGTTGGCGGCCTGGCAAATCCAACTTCCTATGGACAGCCGGTTCATTCTTACCTGTATCTGAACCAGGGGAACGGGAAATTTGATATGGCCACAGCCGGAACAATTTTTTTGCAATCGCTGGGCATGGTTACCTCCTCGGCTTTTGCTGATGTAAACAATGATTCATGGCCAGACCTGATTGTAACCGGCGAATGGATGGGAGTGAAAATTTTTATTAATAAAAAGGGGAAATTTACTGCTTCGGAAATTGCTGCTTCCACAGGCCTGTGGCAAACTGTATATGCGGCTGATGTAAATGGCGATGGTTTTACTGATATTCTGGCTGGAAACTGGGGACACAATACAAAGCTGTGGGCGGGCAAAAACGGACCGGTAAAGCTTTATGTAAAAGATTTTGATAATAACGGCTCAATAGAGCAGATCCTTTGTTATACAATTAATGGAAAGGAATATACTTTTCTCGCTAAAGATGAATTGGAAAGATCATTACCCGTTTTAAAGAAGGCATATTTAAAATACAGCGATGTGGCCGGAAAAACAGCACAGTATATGTTTTATGATTTGTTCAAGGACTATACGGAGCTGAAAGCGGAAACACTCAGTTCATCATGCTTCTTAAATGACGGCAAAGGGAGTTTTTCCAGGATGGATCTTCCGGAGGAACTGCAACTGGCCCCTATTTTGTGTTTTTCGGATGCCGGAAATTCAGTAAAAGGCTCATTTATTGCCGCAGGAAATTTTTATGGAGTCATTCCTTATGAAGGCCGGTATGATGCGCAGCTGCCAACGCTATTCTATCATGATCCCGGCACAAAAAAGTTCAGTACACAAACCAGCATTCCTTCATTTGATGGGGAGGCCAGAGACATCAAATGGCTGAATGCTTCTGGCGGAAAGAAAATTATGGTGATAGCCAGAAACAATAATACATTACAGTTTTTCAGGGTAAATGAATAAAGTCATGTTTTGCTTCGGATATGGAAAATATATTTGTCCATGAAGTAAATAGAATTGTTTCACCGTAGTAAAAATTATATATATGAAAAAGTTTTATACAGTATTGCTGTTGGTAATAGCCCTGGCAGGCTGCCAAGAAAAAAAAAGGACTTACCAGAATCTATTTAATGATCCGGTTTTATTTTCCAAAACTGTAAAAGAGCTGAACTATGTGGTAATGCAAAATAACTTTCCACCCATTATAGCCAGCAGGAATTACACCTATGCCTGTATTGCTGCTTATGAAGTGGTGGCTATCGGCGACAGCCGCTTTCAATCACTAGCCGGACAGATAAAACATTTGCCTCCTATACCCCGGCAGGATACCGCAAATGTAAATTTTCAGTATGCAGCCATCCTTGCTTTCTGTAAAACCGGCGAAGCAGTTACTTTTCCCGAAGGCAGTATGAGAGAGTACAGAAAAAAATTGGATTCACTTGCTGAAGTATCAGGTATGTCTTCTGCTATGCAAAAAGCAAGTAAGCAATTGGCCGATTCAGTAGCCAATCACATCCTCAGTTGGAGCAAAAATGATAATTATGCCCAAACCCGTACAGCAGAAAAATATCACATCACTCAGGAGGAAGGCCGCTGGATACCCACACCTCCGGCCTATGCACAAGCACTTGAACCTAACTGGCGGGATATAAGGCCAATGGTAATGGATAGTGCCAGCCAGTTTCTGACACCAAGACCACCTGCTTTTAGCATGACAGATAAAAACAGTAAGTTTTATAAAGAAGTATTGGCCGTGAAAAATGCAGGCGACAGCTTAACAGATGAACAAAAACATATTGCTGAATTCTGGGATGACCTTGGCAACAGAACTATTGTAGAAGGCCATGTGATGTTCACGGTTAAAAAATTTTCACCTCCGGGCCACTGGATGAACATAGTGGGCATTGCATGCCAGAAAGCTAATACTGATTTTTCGACAACTGTATATGCCTATGCAAAAACTGCCATTGCTTCTTTTGATGCATTTATCCAGTGCTGGGACGAAAAATACAGAAGCAATGTAGTGAGGCCCGAAACTGTAATTAACAAATATATTGATCCCAACTGGCGGCCCTATCTGCAAACACCGCCTTTCCCGGAGTACACCTGTGGCCACAGCACGGTATCTTCAGCGGCAGCAGAAGCATTAACTGACGTATTTGGAGAAAACTTTGCCTATACCGATACTTCAGAACTGGAGTTTGGAATTGCTAACCGTTCCTTCACTTCATTCCGCCAGGCTGCACTTGAGAACAATTGGGCAAGGTTTTATGGGGGCATTCATTATCATAATTCCTGTATTATTAGTACAGAATATGGCATCAAAGTGGGAGAACTGGTAAACCAGCATTTAATAATGAAAAAATGAACAGCTGTAAAATCAGTGGCATAGCGGTTTTGGCTTTTGTCCTTTTTTTCTGCGGCAAATGTTCCAGAAAAATCGACAACAGCACTATTCCGCCACCTTCTGTCAACGATATGGAAATGTGGCTTACCAAAGCAGATCAGTCCGTATTACTCCAGAAACAGACGGCAACGCTTTCCTTCGGCTTCACGGCTAATAGTTATGCCAATATTGATGTCGATTCGACCATCACCTATCAAACTATTAATGGTTTCGGATATACACTAACCGGAGGCAGCGCTTATTTAATTAACCGGATGAATACTTCGGAAAAACAAGCCCTGCTGAATGAATTGTTTGGCAGCGTGGCAAATAACATAAGTGTAAGCTATCTCCGGGTAAGCATCGGCGCCTCGGATTTAAATGCTTCTGTTTTCAGTTACGATGATATGCCTGCCGGGCAAACGGATCCCACACTGGCCAACTTTAGTTTATCTCAGGATACAGTTGATCTTATTCCTGTCTTAAAACAAATTTTGGCCATTAATCCCGGTATTAAGATAATGGGTTCGCCCTGGAGCCCGCCTGTCTGGATGAAAGATAACGGTAGTTCTATCGGCGGAAATTTGCAACCGCAGTATTACAGTGTGTATGCACAATACTTTGTGAAATACATCCAGGCCATGATGGCAAAAGGAATCATCATTGATGCCATCACTCCGCAAAACGAACCGCAGCATGGGGGCAACAACCCGAGTATGGTTATGAGTGCTGCTCAACAGGCTGATTTTATTAAAAATCATTTAGGTCCCGCATTCCAGGCGGCAGGCATTCCTGCAAAAATTATTATATGGGATCACAACTGCGATAATGCGGGCTATCCTGTTTCAATTCTAAGCGATGCAGCGGCAAAAGCTTTTATTGATGGTTCTGCCTTTCATCTTTATGCAGGTGATATTAGCGCCTTGTCATCGGTGCATAGTTTGTTTCCTGATAAAAATTTATACTTCACTGAACAATGGACAGGCGCTAATGGCAGTTTTGATGGCGATTTAAAATGGCATTTAAAGAATGTAATCATCGGCTCTGTGCGCAACTGGAGCCGCATTGCACTTGAATGGAATCTTGCCAATGATCCCTCGTATGGGCCGCATACACCCGGCGGATGTACAGAATGCAAGGGGGCTATTACTATCAGCGGTTCGTACTACAGCAGGAATGTGAGCTATTATATTATCGGGCATGCATCCAAATTTGTACCCCCCGGCTCGGTGAGGATTGAAAGTAATATACCGGCTAATCTTCCCAACGCAGCATTTAGAACCCCGGCAGGGAAAAAAGTATTGATAGTATTAAACGAAAGCACAACAACGCAGGGTTTTAATGTGAAATATAAAGGCAAATGGGTTTTCACTTCGATGGCTGCAGGAGCGGTGGCAACTTATGTATGGTAAAACAAAAAAAAATGAAAAAGGTAATTTTTATTTTAGCAGCAACCGCTTTTTATTCATGTAATGAAAAGAAAGAAGGCGCTGTAAGCAATAGTAAGAGCGGAACCACATTTTCAACAGAAGGTAAACAGGCAGTGGTATATACTACAGCCGACAGCAGCACACACCGCCTTACTGCAACAGATACACTTGAGTTTAAAGAAATGGGCCAGCCCTTTGAAACACAGGTTTGCGTATTTGTTGACCCTGCAAAAACGTTTCAGACTTTTTTTGGTATCGGCGCTGCCATGACGGATGCATCAGCCGAAACATTCTATAAACTCCCCAAAGACAAACAGCAAGAGTTATTAAAAGCGTATTTTGATAAACAAACCGGGATTGGCTACACCGTTGCCCGTACTAATATCAACAGCTGCGATTTCAGCAGCGATATGTACACTTACGTAGAGGATAATGACAAAGAACTGAAGACATTCAATATTGGACATGATAAGAAATACAAAATGCCATTTATTAAAGAAGCGATGAATGCGGCCGGTGGCAAACTGAATTTATTTGCCAGCCCCTGGAGCCCGCCGGCATGGATGAAGGATAACAATGATATGCTGCAAGGCGGTAAACTGAAGCCGGAATTTTATGACAGCTGGGCGATGTATTATGCCAGGTTCATTAAGGAATATGAGAAAGAGGGAATACCTGTTTGGGGTATATCAGTGCAGAATGAACCTATGGCCAAGCAGCGGTGGGAAAGCTGTATTTACAGCGCAGAAGAGGAAAGAGATTTTCTAAAGAAACACCTGGGCCCAACAATGGAAAAAGAGGGGCTGAAAGAGAAAAAAGTTATTGTGTGGGACCACAACAGGGATTTGATTTATCAGCGGGCACAAACCTATTTTAATGACCCGGAGACCGCTAAATACATCTGGGGTATTGGCTTTCACTGGTATGAAGACTGGAGCGGCGGCACACCCATGTATGAAAATCTAAGAAGGGTCTATGAGTCTTATCCCGATAAACACATTTTTTTTACGGAAGGTTGTGCAGAGAGTTTTAATGCCAACCGGTACAATGCATGGGTGTTGGGTGAGGAGTACGGCCGCAGCATGATCAATGATTTTAATAATGGAATGGTTGGCTTTACAGACTGGAATATTTTACTGGATGAAACCGGCGGGCCAAATCATGTACAGAATTTTTGTTTTGCTCCCGTACATGCCGATACAAAAACAGGCAAACTCATTTACACCAATGCCTATTATTACATAGGTCATTTTTCAAAATTCATTAAGCCGGGGGCAAAGAGGATTGCTGCTACTGCCAGCCGCAGCCAGCTACTGACCACTGCATTCAGAAATGAAGATGGAAAAACTGTGGTGGTGGTGATGAACCAGGGTAATGCAAAGACACCTTATTTTCTGTGGATAAATGGTAAAGCGGCAGAACTGGAAGCCTTACCTCATTCGATAGCAACACTGGTTTTTTAAATGTAATCTATGCAGCCACGATTTCTTATATACATTATCTTATTGATGCTGCCGGTTTTGATTGCCGGTAGTTGTGGTAAAAAAAGCACCAGTCCCCCACCTCCGCCGCCGCCACCTTCCGCACTGGTAATGGTAAATGCCAAACTGGATAATAATGACGCACAAACAGCGAACGCTAATTATAATATAAGGACACAGGTTACAATACGCTTTTACTTTAATAACGCATTGGACAGGTCTACTGTCAGTTCATCATTGTCGCTGAAAGAGAACGGCTCTTCAACCGTTTCCCTGAATATTGCCTATGAGAATAGTGACAGCACCATTGCTATCACTGCAACAGCACCACTTAAATACCTGACCCGCTACATAGCTTCTACGGGCAGCAGCCTGAAATCAATCAAAGGAGGTGCATTGCTCACGGCAAATAATATAACGCTCATTACACAAATTGATTCAACAGATAAATTCTCCTTGCTAAGCGATAATGCATTACTTGACCTGGTGCAGCAGCAAACTTTTAAATACTTCTGGGACTACGGCCACCCGGTAAGCGGTCTTGCCAGGGAGAGAAGTAACGCCACACCAGAAACGGTTACATCAGGTGGTTCCGGTTTCGGCATCATGGCCATTCCAATTGGTATCAACAGGGGCTTTATCACAAGGGCGCAGGGGCTGGCCCGTATGCAGACAATAGTTGGGTTTCTGAAAAACACGGCGCAAAAATTTCATGGCGCTTTTCCGCATTGGTTAAATGGCACTACCGGTGTAGTTATTCCGTTTAGTCAAAAAGATAACGGCGCCGATTTGGTAGAAACTTCTTACCTGATGGCAGGATTACTTACAGCAAGGCAATATTTTAATAACGGTGATGCAGCTGAAACCACACTGCGGAATGATATTAACTCTTTATGGAACGCTGTGGAGTGGAGCTGGTTTCGTAAAAGCAATGAAAATGTATTGTACTGGCACTGGAGCCCCAACTATGGATGGGACATGAACCATAAGATACAAGGCTGGAATGAATGCCTCATTACCTATATTCTTGCAGCCTCATCAACTACTTTTGGCATTCCGCAGGCGGTGTACCGTGAAGGGTTTGCCCGCAATGGCGCCATGCAAAACGGGAATACGTATTATGGCTATCAGCTGCCGTTAGGTTCAGCTTATGGCGGTCCCCTGTTCTTTGCACACTATTCTTTTCTGGGCATCAATCCAAACGGGTTGACCGAATTATATGCAAACTATCAAACACAGGTAACAAACCATACAAAGATTAACTACGAGTATTGCAAAGCGAACCCACTTGGTTATTTTGGATATAGTAACCTCTGCTGGGGGCTTACAGCCAGCGATGTTCCAAATGGGTATAATGCAAATGAGCCGAATAATGATATGGGTGTTATTTCACCAACAGCAGCGCTTTCTTCTTTTCCGTACACACCGGTGGAAAGCATGAATGCACTGAAGTTTTTCTATTATAAATTGGGCGACAGGATGTGGAAGCAATATGGTTTCGTAGATGCCATATCGCTCAAGGATGTTTGGTTTGCCGATTCATTTTTGGCAATTGACCAGGGGCCAATCATTGTGATGATTGAAAACCATCGCAGCGGGTTAATATGGAATTTGCTTACAAGCTGCCCTGAGATTAAGAACGGAATGAAAAATGTACTGGGCTTTACAGCGCCTTATTTATAAATATGAAGCTAATCTCTTCTTTTGTTTTTATCTTTTTATTTGTCATTGCCTGCAGCCCTGGCAGACAAACAGCGGGTGCAGAAACAATAGCCGGGGAAGACACGGCCTTGTTCAGGCTGGTGCAGCAGCAAACTTTTCAGTACTTCCGGGAAGGGGCAGAACCTGTGAGTGGCCTTGGAAGAGAGCGGTTTCATACTGACAATAATTATCCGTACCATGACAAAAACATAGTAACCAGCGGCGGCGCCGGCTTTGGCGTAATGGCCATATTGGTGGGGATTGAAAGAGGATTTGTAACAAGAGAAGCGGGCAGGAAACAACTAGAGAAAATAGTTCGTTTCCTTGAAACAGCCGATCGCTTTCATGGCGCATGGCCACACTGGTGGAATGGGGGAACAGGTAAGGTAATGCCATTCAGTAAGAAAGATGATGGCGGAGACCTGGTAGAAACATCCTTTATGCTGCAAGGCCTGTTGTGTGTAAGGCAGTATTTTCAAAACGGAACAGATGAGGAGAAAGCATTGGCTGCAAGGGCTGACAAGCTCTGGAAAGAAGTGGACTTTAACTGGTACAGGAATGGAAAAAATGTATTGTACTGGCACTGGAGCCCAAGCTATGGATGGGAAATGAATTTCCCTGTTAAAGGATACAATGAATGTTTAATAATGTATGTATTGGCGGCCTCGTCACCCACACATGGGGTACCTGCTGAAGTGTATCATGAAGGCTGGGCTGATGGCGGAAAGATTAAAGATGTAAACAAACCTGATGGTATAGCTGCCGGCTACACATACAAACTGCAAATGAAACACCAGGGCGATGCATGGAATGGCGGGCCATTGTTCTGGGCGCATTACTCTTATCTTGGATTAGACCCCCGTGGACTGAAAGATAAATATGCCGATTACTGGGAGGAATGTAAAAACCAGGCGCTGATTAATTATCAGTGGTGCGTTGATAATCCTAAAAATTTCAAAGGATACGGTACAAACAATTGGGGGCTTACTTCCAGCTATTCGGTAAAGGGCTTTGCCGGCCATGCCCCTACAATGAATAGAGATTTGGGAATTATTTCTCCCACTGCGGCATTATCATCTTTTCCTTACACACCGAAACAGTCAATGGCGGCCATGAAACATTGGTATAATGATATGAAGGATAAACTCTGGGGCCCTTATGGTTTTTATGATGCTTTTAGTGAGCAGGATAACTGGTTCCTGCCGCATTACCTGGCTATTGATCAGGGCCCGATAGTGGTGATGATGGAGAATTACCGTTCAGGTTTGATTTGGAACCTGTTTATGAGTTGCCCGGAGATAAAAGAGGGATTAAAAAAACTGGGCTTTAACAGCCCGCATCTTAAATAGGAAATGAAAAAGGTCAGTCTTATTATTTACTTCCTTGCCATTACACTTTTTGCCGTATCTCAGGCAGAGGTAAAAGTAATGAGCTATAACATCAGGCTGGATGTGAAAAGCGATGGGGAAAACCAATGGGATAAACGTAAAGACAAAGTAGCCGGACTGATGAATTATTATGAAGCGGATTTTATAGGCGGGCAAGAAGTGCAGCACCATCAGTTGCAGTACCTCTTGCAGAATTTAAACGGATACAGCTATATCGGCGTGGGCAGGGATGATGGTAAAGAAGCAGGCGAATACTCCTGTATTTTTTTCAAAAAGAATAAGTACGGGTTATTACAACAATCCACTTTTTGGTTATCCCCTACACCAGATACAGTTTCCAAAGGCTGGGATGCGGCTATAGTAAGAATATGTACCTATGGTTTGTTTAAAGATAAAAAAACAAAACAGCGGTTTTGGGTTTTCAATACTCACTTTGACCATATTGGCGATACGGCAAGATTAAAGTCGGCCAAACTCATCATTAGAAAAATTAAAGAACTGAATACAAAAAATTTTCCAGTGGTTTTTACCGGCGATTTTAATTCAAAGCCCGAAGATGAACCATCGCAATATATGACATCGCAGATGCAGAACAGCCGTAGTATAAGCAAACTGGTTTACGGGCCTGCAGATACCTGGAATGCATTTAAGTTCACTGAAAAACCCAACGGCTGTATTGATTATATTTTTGTTTCAAACGACAATCGGATCGAGGTAAGAAAATTTGCAACCATTACGGATTCGTATGACATGAAATACCCTTCTGATCATTTTCCGGTTTTAGCCACCATAACAATTAGTAAATGAAATACTACCTGACTTTAGTGATTGCTTTTTTATCGCTACTGCAAAGCCAGGCGCAACAAAAAACTTATTGCAACCCCATTAATATAGATTATGGATATACACCCATCCCCAATTTTTCGCAATGGGGCAAGCACCGCACCACCGCCGACCCGGTAATTGTAAACTACAAAGGCGACTTGTATCTTTTCAGCACCAATCAATGGGGCTATTGGTGGAGCAGCGATATGAGTAAATGGAATTTTATTTCCCGCAGGTTTTTACGCCCATGGAATACTGGTACATATGATGAACTCTGTGCACCGGCGGTTGGTATAGTGGGAGATACAATGATTGTCTTTGGCAGTACGTACACCAGCAAGTTTACCATTTGGGGCAGCACTAATCCTAAGGCCAATCAATGGTTTCCAATTGTAGATAGTTTTGAAATTGGGGGATGGGACCCCGCTTTTTTTACCGATGATGACGGCAAATTGTATTTGTATAACGGAAGCAGTAATACATATCCATTGTATGGTATTGAATTAAACAGAAAAACATTTCAACCCATTGACACCAGAAGAGAAGTGCATATGCTAAAGCAATGGCGCTTCGGCTGGCAGCGCTTTGGCGAACATATGGACAACACTTTTTTAGATCCATTTATGGAAGGCGCCCACATGACAAAGCACAACGGAAAATACTATCTGCAATATGGTGCTCCGGGTACCGAGTTCAGTGGCTATGCCGATGGTGTGGCAGTAGCTAATAATCCATTGGGAACACCCATCGGCTGGTTTGTTGATCAAAGTGACCCGCTGAGTATTAAAGTTGGCGGGTTTGTAAGAGGAGCCGGGCATGGCTCCACCTTCCAGGATAATTATAATAACTGGTGGCATGTATCCACTACGGTAATATCAGTAAAAAATACATTTGAAAGAAGAATCGGAATCTGGCCTGCCGGGTTTGATAAAGATGATGTGATGTGGTGCAATACAAGTTTTGGGGATTATCCGACATTTCTCCCCTCTCCTTCAGGAGAGGGGTTGGGGGTGAGGCCCGGTTGGATGCTATTAAACTATAACAAACCCGTTCAGGTTTCTTCTACTTTAGGGAATTATGTAGCCAACCATGCAGTAGATGAATTAGCAAAAACTTATTGGTGTGCCAAAACGGGTGATAAAGGTGAATGGATTCAAACAGACCTGGGAAATATTTCAACGGTTAATGCCATTCAGATAAACTATGCCGACCAGGATGCAGAATTTTTAGGAAAGTCGGAAAATGTATATCATCAGTATAAATTGTATTCTTCGCCGGACGGGAAGAAGTGGAGCCTTTTGGTTGATAAATCGCAAAACAAAACTGATATACCGCATGAGTACCTGGAGTTACCAACACCAGTACAGGCAAGGATTATTAAACTGGAGAATATTAAAATGCCCACCGGAAAATTTGCTATCAGCGGTCTGCGGGTATTTGGTAATGGCAACGGCGTTAATCCAGTTCCGGTAGAAGGATTTATTGTGCTAAGAACAGAAAAAGATAAGCGTAGTGCTTTTATTAAATGGAAACCACAGGATGATGCTTATGCTTATAATATTTATTATGGCACCCATCCGGATAAATTGTATTCCTGCATTATGGTGCATAGCAATAACGAATATTGGATGAAGGCGATGGATTCGCAAAAAACATATTATTATACTGTTGAAGCTGTTAATGAGAACGGAGTAAGTGAAAGAACTAAACCAATAAAAGTAGAATGAAAAGAAACTGCCTGCTGGTACTTTTGTTTTTTACCAATGCACTTACCTTTGCACAACCTTTTGCAAGTGATATAGCTGCATTCAAAAAGCAAGACAGCCTTTCTTTTCCTGAAAAGGGGCAGATACTATTTGTCGGCAGCTCTTCTTTTACCATGTGGAAAGATGTACAATCTTATCTTCCGGACTATAAAATTATAAACCGCGGTTTTGGCGGTTTATCATTGACGGATGTAATTCATTTTGCAGGTAAAATAATTTTTCCTTATCAGCCAAAGCAAATTGTCATTTACTGCGGTGAGAATGATATTGCGGTTGACAGTACTGTTACAGGTACAATTGTTTATAAAAGGTTTAAAAAACTATTTTATCTTATCAGGAAAAGTTTCACTGATATCCCGCTTGTGTATATTTCCATGAAACCAAGCCCCAGCCGCTGGGTAATGAAAAGAAAAATGACAGAAGGAAACAGGTTCATAGAAAAATTCCTGAGGAAAAAAAAGAATACCCGGTTTGTAAATGTATGGGATGCGATGCTCGGTGTTGACGGACTTCCCAATCAGGAGATTTTTCTGAAAGATAAATTGCACATGAACGCAAGGGGCTATGCTCTCTGGCAAAAATTAATTGAACCATATTTTATGAAATAATAAAATGACAGGGATGAAAAAAATATTAAGCAGTTTTTTTATTTTCTTATCACTGAACCTGGCGGCACAAACTGCTGCAGAAGTTAAGATGAACGTCTTCGTATCGGGGCTGATGAAGAAAATGACACTGGAGGAAAAAATTGGCCAGTTAAATTTATTAACGCCCGGCGGAGGAATTGCCACCGGTGCTGTGGTGAGCAAAGATGTAGAAGCAAAAATTACCAACGGACAGGTAGGGGGTTTGTTTGGTGTAATTGGCGAGGCAAAAATCAGGCAGGCCCAGGAGCTGGCGGTAAACAACAGCAGGTTAAAAATTCCTCTGCTCTTTGGTTCGGATGTAATTCATGGGTATAAAACAACATTCCCGATCCCCCTGGCATTATCATGCAGCTGGGACATCGCAATGATCGAACGCAGTGCAAGGATTGCTGCTACAGAAGCCACAGCTGATGGATTGAACTGGGCTTTTTCACCCATGGTGGATATTGCCAGGGATCCCAGGTGGGGGCGTATTGCAGAAGGATCCGGGGAAGACCCGTATCTCGGATCACAGATAGCGGGGGCCATGGTAAAAGGCTATCAAAACGGCGACCTGAGTAAAAACAATACATTGATGGCCTGTGTAAAACATTTTGCCTTATACGGAGCGGCAGATGGCGGCCGGGATTATAATACTGTTGATATGAGCCGGGTGAAAATGTATAACGAGTATTTACCACCTTACAAAGCTGCGGTGGATGCAGGTACAGCCAGTGTAATGAGCTCATTTAATGTTATTGATGGAATACCGGCAACAGGAAATAAATGGTTGCTTACTGATCTGCTCCGGAAGGAATGGGGTTTTAAAGGTATGGTGGTATCTGACTATACTTCAGTCAATGAAATGATCCATCATGGCATGGGAGATTTGCAACAGGTATCAGCAATGTCTTTGAATGCAGGCCTTGATATGGATATGGTTGGAGAAGGTTTTTTGACTACGCTAAAAAAATCCCTGCAGGAAAAGAAAGTCACCCTGAAGCAGGTTGAGGATGCTTGCCGGAGGGTTCTGGAAGCTAAATATAAGCTAGGACTTTTCGATGACCCGTTCAGGTACTGTGATGCCGGAAGAGCGTCAAAAGAAATATTATCGGCAGACAAAAAAGCTGCAGCAAGAGAGTTTGCAGCACATTCGTTTGTATTGCTGAAAAATAATAACCAGGCACTGCCTTTAAAAAAAACTGCAAATATTGCACTGATCGGCCCGCTGGCGAATGATAAAAGTAATATGCTGGGCACATGGGCTGTTTCAGGTAATTCAGAATTTGCTGTTCCGGTGCTGGAAGGATTGAAGAATGCAACAGGCGGGGACGCTAATATCGTTTATGCAAAAGGAGCGAATATTTCTGATGATACAGTGTTTGCCAAAAAAATAAATGTTTTTGGAACAAGGATTGACATTGATAAGCGTTCCCCCGGAGAAATGTTTGATGAAGCAGTTGCAGCAGCCAATAAATCTGATGTGATAGTGGCCGTAGTTGGAGAAGCCTCTGAAATGAGCGGTGAATCCTCCAGCCGGTCAACATTGGACATTCCCGAAAACCAGCTTACTTTATTAAAGGCGTTAAAGAAAACAGGCAAACCGCTGGTACTGGTTATTATGTCCGGCAGGCCGCTTGTATTAAACTGGGAGAATGAAAACGCTGATGCCATTCTCTTTACCTGGCACGGGGGACAGGAGATTGGAAATGCTGTGGCCGATGTATTGTTTGGCGTTTATAATCCTTCTGGTAAACTAACCACCAGTTTTCCAAGAAATGTGGGACAAGTGCCCACTTATTACAATCATCTGAATACAGGGAGGCCAAATGCAGGCGATATTTTTCAAAAGTTTCGCAGCAATTACCTGGATGTAGAGAACAGCCCTCTTTTTCCCTTTGGTTATGGGCTGAGTTATACTTCTTTCCGCTATAGCGATATAAAGCTCAGCAGTGCCAGCATGAACAGTGGCGGAAGCATTACAGCTTCTGTTACTGTAACCAATACAGGGAATTACGATGGTGAAGAGGTTGTGCAATTATACATCCGGGATATGGTAGGGAGTATTACCCGCCCGGTAATAGAGCTTAAAGGGTTCCAGAAGGTATTTTTAAGGAAAGGAGAATCTGTGGAAGTAAATTTTAAAATCACCAATTATTTTCTTAAATTTTATAACAATGATCTTAAGTATGTGTCTGAACCGGGCGACTTTAAAATATTTATAGGGGGAAACAGCCGGGATGTTAAAGACATAGGTTTTCTGTTGTTGAAATAGGCGGGTTTACTTATATGGCAATGTGCCCAATCAGCAGTCATTAACCATTGCAGAGGAATGACCTATAGAGTCGGTTAATGCAAAAAAAGGCATCTGCCTGTATTTAGTTGCTTACTTTTTTATCGCTCTTTGCAAGTAACAACCCGGAGCACTAATCCTGCGGGAATTTACGGTAAATCAGCTGTTAAGAAGGTAATGTTTATTTCGGGTCTTCCCTAAAAATGGATACATTTATCCACATTGGATTCTAAGATGTGAACAGAAGTAAAAAAGCCCCAAAATGGCACAAAAAGTGATCAAAGTGGGGCAGAAAAATTCTGTTACAAATGTATTACAACCCTTTGTTGTTGCAAAGCGAGGATGTTCAGCAATCCGTTTTTTTCTTCCCGCTGAGTATTCTTTAAATCCCCCATGCGATGTATCAGATGCCTTTGTGGGTTGGGGCTGTGGCACCCGATAATTATCGGGTCGCCGTAAATAAGAAAGGGAGTGAGCCCGGCTGGGAAAGAGCAGAGAAAGAGAAGATACAACAACCGAAAAGATTTTAAACCAGCACCTTCACCGCCTGTCCGATCATATAGCCGTTGTGGTACAGTTGTAAAGTATAAGTACCCGGCAGGTACTCATCCGCATTAATGGAGAAGGTAAGGCGTTTGGTTTCGCCCTTCTGGTATTCAAATTTTATTTTGCGGGTGTAGCGTTTTTTACCTTCATGTTTGGTATCAATTGTTGCAGACGATTCCCACACATCATTGGTGAGCAGGGTACCGTCGGGCTGGGTGATCACAACAAATACATCGGTATTTTCATAATCGGCAATATTGTTCAGCAGGGCAAATGAAACGACGAACTTTGTTGTTTTTTTGGCCGATGATGTTTCCTGTTCTTTCTCGTTTTTAACCATAACGGGAGAAAGTTTTGCCTCCGTGGCAATAAAGGCGGATGCCAGTGTTAATTTTTCGGTGAGCACTTTATTCTGCTGGTCAAGCTGCTGGTTGGTGGCTTCCAGGGTTTTTACCTGCACATTCACCTTATCCAGCATGGCCGTTATCTGTTGTTTTTCTTCTTCAATGGTGCTGTTGCGGCTTTGCAGGTCGTTTACCAGCAGTTGTAATTCTATTGCTTTTCTCCGGGCAAGGTCAAGATCGGCTTTTTTTATATCCGTTTTTTTCAGGATGGCGTTTATCTCCGTACGCAGCCGGTATATCTCGGCCAGTTTTGCATCCAGTTCATTTTTCAGCTGGCCTTCGGTGTTCCTGCTGGAATCGAGCCTTGCGCCAAGGCTGCTGATGGTAAGGGAATAAATTTTTTGCAACGAATCCTGCACCCCCTGCGCCACGGCCGTGGAGTCTTTGATAAAAACTTCCCGGCGCTGTTTGCTGTAGCGGGATTTATCGGCGAGATGATATACCCATGTACCCACAAGGCCCACGGATAACATAACAAGCAGGGAGGATCGGATGTCTTTCACCGCCACAAGCTAATCAATACAGAAATGAGCATATTAAAAAAGAGTTCACATTGTGGAAAACCGGATGCATCATCATTCGTTCACCGCATCATCCACATAGGCGGATACCCAGCCCACCGGCCCGTTTTTGACAAGATAGAAATACTTGGTATCAAAGGCCGATTCAAACTGCCGCATGATTTTCAGGAGCAGGCCCGTACCGGCCATAATCGAACGCTGGTCAAATACTTTGTGCACCCGGTTAATTTCAGTAATTGCCGTCTCTTTTTCCGACTGGCGGCTGATGTTCATGGAAAGATATTTGGCAGATAAGGCCTCGTAGTTATTATAGAGTTTTTCGCTGAATTTTCTTATCTCATCAAACGTAACTGATACCACGGGATTGTCGGCCAGTTCAGGATGGGTAAGGGTGGCCACGGCCCAGGCTATGCCGCCGCTTACAGCAATATTATCGCTAAGCGGGAAGGCGCCGCTGGAGTTGACGGCATAAATAATTTCAGAATTCTCGGCCCCTGCCAAAACCCGTTGCAGATTTTTATAATAGTTGGGGAGGCTGGCATCTTCCTCCAGTCTTTTTTCCGTGGCATTGGCCGTGCTTTTGGTGCCCCAGTTAAGTTGGAATAATTTGAAATATTCCGTGTTGCCAAATGGGAAAAAACCGCCCTTGGTGTTACCGCTTCCGATATCAATCAAGAAAGTACTATACCGCCGGGATGCAGGTACAATGCCGAGATGAGAAAGTTTGGCTTCTTTTTCCACGTCAACTACCTCCACCTGCCTTTCTGTTTCGCCGGTTCTTTCATTAAAAGAACGGATAAGCCGGGTAACCCATTCTTTTTTGTTATCTTTTTCTGCCTGCATTTTCACGCCGCTGCTTACAACGGTAAAAATTCTTTTCGAAGGTATTCTGTATTCCTTCAGCGCTTTATTGTACAGGGACAAGAAGGCGTTTAACGTGGCATCAAACGAGGGATCGGTAAAAGAAATAAAATCGGTATTGATGGAAGTGTCTTTCAGAATATGGAATGCGCCGCTGCTCTTTGCGTTTTTACCCATTTCAATCACACTCATTTTTACACCTTTGGAACCCACCTCAATACCGGTGTAAATAGTGGAATTGCTGTATTTGGTTTTTAAAACACTCTGAGCCGGCAGGCTAAAACCGGTAAACAATACAAATACAGGCAGCAACAGGCGCCCGAACCGGATTGATGACATGGGTTAGCAGTTTATTCAAAATTACCGCAATGGCCGCCGATTTTACTGCAATGAAATTGCATGAAAGAATTATGTGAATAAGATGTGGTTAAGTAAGCCCCAAAGAAAAAAGCCGCTATCCCTTGAAACAGGACTAGCGGCCTTTTAGCAGGAGTTACTTTTTTTAACCGAATAAACCACCTTTTTTAAGGCTTCTTATGCCTTCGCCGATTTTGAACCCGTTATGATAAATTTCAATTCGATAATCGCCGGTTGTAAAATCCCCGTTGCGCAGCGGGA
>VGGV01000030.1 GCA_016868455.1 Bacteroidota bacterium
TTCAGCCCCTGGTACAGATAACCAGACGGTTTGTATCAATACACCTATCATCAACATCACCTATGCCGTTGGCGGCAGCACTAATGGCGGCAGCGTTACTGGTTTACCTGCAGGAGTCACCGGATCGTATGCAGGTGGTGTAATCACCATTTCCGGTACACCTACTGCAAGCGGAACATTTAGTTATACTGTATCCACTACTGGCCCCTGTGTGAACCCTACGGCAACGGGAACCATTACTGTTAATCCCGATGCCACGATAAATCTTACATCAGCGCCGGGTACAGATAACCAAACGCTTTGCATTAATACACCGCTTACCAATATTACTTATGCCGTAGGCGGCAGCGGTACCGGTGGCAGTGTTACAGGCTTGCCGGCCGGAGTTACCGGTTCATTCGCCGGTGGTGTGATTACTATCTCGGGTACACCTACGGTGAGCGGAGTATTTAATTATACAGTAAATACCACCGGCCCCTGCGTGAATCCGACCGCCACAGGCACCATTACAGTAACTGCTGACGGAACGGTAACGCTTACTTCAGCCCCTGGTACAGATAACCAGACGGTTTGTATCAATACACCTATCATCAACATCACCTATGCCGTTGGCGGCAGCACTAATGGCGGCAGCGTTACTGGTTTACCTGCAGGAGTCACCGGATCGTATGCAGGTGGTGTAATCACCATTTCCGGTACACCTACTGCAAGCGGAACATTTAGTTATACTGTATCCACTACTGGCCCCTGTGTGAACCCTACGGCAACGGGAACCATTACTGTTAATCCCGATGCCACGATAAATCTTACATCAGCGCCGGGAACAGATAACCAGGAACTTTGTGTCAATTCACCTATTACCAATATAACTTATGCAGTGGGTGGTACAGGTACCGGGGCCGGTGTTACCGGATTACCAGCCGGTGTAACGGGATCATTTGCGGGAGGTACATTTACCATCAGCGGTTCGCCAACTGTTTCCGGAACATTTAACTATACAGTGACTACAACGGGCATCTGCGCCCCTGCTATGGCTACCGGTACTATTTTAGTGAACGCATTACCAACGGCCAATTTCAGCCACAGTACACCATCCTGCGAAACCGGTGCTGTTGTATTTACCGATCTGTCGGTGGCTAATTCCGGAACCATTGTAAGCTGGGCATGGGATTTTGGCGATGGCGGCACCTCCACCCAGCAAAACCCGACCCATGTGTATGCAGCCGCAGGCACCTATAATGTTACGCTGGTTGTAACTACTGACAAAGGATGTGTAAGCATTAACCCATCGCAGCAAGTAGTAATCTATGCGAAACCCCTTGCCGGGTTCATTATTCCTGAAGTTTGCCTGAATGATACTTATGCTCAGTTTACCGATACCAGTTCAGTGGCTGCACCGGATACTATTACAGCATGGGATTGGGATTTTGGAAATGGCGGCACATCCACCCAGCAACACCCGCAGCACAGCTATACCGCAGTCGGTCCTTATAATGTACGCCTGATAGTTACAACCAACCGCGGTTGCCGTGATACGATCGTTCAAACCATATTTGTGAACGGCAGTTTCCCGCAAGCCAGGTTTACCCTGCTGAACCCCACCGGGCTTTGCGCCAATGATTCAGTGGCCATTGTGGAAGCATCTACCGTTTTCCCGGGTACCATTACCAAAGTGGAAATATACTGGGACAATGTGAATTTCCCTGCTGTATTTGATACTGATAATACTCCGTTTACCGGTAAAGTATACAAACATCTTTATGCCAACTTCCAGTTGCCGCTTACCCGCAACTTTGTCATTCGTTACCGGGCTTATTCGGGCGGTGTATGTGTGGATGATACATTGCGGACCATTACCGTGAATGCTGCGCCATTGGTGCAGTTTACACCCATACCCAATATTTGCATGGATGCACCGCCTTACCAGATAACACAAGCATCTGAAATAGGAGGGGTGCCCGGCAGCGGTGTGTTCAGCGGTCCGGGTGTATCGCCAACAGGATTATTTAACCCTGCAGTGGCCGGGCCCGGTGTACACACCATCAAATACAAATACACATCAAACATGGGCTGTATGGACAGCCTTACCCAAACCATCAAAGTATGGCAGCCGCCTACAGCCGATTACAGTGTAAGTGCTCCTGTGTGTGAACGGCAGGCCGCTACTTTCACGGATAATTCTGTTTCAACGGAAGGTTCTATTATACAATGGAGATGGAACTTCAATGACGGAACTCCTGTGCTGATAAGAACAAGCGGGGCGCCGTTTACACATACGTTCCTCACTTACGGAACATTTAATGTTACGCTGAATGTTATTACCAGCAATGGCTGTGTAAGCACACCTAAAGTGATACCGGTAGATGTAAAACCGCTGGCAAGACCTAATTTTACATTCCCGGCTATCAGTTGCCTCCCCAATGCCAATGTAACATTTAACAATACAACGACGATTCCCGGCGCAGCCCAAAGCTCACTTACTTTCCTGTGGAATTTTGGCGACCCGGGCAGCGGTCCGGTTAATACATCCACGGCAGTTAATCCTTCACACAGTTATGCTGCTGTTGGCTTATATAGTGTAAATCTGCAGGTTACCAGTGCCGACGGCTGTGTGCATGATACAACTATTACACTGAACACCATTCATCCGCAACCGCTTGCTTCATTTACCACGGACAAAGTGGATGTATGTATCGGCGGCAGCATCACTTTTACCAATACCAGCAACCCGATGGACGGCACCCTGCAATCACTTGTCTGGGACATGGATGACGGCAATACCCGGACAGTTCCCTCTTTCAGTTATACCTATGCAGCAGTGGGCACTTATGATGTAACCCTGTATATCTATAACAGCTTTAATTGCAGAAGCACCACCTTTACCCAAACAGTATCTGTAAATCCGTATCCCCCGGTAAATGCAGGGCCGTCGAAATTTATGCTGGAAGGAGGACAGGTGCAGCTTACCCCTACGGTGAATGTATCTTATCCCATAACTTATTTCTGGTCACCCGGCCGCTACCTGGATGATTCAACGATCACCATGCCGATAGCCCGGCCGCCGGATGATATGTACTTCAGACTTACTGTAACAACCGATAAGGGCTGCAGCGCCTGGGATACTATGTTTGTCAAAGTGCTGAAGAAACCCGATATACCCAATATCTTCAGTCCGAACGGTGATGGCGTAAATGATACCTGGGTGATAAGGTATCTTGAAAGCTATCCGGGCTGTACTCTTGAAGTGGTGAACCGCTATGGCCAGCTGGTATTTCGCTCTGTGGGATATTCGAAGCCATGGGATGGAAAAATTAACGGGAAAGACGCACCGGTGGGCACTTACTATTATGTAGTAACGCCCCGAAACGGCCGGGCGCCGCTAACAGGATATGTGGATTTAATCAGGTAACTTATGAAACAGATTTTTCAAACGGTAGTAACCTTACTTGGCAGTGCGCTGCTGGCCAATGCCCAGCAAAAGCCGCATTATACCCAGTATGTGGTAAATCCCTATATCATCAATCCTGCTATAACAGGTATTGATAATTATACCGACCTGAAGATGTCAGTAAGGGATCAGTGGGTAGGTATTAACGGGGCGCCCCTGACTACCTATCTTTCCGTGCATGGCCCCATTGGAAAGAAAGATTACCGTCTTTCATCTACTTCATTCCGGATACCCGGCGAAAACCCGCGGGGAAGATATTACTGGGAAAATTACACGGCTGCCGAACCGCATCATGGTATCGGTATGACACTGATGAACGACCGTACCGGCAGTTTTAATTTTTTCAGCGCCACTGCTTCTTATGCTTATCATCTTGGCCTTAATCCCACCACCAACCTTTCCGGTGGTTTCTCAGCCGGTATTACTACTGTAAGCCTTGACAGAAGCAAGCATGATTTTGACGGTAACGGCACCGGGAATGATGTGGATCCTGCAACGGCTTCGGATATTACAAGGGCGCTGAGGAAAATCAGGCCCACCATGTCGGCCGGCTTGTGGCTTTATGCCCGTGATTACTTTGCCGGATTTGCTGTTCAGCAGGTGATACCGCAAACGATAGACTTTGTGGATAACAACACGGCCATACTCACCAAAGGCAGGTTTGTACCCCACTTGTTTCTTACTGCCGGGTACAGGGTTCTAATTAGTGATGATATAAATGCTGTTCCTTCTATCATGGTCAAGTACATCAAAGGCAGTTCCATCCGGGAATTTCAGCCGGAGGCGAATTTAAAACTGCAGTTCAGGGACCTGCTGTGGCTGGGGGGCAGTTACCGGTATCAGGACGGGTATGCCGGAATGCTTGGATTAAATGTGAGCAATACTTTTAACGTAAGCTACTCTTATGACCGTTCGGATAAAAGAAATATCCTCAGCCCCTACAATAACGGTACGCATGAAATTGTATTCGGGTTCCTGATGGGGAATAAATACAGTGAAGCCTGTCCCCGTTCTTACTGAACTAAGGTTTAAAGATGAACAATCTTCTTTTGGCGGGCTGCCTTCAGCCTGTTGATTTCTTTTTGTAACTGGCGTTGTTTTTCCGCCAGCGATTTTAATGATATATCGGTGTCGGGTATACCCGGAATGCAAAGTTCCTGCAATTCTTTCCTGGCAAGGCTTATCTGGCCCAATGCTTCAGAATAAACTTTTATAACACTGTCTGTACGGAGTCTGTAAATGGCATTGTTCAGCTGGTTGCTTACCTTTTCCCAGTTCACATTATCATAAGCAAGCCGCAGTTTATTTTCCCAACTTTCCCAGTCAAACTTGTACATCTCATTTTTCAGTTCTGCTTTCAGTTGCTCTTTCTCCTGCCGGCTGAATACATCGGCAAGGCTTTTTTCAATCATTTTCCACTGGGTGCCTTCCAGCACTTTTTTGGATGACTCCATGGCTTCTTTTATGATCGCTTCTTCTTCTTTGTCCAGTTCTGCTCCAGGCTTTTCATTGAAGTTTACCTGAATAAGATCAGGGTTGGCCTCAATATCTGCAACCGGAACCGGATTGGGCGTCAGGGGCTTTTTTATTCCGCTTCCGGCACTATGCCCGGGGTGGTTAAGCAATGTTTGCCCGGCAAGCTCCATTTCTTCTGTTGCAGGGTTGATGCTGTTATAGTTTACCGCGGTTATTGGTGTTGCAGCAATCCGGCTTTTATACGAAATACCCGGGCTACCTGTAATATTCCCAAGTACAAGTATGGCATTTACAGAAATAATACAAAAAAGAGTGGCCAGGAGTCCGGTGAAACGCTGAAAGGATTTTTTTTGCTTTTGCTGAACACCCATGATGGTTTCAATGCGGTGCAGTAAATCCTTGCCGGCGCCGGCAGCTCCCAGTATCAGGATTTTGAAATCCCGGCTGGTTTTTTCAAGTGTGAGCAGGGCAGAAGCATATTGATGCGCATCATATTGAAACTGCAGCACCATTTCATCGCAGCTCTTTTCCCGTTCTGTTTCCACTATCTTTAAAAAGGCCCTGGCAAACGGGTTGAAGTACAAAACAGTCCGTATGAAATTGAGAATAAGGTTTAGCAGATAATCGTAGCGCCGGATATGCGCCAGTTCATGTAACAGCACCGCTTCCATTTGTTGAGGAGACAGGTGGTTGACGGCGGCAAGAGGTACCAGTATAACCGGTTTCAGCCAGCCAACGGTTATGGGCGAAGTAACCCATTCTGACAACCAGATATGAACCGGCCTGCCGATCCCCATCCGTTTTGCCAGCATATCAACAAACAACCTCCGCTCAGGATCTATTTTTGATAGACCATACTGGCGAAGTACCTGAACATAACGGTAATTGCGGATAAAACGCATCAGGGGCAAAAGAAGCAAAACCAGGTAAACAAGTGAGGCTGCGGGCAGTACTTTTGAAAGCCATTGATTGACATCTTCATTTCCATATCCGCCGAAAAAAACCGGGTTGCTATGACCGCTGCTATTACCCGTATAGGCTGTAAAGAATGTATAAATGAACCAAACAAACCCGGTTGTCAGCAGTACTGCACTCAGCACACCCCTGGCTGCCGGTCTTGTTTTTTTGAAGACAGCAGTAATCAACTGGTATATCACCCATAAAAAGGCAAGCTGCCAAAGGCTGTTGATCACACCCCAACCGAGTGATTGCAGAAAGTTGGCCTGGTTAAGCATGGTTATTTTTTAAGACTGTCGAGTAATGCCTGGATCCTTTCCAGTTCATCGGGACTTGCTTTGCGCTTTTCATCGCCCAGCGCCTGAATGACCAGTTGGGTGGGTGAACCGCCAAAGAGGTTGTCTATCATTTTTGACAACAGGTGCTTTTGGGTTTTTTCTCTTGACACCGCCGCCTGGTACACATGGGTCCGCATGGAATCATCCCTTTTTACCAGTCCCTTTTCATGCATAATCTGCATCAGTTTCAGGGTGGTGGTGTAGCCGGCATCCTTAATGCGAGATAAACCTTCATGCACTTCCCTTACGGTAGCAAGACCTTTGTCCCAAAGGATCTGGAGTATTTCCAGTTCGCTTTCAGTGGGTTTTATCAGTTTGGGTGCAGACATATCGTTTAATTTATGCCCGAATATACGATTATTTTCGTAAGACAGACCGGGTGTAACCTTATTTAGGTTTTTTTAACATGGGTTAACGGTGAGACGGGATGAGGATAGAAAAGTTACATATCAGGCTAAGCAACAGTTAAACCGGGATAAAGTTTGTTACCTGAGGACTTTCCTGGTCACATGTATCCCGTTGTTTGTTCTCACATGCAGGTAATAAATTCCGGAAGCCAGGTGACCGGAGGGGACTTCAAAAAACTCAGAACCGCTCTGCAGGGCAAGGTTTTTTGAAAACACCATCTGGCCCAGACCATTATATAAACTTACCGAAGCCATGGGCGAGGTAAAATTTCGCAGCCATACATAAAACTGGTTTCCAACGGGGTTAGGAAATACCTGAACCACATTTTGTGGGCCATCGGTGATTGAATTTTTTTGGCTGGTATTGTTTTTACTGATAAGCCAGTATTCAGGGTCAATAAAAACCGTATCTGGCGTAAACCCGAGTGAACGGATAAATATTTCCCCGTTAAATTTATTGTCAACCACTATTGTCTTTTGCTGTGCAGTATTTTGAAACCGGAGGGCTACCGGGAGTTCAAAAAAGGGAACAGAGTTATGAGAAGTGGTTTGACTCATCTTAATTTTTACATAACTGCTTCCAAGCGGCGTCCATTCCACCCGGTAGCTGGGATAACCCTGGCCTTTGAACCACGGGTTAAAAAAATAACTCAGGTCTTTACCGGCGTGTTTTTCAAGATGTCTTTTCAGGTCGCTTGTTTTTGCATACCCGAAGCTCAGCAAGGGGTCAGTTAGATAGTCCCGCATAGCTTTGAAAAATGCCGAATCACCCATGATCCAGCGCAGCATGTACAGCAAGTGCGAACCTTTAGTATAACTCAGCCGCCCGTCAAAGATGCGCCCCACACTGTTTGTATCATTTACCCAAACCGAACCGCCGGGCTGGGAAGTGATGCTGTTGATCTCATTTCTGCGGTTGTTAAGGATAGTGGACGGATATTTTGCTTCCATGTAAATACTGGTGAGATGTGTGGCAAACCCTTCATTAAGCCAGATATCTTCCCAGCTGCCGCAGGTTATTTTATCGCCGAACCATTGATGGGCCAGTTCATGCGCCATCAGGCCTTCGCCAGCGTTCACAATAAAAGATGCCGTTTGGTGCTCCATGCCGCCGCCCCAGCTGAACTGAACATGGCCGTATTTTTCTTTAATGAAGGGGTACTCTCCAAAAAGATTATGGAAAAGCTGCAGGGCATTCAGCACCATCGGTGTATTGGTTTGGAATGAATTGACACTTTCGGGATAGCAATAGGTTTGCATGGGCAGTGTAACTGCTCCTAACTGAACAGAGTTGTTGAAAACTGTATAGTTGGTAACAGCAAAACATACAAGATAGCTGGTGATAGGGTAGCGGTGTTTCCACCAGGCCGTTCTTTTTGTACCGCCGGCAGTTAGCGTTTCACTCTGAAGCAATCCGTTGGAAGCTGCTTTGTAGGCAACGGGGTTGGTTATAAAAATATCAATTGAATCGGCTTTATCATCCAGCCCGTTTTTGCATGGCCACCAGTCACGGCTGCCGTAAGGTTCACTCAGCGTCCACATAACAGGTATACCGGCATGAGTGCTGAGAACGAAAGAACCAAACCCGGTATTGGGAGGTATGCCCCGGTAATAAATACTGATGGAGTCCATCACCCCCGCATTAACAGAAGCGGGAAAATTCACCTGTAAAAGATTCGAAGTATGTAGTATAGAAAGAGCATTGCTTCGTTGTTTAACACTGTCAACTATAAGGCCATTCATCAGGTCGAGAGAAACAGAACTGGAAGCTGCGGTCATCAGGTAATACACGGTTACTTTGCCGGTAATATACCGGATGGCCGGGTTCACTTCCCATTCGCAGCGGTAATATTTTACATCAAAGTTGGCCGAAGCCTGTGTGGCTCCCCCTCTTTCCGTAATCCGTTCATGACCCAGCCTTTCCATCCGGGCAATATCATCCGCTTCCTTGCACCCGGTAGCTACCGGGTCAATTTGTGCTATGACTGAAGATGAAATAGCTGATAAAAGAATGAGGGCACTTATGAATCGAAAACCGGTTTTCATCATTCAAATTTAAAGAATTATGGGAAGGAGTGGTATAAAAAAACAAATCCCGCTGTAGACACAGCAGGATTTGATGTAATGGTTCTGATTAAGCTTTTGAGGTGGCTTACTCCTGTTTAATATCTTCTTTGCTGACTAATTTCAGTTTGGTTTGTCCCTGCACAAGATTACGGTATTTTTCCAATACTTCAGCAGGCTGCAGCTTCTCATTGATCAATAAAGAGTCGCCACTCAGTTCAATGCTGTAATTGGCTCCCTCAATCAGCCCGTCGGCCCGCAACGCTTTTACCAGTTCGTTTTCAGCATTGTTGTCAGCCGTTACGGTTATTTGGGTGCTGTGAGAGGCTTTATTTTGTTTTGCTTCAATTTGTGCAAGGGTAGGGGCAATAACCAGGGAAACGATTGACATCAGTTTAATAAGGATGTTCATCGAGGGGCCGGAAGTATCCTTGAAAGGGTCACCTACTGTATCTCCGGTTACAGATGCTTTATGCGGCTCCGATTTCTTGTAGAACATTTCCCCATTTATCTCAGCGCCTTTTTCAAATGATTTCTTGGCATTATCCCAGGCGCCGCCGGCATTATTCTGGAACATGCCCATCAGCACCCCGCTAACTGTTGCCCCGGCAAGAAAACCTCCTAACGATTCAGGTCCCAACAGGAAACCAATCACCAGCGGTGAGATAATAGTGATGGCGCCGGGCAGCAACATTTTCTTAATAGACGCACTGGTGGAAATAGCCACACATTTATCATATTCCGGTGTACCTGTGCCTTCCATAATTCCGGGTATAGTGCGGAACTGGCGGCGAACTTCTTCCACCATACTCATGGCAGCCTGGCCTACGGCACGGATTGCCAGCGATGAGAATATAAGCGGAATCATACCACCTACAAATAATGAAGCAAGCACTTCGGCTTTATAAATATCAATATGCTGATTATCCGGCATGGCCACTCCCACAAAAGCGGCAAACAGCGCCAGTGCAGTTAAGGCAGCCGAGGCAATGGCAAAGCCTTTTCCTGTAGCTGCAGTTGTATTACCCACTGCATCCAGTACATCTGTTTTTTCCCTTACATCTTTTGGCAATTCGCTCATTTCGGCAATGCCGCCTGCATTATCAGCAATAGGGCCAAAGGCATCAATGGCTAACTGCATAGCTGTTGTTGCCATCATGCCTGCAGCGGCAATGGCCACACCATATAAACCTGCACATTCATACGAACCCCAGATACCGCCTGCAAGAACCAGTATGGGCAGGAATGTTGATTCCATTCCCACCGCCAAACCGCCAATTACGTTGGTGGCATGACCAGTGGATGACTGACGTATGATTGATTTAACCGGACGCTTGCCCATGGCGGTGTAATACTCGGTGATAATACTCATTAAAGTACCTACCACAAGCCCGACACCAATAGCGCCGAGCACACCCCATTTTGTGAACTCATGACCACGAAGCACCATTGTTTCAGGCAAAACAAAATAAACAAGACCTATCGAAGCAAGGGCAGTTAATATTATTGAACCCCAGTTGCCCATGTTCAGGGCTTTCTGCACATTATCAGTATTAATACCTGCATTATCGCTAACACGAACAAACCATGTTCCTGCAATAGAGAAAATTATTCCTATACCCGCAATCAGCATTGGCAAAAGGATTGGAGCAAGGCCGCCAAATTCATCCAGAGATTTTGTTTCCTGTCCCAGTACCATTGTTGCCAGTACTGTGGCAACATAGGAACCAAAAAGGTCGGCGCCCATACCGGCAACATCGCCCACATTATCGCCTACATTATCTGCAATGGTGGCGGGATTCCTTGGATCATCTTCCGGAATACCTGCTTCCACTTTTCCTACCAGGTCAGCGCCCACATCGGCAGCCTTGGTATAAATACCGCCACCTACACGGGCAAATAAGGCAATGGATTCAGCGCCCAGTGAGAAACCTGTGAGCACTTCAATTGCCATCAGCATTTCTTTTGAATCAACCGGAGCGCCGGCTGCAAAAATTTGACGAAAAACAATGAACAAACCACCCAGGCCCAGCACAGCAAGACCTGCCACACCAAGACCCATTACAGAGCCGCCGGTAAAAGAAACATTTAATGCCTTGCTTAAACTGGTACGGGCTGCATTGGCCGTTCTTACATTGGCCCTGGTGGCCACTTTCATCCCGATATAACCGGCTGTGGCGCTACAAACAGCCCCGATAACAAAAGCACCTGCAATAAGCCAGTGAGAGTGGGGATTGGTGGAAGCCATCACCGCAAGTAAGATACCAACGATCACCACAAAGTAGCCAAGTATTTTCCATTCGGCTCTTAAAAAAGCCATAGCCCCTTCGGCAATGTGGTTGCTGATGTCTTTCATTCTTTCGTTGCCCGGATCCTGTTTTGCCACCCAGTTGAACTTCAAAAGGGTATAGAGTAATCCAAGCAGGCCCATGACGGGAACGAGATAGATCAATTTGTCCATAAGAGTTGATTCTTAACCAGAATTAATCAAAGACCGCCTTCGTCCCGAAAGCCTTCGGGACTTCGGCGGTCGAAGGCGGCAAAGATAGGGGGAAGGAGTCGAATTTGTAAACGCTAAATCCTAAACCGGAAATGAGGGATAAGATGCTTCAAAGCATTGATTGTATGTGAGTTAAAGGGGGTATGCCGCTGATTTTTTCAGCCTTGTAATTGCTGAAAAGCCCTTCCTAATCCTGCAATAATATCTCCTGCTACCATACCTTCCATTGAAAATTCTTTTGCAGCCAAATCGCCGGCCAGCCCGTGCAGATAAACACCCAGAATAGCAGCCTCAACGGAGCTATAACCCTGAGCCAACAAGCCGGTTAAAATTCCGGTCAGTATATCGCCACTGCCCCCCGTGGCCATACCGGCATTACCGGTTGAGTTGAAGAAACCCTGGCCAGCGGTGGTAGCAATAAAACTGTGGTGGCCTTTAAGAATGATGATACAGTTTAATTCCCTTGCTTTTTGCAGGGCAACGGGTATTCTTTCAAAGTCATTGGATGATTCCCCGAAAAGCCGTTCAAACTCCTTCGGGTGGGGAGTAAGAATGGAGCCCGCCGGCACCAATTGAAACAAATCCTTTTGTGCGGCAAGAATATTCAATGCATCAGCATCCAGTACTAACGGATTCCTGTAAGTATCAAAAATTTCACGCAGCATCATTTTTGTTTCAGATGCCGTGCCAATCCCGGGACCGATACCAATTGTATCATATTTTGAAAGATTATCTTCAACTTTTGTGATGAAGGAGGAATTGAAATCTGTCATCACCATCGCTTCGGGAATGGCTGTCTGCAGAATTTCATAACCGCATTTGGGAATATGACAGGTAAGCAAACCCACCCCGCTGTGCAAGCAGGCATTTGCAGCCAGCACAGCAGCACCCATTTTACCATAGCTGCCAGCTACCAGCAGCGCATGCCCAAAATTTCCCTTATGACTGAAACGGTTTCTGGGTTTATAAATGGAACGGATGATTTCTTCATCTGTCAGTTCAAAGGGTACCTGCAGGTTTTTATAATAATCAGGATGAAGACCTATATCGAGGATATGAATTTCACCAACGGTCTCTTTGTTCTCTGCGAAAAGGAAGGCAGGCTTGAAACACTGGAAACTGAGCGTATGGGTGGCCCGCACCGCCAGCGCCCCGTTTGATGACCTGTCTGTGAACAACCCGCCGGGGATATCAACTGATACAATTTCACAGCCGGAATTATTAATATGCCGCACCAGTTGTGCCGTAACACCTTCCAGGGCCCTGTTAAGCCCCGAACCGAAAAGTGCGTCAACAATAATTTGACCTTCCGGAACGGGATGCAGATTTTCCTCTGACTGTACGAAATGGATATCCGCTTCCGGCAGTTTATGAAGTTTTTCAAGGTTGGCCTGAAACTCATCGGCGCCCTTATGACCGAACTCGAGAATGTGAACGGTTACTTTATAATTGTGTTCCAGCAGCATCCGGGCAATGGCCAGGCCGTCGCCGCCATTTTTACCCTTGCCGCAGAAGATGCCAAAAGATTCTGCATCGGGATAATTTTCAATTAGCCATTTTACACAGGCAGTGGCAGCCCTTTCCATCAGGTCAACTGATGTGATGGGTTCATGCCGGATAGTGTACTGGTCCCATTCCCGGATTTCAGCGGCGGATAAGATTTTCATTACTGCATAAAGTTGAGAAAGAATCAGCAGAAATAAAATGATTCAGCCTTTCCTTTTTTTGATATGCTTCTTTTCCGGGCGGGGGAGGAGGGTTGTTTTTACGCTGTCAATTTCATCTGCATCCGGCACCTGCCGCTGCCGGTAATCGCCGAAAATATCATAACAGAGATGTGCCGCATTATAAATATTCCGGGTAAACTTATTGCCAAGGATGATAATGGTGGCTTTTTCATCGGTTAGCCTGGCAAAGGCAGCATTGAAACCATGCCATTTGCCGAAATGATAAATCACTTTTTTACCATTAGGTAATAATTGAAGGCGCCAGCCCAGACCGTAGTTATGCACTGATTGCTTTTCAAAACTATAAGGGCTGAAAGCAGAATCAAGCAAAGAAGGACGGAGTATCTGGCCGGTGTAAAGCGCCTTGTCCCACTTCAGCATGTCCAGTGGAGTGGAATAAATATTCTTGTCGCCGTAGGTAGCATCAAGGAAATCGTATCCCCAGTATGTACCGGAGGGTGTAAAAGAAGGTGTGGCCGTCAGCGTATCTTTTAATGTAAAAACAAAACTGTTATTCATCTGCAGGGGTGCAAACCAATTTTGCCGCATATACTCGGGGTAAGGTTTGCCGGTTACCTGTTCAATGAGGAGTGCCAGCAGCACATAATTGGTGTTGCAATAATTAAACCGGGCGCCGGGTTTGCCGGTTGCATCCGGTTTTTTCTTCATCAGCATTGTCAATACATCTTTATTACTGGCAAACTTTCGGTTCCGTTTTCCATCCGGGCCTTTATCCCATTTTTCGTTGCTCATAAAATAAAGATAGTTGGGCAGCCCGCTGCCATGGCAAAGCAGCATCTGAATGGTGATGCCTGCATAAGGAAAGCCGGGGAAGAACTTATTCAGCGTATCGGTAAGGGGAAGTTTATTTTCCTGGATCAATCGCAGGATAGCTGCCGCAGTAAAGGTTTTGGTGGCAGAGGCAATATGCAGCGGAGTGGCTGCGGTCAGTGAGTCTGCCTGTCCCTGCCTACCGGACAGGTAGGCGGCAGGCAGGTCTTTTTTCCCTAAATGAATTAGGCCCTGGTATTTTTCATAAATCACTGCACCGTTTTTGGCAACCAGGATGCCGCCGTTGAATCCTTTGTTCAATAATGCTGTATCCAGAAATTCATTTAGCCGGCGGTAATAGTGACGGAATTCATTTCTGTCAAGCACAGCCGGGGTGGGAGGGTAGTACTGCAGGGAATCATCAGCCTCATGTTCTCCGCCTGAATTATTGCAGGAAATGTGCAGAACAATAATGAAAAAACAAAGTGAAAAAATCTTCAAGAGACGGGTTTTATTGCAAACAAAAATAGAAGCAGTAAAGCCTGGCGGGGTCTTTAGTTTTCCCCATCTGTCATACGCCTGTTAATAGCCCGAACCTATATTTGCAGTATGACAAAAGCAGGCACCACCAGTTATCCTAAAGACAAGATCCGCATACTGTTCGTGGAAAATATAAGTGAAGTGGCCGTAAAGAATTTTCACAGGCACGGCTATGAAAAAGTGGATAAGATCAACAAGGCTTTAACGGAAGAGCAGCTTATTGAGGAAATAAAGGATGTGCACATACTGGGCATCCGTTCCAAAACACAGATCACAAAAAAAATTCTGGATGCAGCAAAAAAACTGCAGGCCATCGGATGCTTTTGCATCGGGGTGAACCAGGTAGATCTGAAGGCGGCCACCCGGAACGGCATCGTGGTTTTCAATGCGCCTTATTCCAATACCCGGTCGGTGGCCGAGTTGGTGATCGGCGCATCCATCATGCTCATCAGGAAAGTGCCTGACAAAAACAACGCTGCACATAATAAGATATGGATGAAGGAGTCAAAAGGGAGTTATGAACTGCGGGGAAAGACAATGGGCATTATCGGCTACGGCAATATCGGAAGCCAGGTAAGTGTAATGGCCGAGTCGCTCGGAATGAAAGTGCTTTTTTTTGATGAAGCGGTAAAACTGCCGCTGGGCAATGCGGAGAAAGTGAAGTCCATTAAAGAACTGCTTGGCCGTTCAGATATTGTAACCCTGCATGTTCCCGGAACTTCCGGCACAAAGAGTCTGATCAATAAAAATTCATTGCGGTATTTTAAGAAAGGAGCCATTCTCATCAATTATGCCCGTGGCTCTGTGGTTGATCTGGAAGCATTGAGAAATGCTATTATGGATGGCCATTTGGGAGGCGCAGCTATTGATGTATTTCCCTGGGAGCCGGAAAAACAGGGCGATCTGTTTCAAACACCCTTGCAGGGTTGTCCCAATGTGTTACTGACTCCGCACATTGGCGGCAGTACAGAAGAGGCACAGGAAAATATTGGGGAAGACGTTAGCGCCAAGCTTTTTCATTACCTGGAAACAGGAATCACTTTTGGATCGCATACGGTACCGGCGCTGGCTTTGCCGCCGCAGGAGGGAGGCCATCGCATTCTTCATATTCATAATAATGTTCCGGGAGTTTTGTCGGCCATGAATACCCAGCTTTCCAATAACAAGATCAACATACTTGCCCAATACTTAAAAACCAATGAGGATATCGGCTATGTGGTGCTGGATGTGGATAAAACACTTTCTTCTCATGCAATTCAGCTGCTCAAACAGGTGAAGGAGACGATAAAGGTAAGGATGCTGTATTGATTGCCGCTCAGGAAACCCGTTTCCCAAAACAAAGTACAGTAACCTTTTCCAATAATTTATATTATGTTAAGCAGGTAATTTCTCAAAAAGGTCACACAAAGTGACCTTCTGGAGAAATTACTTTTTTTTGTTTCCCGATTCTATTTAATCGAGTTGTACCTGTCATTCCACTTCTTCTCCTCTGCTGCATATTTGGCCTGGTCGGCGGGTTTACCTTTTGCCTGCGCTTTTTTAAAGGCAAATATTTCAGCCAGGTAGTTACAGGCTTTTTTATACTGTTGCTTATCCCTTAACTGCATATTTTGCCTTGCGGCAAAAATCTCAGATGCTTTTTCATAAGGCTCCCTGGCAGCTTCCAGCGCTTCGCCATATTGCTTGTCCAGGGCTTCCCGTTTGGAAATATCTTCTTTTGAATTCGGCTGACCGGGTTTGGTACGGGTCTTCATATCAGCGGCATGGGCCGACCGGGCTTCGTTCAGCTTTACGGCTTTTGAAATAAAGTGATCGCCCATAAACAGGTAAGGAAACTCTGATTCAGGTTTCAGCGAAGCCGCTTTTTTAAAGGCATTTACCATTTTTGTTTCCAACTCGGCTGCATTGGCGGGCAGCACAGCCCCTTCTTTGTTCGAGTCGAGTGTGTCATAAATGATTTCGCCCAGCACCTGGTTGGCTTTATAATTATTGGGATCAACAGCCAGCAATTCTTCCACGGCTTTCAGTTTCTCGTCAAATCCATCCACAAGCCCTACTGCAAAATCCACTTTGTCATAGGTGAAATACTCACTTTTGGGATAAAGGCTCTGTCCAAGGTCTTTATACTTATCAAAATTGGCCATATCCTTTTTTCCGAAATAATAGCTGACCAGGAAGCGGTAAACGCTTTCAAACTCATCGCCGGGGATCTTGGCATCTGCCAGCCGGGCGTAATACTTTGCGCCATCTTCTTTATGCTTGCTGTTTTCGGCTGTAACGCCGGCCAGTATCAGCACAGTGGTATCAATGGGTGCAGTAATGATTTGTTTGGAAATCAGCCAGTCTGAATATTCCACCGCTTTTTTCAGTTTGCTGTATCCGTCTTCCCATTTTTTGGCAAAATAATCATTATAACCCCCGGAAGAATAAAATGAGTAAAGATTTATCGGGGCATCCTGATAAACGGCATCATCGAGCAGTTTGCCGGAAGGATCCATTTCCCTGTATTTTTTCAGCGCTGCATCGGCATCGCCGGCAAGTTGCAAACCCGCTGCGGTATTTTTATTTGCGTTATCCATGGAGAGGGCTGCATAGATCGCTGCTTTCAGCATATAGGCATCTGCCTTGCCGGTAAATTTTGCATTTCCCATGTTTTTATCCAGGTCCTCTTTGGCTTTCTGGTACTGGCCAAGTGTCAGCATGGTTTTAATGGCATCGTAATTTTGTGCCCGGACCAGGACGGCTGAAAAAATTAAAGGAAACAGGAAGAGGATTTTTTTCATTTGCTGTTTTTTAATGTTTTAACTTTCGTTAGATGTATTTTCATCCGATTCGGTTACGATATCACCATTACCGTTTTGGTCCGGCAGGTTGGTTATGGCGGCTATCTCATCTCCTTCATCAAGGCGGATCAGTTTTACGCCCTGCGTGGCCCTGCCCTGCTCACTGATGCCGCTTACAGGCATGCGGATGGTAACACCGCTTTTGCAGGTAATCATCAGGTCCTCGGTTTCGGCCACATCCAGTATACCCACCAGGCTGCCGGTTTTTTCGGTCACATTGATTGTCTTTACACCTTTTCCGCCGCGGTTGGTAAAGCGGTATTCATCAATCGGCGTTCTTTTTCCAAATCCTTTTTCACTTACAACAAGTACAGTTCTGGATGATTTTTCTTCCGGGTTTACACAGATCATGCCCACCACTTCATCACCGGGTTCGTCTGCTTCAATACCTGCCACGCCGATGGCCCCGCGGCCGGTGGCCCTTACTTTTTCTTCAGAAAAACGGATGGCCCTTCCGCTTTTTACGGCCATCATGATCTCGCTGTTGCCGTCAGTGAGTTTTGCATCCAGCAATTCATCACCCTCTACAATGGTGATGGCATTGATACCGGTTTGCCTTGGCCGGCTGAAATCTTCCAGCGCCGTTTTTTTGATAATGCCTTTCCGGGTGCACAGCACAATGTTGTGGCTGCTTACAAATGTTTCATCCTTCAGGTCCTTTACATCAATAATGGTTTTCACCTTATCATCCGGCGGCAACTGTATCAGGTTTTGAATGGCCCTGCCTTTGCCGGTTTTCTCCCCTTCCGGTATTTCCCAGATGTTCAGCCAGTAGCACCTCCCCTTTTCCGTAAAGATAAGCATGGTGTGGTGGGTAGAGGCTACAAACAGGTGTTCAATATAATCTTCTTCCCGGGTGCGGCCGCCCATCACTCCCCTGCCCCCTCTTCTTTGCGCCCGGTATTCATCGGCAGGTGTACGTTTGATATAACCAAGGTGCGAAATGGTGATGACCACATCTTCTTCCTTGATCAGGTCTTTGATCTTTACTTCATCATCCAGGTAGGTGATTTCAGTTTTACGGACATCTCCGAATTTCTCCTTTATTTCCAGCAGTTCTTTTTTGATCAGATCGAACCGCATTCCTTCGTTTGACAGCAGTTCATTCAAGTGAGCAATCAGCTTCATCAGTTCATCAAACTCTTCCTTTATCTTATCCCTTTCCATTCCTGTGAGCCGTTGCAAACGAAGTTCCAGGATAGCTTTTGCCTGCACTTCATCCAGTCCCCAACCTGCGTTGACCAGTTTGTCTTTAGCTGTATCAGGAGTTGCAGAACTGCGGATAAGAGCAATCACTTCATCCAGGTGATCCAGTGCAATCAGGTATCCCCTTAAGATATGCGCCTTCTTTTCAGCCTCAGCCAGTTCATATCTGGCACGGCGCACCACCACTTCATGCCTGAAATCAACAAACTCGCTGATCAGTTCTTTCAGGTTAAGTGTTTTGGGCCGGCCTTTTGCAATGGCAACATTATTGATGCCATAAGAGGTTTGCAGATCGGTGAGTTTATATAGCTGATTTATGATGACATTGGCTATGGCATCCCGTTTCAGGTCAATTACCAGGCGGGTTCCTTCTTTTTTGTTCGACTCATTATTTACATGGGCAATGCCTTCAATCACTTTTTCATTCACCAGTTCACCAATGCGGTTGGTGAGTGCATCCCGGTTTACCTGGTAGGGCACTTCGGTAATGATGATCTGTTCTTTGCCGTTGGCTTTTGCCTCCACGGTAAGTTTCCCTCTTACCACTACCCTGCCGCGGCCAAGGTGCATAGCGGCTTTTACGCCTTCCATACCGTAAATAATTCCCCCGGTGGGGAAATCAGGTGCCGGTATATACTGCATCAACCCGTCAACACTTATATTCCGGTTATCAATAAAGGCCACACAGCCGTCAATTACTTCAGATAAGTTATGGGGCATCATGTTGGTGGCCATGCCCACGGCAATGCCGCTGGAGCCATTCACCAGCAGTTGGGGTATCCGGGTGGGCAATACAGTTGGTTCCTGCAGTGAATCGTCAAAATTCAGCTGCATTTCCACCGTATCCTTCTCAATATCTTCCAGCATAAATTCAGCAAGCTGCTTTAGCCGGGCCTCCGTATATCGCATGGCCGCCGGCCCGTCACCATCCTGGTTGCCGAAATTTCCCTGTTTGTCTATCAGTTCATACCGCATGTTCCATTCCTGTGCCATACGAACAAGGGCATCATATACCGCTGTATCGCCATGCGGATGATATTTACCCAGCACTTCCCCGACGATGGTGGCTGATTTCTTAAACGGCCTGTTATGCCGCAGGCCCAGGTTATCCATGGCAAAAAGGATCCGGCGGTGAACCGGCTTCAAACCGTCCCTCACATCAGGCAGGGCACGGCCAACGATCACCGACATTGAATAATCAATGTAAGCGGTCTTCATCTGCTCCTCAATATTCACGGGAATGATACGGTTGCTGTCGTTGGTCTCCTGTGGATCAAACTGCTCTTCCATCGCTATTTTTTCTTATTCCTTTAGATTGATTTTAAAGGCTGAAAAAGGTCTCTGACAGGGCCTTTTTCCGGGCCTGCAAATCTAACTTTTACAGGGCTGAAAACCTGATAAAACCGGTCATTTTTTGAAGCTATTTTTTCAGGTATGGGGATTAATTTTTTGATTATTGGCAAAGAGGAGATATAACAAGCTTTTGACAGTAAACGGCATGTATTTTTCGTTTAAAAAACACAATAACCCGCCGCCATGACTACCTATATCCTGCTCCGAAAGAACAAGGAAAGCGGTCCTTTCAGCCTCGATGACCTGAAGACACTTGAAATACACCCGGATGACCTTTTCTGGGTAGAAGGCCAGAGTGTGTGCTGGCAGAAGCCGGGAGAGATAAAGGAATTGAAAAACATGGTTGAATCGGTTTCGGAAAACAATGCCGCCAAAAAGCAGGTAAAACCCAATACACAGCTATTTAAGAAAGTTGAGAAGCCTGCTTTCAGGACTTTTGAATTAACGGAAGAAAAAATACCGGAGGGGCCCGAAACACGGTATTCAAATCCTTTGGATGAGATTAAAGAGATTTACCTGAAAAACCTGGAACGAGTGCAAAAAAGAAAGCAGTTCTTTGTATATATACCGTCGCCTGTTAAAAAAGCAGCTCCCTATGCCGCATTTCTTCTTACAGGCCTCCTTGCCGGAGTATTTATCAGCAAAAGCAAAAAGGGAAAAAACACTTACAAAACTGCGGCTGAAAAGGAGGTTGTGGCCAGGCCTAAGCGGCCCGGACCCGAAAACTTTTCTGACAAACCCGAAGTGGCAGCTTTACCTGAGAATGACCATGAAATTTCTGTTGGTATGATCAGGGAAGAACCTGCAGAAAAAATACAAGCTCTGGTTGAATCAACTCCTGCAGCCGAAAAAAAAGCAACGTCAAAAAAACCAGTTATCGCTGAACCTTTTCCTGTTACTGTAACAACTGTTTCAAAGCGGGATGAAAGGGCTGCCCAGGCAAAGGAAGCCGCCGCTGTCCCCGAACCGGTTCCTGAAGTGGATATTTCTTCACTGGTATCTGTAGCCACCAATGATTACGAAGTGGGTTCTTTCGGAGGCATCCGAAATCTTCAGCTCACTGTAAAAAATGACTCAAGGTATATACTTGAAGATGTGACGGTGGAGTTGCGCAATCTTAAACCGGCGGATGAACCGCTGAAGACTGAAAACCTGCATTTTTACAATGTACCGCCCCATGGTTCACAAACCCTTTCTGTTCCCAAAAGCAACCGTGGCGTAAAAGTGATCTGCCGGGTGGTAAGAATTGAATCAAAACAGCCATAACGGACCGGAATGTTTTCCGGCACCTGCTCCGACGTAGTTTATCTTCGTTAATTCCGGGAAATTTCTGGCTTTTTCATACTAATTTTCCGCTTTACCAACAGGATTTGGCATGAAGACGATTTTGCTTTTTGGCGCAGGAAAGTCAGCTACTGTGCTGATTGATTATTTGATGGAACATGCCGTTGCAGAGAACTGGACGATCATTGTTGCAGATGCCGACCTGAAACTGGCCGAATCAAAAGTGGGCCATTCGCAGCGGGCCATGGCCGTTTCATTTGACATTAAAGATGATAATGAAAGGGCCAGGTATATCCGCAAAGCCGATATCATGATCTCATTGCTGCCGCCGTCTCTGCATATCCTGGTTGCAAAAGATTGTATCAGGCATCGTAAAAATCTTCTTACTGCTTCATATGCGGACGATGATATCAGCCGGCTAAAGCCTGAAATAGAGAAGAACAAACTTTTATTTCTCTGCGAAATGGGTCTGGATCCCGGCATTGATCACATGAGCGCCATGCAGCTGCTTGACTCCATCCAGGAAAAGGGCGGGAAAATAACTTCGTTTATATCGCATTGCGGCGGGCTGGTGGCCCCTGAAAGCGATGATAATCCCTGGCATTATAAAATAAGCTGGAACCCCCGTAACATCATCATGGCCGGAAAAGCCGGTGCTCATTTTCTTGAAAATGGTGAAGAAAAAAGACTCCGTTATGATGAATTGTTTTCAGGAGAGAGAATGGTTGAGATTCCCGGCCTGGGTTACCTGAGCTGGTATGCCAACCGGGATTCGCTCAGCTACAGAACCCTTTATCACTTGAATGAGGCAAAAACTTTTATCCGCACCACGCTCCGACATCCTGATTTTATGTACGGATGGAAAAATATCATTGACCTGAAACTGACGGATGAAACACCCCAATATGAAACCGATGGAAAAACACTGCAGCAGCTGTTTAAAGAACACATGGACAAAAACGGTTTTGGCGAATGGCTGAACCAAAAGCTTTCTGAACGTTTTGAGGAAACCAAAGGCATGCTGGAAAACCTGATGAAACTGGTGGAGGCGGAAAATGAGGCCCAGGAAGAAGGTGAAAAACTGCCAGAATCATTTATGGCAGCCGATGAACAGGGCAATATCAGTGAAATAGAAATTGACGAAGTAAAAAACAGGGCGGCGGGTTACCTGGCCCATAAAATGCATGAGGCCAATCTTACCCTCAAACAACTTTTCTTTTTAGGTCTGGATGATGATGAAACGATGGTGAACAAAGGGCGGTGCAGCCCCGCTGATTTATTACAGTTTGCAGTTGAAAAAAAACTTACCCTGCGTCCTTATGATAGGGATATGATCGTTATGCTGCATGAAATCGGATACGAAACCGGAAATCAGAAATCAGAGGTCAGAAGTTCATTGGTGGTGAAGGGGGAAAACAGTTTACGGACGGCGATGGCCAAAACTGTGGGGCTTCCGCTGGGTATTGCCGCCAAATTGATTTTAAACGGAAAAATCAGGCTGACAGGACTGCATATACCGGTTTCAAAAGAGATTTATGAACCTGTATTAAAGGAACTGGAAAACCATCAAATTAAATTTCAGGAGATGGTTACAGTGCTTTGAGCAACTGTATTAATTCCTTTACCCCTTCGGTAGCAGGTTTTTCAATCAGCGTCAGGTTTGAAGAAGAAGATATGTAGGGTATTTTCCTGTCGATCAGATATACCGGAATACCCGGTTGAGTATAATTTACTAGTCCGGCGGCAGGATACACAACCAATGAGGTGCCGACCACCACGAAAATATCAGCAGTATTTACTACGGGAATGGCTTCTTCTATTTTGGGTACCGGTTCCTCAAACCAAACGATATGCGGACGGAACTGGAAGCCATCTTCGGCAAGGTCACCCAGTTTAATGTCTCCCCTGATTTCGCTGATAAGGCTTTCATCCTTTTCACTCCGCATTTTAAAAATTTCCCCGTGCAGGTGCAGCACCCGGGATGATCCTCCCCTTTCATGCAGGTCATCAATATTCTGGGTTATGATGGTTACATCAAAGTGGTTTTCCAGTTGGGCAAAGCCATAATGCGCCGCATTGGGTTTGGCGTCGGCCACATTTTTTCTTCTTTCATTATAAAACTGCAGCACCAGTTCTGGATTTTTTCTCCATGCTTTTGGCGTGGCCACTTCGGTTACATCATATCCCTCCCACAGGCCATCACTGTCGCGGAATGTTTTTAATCCGCTTTCGGCGCTGATGCCGGCGCCTGATAACACCACTAATTTCGGCCTCTCCCCTCCCCCCTCCGATGGAGGGGGAGAAAAATATTTTCTTATCATTAATCAAATGTAAACAACAAAGCCGCCCGAGCAAAACAGGCGGCTTTATATGGTACGGAGTATGTAATTAATTTTTCGCTAATGATGTGGCTGCCTGCACCAGCCGTATAAATTCGGCCCTGTAGCCTTCCTCATCAGCGCCTTTGGCCGATTTGGCAAGGCTGATGACCTGGTTGTAACTGCCCTGCTGCCGGTACTCTGAATGCCGCAGCAGCAAACCAAATTCAGCTACGGCTGCAGAAAAACGGAAATTATCGGATGTGCCGGCAATGGGGATGTGTGCATCCATTACAGCATGTGTAATCAGTTTGCTCACTTCTTCATCCGGTTTTTTATAACGAAGTTTGATGGTCATTATTTCACCGGAGTTGCTCACTATTTTTCTGTCGTTGCCCTGGTATTTGAGCGGGTCAACTGATTTGGAGAAATCGTCTTTGACTCCAACGGGAATAATTTCATAGAGTGCTGTTACTGTGTGACCGCTTCCCAGTTCACCGGCATCTTTGGTATCATCATTGAAATCCTCTGCGGCCAGCATCCTGTTCTCGTAACCAATCAGCCGGTATGCCTGAACTTTCGCGGGGTTGAACTCAATCTGGATTTTCACATCTTTTGCTATGGTAAAGAGTGTGCTGCCAAATTCGTTCACCAGTACTTTTCTGGCTTCATTGATATTATCAATATAGGAGTGATTGCCGTTCCCTTTATCGGCCAGTTGCTGCATCTTGTTGTCTTTATAGTTGCCCATTCCGTACCCAAGTACAGAAAGAAACACCCCGCTTTTTCTTTCTTTTTCTATCAGGCGAACCAGTTCATCATCACTGCTGATGCCTACATTAAAATCACCGTCAGTGGCGAGTATGATCCGGTTGTTACCGCCCTGTATAAAATTTTCCCTTGCTGTTTTGTAAGCCAGTATGATTCCTTCGCCTCCTGCTGTTGAACCGCCGGCTTCAAGATTATCTATTGCCTCTTTGATCTTTATTTTATTGCTTCCGCTTGTGGAAGGAAGTACCAGCCCGGCATTTCCGGCATATACAACAATTGCCACTTTATCATTTTCCCTTAGCTGGTCTACCAGCATATTCATAGAAGCCTGAACCAGTGGTAGCTTATTGGGTTCATCCATAGATCCGGACACATCTACAAGAAAAACCATGTTGGAGGGCGGCAGGTTATCTGCCGGTATTTCTTTTCCCTGTAAACCGATGTGCACCAGTTTATGCTGCGGGTTCCATGGGCATTCGGATATCTCAGTGTTAACCGTAAATGGTTCCCCGTTTTGCGGTTTGGGGTATACATAGTCAAAATAGTTGATCATTTCCTCTATCCGTACAGCACCTGCCGGAGGAATGGAACCGTTTTGCAGGTAACGCCTTACATTACTATAGGCCGCTTCGTCAACATCAATGGAAAAAGTGGATAAGGGGTTCTGAGTAACTGCGAGGAATTTGTTCTCTACAATATTGTCATAATCTTCAGTATTCAGCATTCCTTCGTCGGCTTTGCCATCCTTTACTTCTTCGTCCGGTTTTATTTCTGGGGAGGTGAATTGTACCTCCTGAACGGAAGGCGGTGGCGCCGGCTTGCTTTGCGAATCATACGTTTCGGTTTTTAATTCATATACTTCACCGTTTTTTTGTTTGGAGGAAGTGCCGGGTTTTGTATCACAGGCAATAATATTACACAGCAGCAGCGCTGCCATTACAGCGATTTTGATTTTCATGGCTATTTTTTTAAACGTTACTGAATACAGATGCTTATCTGGGAGTTTTGCATAAAAACAATCCCGTTTCATTACAAAACGGGATTATACATTACTTCATCCGGGTGAACAAAATGCTTATGCTGTCACTACCCAGTACCTGCAGGCTGTCCGCTGTAAGTTTATTCACTTTAAGTGATATTCCGGAGGAGTCGGCTGCATTTTTTTTCAGGAAGAGCTCCGCTGATTCCTTCCAGGAATAATGAAGGGTATCTGCCTTTGCAGTATCATTCAGGGAGCGATAAGCAATACCGTCTTTCTGAAACTCATAGAGAAGGGTTGACTGTGCAGAATCTTTGACCGGCTCGTAAGATTCGGATTTCCATTTACCAATAATCAATTCTTTATTAACATTACCGGCTTCAGGTTTATCTTTTTTCTTTTTAAGGAGAAAGAAATAAACTCCTGCTCCGGCCGCTGCTATGAGCAACCCGATGAAAATTTTTTTCATGGCTATACTTTTTAAGGTTAACTGGGTGAATCAGTAATTGATACTGCATAACCAGAAAAAGTAACCCTCAGTAATTGTTAAAGGAAATAACAGGATAATAAAGACC
>VGGV01000031.1 GCA_016868455.1 Bacteroidota bacterium
CTTCCAAAACCACTTTGGCTTTGAACTCCGAACTGAATTTTCTGCGACTTCTTTTTTCCATAATACAGGTAATTTAAGATGAAAAATTCTATCTTAACTACCTGTCTTAAAATCGGGGAGCATTATACAGATGACATATACTAAGTGATAGTGAAAGATATAAATCTTGAAGCAAATCCTAAGTTGCTTCCGTCAAACATGTCCTTATTACTTTGTGACAGAACTTATTAATGGAAGGGTATAAGCAAATCAAAGACTTTCAGGTTGATTATTATCACAATAAGGATAACACTATATCAGCAGAGTTTGCTTCGTTATGGGGCGGATATATCGGATGAAAAAAATAAAAGAGAATTAAATTATACATCCAGTTTGGCGTACCGGGCATGTGATTCAATAAACTCTCTTCTCGGGGCCACTTCATCGCCCATCAGCATACTGAAAATGCGGTCGGCTTCGGCAGCGCTTTCTATTGTTACCCGTTTTAATGTTCTTGTTTCGGGGTTCATGGTGGTATCCCAGAGTTGGTCAGCATTCATTTCACCCAAACCTTTGTATCGCTGAACATTTACAGAGTCTTCTTTACCGCCCGCTAATTTTTCAATCAGGGATTTCCGCTGCTCTTCGTTCCAGGCATAGGCCTGTTCCCGGCCTTTTTTTACCAGGTACAGCGGCGGTTGCGCAATGTAAACATATCCCTGTTCCACCAGTTCCGTCATGTAACGGTAGATGAATGTAAGTATAAGAGTGGCAATATGCGATCCGTCCACATCAGCATCTGTCATAATGATAAGCTTATGATAACGGAGTTTGCTCAGGTCAAGCGCCTTGGGATCTTCGGGAGTTCCCATCTTAACGCCGAGCGCAGTAAACATATTTCTGATTTCTTCATTATCGTAAATCTTATGTTCCATGGCTTTCTCCACGTTAAGTATTTTACCCCTCAGCGGGAGAATGGCCTGGTAACTTCTGTCACGGCCCTGTTTGGCAGTGCCGCCGGCTGAGTCGCCTTCAACCAAAAAAAGCTCACAACGTTCAGGATCCCGGTCAGAGCAATCCGCCAATTTACCGGGTAAGCCCCCCCCGGTAAGTACCGATTTGCGCTGTACCAGTTCCCTTGCTTTACGGGCGGCAGCTCTTGCCTGTGCGGCAAGTATCACTTTATTGATGATGTTCTTTGCATCTTTCGGGTTTTCTTCAAGATAAGCATTCAGCACTTTGGAAACGGTGGTGTCCACCACACCCATTACTTCACTGTTGCCCAGTTTGGTTTTTGTTTGGCCTTCAAACTGGGGTTCGGGTACTTTTACAGAAATGATGGCGCTTAAGCCTTCCCGGAAATCATCGCCTTCAATCTCCACTTTGGCTTTTTCAAACAGTCCTTCTTTATCGCCATAGCTTTTGAACACCCGAGTAAGGGCCCGGCGGAAACCGGCTACATGGGTGCCCCCTTCAATAGTGTTGATATTATTGACGTAGGAATAAATGTGTTCATTGAAACTGTCATTGTAGTTCAGCGCCACATCTACGGCCACGTTGGTAGAAGGATCATGCCCTTCCACAAACAATATTTTCGGAATAAGTGCATTGCGGCCGGCATTTTTATCCAGCATCTCCACGAATTCAACAATACCACCTTCACTATAGAATTCTTTGGTGAAAGGTTGCTGATCATCGTCAGGTTCCCGAAGGTCAGTAAGTTTGATGCGGACCTTTCTGTTCAGATAGGCAAGTTCCCGCAAACGTCCTTCAAGTATATCACGGTTATAAACTGTAGTGAGAAAAACAGAAGCGTCGGGCCAAAATTGAACCCGGGTGCCGGTCTTATCGCTGGCGCCAATTTCCCTAACAGGATATTGCGGGATACCGATACGGTATTCCTGTTCAAATTCTTTTCCTTCCCTGAACACCGAAACATGCAGTTTGCTGCTGAGGGCATTTACACAGCTTACACCCACGCCATGTAATCCGCCTGATACTTTATAGGAACCTTTGTCAAACTTGCCGCCGGCATGCAAAACGGTCATCACCACTTCCAGCGCTGAACGTTTTTCTTTTGCATGCATTCCGGTAGGAATGCCGCGGCCATCATCTTCCACAGAGATAGAATTGTCTTCATGGATGGCGACATTAATATTCCTGCAATACCCTGCCAGGGCTTCATCGATGGAGTTATCGACCACTTCATATACCAGGTGGTGCAAGCCCTTTACACTAATATCGCCGATATACATCGCGGGGCGTTTGCGGACAGCTTCCAGTCCTTCCAGGACCTGGATACTATCTGCTCCGTAACCGGCCGGGGAAAGCGGCTTTTTTTCTGTTGCTTCTGTGCTCATAATAAAGCTAAAAATGTCTCTTTTTTAGAGGGAAAAAGTAGACTGGCAAATGTACGAAAATAGGACGGGGCAACCCGGAAATTTGGTGTGTTTTTTACACTATTTTATGGGTTAATTTGTAAGAAAATGCTCAATGCTCAATGTTCAATTTTCAAATGGTAATGCCTGGAATACTGCTTAGGTGAAAATGTACCTGTTTAGGGATTCTTCAACCTGAGAATTGAACATTGAGCATTGAATATTGAGTCTTTCCTCAATTACCGTTTTACGATCTGCGCCACAAGGTCCGCCTCCGCGCATACTTTATTTCCCACATAAGTGGTTCCCTTCATCTCGCAGATACCTCTGCGGATCGGCACCGATAGCTCCATTTTCAGGATCAGGGTATCGCCGGGGTGTACCATGTTCTTGAATTTGCAGTTGTCGATTTTGAGGAAATACGTGTCGTACTGGCCATCACCGCTGAGGTTGATGGCGAGGATACCCCCGCACTGCGCCAGGGCTTCAATCTGGAGTACACCGGGCATAACTGGATTTCCGGGAAAATGCCCCTGGAAGAACCATTCGTTGTAAGTAACATTTTTAATACCCACAATGTATTTGTCACTCAGTTCAATAATTTTATCTACCAGTGCAAATGGAAACCGGTGCGGCAGGGTTTTTTCAATGTACTGCTGATCGTACACCGGCGGCTGGTTGGGATTATAAACCGGTACACCTTTGGTGTGTTTGTTTTTCTTGATGTACTGTTTTATTTTTTTGGCAAACTCCACATTGGTACTGTGGCCGGGCCGGTTTGCAATAATGCGGCCCTTGACGGGATAACCGATCAATGCCAGGTCGCCAATCACATCCAGCAATTTGTGTCTTGCCGGTTCGTTGGGAAAGCGGAGTTCCAGGTTATTGAGGTAACCTTCACTTTTTACCTCTATGTTATCCTTTTTGAAAATCTTTTTCAGCCGGTCCATTTCTGCATCATCTACCGGTTTGTCTACAATCACAATTGCATTGTTCAGATCACCGCCTTTGATGAGATTATTATCCAGCAGCATCTCCAGTTCATGCAGGAAACAAAAGGTGCGGCAGGAAGCAATTTCCTCTTTAAAATCCCGGATATGCTTCAACCCGGCATGCTGGGTTCCTAAAACAGGCGAATTAAAATCTATCAGTGTGGTGACCTGGTATTCCATGGCTGGCATGGCCACCATCTCCACTCTTTTTTTCTCATCGTAATAATAAATATTTTCATCAATGCTGTACCATACCTTGGCAGCATCCTGCTCCACCAGGCCGGCGTCTTCAATCAGTTCTACAAATGGTTGTGAACTGCCGTCCATAATCGGCATTTCGGGGCCATTGATCTCCACCAGGCAGTTATCAACCCCCATGCCCACCAGCGCCGCCAATACATGCTCCACGGTACTCACTTTGGCGCCACCGGCTTCAAGCGTAGTGCCGCGGCTTACATCGGTTACCAGGTCGCAATCAGCTTTAATAATGGGCTGGGTGGGCAGATCAATGCGCTGAAACTGGAAACCAAAACCGGGGGCGGCCGGTTTCAGGGTCAGGTCGGCCATTACTCCGGTATGCAATCCGGTGCCGGAAATGCTGACCGCATTTTTCAGAGTATGCTGTTTATCAGGATTGAAACTGGGCGACATTATACCTGAAATATATACTTTATTTTCTGCTGGTGTAATCATCCGACAAAGATAGGATAATCAAAAAATGGGCAAATGAGACAGGATTGCTGATAATCATATGGCCATCTGCCGCAAATCATTAAACCTGGCATGACCGGGGTTATAACTTAACGGGCAGTTTATATCTCATTTGACAAAAAATGCACTCAAAATGAAAAAATATTTTTTACCCTTGATTTTTCTTGCTGTAGCGGCCAATGCACAGCAATGGGCCAAGCAATATGATTTTGTGGATGATTGTATATGCGGAATGGCCAAGGTAGGCAAGAACGGAAAATTCGGATTTGTAAATCAGTAAGGGAAACTTATAGTAGCCCTTGATTATGATGAGGCCTTGGCTTACAGTGAGGGGCTGGCTGCTGTAAGAAAAGGAAACAAGTGGGGTTACCTTGACAGTACGGGCAAAGTAATGACTGAGCCAGTTTATGATGATGCGGCTTCCTTTCACGAAGGACTGGCTGCGGTAAAAAAAGAAGGCAGGTATGGCTTTATTAACCGGGAAATTAAAGTGGCCATACCATTTGAATTTTCAATGGCAGGCCGTTTTTCTGAAGGACTGGCTGCTGTAGCCAACAGCAAAAATCAGTGGGGTTATATTGATAAGAACGGAAAAGTGGTGATTGCATTTGCTTTCACATTTGCGGACATGTTTAATGAGGGCGTTGCCAGGGTGATGAAAGGATCTTCCATGAAATATATTGACCTGAGCGGTAAAGAAGTTAAAGAATAAAGGACAGCATCTGAGAGCAAAGGGCTGTTCAGATAATACGGTAATTCCGGGATGTGAAGAGACGTATTCCTGTCCATTTGTCCAAAAGGTAAATCAGGTAAGGGGCGGGGGAGAATCTTTTTTTGCTGACATTAATATTCACCTGCCAGTTTCTTTGCACAATCCGTCCCTTCATTACGGCGGGATGTGTTCCCTTAAATGCAGCGAGTGAATCTGCATCTTTTAAAAAATCAAATTCGGCCTGGCTGCTGATAACAGGGGGTACATAATCCGGCCCGTTCCACAAAGCGTAAAAGCCTTCCAGTTTTTCCAGTTGTTTATGCGGATGGCGCACCCAGCCATAGTGGTAAATAGAGGCATTATTTTTTTTTACAGCCAGTTTTCTGTTCTGCCGGGTACGGAAGCCCTGCGCATCCCTGAAGGAACAGAAATTGCCATTGTTGCGTATGATCCGGATCTCATGGTTGTACCAGCGTCTTGAGTCGCCGTAATAATCATAAGTGCCATAAAAGTGAATGTAGTTAAAAAGCAAACCCTCCACCCGTTTATCATCTGTATATTCCTTTACGGCCTGTACAATGGCAGGAAGGTCTTTTTCATGCACCACTTCATCAGCCTGCAGGTAAAAAGCCCAGTCATATAGTGTTGGAACATGGGCAAGGGCTTTGTCTGTTTCAACGGCCAGTACCCGGCCGCCTTCTTTGATGGTTTCATCCCAGGCGGAATGAAATATTTTGATTTTTGGCGAACCGATGGATTCAATCAGTTCCAGGGTGCCGTCATTGCTTTTTCCTACACTTACAATAAATTCATCTACAATGGGCAGGACGGAGGTGATAGAAGGGACCACCGGGGAATCAATTTTTACTGCATTGCGAACAAATGTAAAACCGCAGATTTTCATTGACAAAACCATTACAAAGGACTAAGATACCTTCTCTCCCAGTAATTGTTTTATCAGCATTTCCAGTTCTTTTACTCTTTTTTCCAGTTCCGGGAGTTTGCGGGCAGCCGCCTGGCTGCGAAGGGCGGATGTATAATCATAAGCAGGAGATCCGGTAACAGCTTTTCCCGGCTCAATAGATTTGCTGACACCGCTTTGCGCATTTACCTTGGCTCCATCGCCGAGTTGTATATGGCCTACGATTCCGGCCTGTCCGCCGATCATTACCCCATCGCCAATTTTGGTACTGCCGCTGATACCTGCCTGCGCTGCAATTACGGTACTGTGGCCTACCTCCACGTTGTGGGCAATCTGAATCAGGTTATCCAGTTTAGCTCCGCTTTTAATAAGGGTGGAGCCCATTGTGGCCCTGTCAATAGTGGCGTTGGCGCCGATTTCCACATTGTCTTCTATCACCACATTGCCTATCTGGGGTATTTTTTTAAAACTGCCATCGGCCTGAGGGGCAAAACCAAATCCATCACTGCCGATGATGGTGCCGGCATGAATGGTCACATTATTGCCGATCAGACAGTCGTGGTAAATTTTTACGCCGGGGTGAATAATACAATTGTCGCCAACCGTTACATTATCTCCCAAATAAACATTCGGGTACAGTTTACTGTTATTGCCCACCTTTACGTTTTCTCCGAGGTAAGAAAAGGCACCTATAAAAACCTGTTGCCCGCAGGAGGCGCTTTGAGCGATATAACAGGGTTGTTGTATGCCTGTGAGCTGCTGCTGCATGATCTCCTGGTATTTACTGAGCAGGGTGGCAAAGGCTGTATAGGCATCCGGTACACGGATCAATGTGGCCTTTAACGGTTGACGTAACTGGTATGCATCATTAATAATAATAACGGAGGCGCCGGTTGTGTACAGGTACTCCTCATATTTTGGGTTGGCGAAGAATGCAAGCTGTCCTTTGCCGGCCTCCTCAATTTTCCCAAAAGAAGAGACAGTTGCATCAGGGTCGCCTTCAATCCTGCCATTGATGAGTAGCGCTATTTGTGATGCCGGAAAAATCATGTTACTGGTTTCTGGTTACTGGCCGCTGGTCAGGATCACTAAAGTAGGCTAAAGCACTACCGTAACAAACTGCCAGCCGCTAACAACGGTAATAACAAATGTAATATTTTTTAACAGTGTTTTTCAGGTTGTGCTGCACCAGGGCATTATCCACCTGTGAAATGTCTTTTACGGTTCCGTCCTTAAACAAAATATTGATCCGCTCATCGACCGCATCATAAGTGGTATTGCTGGCTTCGCCGGTGAAAACAACATACCGGATGTCTTTTCCGGCAATACCCAGTGCCGAACAAACTTCCCTGCTTTTTTCATTTACCAATGTTTCACTAAAAGATTCAGCCTGCAGTTTTACTTTCAGCAATTTCCGTTCCACTAATGAACGGCAGAGCAGGGATAATATTTTGTCTTCATGCAGCTGCCAGTATTTAATGGCGCCCATCACATCATGGTCATCCAGCTGGCAAAATTCAAAAAGCCAGTGCTGTGCCCCGGCTTTTATCTTTTCTCCTCCTTCAAGAAAAATGTTCAGAAAAGGTGAAGGGGCTTTGGCTTTTACTTCAATGGCCCGCCTCAATATTTTTTGGAGCATTTTTTCGGCGCAGAGCACTGTTTTGTGCAGGTATACCTGCCAGTACATAAGCCGGCGGCTTACCAGGAATTTTTCAATGGAGTAAATACCTTTTTCTTCCACCATCAGGTTACCGTCTTTTACAGTCAGCATTTTTAAAATACGGTCGTAGCCAATCACTCCTTCAGCCACACCGGTAAAAAAACTGTCGCGGTTCAGGTAATCCATCCGGTCCACATCCAGTTGCCCCGATACCAGCTGGCTGAGAAATTGTTTGGGGTACTGATTGGTGAAAATGGCAATCGCCGTCTGTAATTGTCCGCCCAATTCCCTGTTCAATTGCTCCATCAGCAGAATAGAAAGAGTTTCATGGTGCAGATCTTTAATAAGCTCTTCTTCCAGCGCATGGGAGTAAGGCCCATGCCCCACATCATGGAGCAGGATAGCTATTTTAGCGCCCAGTTCCTCTTCAGGGGTTATTTCAATGTTTTTACTTTTCAGCTCTGCCAGTGCAATGCACATTAAATGGTAAGCGCCGAGGGAGTGATGCAGCCTTGAATGCACGGCTCCCGGGTACACCAGGTGGGCAAAAGCCATCTGGTGAATGTTGCGCAGCCGCTGGTATACCGGGTGAGAAATTATATCAAGGATCAACGGATGGTCAATGGTAATAAAACCATAGACGGGATCGTTGATGATTTTGCGGACAGAGACCATTGTTGCTGTTTTGTTAAAGGCAAGAGGGCAAAAGTACAAAGGCAGGATTTATTAAGCTATTTTTGATTGATTGCCGGTTTGTTGCAGCCGGTTAGCTTTGCTAAGGCAAAAAGGCAATTCAATTTTTTGTAAAATTACCAGCCACCAAATAACCTGTAACCAGTAACAAACATGGCCATAGCAAAGATTATTTGGGTAGATGATGAAATAGAAAGCCTGCAATCGCAGAAATGGTTCCTCGAAAACAAGGGTTACGAAGTGCAAACCTTCACCAACGGGTTTGATGCAATTGATTTTGTAAAGGAAAACCCGGTGGATGTAGTACTGATAGATGAAAGTATGCCCGGCATCACCGGGCTGGAGACACTGGCCAAGATCAAAGAAGTGAACCAGTCGCTGCCTGTGGTGCTTATCACTAAAAATGAAACAGAAAATTTGATGGATGATGCCATTGGTTCCCAAATCAGCGATTATCTCATTAAACCGGTAAATCCCAACCAGGTATTGCTGAGTTTAAAAAAGATCATTGATAATAAAAGACTGGTGGCAGAGAAAACCACAACAGCCTACCAGCAGCAGTTCCGCAACCTTTTTATGGCCCTTAACAGCAACCCGGATTACAATGAGTGGATGGATATTTACAAGAAACTGGTGTATTGGGAACTGGAGATGCAGAAAAGCGACAGCCCGGAAATGCAGGAAGTGCTGCAGAGCCAGAAAGGAGAAGCCAATACCGAGTTTTTCAAATTCATTTCCAGGAACTACATTAATTGGGTAAGCCCCAAAAGCACGGACGGCCCGGTAATGAGCCACACCTTATTTAAGTTCAAAGTTTTGCCACATGTGGAAAAAGGGATACCGTTGTTTTTTGTGCTGATTGATAACCTGAGGTTTGATCAGTGGAAATCCATCCAGCCCATTTTTGCTGAAAGTTTCCGCATACTGGAAGAAGACAGTTTTTACAGCATATTGCCTACCGCCACGCAGTATGCCCGCAATGCCATTTTTGCCGGTATGCTGCCGATTGATATTGAAAAACAGTTTCCGGCACAATGGAAAAATGATGATGAACAGGGCGGCAAGAATCTGCATGAGGAACAGTTTTTCCGGGAACAATTGAAAAAACTGGGTAAAGCTGACCTGAAAGTTTCGTATACCAAAGTTTTAAACAACCAGGCCGGGCTTGACCTGGTGAACAATGTCCATAACCTGCTGAACAACGACCTGAATGTGATTGTTTACAATTTTGTGGATATGCTGAGCCATGCCCGAACTGAAATGGAAGTACTGAAGGAACTGGCCGGTGATGAAATGAGCTACCGCAGTATTACGACCAGCTGGTTTGAACATTCGCCCCTGCACCAGGCGTTAAAGAAAATTGCCGATAAGAATATCCGGATTGTTTTGGCAACTGATCATGGAAGTGTGCGGGTCAAATCGCCCTGCAAAGTGGTGGGGGATAAACAAACCACCACAAATCTCCGTTACAAACACGGCCGCAACCTGAATTATGAACCAAAAGAAGTGCTGGCTTTCCGTGACCCGAGGGAAGCGGGGTTGCCGGTTCCAACGATAAATTCATCCTACATTTTTGCGAAGGAGGATGGCTTTCTCTGTTATCCGAATAACTACAACCACTATGTCAATTATTATCACAATACTTTTCAGCATGGGGGGGTAAGCCTGGAAGAAATGATTGTGCCGGTGATTCAGATGCAGAGCAAGTAAGTGCATGGTGAATAGTGAGTGGTGAGTATTTGTGGAAAATGACCAGTGCTTTTAATAATGGGTTAATAAGAAGAAATTTACTTTTGTGGAAACAAAATCACCACGCACAACTGACCACTCACAATGAAATACACTCAATCCACCCTCGATAAATTAGAAGAAATTTCGAAGGAAGCCGGCTATGTGCTCCGCTATGAGCGAGGCACCTTTCAAAGCGGCTACTGCATCCTGGAGCAGAAAAAAGTGGTGGTGCTGAACAAATTCTTGCAGACTGAAGGAAGAATTAACACTTTAATTGAGTTAATACCCCAGCTAAAGATCGATGCAGAACAACTTTCTGAAGAATCCAAAAAGCTATATACAGAGATTACTACAAAGCTTGCAACACAGAATAGGTAACCGGTTAATTAGTTAATTGGGTTTTGGAGTGACGCCATACCCGGTATTTGCTGTAAAAAAACGTAAAAAGTTACGCTAAATGAAAAGGTAAATCTTTCGAGGCAGGTTCTCCCGATCAACTAATCAACCAATTAACCAGTAAACTAACTTTACGCTGTGACCTGCCCCCCACTTAAAATAACTTTTCTGGGCACCGGCACCAGCAGCGGTGTACCGATGATTGGCTGCGAATGCGAGGTATGTACTTCCAGTGACCCCAAAGACAGCCGGCTTCGCTGCAGTATCCTGGTTCAGTCCGCCAAAACCACCCTCGTAGTAGACACCGGACCCGATTTCCGCTACCAGATGCTGAAGCATAAAGTAAAATATCTTGATGCAGTTATTTTTACCCATCCGCACAAGGATCATCTGGCCGGACTGGATGATATCCGGGCATTTAATTTCTTTTCCAAAAAACCTATTGACATCTATGCTGATTCCCTGACCGAAGAAGCCGTACGCCGGGATTTTTATTATGCTTTTACCGATACAAAGTATCCGGGCATACCGGAACTAAACATGAATACCATTTCGCTGGAGCCGTTCATAGTCGGGGATATACCGGTTATTCCTGTGCTGGTCTGGCACCTCAAAATGCCGGTGATGGGCTACCGTTTTGGAAAATTTACCTACATCACCGATGCCAACAGAATTGATAGCCTGGAAAAAGACAAAATAAGGGGAAGCGAAGTGATGGTTTTGAATGCACTCAGGAAACAAAAGCATATCTCTCATTTCACCCTTGAGGAAGCCATTGAACTGGTGGAAGAATTAAAGGTGCCGAAAGCATACCTGACCCATATGTCCCACCAAATGGGCCGGCATGAAGTAATAGAAGCCGAATTGCCCGAACATATCCATCTTGCCTGGGATAACCTGGTACTGGAATTCACATAACCCGGAAACCACCTGCATAAGTCCACGCCTAACACTTGTTAGTTTTAATGAAAATGCCCTAAATTGCACCGCCTCTAATGATGCAGTAAAAATTGCTTGCCATCCCCTGGAGGCCCAAGACTGTGCCACCCCCGCAGGGAGTGGCACAGTTAATTAGAACAATGCCCAACAATTACATCATTATGAATTTTCAAACTTCAGAACTGACGCAGCAGGTAACCCAAACAGCAAAGGATTTTGCACAACAGCATATCAAACCTTTTGTAATGGAATGGGATGAGAGCCAGGAGTTCCCGGTTCATGTTTTTAAAGAAATGGGTAAACTGGGTATGATGGGGGTATTGGTGCCTGAGCAATACGGAGGCCCCGGCCTTTCTTATTTTGAATACAAAGCAATTATTGAAGAAGTGGCAAAAGTATGTGGCTCGGTAGGACTTAGCCTTGCTGCGCATAATTCCCTTTGCACCGGGCATGTTCTCAGTTTTGGCAATGAGGACCAAAAGAAAAAGTGGTTGCCCCGGCTGGCCACAGCAGAATGGATCGGTGCCTGGGGTTTAACGGAAGCCAATACCGGCAGTGATGCCGGTAATATGAAATGCATGGCAGTGAAAGAGGGTAATGATTGGATAATAAACGGTACCAAAAACTGGATCACACATGGCAAAAGCGGTGACATTGCGGTGGTAATATGCCGAACCGGTGAGCCGAGAACAAAAAATAATTCAACTGCCTTTGTAGTTGAAAAAGGAACGCCGGGGTTCAGCGCCGGAAAAAAAGAAAACAAACTTGGGATGAGGGCCAGTGAGACAACCGAAATGATATTTGACAACTGCCGCATCCCCGATGCCAACCGGCTGGGCGAAGTGGGCGAGGGGTTTAGGCAGGCTATGAAAGTATTGGACGGCGGAAGGATCTCAATAGCATCTCTTTCCTTAGGCATTGCTAAAGGGGCTTACCAGGCAGCCCTGAAGTATTCGCAGGAACGATACCAGTTTGACCAGCCTATATCCAGTTTTCAGGGTATTTCTTTTAAACTGGCTGATATGGCCACCGAAATAGCAGCAGCTGAATTACTTACCCTGCAGGCCTGCGATTTAAAAGAAAGAAAACTCCCCATGACAAAAGAAGCGGCGATGGCAAAATACTATGCAAGCGAAGTGGCCGTAAAAGTGGCCAACGATGCTGTTCAGGTTTTTGGTGGTTATGGTTACACCAAAGATTTTCCGGTGGAAAAACATTACCGGGATGCGAAGCTTTGTACAATCGGAGAGGGAACCAGTGAAATACAAAAGCTGGTGATAAGCAAGGAGGTTTTGAAAAACTAATTACCGCACCTCCTGCATTTCCACCAATTTCCTATAAAAGCCACCCTGCGCCAGCAGTTGTTCATGATTTCCTCGTTCCACAATCTTTCCTTTTTGGAAAACAATGATCTCATCAGCATGGCGGATAGTACTGAGCCGGTGGGCAATAACAATACTGGTGCGGTTCTGCATCATATTATTGATGGCATCCTGCACCAGTCTTTCACTTTCTGTATCCAGGGATGATGTGGCCTCATCCAAAATGAGAATCGGAGGATTTTTTAACACAGCCCTTGCAATGGTCAGGCGCTGTCTTTCGCCGCCGCTGAGTTTGGACCCCCGGTCGCCGATAGAACTTTGATACCCCCCCTCTTTTTTAATAATAAAATCATGGGCATTGGCAATTTTTGCAGCTTCCGTTATCTGTTCAATGGTGGCGCCGGGTTGTCCCAGTGCAATATTGTTCGCAATGGTATCATTAAATAATATAGGTTCCTGTGTTACGATACTCATCAGACTGCGGACGGACTGAAGTGAATAGTCTTTAATATTTACTCCGTCAATCAGCACTTCACCACCGGTTACATCGTGGAACCTCGGAACCAGATCTGCCAGGGTTGATTTTCCGGCCCCGCTGGAGCCTACCAGTGCCACCGTTTTCCCCTTTTGCACCGTAAGGCTGATATGATCCAGTATGACGGCATCTTCGTAGGCAAAACTTACATTTCTGAACTCAATTTTGCCTTTGAATTCTTTCAGTTGTTTTCCATTTGGGTTATCATCAACGGTAACCGGGGCATTAAGTATTTCTTCAATCCGGTTGATGGCGGCAGCACCTTTCCGCATATTGCTGAAGGAAGTGGAGAGGGCTTTGGCCGGATTGATGATGTTATAAAAAATTCCAAGAAAACCAAGGAATGCCGATGCTTCGAGCAACTGATTTTTGAGCACCAGCCGTCCGCCGTAATACAAAACAGCAGCAAAAAGTATTACACCCAGCACTTCCGACAGCGGTGAGGCAAGATCCCGCCGGTAAGCAATTTTATTTTTGGCAGCAAGCAGCTCATCATTGGTTTTAATAAACTTTGTCCTCAGCAGCTTTTCAATATTGAAGGCTTTAATTACCCGAAGGCCTCCCAGTGTTTCATCCAGGGTGGATAATGTTTCACCATATTTATGCGCCACCTCCTGCGAATGTTTTTTCAATGACCGGGTGATGCGGCCAATTACAAATCCCAGCACCGGAATAAGGATCAGGATAAAGAGCGTAAGCTCATAGCTGATCAGGAACAAAACAGTAAGCGTTACAATAATAGTCATGGGATCTCTTATCCAGCCTTCCAGTGTGCCTACCAGGGAACCTTCCACTTCGCCGATATCATTCGTCATCCGGCTCATCAGGTCGCCCTTTCTTTTTTCGTTGAAAAAGCCGATGGGCAGCCGAAGCACCTTATCATAAAGGTCTTCCCGGAGGCGGTTTACAATTTTATTCTTCAGCGGATTCAGAATAAAATAGGAGAGATAAAGGAAAAGATTTTTGAGAATAATAAAAAGAAGCATCAGTAGGCAGATATAGGCAAGTGTCGTTACATCACCATATTTATCCCTCGTATTTTCAAGAAAATCATTAACAAAACGGATCACCTGATTATTACTCTCATTGGCCATACCCTTTCCGGTAAAAATCAGCTGCAGGAAGGGCATCAGCATGCCAATGGAAACGATAGAAAACAGGATGCTTAGTAAAGTAAAGAGGAAGTAAAGGAAAATACTTCCTTTATAGCTTTTGAGATACTGAAAGATCCGGGAATATTGCTTCATTAAAAATGCTTCGGTAGGGAAGCCGCAAAGTAACTAATTTTACATTGCCCTCCGTAATCCCGCATTAACGCAGGACAAAGGAGGGCTCTTATAACGACATACATGCAGGAAGGTAAACGGCAAAAACAAATAGCCGGCTTGCTGAACAGTGAGATGAACACTATTTTTCAGCGGCTAGGGCTGAATATGATAGACGGCGGAATGGTATCAATTTCATCAGTGAAAGTAACACCTGACCTGCTGGAAGCAAGGTTTTACCTGAGTTTTTTTCAGGTAAGAGATGTAAAAGCAGCCCTGCAGCGGGTTGAAGACAGGCATCCTGAAATTAAAAAAGAGCTGGCTGCCAAAGTACGGCACCAGTTACGCAGTATACCGGTTTTAAAATTCTTCCGGGATGAGACGCTGGACCATGTATTTAAAATGGAAGAGCTTTTTAAAAAGATTGACCGGGAGCGGAACCAGTAAATAAATGCACCGTTGCATTGAAAAAAATCAATATCAGGACCTTTAAACTGCAAACCTGTTGAACTTTCTTTTTGCATGGCGCTATTTTAAAGCCAAAAAATCAACGAATGCCATCAATATCATTGCCTGGACAAGCATGGCAGCCATCCTGTTTGGAACAGCGGCGCTGATTGTGGTGCTGAGTGTGTTCAACGGATTTGAAGGCCTGGTGAAGTCCCTTTATTCATCCTTTTATACTGACCTGAAAGTTTTACCCGCCACAGGTAAAACCATAACGGTATCTCCGCAGCAATTGCAGCAATTAAAGGCGATAAAAGAGATAAGAAATTATTCACTGGTGGCAGAAGAAAAAGCGCTGGTGCAAAACGGGGAATACCAGACAGTAGTATACCTGAAAGGAGTGGATGAAAACTATCGCTACACAACCGGGGTTGCTGATCACCTGATAAACGGGAAATATGAACTGGGGAACGAAGCGGCCCCCGGGCTGATACTGGGCGCCGGGGTGGAAAATGCATTAGGAATAATCGCTGACCGCAATATCTATACGCTGAAAATATACCTGCCGAAGAAAAGCAGCTCTGAACAAATTAATATGCTGGAGGATATAAGCAGCGATACTATTCATTCTTCGGCAGCATTTCGGATTCAGCAGGATTTTGATAACAAATACGGGATCACCAACCTTGACTTTGTAAAAAGGGCTTTGGGGCTGCGGCCTGATGAATTCGGGGGCATTGAAATCGCCCTGAATGATCCTTCCGGGGCGCAGGCTGTAAAAAACAGCATCAGGAAAATTTTTGGCGAAGGATACCTGGTGCAAAACAAATATGAACAGAACCGGAGCCTGTATTCGGTAATGAATGTGGAACGATGGGCTATTTATGGCATATTCTGCCTGATCATGATTGTAGCGGCATTCAATATTACAGGAGCCCTTACGATGCTGGTGCTGGAAAAGCAAAAAGATATCAGTGTATTACATGCATTGGGGGCCAGCCGCCATTTCATCCGCCGGGTATTTTTAAGCGAGGGAATGTTATTGGCGCTCATTGGGGGTGGCATTGGCATGTTACTGGCATTGCTGGTGGCCTGGCTGCAAACGGAGTTTCATCTGGTTCCCCTCGGGGGGTCTTTTCTTATCAGTCATTTTCCTGTTACACTCAGGCTGATGGATTTTGTGCTGATCGGGGCCACTGTGTTTCTAATAGCTTTTATTGCTTCATGGATACCGGCGGGTAAGGCAGCCCGGCAGGAGTTCTCTTTGCGAACTGAATAAACCCCGGTCAGGAGGGCTGTTATTAATAATCGCCCAAAGTTTCGGGTAATTGAGCAAGGGCTGTGGCCAGTTGTTCATCATTGGGGGCAATACCGTGCCACTCATGAGTGCCTTCCATAAAGTCCACCCCTTTGCCCATAGCTGTGTGCATCATTACCCCAACAGGTTTCCCCTTGCCGGTTAATGTTTTAGCTTTCTCAAGAGTGGTAACGACCTCATCCATATCATTGCCATTTACCTCAAGGGTAGCCCAGCCAAAGGCTTCAAATTTTTCCCGGATATTGCCCAGGTTCATCACTTTGCTGGTAGGGCCGTCAATTTGCTGACCATTCCAGTCAATAGTGGAAATCAGGTTATCAACTTTATGATGCGCTGCAAAAAGTATGGCCTCCCAAACCTGGCCCTCGTTAAGTTCCCCGTCGCCATGGAGTGAAAATACAAGATGCTTATCGCCATTCAGCCTTTTTGACAAGGCAGCGCCAATAGCCACACTCATACCCTGGCCCAGCGAACCGGAGGCAATACGGACACCTGGCAGATGTTCATGGGTGGCGGGGTGGCCCTGCAGCCTGGAGTTGATCTTACGAAATGTAGACAGCTCTTTAATATCAAAATAACCGGCACGGGCCAGCGTGGCATAGTAAATGGGAGAGATATGCCCGTTGGAAAGGATAAAAACGTCTTCTTCCCTTGCATCCATACTGAATGCCGGGTGGTGCTTCATTATTTTAAAATAAAGGGCAGTAAAAAACTCGGTACATCCCAGCGATCCGCCGGGGTGGCCGCTGTTGGCCCCGTGAACCATTCTGACTATATCACGGCGCAACTGGGAGGCAATGGAAGTAAGTTCAGCCATAAAGCTATCTGCTTATTAAACTTTTTGTATCTTGTCGCTTCAAATCCGGGATTGTGCCGCAAAAGTGCAATCTTTTTAAATACAAAATCCATCCGGGTTAATCTGTTTGCCAACAAATTCAACTATCCTTTGTGTTTACAAAAAATATTGCCTAAAGCATTAAAAATGTAAGCATAGTGTAAAAACCAGCACGGCTAAAACCTATTTTTGTATTGTATTAAAAACTGCTATGATGCTGGATGTTTTATTGACCGCTTCGGTAGCTTTTATTATCACTTTTCTGGCCATTCCGGTTATGATTCAGATAGCGGAACAAAAAAAACTGTATGATCTTCCTGATGAAAGAAAAGTGCATACCCGGCTGATAACCTCACTGGGAGGCGTGGGCATCTTTTCAGGCTTCCTGCTGGCATCACTTCTTTCGGTACAGGGTTACCTGAACCCTGAGTTTCAGTATTTCTTTGCAGCAGTGCTGGTGATCTTTTTCCTGGGATTAAAAGACGACCTGACGGTACTGTCGGCCACCAAAAAATTCATAGGCCAGATCATTGCGGCTTCCATTCTGATACACCTGGGCGGCATACGGCTTGACAGTATGCACGGGTTGTTTGGGTTCAATGAACTGCCTGAAGCATTCAGCATGGCCCTTTCTTACCTTACTGTTATCGTAGTGATGAATTCATTTAACCTCATTGACGGGGTTGATGGCCTGGCAGCCAGTCTTGGGATTCTTACCATGGTGGTATTCGGAACCTATTTCTTCGCCACAGATTTTCAGGCTTATGCATTACTGGCATTTTCTATGGCAGGCAGCCTGATGGCCTTTATGATATTTAATCATCACCCCGCCAAAATTTTCATGGGAGATTCCGGTTCGCTGATGATTGGCCTTATTAATGCTATCCTTGTTATTAAGTTTATCAATGTGGCAGATGCTCCTTTTGTAACGATACAGATGCCTGCTGCGGTGGCAATCGGTTTTGCCATATTAATAGTGCCCCTGCTGGATACCCTCAGGGTTTTCAGTATCCGGATTTTTAACGGCCGTTCACCCTTTACACCCGACCGCAACCATATGCATCATTTGTTGCTTGACAGGGGGCTTAGCCATACAGCCGTTACCTTTACCTGTCTTGGGGTGAATATAGGGTTCATCCTGCTGGCCTGGTTGGGAAGATCCCTTGGACCAAATTACCTGCTTCTGATAATGCTGATACTTTCTTTTTCAGGAATTGGTGTTCTCCAATTATGGCAACTCTCACCGCCGCAGGCGCAGGACAGTGATGGAAAAGCCAAGCTGAAAAGAGCGCCGAAAGTAATCCAGTTTACTAAAGATGCTTCGGCTGCCAAAAACAACTGACCCGTTCTGTTTCTTGCACGCTACAACCTAAGCGGTGGGTATTTTTTTGAATATTTCCCTTTTATTAGCTTTGCCTTCCGCCTGACAACAGGATAAAAAAATAAGACTATGGGAGAAGATGTTGCATCAATAAAAGCTGCGGCTGAAGACCACATGAAGAAAGCCATTAACCACCTGGAAGCCGAATTGGTAAAAATCAGGGCTGGCAAGGCCAACCCCCAAATGCTGGATGGTATTATGGTGGATTATTACGGCTCGCCAATGCCGATTAACCAGGTGGCCAATATCAGCATTATGGATGCCCGGACACTAAGCATTCAGCCCTGGGAGAAAAACATGCTTCAGCCGATTGAACGGGCTATTATTGCTGCCAACATCGGTATCAATCCCCAAAATGACGGTTCGCTTATCCGGTTATTTCTTCCCCCGCTTACGGAAGAGCGAAGGAAAGAACTGGTTAAAAAATGCCATAGTGAAAGCGAGCACTCAAAAGTAGCCATCCGCAATATCCGCCGCGATGCAATTGAACATATTAAAAAGCTCCAGAAAAACGGCCTGAGCGAGGATGCGGCAAAAGATGCAGAAGCAGATGTGCAGCAGGTAACGGATAGGTATACTGCCGCCGTAGAAAAACATCTTGCAGCAAAAGAAAAAGAAATAATGGCGGTATAAAAGGTAGTCGGCAAACCGGGGAAGATCAGTTATCAGTCATTTCTTTTTTTTCGGGTCTGTTAGCAAGGTGTACACCCAGCAATATGACGCCGAGGCACAGTATTTCGATCCATGTTATTTTCTCCCCGTCCATAAAACCCCAGAACAGCGCTACAAAAGGAATCCCATACGTTACCAATGATGCAAACAACCCACCTGATCTTTTTACCAGTATATAAAACAGCGCAGTGGCAACTGCACTGCCTGCTACACCCAGCAGGATGACAGCAATAACAGCAGTCTGTACACTCTTTCCCGAAAAATCAAGTTCCGAAAATCCCTGTTGCCAGAGTGCAAGGCCGGCAGGAATAGTCATAAAGGCAAGGGATACAGTGGCGACATGAACAGGATTAATACCTTTCAGATAATGCCCCACCAGGTTTACATTAATGCCATATAAAAATGTGGCAAGCAACACCAGCAAAGTATGGCTGAAATTATCAAAACTGATTGCCTTTTCACCGGTAATAACGGGGGCTAAGGTAAGCAGCACAAGACCGGCAAAGCCGGTAAGTACTCCTGCGATTTTCTGAGAACTGATCCGGTCCCTGAAAAAGAAAATACCCACTGCTACCACGCAGATGGGAGTCAGTGAATTCAGGATTCCTCCAAGCGAGCCATCAATTTTTGTAAGTGCAGCAGCAAAGAGAAAAGCGGGAAGCAGGTTGCCAAACACGGCGCTTAGAATCACAGTCCCGAGTTTTTTCTGCGGGATTTTTGAAAAGTGAAAAACAGCAAAAGGGATAAACACCAGACCGGCAGAAAATATACGCAGGGCGGCTATCTGGGAAGCGGTCAGCGCAGCAGTGCTGTCTTTCATCAGTTTAAAAGAACTGCCCCATATAAAACATAATATGATAAAGATGATCCAGCTGACAGACCGGTTGTTCATGTTCATGCCCGTTAGGATGCGTAAAGGTGCTGAAATAGCGGCAGGGAGCCGTATTTAATTTATTGACGGCTGAAAGAGTATATTGCAGCAACAAATTTTTTATGTCATCAATTATTTTAAAAGAGATTTCCACCCGGGCGCCCAAAGAGCTGGATAAAAAACAAGTGAAAGAGCAAACCGCACAACTGGGTGGAAGAACTGGACGAACTGCAAAACCGGCTGTTTGCCGAAAGCAAACATTCGGTGCTGGTAGTAATGCAGGGTATGGACGGAAGCGGCAAAGACGGTGTTATACGCAATGTGCTGGGCAATATGAACCCGCAGGGGGTAACGGTAAAATCGTACAAAGCCCCAACGGCAGAAGAACTTTCACATGATTTTTTATGGAGAATACATCAGCATGTCCCCGCAAAAGGAATGATACAGGTATTCAACCGGAGTCATTATGAAGATATCCTGGTGACAAGGGTGCATAAATGGTGCGATGACGGGACTGCCGTTAAACGTATGCAGGCCATCAATGATTTTGAACAACTGATCCAGACCCACAACAGGACCCGCATTCTTAAATTTTACCTGCATATATCTCCTGACGAACAGCATGACCGGCTTACAGAGCGGATGAAGGACCCGGCCAAGATGTGGAAATACAATGAAAAGGATTTTGAAGAGGCGAAACTCTGGGGCATTTACATGAAGATGTATGAGGACTGTTTCAACAATTGCAATAACCCTCCCTGGATTATTGTTCCAGCCGATCAAAACTGGTATAAGAATATGTTATTGCTGCTGCCCTGCATGATGTGTTAAAAGGACTGAACATGCAGTACCCCGGGCTTAAAAAATAATGTTTGCGGTGGATAATAACCAATTTAATCAGGCCGCTAAATTTTGGGAACATGCCCGAAACCCGATAGTTTAGACCATATTTTATCACTAAATCCAAAAATATGGGAATGCTTAAAGAGTTTAAAGAATTTGCCATGAAAGGCAATTTGGTTGACATTGCTGTTGCCTTTGTTTTGGGCGGGGCTTTCGGAAAAGTTATAACCTCTTTCACGGATGGGGTGGTTTCCCCGCTTATCGGACTTATTTTCGGGGCCGACCTGAATAAAAACATGATGAAGCTGAAAGATGCTGTAACCGATGCTTCGGGTGCAATAACCTCAGAGGCCGTTTACATGAAGTGGGGCGAATTTATTACGGCGGTCATTAATTTTATTATTGTGGTGTTTGTCATGTTCCTTATTATTAAAACGCTGAACAGCATGAAGAAAAAAGAAGAAGAAGCCCCCGCTGCTCCGCCGGAGGACATTACCCTTTTGAGGGAGATCCGGGATGCCCTTAAAAAGCAGGCATAAACTGAATTATCTTATTTTTGTCCGCCGGTTGCGGACTCCCGGGAGAGTCCCGTTCCGGTTTCCAGCCGCAGCGGGACTTTTGTATTATTCATAAAACTCAGCTATTGACCCATGCATCTTACCAGATAAAGCTGCCTCAGTTTGAAGGCCCGTTTGACCTGCTCCTTTTTTTTATTGAACGGGATGAACTGGATATTTACAATATTCCGATCACTAAGATCACCAACGATTTCCTCGGTTATATTCACAACAGCGGAGAATTGAATATAGAATTGAGCAGTGAGTTTATACTTTTTATTTCCACCCTCATGCGTATTAAGGCCAAAATGTTACTGCCCCGCAAAGAACTGGATGCGCAGGGCAACGAAATTGATCCGAGGCAGGAACTGGTGAACAAGATTTTAGAATATAAACGGTTTAAGGAAGCATCAGCCCATCTGGCCGAAATGGAAGCTGTCCGGATGCTGATGGTAAAGAGGGGTAATATTGAGCTGGAACTGGCTCAGATAGGAGAAGAGGAAAGTGAAGGAACGGAACTACAGAATATCACCCTTTTCAGGCTGATGCGGGTTTTTGAAAAGGTCATGCAGAAATACAGCGACCGGCTGAATAAACCGGTGCACACGGTGGTGCAGTATAACTATACGATGGAAGGCAGCCGTGACCTGATGCTGAATATGGCCCGGGAAGAACCCCCCCTTTCATTTGAAAAAATATTTGATCTGGCCGAAAACCGGGTTCATGCCATTTTTATTTTTCTCTCGCTGCTGGAACTGGTGCAGCAGAAATTCTTAAAGATTATTACAGGGGAAGGGAAAAATAATTTTATTATTGAATACAATGAACCGGAAAACCGGCTGGCCGAACTTGCCTGACGGCAGGCAGGCTTGCCTGACGGTATGCAGACGGGAAGACATTTCTCAACCGCAATAAAACCAAAATTTTAATTATGAAAAGAACAGCAACAGCCAACTGGAAAGGTTCCGGCAAAGAGGGCAGCGGCAAACTGCTTACCCAGTCCGGTGTAATAAAAAATAAAAACTATGATTACAGGAGCCGTTTTGAAGACGGGGTCTACACCAATCCCGAAGAATTAATTGCAGCAGCCCATGCCGGTTGCTTTTCCATGAAACTGAGTTTTGTGTTGGGCGCTGCTGGCTTTACACCCAACCGGATTGAAACTAAATGCACCATTACACTGGAAAACGGTACTATTACGGGCAGTCATCTTGAAGTCAGGGCCAAAGTGCCTAAATTGAAAGCAAAGGATTTTCCGCAATATGCCGAGGAAGCAAAGGCCAATTGCCCGGTCAGCAAGGCATTGAATACCAACATCAGCATGGAAGCTCAACTTGTAAAAAGTTTTAAAGTGGCCCAGGCATAAACTGCACCGATAGAATTTCTGAAAAAGGCCGTTCCGGATGGAGCGGCCTTTTTGCTGAAAATTCGACTAACAAAGCAGCGTTGAAAAGATAAATAACCTCATAATCAGGTAAACTGTGTTCCCCGGTATTGTTTTTATTTGTTAATCATAACCTGTAAAATGACAGATATGAAAATCATATTTCTCACTGTGCTGCTGGCAGTGTCAGGTAATATAAAAGCTCAGACGACAGGAACCGGCCTGGGCAGCGGCAGTGTAACTACTCAGAGGATGGAAGTATATAGCTGGGCTCAGCGCCCGGATGAAGACGGGACCAATCTGCAAAAAAAATTCATCAAACAGGAATGGACCCCGGGTATTGTAAAGTTCAGAAGCGGGAGACCAGACATGCATGTACCGATGATTTTCGATATTTTCAACAATATGCTTTATTACCTGCAGGACAGCATTATTATGGAATTTGTAGACAGTGTTTCGCAGATTACATTTTTGGCCAACTTTAATAAGGATACCGTACTGATGATTTTCAGAAGGTTTTATCCTTCCGTTCAGACCAACACTTCAGCAACTTTTTACCGGGTATTGGTGGATGCAAAACTTACATTATTAAAATGCGAGGCTAAAAGCATAATGCTTTTTAAAGACCCTGCCACACCGGAAGAAAAAAAGAAAGACCCGCCTCATCACCTGTATTTTGCATATATGCCTTCAGGAGATATAGTACTAATAGAGCCCAATACAGAAAAACTGATGGCAGCCATGCCGGAATGCAGAAACCTGATCAGCGATATTACAAAAAGAGCAAAACTAAAGGTGAAAGATGAACGAAGAATGATTGAACTGTTTGTTCACCTGAACAATGCTATGCAATGACCGCCCTACTCATATATCCAGAGCAACAACGGTTTGGCAGGTGTATTAATTATTGTTTTAAGCTGTTGAAGAAATCCCGGTGACACCGTAGGACATCCGTTACTCTGACAGATTTCCTCTGTTATTTCATTTTCGGGCACACAACTGTGACCATGCAGCACCACAGGTCTTTCAAAAGCATTATTGTTGGTGCTGTCCAGCCCGTGCAGTTTATATGAATATCCCCATGTGCCGGTATAAGCTTTGCCGATCCTATATTTTCCCAGCGAGCTACAGCCGCTGCCCACCACATTGCTGTACCTTCTCCCTTCCAGCCAGTATTCAAAGCAATTGCCATGTGCCACCAATGCTGATGCTTTTAATGAATCATTTTTCAGGTCATAAATAAAAAAACGATTTTGCCCCGAGGGAAGACTCATGTCAATCAAAAAGCAAAGACTGGGATTGTATTTTTTCTGCTGTGTGAATTTTCTGGCTCCAGTCACTTTCTGCTGCATCTTTTCCCTTGTAGGAGTACCTGGCTGGTATTCGATTTGTTTCTTGGGCAGGTAAAGTGCTTTTGTTTTCTTCCAGGCTTTTGTATGCGAAAACCAGGAAATACCGGTAAGAATAAGAAGCATCAGCAACAGCGGGCGGTAAATTTTCATTATATACCGGTTGAAGCACCTTTCAGATACGGGAGAAACGATAATCCATCGAATTAATTAAATAAAGGGAGTTAAAACTGCCTGAAAATTCAGAATCGCCAGCCCGTATAGATTTGAACTACATTGTTTTTGATCAGCTCTTTAGGAATAAAACCGGGAGACGATCCCCCGTTGTTATCCCTGTTCAGGTTTTTCAGGCTTACGTTCAGGCAAGAGCCGATGAAGAAGCCGCCAATGGGAGAAACCTCTGCACCGGCTACCAGGCCGTAGGTAAACCTGTTGAAATAATCAAAAAGACTGCTGTTGCCGCCACTCCCGCCACTGCTGTCAACGGCTGCATTCATCAGAAAAGCAGCCTGCCCGCCTGCGTTGATCTGAAATTTTTTGGTGAAGTTGAGGGTGATCAGTTGCGGAATCAACAGATAATCAAGATTTACGTTTCCTGTAGCCGTACCCGTTTTGTAATCATAACCTTGTCTTGACAATATAATTTCAGAGCGAAACCCTATCAGTTTTTTTGGTTTGGGTGATATATAACCGCCAATCATGTAACTGGTACGGTTACCGGCATTGATACCGGCAGCGCTGGTAACATTTACAAAGTTGAGCCCCGCCTTGGCGCCAATGTTTATTTGAGAATATCCCATGGAAGGGGTAGCAAGCAGGATAAGCAAAACAGACTTTTTCACGGGTTTAGTTTGTGAAAAGGTACGGATTTCTGCTGATAAGAAACGGGTGGTTATCCCGGCTGCCGGATAGTTTGTAAGTTTGGTAACTGATATTGAACAATGAACCAGGCTCCGCTTAAAGTTTAAGAAACTCGGGATAATCATCCTTGCCTGGATGTTTATCGGCTTTTTGATCACCTGTTACGATTTTTTTACGCTGCGGTCAGATATCTCCGCCGGTTTCTCCGGCAGCTATTCTTTTGGCCGAAGCCTTGCGTTTAACGTAGCTGCAGCATTTATGGGCGGACTGATGGGCGGCAGCTTCCTGGTGTTTTATGTAAATGAAAAAAACCTTAACTTAACAACCTGATCCTTTGGTATCGAAAATGGGGAGTATTATAGATGAAGTGAACTAAAAGTTATGCCTTTTAGGAATAATAAAAGAGGATTTGCCCATAAAATT
>VGGV01000032.1 GCA_016868455.1 Bacteroidota bacterium
TGTGGCAGCTACGGTAAGAGAAGTAAAATCGAGGCTTTGTCTTTGCCGCAGTTTGCTGAATACAGAACGAAATTCCCGGTGTAATGGCAAATGAACAGATTTGATGACTGCAGACCTTTCCAGGTTGCGTGGCCGTATTCCGTCTCCTGTATAAATCTCTTCCAGCTTTATGATGCGTTCTCCATTTTTATCAGCTATCTCAATCAATGCATCCATGCTGATAAGTACAGGAGCAGTATCAGAAACAAATTCAGAATAACAATGCTTTTTGCTGCCGGTTGCAATACAAATATTGCCTTCACATTTCAGACAAAAACCCACCGCATGACGCCACCATTCTGACTGATTGTAATAAATACATCGGTTCTCACATAATATATTTCCTCCCAGGGTAGCTGATTTCCTGATCAGCGGTGAGCCCACTGCATCTGCCGCTTCTATTAATACAGGAAATTCTGTTACAATTGAAGAGTGATTTTTTAATTCATCCAGCCTGACCAATGAGCCGATGGAAAGATAGTTATCCTTTCTGGTAATCTGCTTTAATTCATCAATCCCACACAGATCAATCAGGCAGGAGGATTCTTCATTTCCATGCCAGCGGTTTACCATCACATCCGTCGCACCAGCGAGGTAGCGAAAATCATTTCCCCATTCTTTGGCAAGGGTCAATGCTTCATTAACAGAAACCGGTTTCAGATATTTTTTTTCTTCTGTCATACTTTAATCCTACATGCTTTCCTGTGCAGTATATGAAAATGACTGACTTTTTATTTTCTGCAAAACATCTTCAGCGCTGATAGGTAATTTGGTGATCCTGACACCCACTGCATCAAATACAGCATTGGCAATAGCAGGGATTACCGGGTGAAGAGCTCCTTCACCGCATTCTTTGGCGCCAAAAGGCCCTTCGGGATCTGCAGTTTCAATAATATTTGTATGAATCGGCGGCGTATCTAATGATGTTGGAATCTTATAATCCAAAAAATTGCTGTTCAGTATCAAACCATTAAAATATTTGACCTGTTCACTCATCGCCTGTCCTAATCCCATATGCCAGGAACCTTCCAGTTGTCCTTCCACCGCAAGCGGATTAATCGCTTTTCCGCAATCATGTGCCCCCCAGATATTCAGCACTTTTACAGCCCCGGTTTCTGTGTCAACTTTTACTTCGGCAACCACCGATCCGAAACTGTATGAAGGGCTCAACCCCGCCCCTGCACCTTTAAAATCACCTCCCAGTTTTGGTGAAATATATTTACCGCTGACACTGATGGCGCCACGGTTTGCTGTTACCATATCAATGGCCTCGTTCCATGTTATATCGGTTGTTTTGTCATTGGTAAAAACTCTGTCATCTGAAAAATTCACTTCACCTGAAGGAACATTTTTACCTGCCACCACCGCAGTGATAATTTCTTTTTTGAGATTTTCTGCAGCCACCTTTGCTGCATTGCCAGCCATGAAGGTTACCCGGCTTGAATAACTTCCGAGATCAACAGGAGTAAGCAGGGTATCAGCCGCCAGCACAAATATTTTATCCATGGAAATACCCAGCACTTCGGCAACAATCATTGCCAGCATGGTATCACTTCCCTGCCCGATATCACTGGCGCCGGAACTTACAAGCACCCTGCCATCGAAATCCACTTTAAGATGCACCACAGACTGTGGTAATTCATTCCTGATGATAGGCAATGCGCTGCCACTAATGAAAAATCCGCAACCAACTCCCATGCCATGCCCAAAAGGTAATTTACCATACCTGTCCTTCCATTGTGATTGCTTCATCACCTTCAACAACGATTCCCGGCTGCCGTTTGAAGTAATACGATATTGACCGACAGTCAATGTATTGGATGGCATAAAATTTTTCAATCGCAATTCACAGGGATCCATTTTTAACTGCTGAGCCAGATCATCTATCAGTGTTTCAATCGCAAAACGTGAATTCACTGCACCATGGCCACGCATAGCTCCGCATTGTGGCTTATTTGTATAAACCCGGTAAGTTTTAAATCCGAAATTTTCTACTTTATAAGGCGCCTGCAACAATACGCCATTATAATATGATGTAACCACGCCAAAGCTTCCATAGGCACCGCCATCAATAGCGATATCAACATCCAGAACATGGAAATTACCTTTTGCATCAGAGCCAATTTCCATTGTCATTTTTGTAGGATGTCTTCCATGATTGCTGATAAAAACTTCTTCGCGGCTGAAACGGATTTTTACCGGCCTTCCTGTTTTCATGGCGAGATATGACACAATTATTTCATGAGGGAATGGGTCACTTTTCCCCCCAAAGCCTCCGCCTACATAAGGCTTGATGACCCGAACCCTGCTCAAAGGCAATTTCAGCACTTTGGAAAGTGCTCTGTGAAGATAGTGAGGTACCTGTGTAGCTGTAATAATGGTCAAACCGTTTTCATCCCAGTAAGCTGTGGCAGCATGCGGTTCTGTAAAAGCATGGGTAACCCCGTCAAATTCAAAACTCATTTTGCTTTTGTAAGGTGAATGATGAAAACCCTCAGCCTGGTTACCAAACCGCAGTTCTGCTTTTTTATGAACATTGTTGTTGAACTTAACATGTCCATGAATCTTTTCATCAAACCCAATATCATTCAGCGATTCTTCAATTTCAAAAAAAGGCCGAAGCGGTTTGTATTTTACTTTAATAAGTTTACAGGCAGCTTTTGCAATCGCTTCTGTTTCCGCAGCCACTGCAGCAACTACTTCGCCTATGTACCTTACTTTATCAATGGCCAGCGCAGTTTCATCCTGTGAAATGGGAAGCACTCCGAATTTTTCTGGTAATTCATTCCCTGTAAGTATGTATTTCACACCCTCCAGTTTACCGGCAGCTGTTGTATCGATATGTTCAATTTTAGCATGAGGATAAGGGCTCCTTAAAAATCCACAATACAAAACATTTTTCAATCGTATATCATCAGCATATTCCGCTTTGCCCTGCACTTTTTTTGTTGCTTCAATGTAAGGTTGGTTGGTTCCGATGATCTTTCCATTTGATGATTTTGGTTTTTGTCCGTTACCGGAGATATTTTCCTGTTGAATAGTTTCGGCCACTGCTTCGATAATTTTCTTATACCCTGTACAGCGGCAAAGGTTTCCTGATAATGCTTCCCTGATTTCATCAACCGATGCTCCCGGATTTTTCCTAATAAAATCCAATGAGGTCATCACCATACCTGGTGTACAGAAGCCGCATTGAATTGCTCCTTTTTCCACAAACTTCTTTTGCAGTAAATGCAGTTCACCATTTTCTGCTACGCCTTCAATTGTTGTAATGTTTGATTGATCGCAACGCATGGCTGGTGTGATACAACTGAGCACCGGCTCATCATTTAACAATATAGTGCAGGCTCCGCAACTTCCCTGCTCACATCCAATCTTAGTACCGGTCAAACCTATTTTTTCCCGTAAAACATGAGCAAGGGTTTCATGCTCATCAATCAGTACTTCATGCTGACTGTTATTGACCTTTATCCTGATTGATTTCATTCTTCAACAATATTTTTATATACCTGCCCCTATACTTTTACCGCCATCTACATAAATAGTTTGACCTGTCAGGAAGCCTGTTTCCTCTGAAGCAAGAAAAGAAACCACATTGGCAATATCTTCAGGTTTGCCCATTGTTTTGGTGGGCTGGGCATTTATAAGTTTTTCTAACACTTCTTTGCTCAGCTTTTGTGTAAGGGGGGTATCAATAAGTCCTGGCGCAACAGCATTGACAGCAATATTGTATTTACCAAGCTCCAAAGCCAATGACCTTGTCAGCCCAATCACTCCTGCTTTTGATGCCGAATAATTTGTTTGTCCTGCATTACCCAGCCATGCACGGGATGAAATATTAATAATACGGCCCCCTTGCTGCAGTTTCATCTTTTTTGCTGCTTCCCTGCACATCAGCCATGTACCTCTAAGATTAACGTTGATCACAGCATCAAAATCGGCAGCTTCCATATTCCAGATCATATTATCCCTGATGATTCCGGCATTATTGACCAGCACATCTATTTTTCCGTATTTCTTTTCTGTTACATCAAATAATAATTTTATCTGACCCTCATCAGTAATATCAGTCATGTAACCGGTGGCCCTATCGTTTCCGATTGCTGTGACAGTTTCTTCTACACCGGCTTTATCAATATCTGCCAGCAGTATAAAAAAACCATCTTTCGACAACCGTTCGGCAATCGCTTTGCCAATCCCTTTACCCGCACCTGTTATCATCGCAATCCGGTTCAGCATATGTATAGTTTGTTTTTTTTTCATTACTTTCTTGTTGCAAAGAATGCCGGTTCATAACAGCAACCAGTTTTGCTACAATACTGATGGCAATTTCAGCAGGTGTATTGCCGCCAATGTCAAATCCCATTGGCATATCTACTTTTGAAAGTTCATCTTCAGTTGCCAGTCTCTGGCTCAAAAAAGTTCTTCTTGTAATAGCCACTTTACGTTTGCTGCCAATCATTCCAAGGTAAGCAAATGGTTTTTTGATACAGCGGGCCAATATCTCCCTATCATACTGATGCAGGTGCGTACAGATGACGGTATAAGTATTTTCATCCATTTCAGCCTGTGATAAAAATTGCCGGTGCGGCATATGAAAAGTGTTTACATCCTCCATTTGTAACCCGGCAAGCATTTCTTCTCTTTCATCCACAAGGCTGATTTGAAAATTCATCGACCGGGAAAACTTCACCACTTCTTTTCCAACATGACCAGCTCCAAACACAATCAGCTTATTTCTTTTTTTAATGGGCTCAATAAAAACAAAAACAGTTCCGCCACAACACATCTCGTGATCACGAACCAGCTGATGTTTAAATATCCGGGCTGTTTTGTTTTTCATTACTTCCAACGCATCCCTGATAACCTGTCGCTCCAGATTTCCGCCGCCGATGGTTCCATAAATCTTTTTATCTGCCCACACAATCATTTTGGCCCCCGTTTTCAACGGAGTGGAGCCGCTGGTTTCTGTTATGATGCAGAGCGCCGCTTCTTCGCCCTGCTGCTCAATACCGGCAATTATTTCATAAATACTTCGCATGAAGGAAAATATTTTTGATATTCTTCGTCTGTATTAATATTGGCCAGGATGTTTTTGTCGGTCCAATCCAATTTTATTTCTTCAAATTTATTCAATTCTTTTCTTAGGTTATAGTCATCTCCTTTCAGCATCCGGCAATGGTCAATCAATTCACCGCTGATCAGAACCGGGTGGCCTTTTTTTTTCTTATACACCGGAGCGACATATGTTCCTTGTTTTACCCTTTTGCCCATTTCAATCAACAGCTCCGTCGTTACAAAAGGGTTATCTATATTTTGTATATAACAAAATGATGAATCAGTTTTTTCCAGTCCAAGCCGGATGGAATAAAACCTGCCTTTCTCCGGATATAAATTTACGACAATGTTCACGGGCTGATCTGGATACTTGTTTTCCATGAATCGTTTTACATCAGATTCAATAGCCGGATTCACAACCAAAATGATTTGTTGAATATCCGCTGAAATATATGTTCCGTTTATTTTATCAAGAAAGTTTCTTTTCTCATCAAATAACAGAAAAGGTTTGGGCTGATTCATCCGTTCAGATTGACCTGCAGCCAGTATTATTGCCGATATGGAGTTTTTCATTTTCCCTGGTATTGTACTTTTTTTCCAATGGAGGTTAGACCCAATAAGGCATCATCGGTTAAAAAAATTTCTGAGAGATGTGCCAGTTCAGAAGCGCATCCTTTTTTCTCTTCAATTAGTTTATCCGCCAAACGGATGGCCACCGGCGCTTTATATCCGATAGTCTTACTGATCTTTTCTGCTTCTTCCTCGGGCAATGAATTTCCTGTATATTTTTTTCCAACAATGTCCGCCAATGAATTTTTTTCGAAAAACTCTTTTATTGCCTGCCATTTTTCAGGTAAATCTTCTTTACTCTTTTCCAGAACCGGTAGTCTACCTGTCACCATTTCCATGAATTCCTCAACTGAAATTATTTTATCAACCAATCCGATTTCCTCCGCTTCTTTTGCAGTAAGCATTTTGCCGGTGTGTATTAAATATTTACTCAACCCCCTTCCGATTTTTCTTACGCTGCGTTGTGTGCCGCCAAGCCCCGGGTAAATACCTATTCCTGTCTCTGGAAATGCAAACTGTGCTTTAGAAAATGCAAGAATGAGGTCGGCACACAATGCCAGCTCCAGGCCTCCGCCCAGCGCCATTCCGTTCACAACAGCTAGTACTTTTTTCTTTGACTGATCAATCCGGTTGAAAACATCCTGACCAAAAGCAGTGAATGATTCGATATCCCTTATTTTACCGGTCTTTATATTTTTTACAAAGAATTTAATATCCGCCCCGGCAACAAATGCTTTTCCCGACCCGGTAATAAAAATCGTATCAATAAGCGGGTCATTGTCAGCTTCGTTGAATTTTTCTGAAAGTTCTTTGACAGTACTTTCACTCAATGCATTCATATTTTCCGGCTCATCCATAGTGATGACAGCTACCGGGTGTTTTTTCTCTAACCTTACTGATTCGGTTTCCCAGAATTTATCACCAATGGATAATGGAATCTTCATGTTGTATAAACCGGCTATCATAACGACAAGGCGGTTTACTTCTTCTTCGCCGGCAGATTTCATTAAATCAACCGGCCCGTATTTCCATCGCAAACCGATTTTAGCCCCACGGTTCAGATGAACAGCTGAAGAAATTTTTTCTTCAAGAATCTGCGAACACACATAAAATACAACCCCCAACATCCTCTCGCTGATAATTTTTTCTTTTACAGGATCAATTGCTGCAACCGGCCCAGACTCTATTTCCCATGGCTTACCTGAGTCAGCCTGTGCTCTCAATGCTTCAGGCACCTCATATAATTTACCAAAAACCTCCAGTGTTTTTTCTGAGTGATAAGCGATAGAAACGCCGGTAGCATTCATCAATGCAAAGGGGCCCATGCCAATCCCAAAAACTTTCATACACACAAAATCTATTTCTGATTTTGTGGCTACTCCTTCCTGCAACAATTTTGCCGACTCATTGAGCCATGGAACAAAAAAGCGGTTTACAGCAAAACCATAGCTGTCTGTACAATCAATAGCATCTTTTCCTGCCAATACACAAAACAACCGGGCTACTTCTAATGTTTCAGAAGATGTTTTTCTGCCGGGTATTATTTCTACCAGCCTGTTTTTGGCTGCATGATAAAAAAAGTGAAGCCCTATAAACCTTTCCGGGTAAACAATACTTGTCGCTAATTCTGTTACAGAAAATGAAGAAGTATTCGTTGCTACTATGCAGTCTTTTAATACAATTTCGCTTAGTAACTTAAATAAACCTTTCTTTGCCTGCAGGTTCTCAAAAATGGCCTCTATCACAATATCACAGGCTTTCAGATCGGACAGGGAATCGGTTCCCTTCAGCCGGAATAAAAAAGAATCAACCTGTTGACTTGTAAAAACATTTTTTTCTATCCCATCTTCCAATGTAAGCCTGATATTGTTCAATCCCTTTTCAACAATATTTTTTGTTTTGTCTGCCAGCATTACATCAAAGCCCTCCTGTGCAAACTTTTGTGCCAGCGCAGCGCCCATGGTACCGGCGCCCACTACTCCCACTGTCCTGATATTTTTCATAACATAATTATTGATTCCTCCAAACAGGTTTTCTTTTTTCTAAAAAAGACGCAATCCCTTCATTTGCATCTTCGGTTTGCATCAGCTGGCCTACATACATGGATTCCATCTGCGGAAGGAAATTACTCAGCACATGATTCATTTTTGCCCTTACTGCCTTTACTGCAAAGCGAAGTGATGATGCGCTTTTGGGTAAAATATTTTTTTCAATCCATATATCCACACCTTCATTCATGGCTTCTTTGTTTTCAAATACCTCATTCACCAGCCCGGATGATTTTGCTTCGCCGGCAGTAATGGTTTTTCCTGTTATCAGTAAGTCCTCTGCTTTAGCCAGTCCTATTTTTTCGGGGAGGAGTATGGAAGCCGGAGGCGGGAAAACTCCGAGTATAATTTCGGGCTGACCAAATTTTGCAGTCTTATCTGCAAAAATAAAATTGCACATTAATGCCAGCTCCAGACCACCTCCCAGGCATTGTCCCGATACTTTTGCCAATGCCGGTACAGAAATATCCCTTAGAGAATAGAACAACTGGTGAAAGATTCTCAACATGGCAGCAGCATGTTCTTTTTTGTGTTCTTCCACACTGGCTCCAAATGAAAAATTTGTCCCGTTACCTTCAAAAACAATCAATTTCAGTTCGTCCTTTTTTGTAAAAGAATCAAAAACATATTGCAGCTCATCCATCATAATGCGGTCCAAAACATTTCCTTTTCCATCATCAAGTAGTATGTTTACCACTGAATTGTTGTGAGCATAATTAACTTTAATCTTTTTCATTATCTATAATTTGAAATTGTGGTGATATAATTTTTTGCATTTCATCATCCCATTCATGCCCCTCAGCGAGCAGTTGGCGAAGCTTGATAAAATCAACTTCACGGTTTTCTTTTGTCCCTTCATTAAATGCTTTGAAACCGGCTTTGGCTTCTGTCATCATATTCAAAGCAAGCCATTCCCGGTTGCTTTCTTTGTTTTTATCCCAATGTTCCAGTTTGAATTTCCTCACTTCCGAAATTGTTTTATGCAGGCAATTTGGGAAAGTGTGCAGCAGCTTTGCGATCAACTTATTTACTGCGGCATCCAGCATGCTTAGATCAATTTCGGCAGAAGCAATAATATCTTTTGCTTCCTTCAGCTTATCTCCTGTTTTCACTGTTCCGAAAATTATCTTTCCAAACTCATCAACAATTTTATCGGCAACAACCATCGGGTTTGAAATAAAGTTTTCATTCACTTTTAAGACCGGAACTATTTCATTGATCACTCCGAAATAATAAGCCTGGTGAGCTGTCCACGGTTCACAAAGTGTGAGCGACATCATCGCCCTTTCAATTCCTGTAAACAAGGGAAGAAAATCGGTTGCTCCACCAATTGGTGCACTGCCATGCTTTGGGCCTGCCTGACCAAACCTTGCCATATCACTTGCAATGCTGAAATCACAAGCCATTCCGATTTCCTGTCCCCCACCAATTCGCATCCCATTCACACGACAGATAACCGGCTTCTCACATTTCAGAATTGCACTCACCATATCATTGAACAACCGCATGTATTGGGAATATTCCTGCGGATTACCCGCATAGTATTCTGCATACTCTTTTGTATTTCCCCCTGTGCAAAAAGCTTTGTCACCAACAGCGGTAAAAACAACAGCTACCACACTTCTGTCGTTTGATGCTTCAGCAAATGCAAGAATGATTTCTTTTACAGCACCGGTTGTATAAGAATTAAACTGCTTTGGATTATTCAGCCAGATCCATGCATTATAAAGATCATTCACTTTTTTACCATTTGCATCAAGACAAGGATGCTTCTCAAATATTATTTCCTTATACTTTGTTTCGGTGAGGTTATGATCTTTAAGTTCCATATAACTATTATTTAGTTGAAATCGGGTACAAGTATTGAACGTTTATTATATGCATGTGCAAGGATGTTCTTAAACACTTCATTGATTTTTGACATCGGGAATGTTTGTATAAACGGAGAAATTTTCAATTTATCTTCTGCAACCAAATCAAGGACTTCCGGGTACAGCTCTGCACGGCATCCCCATGTGCCGATGAGTTTTGCGTCAAAAGCCATCAGGTTACTCAACCGAACTTCTGCTTTATCCATTGTAAATCCAACGATTGAAAGAGTAGATGTAAATGTGATTAGGCTGAATGCAAGATCCTGTCCTGCTTTTGTTCCGCTTATTTCAAAAATTTTCCAACCCAGTTTTGGCGCTTTTAATTCTGAAGCAAGTCCTTTTATTTTTTCCTTTATCGTCTTTGCATCCAGATTTTTAATATTCAAAACAGCATCAGCGCCATTTTCTTTTGCTATATTCAGTTTTTCTTCGCTGATATCAAGAGCAATAACTTTTGCGCCGAATATTTTTGCGATCATAGCTCCGTAAATACCAACTCCACCCACTCCAATAATAATGGCAAGGTCACCGGTTTCCAGTTCAGATTTTTTTACTACCTGGTAAGGAGTAGATATTGCATCGGCAATTACTGCAAGATGCTCCAGCGGATACTTTTCTAATATTTTTTCAGACACAGGGCAAAGAAACCTTGACGGTACTTTTATATGCGACGCAAACCCGCCATCAAAATCATTGCCGGGCATCAATTGATTCCTGCAAATATTACTTCTGCTTTTTTTGCATAGTTCGCATTCACCACATGGCAGCACAGCAGGAATGATGACAGATTTATTCAGCCATTTTTCATCACCTGCGATTACAACTCCGCTTATTTCATGACCAAGTGTAAGTGGTAATGCATGTTTGGTTTGCACTCCATAATGCCAGAAACTTATATCCGTGTGACAAACTCCGCAACCGGCTACTTTCACCAACACTTCTCCTCCTTTTAATTCAGGATAATCAGTAGTGGAGAGATTGAACTCTTTGTCAAGTTCAGTCATTTGCCATTGGTGTATTTTATTATTGGTCATATCATTTATTACAATTTTCAAATAGTATTGCTGTTCCCTGTCCGCCGCCAATACAGGCAGATGCGATCCCATATCTTATTTTTCTTCTGATCATTTCTTTCACAATAGTCAAAGAAAGCCGAAGTCCTGTTGCAGCAAGTGGATGCCCGATCGCAATAGCGCCCCCGTTCACATTTAATTTATTTCTGTCTATGTTTAATTCTCTTTCACAACCGATCACCTGTGCTGAAAATGCTTCATTGATCTCAAATAAACCTATCTCTCCCATTTTTAGTCCGGTCATTTCCAACAATAACCTAATTGCAGGCACCGGGCCAAGACCCATTAACTTTGGATCTATGCCGCAACTTGAAGAAGCAATCACTTTTGCAAATGGCTTCAATTGCTTTTCTTCTATTTTCTTGCTATTGGCTACAGTCACTGCCGCTGCGCCATCAACTATTCCGCTGCAATTTCCCGCCGTAAGCACGCCCACTTCAGAAAAAACAGTAGGAAGTTTGGAAAGAGCCTCAAGTGTAGTTGCCCTGATTTGTTCATCAGCAGAAAAGTTTTTTACATGCTGATTCAATCTGACCTTTCTTGATCTCAATCCTTCCACTTCAAATACAGTTGAGTTTACCGGAATAATTTCTTCTTCCAGTATTTTTTTCTCCGTTGCATTTATTGCCCGCTGAAAGGAAAGCAATGCATACTCATCACAATCAATGCGGGTGATGTTGTATTTCTTCGCCACATTTTCTGCAGTGAAGCCCATCGGGTAACCGGCAGCAGTGTCATCTAATGCTTCCCACAACATATCTTTAAAGACCGGCCTGCCGAGAAGATAACCCATCCTGTTTCCAAAACTCACTGTTGGCGACAGCGACATATTTTCCGTACCCACGCAAAGGACAGTTTCTGCTTTTCCAAGTAATATTTGTTCTGCAGCAGCAATAATGGTTTCAAATCCTGAACCGCAAATTCTTTGAACCATCAATGAGGGAATCTCTTTTGGAATTCCTGTAAAAAGTGAAATATGCCTCGGAAGAAAATAAGCATCTGCAGAACTCTGTCCAATGTTAGCCGTAATCACCTGGTCTATTTCATTGGCATTGATTCCGGATTTTTCAAGAACACCACGACCGGCAAAAATTCCCAGATCAGTTGGTGATATTTGTGCCAGTGACCCGCAATATTTTCCAAAGGCGGTACGTACTCCATCAACCAAATAAATATCATCGTAGATAAATCCGATTCCTTTTTCTTTATGATGAAATCCTTTCATCAGGTTTCTATTTTACTTTCAGCTATTTTTTTGTCCTTAATAAAACTTTTTCCTGCCAGCAATGCTGCACCTAATGCGCCTGCAAATTGCGGGTTATCAACTATCTCAACTTTTTGACTCAGCTTTTTCTCCAATATATCTTTCATATAAGGATGAAAAGCGATAACACCACCAATCAAATAAATTGGAATCCCGGGATTGATTCGCAATTTGGCTACACGGTTTGCAATGGATAAATAAACTCCTTTTGAAATGTCTTCCACACTCATTCCCTCTATAAGCCATTTCATGATTTCGGTTTTTGCAAAAACAGTACAAAAGCTATTCAACTCAGTTTTGTTATTACTCCTGGCCGCCAGCAAACTCATTTCAGAAAGATTTAATTCTGCCCTTTCAGCAATCTCAGTTATAAAAGAACCGGTGCCGGCTGCACATTTATCATTCAGGAAAAAATTTTCAACATTACTGCCGTTATCACAGTGAATCACTTTGATGTCTTCGCCGCCGATGTCAATGATATTCTTCACACCGGGATGATAAAATGAAACCCCTTCGGCAGCACAAAGAATTTCTGTTTTCACAAAATCTGTATCGGAAAATGTTTTTCTTCCATATCCTGTGGCACAGCTTGATTTGATATTAAACTCCGATTTTATAGCCGACATCACATGCCGCACTCCAATCTTATCTCTGTTCAGTGTTTTCAATGAAAGTTTGAAAATGATCTCAGCATTGCTGTCAAGCACTATAAATTTTGTATAAGAAGAACCCAGGTCCACACCAAGAAAACAATCTCCGTTACCCGGTTGCTCTCTTTTTATAACCAATGCATTTTCTGCTTTTGTTTTGCTTGATTTGCTGAATGCCTTTCCGATCAAAAAAGGATCCAGTGTCTTCATAAATGATGAAGCGCTTCTGGCAGTCAGGGCTTTCACCATATTTGTAAATGCAAGATTTATAGGCGTCCGTATATAATGCTTCCGGCCATACTCTACTATTTTTCCGTTCATGAAATCAATTTCCGTTGGCCGGTTATTTATAAGGTCAACTGCCAATGATGGGAAATGGTCGCCTGCCCTTTTTAGATAGCGTAAGCATTTCCGGATAAATTCATCCTCAAATTTTATTTTTTCAGCTTCTGCCACTTCTACCGCTTCCTGAATCACCTGTTCAACAATTTCAATAGTATCCGGCATACTCATGGCTTCCTTGATGGTCAATTTTCCTATGCCACACAAAGCGCTGAGAGATGCATTGAGGATTGTTTTTTCCCAAACATGTTTCAGCATCTGAAATGAAGAGCAGTATTCAGTTGCCAGATCAACTTTGTTTAGCCATTCACTGATCTGCTTTGCTGTTTCCATTTTAGAATCGTCAATGGAAGCAATGAAATTGGGAGGATTGAAAAATGTAACCTTACAGATATGAGGTGAATTAAGATTTCCGGCGTAATTAATAACCATGCGAAGCGTTTTGCTTTCGCTAATACCTGCTACGAATATTTCCTCTACATCAATCCCATTTTGCGCACTGATAAAAAGTGTTTCCTTAAAATTTACCTTCATTACCTGTTCAACAAATGCAGGTGTCTGGTATCCTTTGATGCCCGCAAAAATCAATGATGGGCCAAATTCACTCAATTCACTGATTGTTGAATAAATTTTTTCAAACTTTTCCTGCTTTTGAATCACTCCTTCCAGTTTAATTCCTTCTTTGCGGATCAAATTGATTTTTACTTTGTCAAAATCACAAAGTGCCACATCACATCCGGCTTCTTTTAGATGCACTGCCAGGATCAAACCGACAGGACCCAGGCCCACCACGGCAACTTTAGGAGGTATGGTTTTCGATTCATTCATGATTAATCACACTTTAATTTTGTAATTTTCAAGCTGTTCAATAAATGTTTCAATCTTTGTAACGCTTTGCCCTTCGGAAAAAAATCTAAGATCGCATAAGTCGCCTTCAATAACCAGGTAAGGAATGCCTGTTTCTTCTTTCAATCTTTGCGGCAAACCAAATTTTGCATTCGAATTGTTGAAACAGGTTTTTGAATCATGAAAAATAATTCCGTCGCAGTTGAATTCACTGAGCCAATGTTTGAGCATCTGCATTTTAGCTTTCTCGCTTCTATTAATGAAGATTTTTGTGTAAGCAAGTGCCGATGATTCAAAAGGATACCGTTCATCAAACTCATCAAATATCCAGCTGTTGCAATACGTTGAAGCAACCACGGAAGTATTATTTGCGAGGAATAAATCGGACAACATACGGTTCTTACCCCAAATAGGCATTCCATCCCAGAATAAGCGGCATTGTTCTTTTTCCACAATACCAATTCCTTTTGTAATATTTTCAAGCAGCTCGGTTAATAGCGCTGCGTAATATGATTTTGCTGTTTCGGTCCCTCTCAAAACTACAATTGGTCCCATGTGAATGGTGCCGTCAAAAAAACTAATGGGTGCAGGTGAAGCCTTGGCAGTATCAAGTACATTTTGCCATAGCATGGTTGCTTCACTGCTGAGTTTTATTGTTTCTCTGAATGCATCTATATCAAATCTTCTTCCGCTTACCGCTTCACATTCGGGAATGATACTTTTATGCTGATGTACCACTAACTCTACTTCTGCCTGGGTCACTTCATCCAGGTAGCGGGGCGGATGTATGCCTGCAATGGGACAATTAAATTCTTTAGCATAAAAATTAAACCAGTCTTCCACTTCACGGCATTGATTAGTGTTATAAACTATCAAGTCCGGCCTAGGTATTTCTTTCAAACCATAGTGTGTAGTCAAGGGAGTTTTACAACTCTTATATGAACCAATATCTGAAGTGGTGTAAGAACAAACATGATTGGAATAACCCAGTTTGCCTGCTTCAGGGATCAGATCAGTCGCCATTCTTGTTGCCCCCAGCAAAGCGCCATGATTCTCCGGAAAATAAACATTGAAACCAAATGAACGCAGCAGTTCAGCAGGGCCCACACTGGTACACCAGGCGATTTTTTGATCATTGTTTTCAAATGACTGGAAATAATCTCCCATCACTTTTTTCAGCAATTGTGTTGTTTTCATCTCATACATTTTGTGTTGAGAATATTTTACCGACCGTATCTTTTAACTGATCCAGCCGGATGATATATATTTCTTCGTCAACCGGAGAATCATCCCCGTAAAGATTTTGCACATGAGCTTTATAAGTGCTCGCAACAGATTTAGGCGCCACTTTCATCGAAGGTGTAAGTGTTCCCTTTTCCAATGAAAGTTCATCATCTATGATCATTGCAGCCCGTATCTGTGCAAACTTTTGCCCGATGCCACAGTTGGCATCATGCAAACAACCGTGTAAACACCTTCCCAGTTCTTCCAAACTGCGTGGACAGAAACATCCTTCCAACGGTGTAACCTGGTAATTGGGACGCTCCAGCATTTTTTTATTGGGAAACAAAATGGCAACAGGATAATCTTTCCCGCTTCCAACCACCATCGCAAATGAGATGTAATGGCATTTCATCTCAATTAACTTCTCCAGGTCGCTGGGAACGACTTTTTCTCCGTTAGATAATTTAAATATCCTGTCCTTTCGTGAAATAAGTTTCAAACCATTTTCTGTGATTTCACCAACATCACCTGTACAGAACCAACCGTCTTCAGTAAATATTCCAATGTTAGCCTCATCGTTTTTATAATAACCCTTCATTACATTAGGTCCTTTCACCTGTATTTCCCCTTCTTCACCAATTCGGATCGCAACACCTGGGATCGGGTTACCAACTACTCCTTGTTCTCTTTTTTTATCAGGGTCAGTAAGCGTACAGCAAGGAGATGTTTCAGTAAGCCCCCATCCTTCAATTACCGGGATACGGCGGCTTTCAAATATGTCGGAAAGATTTTTGGGAAGCGCTGAAGCCGCTGTGAATACAAATTTCAGTTGTGTATGAAAGAAAAGGTCTTCTGCCTCTTTATCATGCTGTGTCAGATCAATCAAAGCCTGGTAAACCTTTGGTACACTGAAAAACACTGTTGGCTGAACAGATTTCCAATTCTCAAAAATTGTTTTAGGATCTTTTCCGTATCCGGATTCCAATGAGATGGTTGCCCCATTATAAAGTGCAGTGAACAATTCAAAAATGCCGCCAAAACTGTGATGCCAAGGCAAGTAAGAAAGAAAACGGTCATATTTATTCAAACTCCAGATCTGAGACAAAGCGGCCTGTTGTGATAAGATGTTTTTATGCATCAGTTGCACACACTTGGGTGTACCCATAGTGCCTGATGTATACATGCATAAGCAAATCTCATCCGGCAATGCGTTTGTATTAAGATGAATATTTTCGTCTGAATTACCCGCCAATAATACTTTGAATGGATGCTGATTGACAAAATGCTTTTTGCAGTTATCATCAAAAACAAAAATATGTTTCAGTTCAAGGTTATCACTTAACCTGCTTAATTGCAATTCACCGCCTACTGCAAGAAATCTTGCATCGGAATGTTTAATGAGCAATTCAGCTGTTTCTTGCTGAAAATATGCGAAGATCGGAATGGCGATCCCCCCGGATGCCATCACTGCCAATTCAAGTTCAAGCATCTCCTGCCTGTTGGGAGAAAAGATAACCATCTTATCTCCTTCTGAAAAACCATGACTTTTCAGGTTATAAGCAATATTAAGAATGTCGCTGAACAATTTATTCCAGGTAATATTTTCATACTTGTCATTACGTTTTTCCCTGTAAACAATATGGTCGCCAAACATCTTTACATTGCGTTGCAGCAATTGTGCAATGTTCGGGATCATTTTTCCGGGTTGTATGGATGACTGAAGTACCTGCATCTCAAAATAATTTAAACAGCCATTGGCTGTTTCTCTTTTAATTTAAAATGACGATATCCGCCCCACAATGCAGCGCCAATAGCTCCTGCATAAATAGAATCGGGTAATGAAAGAATTTCAAATTTTTTATTGCCTTCTTTCAATTGCTCCTCAATCGCTTGTATCATTCCTTTGTTCAAAGCCATGCCGCCGGTAAGCACAATCGGCGATTCTGCTTTCAGCGAACTCATCAGTTTAATAATCCGTGATGCAATAGAAAGATGAATGCCCTTGATAATATTAGGAGTTGAAATTCCTCTTGATACCATATTGATCACATCCGTTTCTGCCAGCACAGCGCAAATGCCTGATGATACTTCAGGCTGCGTTGCAGTCATTGAAATATCACCAACTTCTTCGATGGATAAACCGAGATATCTTGAAATATTTTCCAGGAACTGACCAGAGCCGGATGCACATTGACCTGTCATTTTATAATCTTCTACTCTTGCATTTTCATTAATGCGTATGGCACGGACGAACAAAGCCCCAAGGTCAACAACTGTTCTTGCTTCAGGAAAAAGAAAGTGTGCCCCCTTTGCATGCGTTGTCATTCCATAAAAATGTCCCCGTTTGCGTTTCACCAGATCCCCCTCGCCAGTTGAAGCGAGATAAGTAATGTCTTCATACTTCAACTGGTATTTAGTCAGCATTGCCTGCACCATCTCATCCGCCACCTGTGATGGATTCCTTTTGCGGATCTTTTCAGTTTGCTTGTCAAGAATTGAAGGATTGCCAGAATAATCCATCAGCACCAGCTTTATAAAATTGGAACCCACATCAATTCCCATTGTCAGCATCTTATTTTCCATCGCATGTATCATGATATTCGTTATTCATTTCTTTTCAGGTTCAGCTATTGGCTTGTTTGCAGGCAGATCAGCTTTAAGGCTTCTTCTTGCAAACATTGCCCCGCCTAATGCGCCCATAAAAATTGAATCGGTGTGAATATTTATTTTAATATTAACGCCATAATTTTCTTTTACTAATTGTGTCAGGTATTTAATCACAGCCGGGTTTCTTGCAACGCCGCCAGTAAATGTGAATTCATTATATACTCCACCGGATCGGGCAAGCAGCGACATAGCCCGCATGATGATTGCTTTGTGTAAACCACCTAATATATCAGGCCTCTTTTCGCCAAGGTTTGTCAGCTCTCTTAATTCAGCTCCGGCAAAAACAGTGCATGTAGAACAAATGTTTACTTCTTTCTCCGCTTGTAATGCCATTGGTCCAAGTTCATTGAGAGAGATACTCATTTCATCAGCGATATACCCAAGATATCTACCGCAACCGGCAGCACAACGGTCATTCATTTGAAAACTGGTGACCAATCCGTATTTGTCTACCTGAATCGCCTTTGTGTCCTGGCCACCGATGTCAAGCACCGTTCTTGTATCGGGAAATACAGCATGCGCCCCGAATGCATGACATAAAATTTCTGAACATATACATTCCTGCGGAAAAGGAAGAAGGGCCCGGCCATAACCGGTGCCTGTCATATTGGTGATATTAAAATCAAGCTCTGCTATTTCATCAATATGCTGGCGAAGGGATTCCGATACATGATCAAAATTTCCTTCCAATAAGTTCATTTCTGCATCAAAATTCACACTGGTGTTCTCTGCCGATGTCTCCGGCAGGTTTCTATATTTTTCTTTCAATTCATCCATTGCTTTATGGATGAGTTCTTTGAAATCAAACTGCACCCTTTCATTTTCAGCCGGGCTGATGCTTTTATCCCAAACAGTCATCAATGACTCAAATAATGACATGCTGAGTTTGTTCACTTCTTCATTGTATTTTTCAGAAACTATATCCCTGAAGAACTGATTTTTTGCGCCGAGGTTATTATAGAGATAATCATGCTTTATTTTAGGCTTGAATGCCCGCCTTATATTCCTCAAGTTGTTCAAAATATCTTCCCGCTGTTGCTCATCTTTGAAAAATATATTGCATGTCTTCACCAATTCATCTCCCAGTTTATCAAGACGCACTTTAAACTGTTCGTATTGAAAAACACTTTCCATGTCGGTGATGTATTTATTGTACTCAGGCTTTGCTCTCATTTCTGCTTCAAGCTTTTTCTTGAGTACAGAAAAACGGGCATTGTATATGGCTTCATCCCGGGCAATATCAGCAGCTACTGAATAATTAGCCCTTGTATTAGTTATTCCACGGCCGATAATTTCATCCTTTTCATTGATGATAACAGCTTTTGAAGTTGTGGAGCCGAGGTCTACACCGAGATAATACTTATTCATTTATTTCCGGATTTCTTATTGTTTTATTTTAATTAAGTATTAATTAAACAGGAACACCTTCCTGTTGCATAATTATTTTTCGCTGCTCCAGCATTTGGAAATATGATTCAAGCCTGTTCTTAATATTAGCATAAGAAAAATACCTTGGGTCAACCAAATCACTTTCAATAAATCCAACCGCGATGCTGCAGCGTTGTTCAATCTCTCTCATTATTAATAATTGGCCTGCCGAAAATGAATTGCAGCTTTTTATTGAATTGATCAGAAAACCATCAGCACTGTACTCTTTGATATAATGTTCAATCAGATCAATTCGCTGTGGAAGATTGAGATTAGTATAACAGCCCATGCAATATTTGGAAAGGCTTTCCAATGGCTTATCCGGTTCATGCCTGAAGCCATGGTCATACAACCCGCCAACTTTTGTATAAGTGGAAGCTACGATCACGGCGCCCATATCGTAGAATATTTTCCAGAACTCACGGAAGTTGGTCCAGTTAGGTGGGCCTTCAATCACCAGACGAAAACGTTCTTCTTTTATTTCGCCTTCGGGATTTATCGGAAGTAATCCCTGGCTTATACGTTCCTGTATTTCATTATATAACTCTGTATAATATTCAACTGCTATGTCAGTTCCCCTAAATGCAGTATTTAGTGGTCCCATGTAATAAACGCCGGCGAAATAAGAATCAATCGGAGAAGGTTTATTTTTTGCTGATTCAAGAATTTTAACCCAAAGGTTTTCTGCCTTTACAGAATTCTCCAGCATTTTTGAAAGCCTGTCATAATCTAATTTCTTTCCTGAAACTTTTTCCATTTTCGGGATCACATCTTCTTTCAATTGCTTCACCATGTAAGAGATCTGTTCTTCAGTTATTCTCCCATCCTCCTGGTAAGGTGTGTGCAGCATGGCTATTTCAACGCCGGGATAAAGCCTTTCCAGATTTTCAAACCATTTCATAAAAGTGAAACAGCCGGTATAACTCAGCAACAACAAATCCGGGTCGGGAAGTTTTTCACCTGTCGGTCCAACATTTCCATTCAGCATCATTCCTATATCGCATTTCACATACGTACATACATCTTCACTGAACCCGATCTTTTCAGCATCCTTAATGTAAGAGCCGGATCTTTTTCTCATGCCTGATTGCAGCGCATTGATCTCGGGGTAAACAGGCAGCATATCAAATGCAAGGATCAATTCTGTAAGATTGCCCGGCACGAAAGTGTACACTACTTTTTTTCCCAGTTCTTTTGCCTTGCTTAATTCATGGAACTGTTTTGCAAGCATGTCTTTCTGGATGACCATGCTTTTTTCTTTGATCGCTTCTTTTGGATTAGCCATTGTTCAGCCTGCTTTAATATGACCGAATTAATTTTTTCTTTTTAAGCCCAGAGCTTTATTGAATCGCTGAAAGTGCCAGCCTGTTCTTTAATTACTTTAAACTGTCCTGTGTTTTCATGAAACTGAAAATTGATATGAGGGATCCCGGCAGCATCACATTCTTTCTGCAACTCCGGCCTGTCAAGCAATGCAGGATCGCAGAAACTGGCTGCACAGAAAATCACTCCATCGGCATTTCTTCTCTTCGCCAGTTCCACCAATCTTTTTCCTTTTGGATTACCCACATCATAAACAGCCGATGAAAAAGTACTTTGGTTCAGATACGCCTTCGTAAGTGCACCAAATGGATCGTCAGTGTCCGAGGCAACATCTCCTTGTATCCAGCGGGGGCCTAACATAAAATCATCATCAACAATGTAGCATCCCGACATCTCAATTGACTTTATCAAACCGATAGGCGGCTGTTCGCAAAATGAGCCTGATACAACAACTCTGATATTATCCATCGGTTCACCCCGTTCATTGCTTATTTCTTCAATAACATCTTCAAGAACCTTGTTGTGTTCTTCCACAGGGATTGCGAGACCTGCCCTTAAAATGTAATAAGTCTCAACAGCCGATAGCCTCCAGGGAAATTCCTGGCGGAGATCATAAATGGTTTCGATTAATTTCCTGTTCCTGTTGTAGAGCTTAATTGCTTTGTTCAATCCCTCAACGGTAACTTTCACTCCGTTGATATTAAACATATCATTCACCATCCTTTCCATTTCTGTCCGGTAAAATATTCCGCCAATAGAAGGATCAAAATTTTGCGGATAATCAAAATAGCGTTGAAACTTCCCTTTCTTTAAGATTTTGAACATGCCTGAGAGATTCCGAACGCAATCACAAATAGCAGGAAACACAAAACCATCAAAATGATTCAGGTTGTCATCAAGAGCCATTTCAATGATGCCTCTTGGCAAATGACAAATATAGGATTGATAAAAAGCATCGCCCTTGATGATTTGCTTTCTATCGCCTGCACCCATTATCCCAACTGCAAGGCCATTTACCGCACATACAATCTCTCTTGGAAAATAAATAGGAAGAAACCCTACCAGCAGTCTGTTTTTTTCTGCCAGCTTCCAGTTCTTTGCCTTTGTAAACCGTAAGTCAAAAGCAGTTTCATTACAAGAAGCAAGTAGTTCATTGAACTGTTTCATTCCTGTTTAATGTTTTTATTTGCTCTTCATAATCTTTTTTCAGTATCATGCCGAGCTCTTTATCCTTATCAATACATTTAAAATAAAGCTTCTCAATCTCTTCTTCAGAAAAAATATCATCATCCATCGGGAAAAGCTCATCGCTCCCGGCCCCAATATGATCTCTCAGTTTATGAATGTAAGTTTCAAGATACCGGTGGGTGGAAAAATAATCCTGATAGCTAAAAGCTTTACGTATCTCCTGCAATTGCTGGCGGAAGTCTTCGTGATGCTCTGTTAATTCCCTGACTATTGACATACCTGCTATATCATTCTTTTTGCACATAGCCGGGAATAAGATTTCTTCCCCCTTCTGATGATTAAATTCATCTGCGTAAACCGAAAGAAAATCAAAAAGACAATTCACAAATTCCTTATAAGCCGGAGGGTCCGTCTCCCAAAGCCTGTTATTTGTCTCAATAAGCTTTGCTGCTTTCAGAATAACATTGTGTCCTGCCACTAATAATTCAGAAAGAGAAGTTTGCATAGTTTTCCCATACAATTCTTAAATTTTCCTCTATCAAAGTAGATGATTTTTTCAGTCAAAAAACATGATATTAATCATTCAATTACAAAATTATTATTAGTAATAACCCGGGATAAATTATTAGGTGACCCCTGGAAAAAAGCCTCTGATTTATGTTTTAAAAGTTTCTCCCTGAGTGTAATCAGACTGATTGTTTACAAATATTTGCAGGAAATTGTTTTCAAACTGCCGGCGATAATAAAGACATTCGTAGAGTTTTGTTTAAAAATTTAACTAATCTACTTGCTATCAATAAATTAATACGCAGACTAAAAGAAGACAGAAAATACGGTTGTATATAATACTCCCCATTTTCGATACCAAAGGATCAGGTTGTTAAGTTAAGGTTTTTTTCATTTACAATTTTTCAGGCAGCTTTTTTTACGGATTCCTCATACCGTCTTTGGGGCGTTTGCTCGGTGGT
>VGGV01000033.1 GCA_016868455.1 Bacteroidota bacterium
AGTCCACAATTTTTCCTTTTCCTTCATCGCCCCACTGGAGGCCGAGTATTACATCCACCATGTTATTACTTAAAAAAAAAAATTAAGAACAGAATCTGCCACCCTTAAACTCCGGGCGGACAGGCCCTCTTTTACCCGAAGGCTTTCAGGACCACAGCGTGCAGCCCCTTTTTCCCGTCGGTTGGAGGATATCGGGGCTGGCCCTTCTTCTCTGCCGGTTGGCTGATACAAAGGGCAAACCAATCCTGCGCTAAAGCTTCGGAGAGCAGGCAAAAATACGGCTTCACCCGAAGCCTTCTTCTGAAATCCGCTTAATACAAGACAATATTTATTCAGGAACCGGTAATACTTGTTATCGAATCAGGGTAACAGTGCCTTTTTTGGTGATTAGTTTATTTTCAATAGTTACACCTTCAATCATCCAAACATAAGTTCCGGCAGGCTGTGGTAATCCCTCAATGGTGCCATCCCAGCCCTGGTGAAGCGCCCGGGTGGAAAATATCACCTGCCCCCACCGGTTGAATACCCTGAAGTAATTATAGCTTTTAATGCCCACCGGTTGCGGGGTAAATTTATCGTTCCTGCTATCGCCATTGGGAGTAAAAGCCGGTGATATTGATAGTGCTGGTACAGCCCACCGGGCCATTTGCATCAGTAACAACTACAGTATGCGGCCCGTGCACCACACCAGTAAATGTGTAAGTGCTTCTGGCAGTTACCGGCGGGCCTCCGTCAAGCACATAGGTAAATGGCGGCGTACCCGCCCCGGCTTCCGGGGCCTGAAGGAATAAACCGGTAAGAAGTACCCGACTCACTCCATACGGTACAGTTTTTTCCGGGAGCTGTTACCGCAGCATTCCTGTTCCAGTTTTGCAAACCCAAAATGGCAAGGCCCTGGTTCCAGGAATTACAAACAGGTTTATCTCCCAAATGAACAGCAATAATTCCGGTGCTTTCATGTAATACGATCTGCTGGGTACAGTAACGTCCGTTGCAAACAGCGCTGCCGTATAAAGGCACTACATAAAAACTGACAACAAACTTCCGGCAGGGTGTAACGCCTTCAGTCCGGTATTCAATTTTACGCTGGCCACCGGCATCCAGCAAGGGAAAAATATCATGATAGGCTCCCATGATGGCAGCCCTGGGGTAATAAGTGGTTGAAGTAGTGTTGGGCGAACCTCCCGTATAAGGAACTGGCTGCGGAATGACCCCGTTTGGCACGGTAGTCAATGACCATGCATTTACCAGCCCGGCATTGGAAACATCGAAAGTTACCAGCCCATTTGAACCAATTACGCAACTGTTATACACCGATCCGTAAAAACAAAAAGGAAATGGCAGATTAATGACTGACGAGTACAAATCATCCGCATATAATGCTGTAAGTTCAGTTCCGGTTGGGGTGGTCCATGCATAGGGTGTGTACGGAATGGAAGTTGCGGTATAATCACTTGTTCCTTTTATATGAGGTATCTAAACCGTGGGGGTTGAACAGCTTTGCGGACAAACGTAATTAAACACCCTTCCGCTAAAACCTGTAGAGAAACAACTTTGAGCCCTGGCTCCCTGCTGTACGGGTATAAAGCACATTCCGGTTAACAAAGGAACTGCCAACACATACCGAAGGCTTCGCTTCATAGCAGAAAATTGCATTGATAAGGCTTTCAGGGGTTTGAATCGGCAAACAAGTTACACAAATTATCCGGCTAATGCCAGCATGCAGAAGTGAAGGAAGACTAACCCGCTAATTACCACAAAAACAACAGCCTGTACAGGCATTAAGATTATCGTATCAGCGTAACGGTACCCTGGCGGGTAATGGTTTTATTGTTCTTGTCAATCCCCTGGGTCATCCATACATAGGTACCGGTGGGCTGATCAACTCCCTGCAATTTACCATCCCAGCCTTTATAAAGAACCGTAGAAGAAAACATCAGCTGCCCCCAGCGGTTAAATATTTTGAAATAATTGATAGCCTTAATACCAACCGGGAAAGGATAAAATGTTTCATTTCTGCCGTCGCCATTTGGAGTGAAAGCAGTAGGCACATACAGATCAGGACCTTTGTACACTCTTAACCGCACATAAGCTTCACCAATGCAGCCGGCAATGCTGGAGGCAGTTACCTTGTAAACCAAACTGTCTCCAATACTTCCTGCCGTAACAACCGGATTGCTCACATTGTGGTTGTTGAGGTTAAAGGAAGGTGTCCAGATAAAAATATTGGCTGAAGGCACTGCTGATACTGCATTCAGTTGTATCTGGTCGCCGGGGTAAGCAATAGTATCAGCCGGGTAGGTATAAATTTTTATAGGAGGTGTTACATCCACCGTCACATCATCAGTTACCAGCGAAGGACAGCCGTTCACATCGGCAACAATAGATAGTGTATAGGTAATGGTTCTCCTGGTGCCTGAAGTGGGGTTAGGCAATAATGGATTATCCAGATAAGTGGAAGGCGACCAGGAATACTGTACTCCTCCCGATCCCTGCAGCTGGTAGTTTTGTCCATAACAAATAAAACCGGGAGGGCCTGCATCCGGAACAGGGGCCGGGTTTACATTCACAATAACTGTATCATTGATACTGCACCTGCTCAGTGTCGCAGTAACTATATATTGAGTGGTGGTGGTGGGATTAGCTGTTGGGTTGGCAATGTTGGGATTGCTGAGACCTGCGGAAGGAGACCATGAATAAACAGTGGCATTCGAAACAAAGTTGAGCGTAGCTGAACTGCCTTCGCAAATGGCAACATCTGTCTGAGGAGTAAAGCTGAGATTGCTGTTCAGCCCTACCACAGCAGGGAAACTGGTGGTGCATCCAAGATTATCCCTTACGGTAACCGTATAATTGCCCGGCGCTACATTGAAAATGTTTGAAGCCTGGAAATTGGTTCCATCTAATGAATATTGATAACCCCCGCTGTTGCCTCCAAAGGCTGTTACCGTGATGACACCGTTGTTTCCGCCGTCACAGCTAGCATTTGCAATTACCGAAGAAGCCGTGAGAACGGCCGGTTCAGTTACAGTGGCTGCCTGCGTAACCGTACAGTTATTGGCATCCCGGATGATGATATTATAATTTCCTGCCGCAACGGTAAATGTATTTCCTGTTTGCCAGTTGGCACCGCCATCAATGGAGTATTGATAGGGAGTGGCACCACCGCCTGCAGTTATGGTAATAATTCCGTCGCTGAGACCGTTGCAGGTAACCGCTATGGTAGCGGCAGACGATGTCATAGCAGCCGGTTCATTAATGGTAACGCTTTGTTGACCCTGGCAGCCATTGCTCTCCCGGTAATAAACGGTGTAAACGCCGGCATTTAGCCCAGAAAAAATATTACTGCTTTGCCAGTTGGTTCCATCCAGTGAATATTGATAAGGAGGTGTACCGATTACAGGCGGTGTTACAGTAATTACACCAGTATTGCCACCGTTGCAAAGCACATCGGTAACCGTTACGGTGGTGGTCAAAGGCGGCCCGGCGGCAACAATAATGTTATTGATGGTAAATGAGCAGGTAAAATTATCCCGGATAATAACCGTATGCGGGCCTGCGGCCACATTGGTAAAGGTGAATGGGTTAGCTCCGCTTAGCGGCGCCCCGGCATCCAGTTGGTAAGTAAAGGGCGCTGTGCCTGCTGTTGCATCCACGGTAATGGTGCCATCGCCTGCAGCATCGCAGGAGGTGGCCGTACTGGTGGCCGTGCCGTTTACACCAGGACCTGCAGTTACCGTAACCGGTATAGGACTGGTGGCGCAGCCCGCAGCGCCGGTCACTACCACTGTGTGGGCTCCTGCTGATACATTAGTAAAAGTAAAAGGCAGTGTTCCGGCCACAGCAGGCCCGCCATCTAATGAAAAAGTGTAAGGCCCGGGCATACTTGCTGAGGTAATAATGATTGTGCCATTGTTAACACCGGCACAAGCAGTGGCAGTGGTGTTAACTGTGGCAGTGGGTGTTGGCCCGGCAATTACCGTTACAGGAACTAATATGGAGCAACCCAGGTTATCCAGTATGGTTACTGTATGTGCACCGGCAGCCACACCGGTAAATGTATAAGGGCTGGCGCCGGCAACAAAGGGGCCCCCGTCAAGCGACCAGGTAAATGGAGCTGTGCCGGTTAATGCGGTTACCGTAATGGTGCCATCATTCACACCGGTACAACTGGTAGCGGTACTGGTGGCATTGCCGCTTACGCCTGTACCGAATGCTACTGTTACCGGTATAAGAATGCTGCAATTGTTTACATCCCGTATGGTTACGGTATGCGGCCCGCCAAACACATTGGTGAAAGTATAAGGACTGGGCCCGGGAACAAATGGCCCGGCATCCAATGCCCAGGTAAAAGGAGGTGTTCCTGTTAATGCTGTTACCGTAATGGTGCCGGTATTTACTCCAGGGCAGGCAGTGGGAGTGGTAGTGGCACTGCCGCTTACGCCAAATCCTACGGCAACATTTACTGTAAGATTTCCGGAATTGCAACCCGTGCCCAGGTCATTTATCAAAACTGTATGGGCGCCTGCTGCTACGTTGGTAAATGTAAAGGGGATTGTTCCCGGTACCGGCGGGGCGCCATTCAATGAAAAGGTATAGGGGCCTGTGCCTCCGGCAGACGTAACGGTGATAGTTCCATTATTAACGCCTGCACAGGAAGTGGCGGTAGTGGAAGTAGCAGCAGGTATGGTGCCAATAACTGGTACTGTCACTGGAATATTCATAGTACAAACCGCCCCGTTATCACGGATATAAACTGTATAATTGCCGGCAGTAAGTCCGTTAAAAATGTTGCTTGTCTGCCAGGTGGTGCCATTCAAAGAATACTCATAAGGCGGAGTACCCCCGGAGATTACAGTTGCTGTAATACTTCCATTGGGTGTACCGCAATTAGCCGGTGTTGCAACAGCTGTTGCATTAAGAGGATTGGACCGGTTGATCCGAACGGTATCACTTCCGAAAATTTCAACTGTTGGGTCATCAATTTTTTCATATACGGGTCTTACTATGTAGGAGGTTATTGCACCTGTTGGTGCACAAATATTGGGAAAAGATGCTTCCAGCACCCCTTGTGAGTAGGGGGCGGCGGTACCGGTTGCAATAAGGTTACCTGCCAGATTGTATAACTCTACTCTTTTTAATAAAGAAGCTCCTGCATCAGGTACAAATCTCCATGTTTCGTTCATTCCAATACTGCCCCAAGGCGGGTTACTCATTCTCCGGTTAGGCGCTGTCATCCCCTGAGTTCTGTTGAAATCCTGGATACCCACCATCGCTTTGCCTGCATTCCACATTAAACATATTTGCTTGTCGAAAATCTTTACTTCAAAAACCCCTGTTGATTCATATAAAATGATCTGGTGGGTATTTTCAATCAGACTGGTGCAGAGGTACAGAGGTACTTTATAGAAACTCAACACCCATTTTCTGTAAGGTGCAGCGCCAATTACCTGGTATTGGATCCGCTGATTTGGTGATGTAGGCCAACCAGGAAAAAGATCATGATATGGCCCCATGATCAATGCCCTGTCATATGAAGTATTTGGTAAATCTCCAAAATTTTGCCAATGTGAACCTGTTCCTGCAAGGCTGATATCAAAACTGATGTATCCGTTGGTGCTTATAACAAGATTGTTATATATAGTGGTGTAAAAAGGAAAAGGGAACCCTATATTAATAACACTGCTGTAGGTATCATCAACAGTAAGATTTGCCGAAGTGCCGCCGGGGTCATTAGGAGCAACATAAACCGGAAAGCAGCCAGGAATAGTGCTTCCCGGGTTTAATGAATATGAACTGGTTAGTCCTTTTATGTCAGGAATAAGCGCTTTTAATGTGATACATAAATTGGTCGGGCAACCCGGTACCAGTGTATCCCTGGTGCAGTTAAAAGAAAAATTTTGCGCTGTTAAAATGCTGCCCGCTAAAAGGGAAGCACCCATCAACAGAATTTTTAAGCAATTCAATCTCATAAGCAGATGCACAGGATGCAGCCCTGTTGGAAGCGCAACAAGGTAAACAAAAAATCCGGTTTGGGTTGAGCGTAAAAATCCCTCTGAAAAAGAAAGTGATTTCAAACAGTTTTAGCTCGGAATATCCTCCATATCATACCGCTTCACGGATTCGATACCCGGAAGATTGAGCAGGCTTTGCACCAGTTTGTCCAGTTCTTCTTTATCATGCACATACAGCCGGATGTTTCCTTCAAACAGGCCTTCTTTGGCCTCAATGGTCAGCGCTGCAATATTTATTTTCAGTTCGCCTGAAATGAGGTTGGTGATTTTGTTCACCACCCCCACATCATCCATCCCCACAATCTTGATACCGGTAAGGAAAGAAATTTCCTTATTCTTGGCCCATTTGGTTTTTACCACCCGGTGGCCGTAATTGGCCAGCAGCTTGGCCGCATTGGGACAATTGGTGCGGTGGATGGTCAGCCCTTTTCCGGTGGTTACAAAACCAAACACATCATCGCCCGGTATGGGCTTGCAGCAGTTAGCTAGGTTGTAAACTATCCTGTCACTGCTCTCGCCAAAAATAACCAGTTCAGCATCTTTTTTACCGGAAGTTATGCCTGGTATATATTCTGATTTTTCCGGCAACTGCTTTACCGGTTTGGGGGCTTCAATCCTATCACCCGTCACTTTAAAATCTTTCAACTCCTTCAGGTCAATGTTTTTTACCGCCACCTGATAAAACAAGTCAAGGTTGGAGGGCAGTTTGTACCAGTGCACCAGTTCATCAATATTATGCTGGGTGAAGGCGGCGCCCACACCTTCGAGTTTTCGTTGCAGGGTGTATTTCCCTTCATCTGCCACTTTTCTTTTTTCTTCTTTCAGCGCATCCCGTATTCGTCCCTTGGCTTTGGAGGTAACTACAAAACCAAGCCAGTCTTCAGATGGTTTTTGTTTGCTGCTGGTGATAATTTCCACCTGGTCGCCGCTGTGCAGTTTATGGCTGATGGGTACCAGCTTGTGGTTTACCTTGGCTCCAATGGTTTTTACCCCGATGGCGCTGTGAATGGCAAAGGCAAAATCAAGCGCAGTGGAACCCACCGGCAGCATTTTGATATCCCCTTTAGGGGTATAGATATAGATTTCTTCCGCAAGAAAACTGGTTTTAAAATCCTGCAGAAAGTCAATACTGTCTGTTTCCTGGTTACTGATAACCTCCCGTATCTGGTGAAACCATTTATCAAAACGGCTTTCATCATCCTTTTCCTCCTTGTATTTCCAGTGGGCTGCCAGTCCTTTCTCTGCTATCTCATTCATTCGTTTGCTGCGTATCTGCACTTCAACCCATTTTCCCTGCGGGCCCATTACGGTGGTGTGCAGCGCCTCATAGCCGTTTGCTTTTGGATTACTTAACCAGTCCCTCAGCCTTTCCGGGGATGGATTGTATTCATCGGTGATCAGTGAATACACTTTCCAGCAATCTTCTTTTTCTTTTTCCGGCGGCGAATCAATGAGGATGCGGATGGCAAAAAGATCATACACTTCTTCAAACTCTACTCCTTTTTTCTTCATCTTGTTCCAGATGGAGTGGATGCTTTTAGGGCGGCCGTATATTTCAGCGTTCAGGCTGGCTTTATCCATCTTTTCTTTCAGCGGCCTTATGAATTCATTGATGTATTTACTTCGCTCCTTTTTGGTTTCGGCCAGTTTGCGGGCAATATCCTTATACACATCCGGCTCCATGTATTTCATGGCCAGGTCTTCCATCTCCGTCTTGATGTTATACAAACCCATGCGGTGGGCCAGCGGCGCATATACATATACCGTTTCAGATGATATCTGCAGTTGTTTGTCCCGCTTCATGCTGTCCAGTGTGCGCATATTGTGCAGGCGGTCGGCCAGTTTGATGAGGATGACACGGGGATCATCGGTCAGCGTCAGTAAAATTTTTTTGAAATTCTCTGCCTGTTGCGAGGCGTTGACGTCAATTACATTGGATATTTTGGTGAGACCGTCAACAATCCGGGCTATTTCATTGCCGAACTCTCTTTCCACATCTTCCAGTGAAATATCGGTGTCCTCCACGGTATCATGAAGCAGGGCGCAAATGGTGGACCGGATACCAAGGCCAATTTCATCCACACAAATCTTTGCCACAGCAATCGGATGAAGGATATAGGGTTCCCCGCTTTTGCGCCGCATGGTTTTGTGAGCCTCAGCCGCCATTTCAAAAGCGATGCGGATAAGGTTCTTGTCGCCGGGTTTCAGTTTTGACTTCAGCACTTTCAGCAGGGAACGGTATTCCCTGAGAATGAGCTTTTTCTCCTCCTCATCATTTAAATTGTACTTGGGTATATGCGCCAGGGTTGCCATTGGTATTGCCTACGAATTTAGTGAAAATCAACCGTTTTTTACGCCTGAAATGTCCTACTTTTGCAGCCCGTTTTGATGGTCATAAAAGTCAAAATTGTCAAATAATACCAGAACTGACCTATTTGATTTATTTGACCGGCTGACCCTTTTTCCCGGATGTGGTGGTCCCGATAGCAATCGGGATGGCAGACACCACAAAAGGTTAACCGGATGTGGTGAAATTGGCAGACACTTCAGACTTAGGATCTGATGCCGCAAGGCGTGGGGGTTCGAGTCCCTCCATCCGGACTTTTGAGGTTATGGTTTATTGTTTTTAGTTTATCGTTGAGTTCCTGATGCCTGAAAGGAGCCCGGCACAACTCGAAACAATAAACTATAAACCATAAACTACAAACAAATTACATGGCAACAATCACAAAAGAGAATATCGGCCTGCTGCATGAAAAGCTTACCGTGAAGCTGGAAAAATCCGATTATCTTCCTGCATTTGAAAAGACATTAAAAGAATACAGTAAGAAAGCCAATATTCCCGGCTTCCGCAAAGGCATGGTGCCTGCAGGGCTGATCAAAAAAATGTACGGCCCCTCGCTGTTTACAGATGAAGTGCTGAAATCAGTAGACCGGGAACTGATCAGTTACCTGCAAAATGACAAGCTGGACATATTTGCACAACCGCTGCCGGTGGAATCCGACATGAAACAGCTGGATGTAAATAACCCGCTGGATTATACTTTCCATTTTGAGATTGGCATGAAACCGGAATTTCAGTTGCCCGATCTTTCAAAAGCAAAAATTACCCGGTATGTGGTAACGGTTACTGATGATATGGTGGATAGTGAAGTTACCCGGCTTCAAAACCGCTATGGTAATATGAAAGACCAGGAAGAAGTGACCACAGAAGAAAATGTGCTGAATATTACTTTCACCGAGACAGATGGTGATGGTAATGAGGTTGAAGGCGGCGCCAAAAAAGATAATTCTATCCTCGCAAAATATTTTGCCGAAGGCTTCCGTAAAAACTGGATGGGCAAAAAAGCAGGCCATACCGAAGTGGCACAACTGAAAAATGCTTTTGACGAAAAAGAAAAGGAATGGATCATCAGCGACCTGGGACTGAAGGATGATCCCAACGCCGCTGATAAATACTTTAAAATAGAAATTACCAAGATTGGCTTACTGGAAAAAAGGGAACTGAATGAAGAATTTTTCAACCAGCTCTATCCCAACCAGAGTGTGGTGACTGAAGGTGAGTTCCGCGGCAATGTAAAAGAAGAGATACAGGCTTACTGGAATGGCCAGGCCAATAACCAGATACATGACCAGGTTTTTCACCAGTTGGTGGATCATACCCAAATTGATTTTCCGGAAGGCTTTTTGAAAAAATGGGTGAAGTCGCAGGGCGACCCTTCGACCGGCGCTCAGGATTTGAAAACAGACGAAGATGTAGAAAAAGAATTTCCAAAATTCCTCAGTCAGCTGAAATGGACGCTGATTTCTGACAAGATTGTTCAGGATAATGCCATACAGGTTTCACCGGATGAAATAAAGGCCTTTGCCAAACAGCAACTCTTCAGTTATATGGGCGGCGCTAACCTCAGCGATGATCAGCCCTGGGTTACCGGCTATATTGAAAAAATGATGAAGGACAGAAAGTACGTGGAAGATTCATACAACCGCATACAAACGCAGAAAATATTTGAGTGGGCCGCCACACAGGTGAAGCCGGCCGATAAAGTTATCAGCGCTGAAGATTTTACCAAAATGGTGGAAGAACATCAGCACCATCATCATTAAACCCTGCTCCCAAAAGGAGAATCGGTGAATGCCGTTACAAGCTTTGTTGATTGCAAAGCTTTTTTTATTTTATGACAAATAGTCTTATTCCGGGCCCATTGTGTTATTGATTTTGCCATTTTCGCATTTGGACGGATATTTGATGATCTGAAACGTTCCGCTCTAAATAAATACACCTATGGCTTTTAATTCCGAATTCGAAAAATATGCCGTCAAACACCGCGGCATTTCCAGCAATACATTACATAACTACGCCTCCCATCTTGTAACAGGCATGACGCCGAATATCATTGAGGAAAGATCCCTCAATATCGCCGTAATGGATGTGTACAGCCGCCTGATGATGGACCGGATTATTTTTCTTGGCTATCCTATCAATGATGAGATTGCCAATATTGTAACAGCCCAGCTTCTCTTTTTGGATTCCACTGACCGTTCAAGAGACATCAATATGTACATTAACAGTCCCGGCGGCAGTGTGTATTCCGGCCTTGGTGTATATGACACGATGCAGTATGTGAGCCCTGATATTGCCACCATTTGTATCGGCATGGCCGCTTCAATGGCCTGTGTACTGCTGGGGGCAGGAACAAAAGGGAAAAGAGCTGCCTTAAAACATGCCCGCATCATGATGCACCAGCCCAGCGGCGCCATCGGCGGGCAGGCCAGTGATATTGAAATTACGGTGAATGAAATACGCAAACTGAAAAAAGAACTTTATGAAGTGGTGCATACCCATACCGGCCGGCAGGTGGAGCAAATTGAAAAAGATTTTGACAGGGACAAATGGATGACAGCTGCCGAAGCCAAAGATTACGGGCTGGTGGATGAGGTGCTGGTGACCAACCCCAAAAAACAGAAAAAAGATTAATCTCAAATTATCATAATAATGAATCGTAAACAGACTAAATATAAGGACCCATATTTTTTTGGCCGGAAAGCAGATGATGATGAGGAACAGGAAGAACGCCCCAAAAGCGACAGCGAACTGGGCATGTTCAATAAAAGGCTGGAGAAATATTTTTTTGATAAAAGGTCTGTTTACCTCTGGGGCATGGTAGATGATAAAAGCGCCAAAGATGTGGTAAGTAAGCTGCTGTTGCTGGATGCCGATAAACCGGGCGAGGAAATCAAATTCTACATCAATAGTCCCGGCGGAATAGTAACCAGCGGCATGGTGATGTATGACACTATGCAAATGATCAAAAGTCCGGTCAGCACCATTTGCATGGGCCTTGCGGCCTCCATGGGAAGCATCCTGCTGAGCGGAGGGGTTAAGGGCAAACGTTTTATTTTCCCCCATGGTGAGGTGATGATTCATCAGCCCTCATTAGGCGGGCATATACAGGGAGTAAGCTCCGACCTGGAAATTCAGGCCGAACAGACCCGGAAAGTAAAGGAGATCGGCGCCGCCATACTGGCCAAAAACTGCGGTAATACGGTGGAGCAAATCATGAAAGATTTCGACCGGGATTACTGGATGGATGCCAAAGAAGCCATTGAATATGGTATCGTTGACGGGTTGATAGACAAACTTTAATTCGCTGGATATAAGCCTTTAAGATTCGTACAGAAGCAAATAGCCATCGTAACCCGTAAAGCATTTCAAAGAAAAACCATCCCTTCCCGGATGGTTTTATAATTTTGTGAGTTACCATTACGTTTTCCCACCGTTATACCTTAAGAAAAATGGCAAAAAACCCGTTACACTGTTCTTTTTGCGGCCGCAACCGGGACGAGGTCAAAATCCTGATTGCCGGGCAGGGAGGACATATCTGTGAAAACTGCGTGGAGCATGCCCGGGAGATCATTGACCAGGAACTGACTATTCGGGATGACCGGGGCGCCTCCTCCTTTAAACTCACCGTCAAGAAACCCGTTGAAATAAAAAAATTTCTCGACGAATACGCCATCGGGCAGGATGAGGCCAAGAAAGTGCTGGCTGTGGCAGTTTATAACCACTACAAAAGGCTGCAGCAAAAACAAACCGACCCCGGCGCCGGTAATGATGTGGAGATTGAGAAAAGCAACATTATCATGGTAGGCGAAACCGGTACGGGCAAAACATTGCTGGCCAAAAGCATTGCCCGGATGCTGAACGTTCCCTTCGCCATTGTGGATGCCACGGTATTTACCGAGGCGGGTTATGTGGGCGAAGATGTGGAAAGCATCCTTACCCGTTTGCTCCAGGTATGCAATTACGATGTGGCTGCGGCTGAAAGAGGCATTGTTTATATTGATGAGATAGATAAAATTGCCCGAAAAGGCGATAACCCCTCCATAACCCGTGATGTAAGCGGTGAAGGCGTGCAGCAGGGCATGCTGAAACTGCTGGAGGGAACGGATGTGCTGGTACCGCCACAGGGAGGAAGAAAACACCCGGAACAAAAACTTATTAAAATCAATACGCAGAACATTTTATTTATCTGTGGCGGAGCCTTTGATGGTATTGATAAGATCATCGCCCGCCGGGTGCAAACCAATACCATTGGTTTTAATGTGGACAAGGAGCAGCAGGAAAGCATGAAGAAAAATCTGCTCCGCTATGTAAATGCCACCGACCTGAAGGCCTTCGGACTGATTCCTGAATTGCTGGGCCGCCTGCCGGTAGTTACACATCTCGATCCGCTGGATGCAGTTAGCCTCAGAGCTATACTTACCGAACCGAAGAATGCACTGGTGAAACAGTACAAAAAGCTGTTTGAACTGGAAGGCATTCAACTGAGCATTGATGAAGAGGTGCTTGGCTTTATGGTGGAAAAAGCCATGGAATATAAATTGGGAGCAAGAGGCCTGCGCAGCATTTGCGAAGGCATCCTGATTGACGCTATGTATGAACTGCCCTCCACCAAAGAAACGCATTTCACCCTCGATATTGAATATGCCAGAAGGAAATTTGACAAGAGCAAGCTGAGTTTGCTGAAAGTGGCATAGAACCACGATTCAAAGGATTTAATAGGATTAGAAGGATATTTGTCACCCCGGGCCTGACCCGGGGTCTTTATTTAAAATAACAAACATGCAGGAGCTTATTGAAAAATTAAAAACAGAAGCCGGCCTCACCGACGAGCAGGCCCGGCAGGTTATTGACACCATCAAAAAATTTGTAGTAGAAAAGTTTCCGATGCTGGAAGGCGCCGTCCATAATGTATTTGGCGGGGACAATTAAGCATTGCTGCCACTGCACCCCGCCCCGGCAGCAGCGCCGGAAATATTTATCTATCTTATTTTACCGCAGCGTTTTCCGCTGGAGCTGTTGGCTGCCTGGTAAGGGGTACAACTGCGGCTGCAGCTTTCCAGCAATATAATGGCAATAGCCAATACAAGAATGATTTTGGTCTTCATAGTTGTCCGGATTAGGATGTGAAAATAATATCTGTTTGTAATAAAAGTGATAAGGAATTACTACTGAAATATTCTTCGCTGGTTTAGATTTTACACCCTGATTTTATAGCGACTTTACTTACGAAACATCCCGGCCAAAGTGCCGGGATGTGGAATTAATGGGTACTTTCTTTGGATTGGTTTTTCCTTGCCGCAAGAGACCCGGGGAACCGGGACTGATGGGGTCGTCCTGTTTATTTTTTTAACTGCAACCTCCCTGGTTGCCGCAGTTCAAACATTTGTAGCAGGTTCCGCTGCGCATCATAATATGCCCGCACACATTACATGCCGGGGCATCACTTTGCATGCTCTTGGAAGCGGCGCTCAGTACATCCCCGCCTGACGGACGGGCAGGCATGGAGCTGTCGGTTTTTACAGCCTGGGTTGCCCGCTGATTTTTTAGTGGTTGCGGCGCCACGCCGCCCGAAGCCGGAACAACCCTTACACTGGATTTCTCCGGCTCTGCATATTCCAGCGGGTTGGAGGGTACTTCATCCCAATCATCCGCCCCGGTATTCATCACTTCGGGTTTGTCCAGTACATGCACCAGGTCTGTACGGCCCAGGTATTCATAACCCAGCACACGGAAGATGAAGTCAACAATCGATGTGGTGGACTTGATATTCGGATGCTCTACAAAACCTGATGGGTCAAAGCGGGTAAAGGCAAACTTGTCAACAAACTCTTCCAGCGGCACACCGTACTGCAGGCCAATGGAAATGGCAATGGCAAAACAGTTCATCATGCTGCGCATAGTGGCGCCCTCCTTGGCCATGTCAATGAAGATTTCTCCCAGTGTTCCGTCGCCATATTCGCCGGTACGCAGGAAGATGGCCTGCCCGTTGATCTTTGCTTTCTGCGTAAAGCCGCGGCGCTTGGCCGGCAGTGCCCTTCTTTCCACTATGCTGGCGAGCTTGCGTTTCAGTTTGGTATCAGGCGAAGCCTGTACCCTTTTTTGCACTTCTTCAAGCAACTCCTCCACTGTCAGTTTCCCCAAATCAACAATATTTGATTCTGGAGTAACTGTTTCGGGATTCAAAACTCCCGACTCCTGACTAACGACTCCCGACTCCCGACTTTCTTCCGGCTTCTTCTTCTTATCGCTCTTGTTGCTAAGCGGCTGAGAAAGTTTAGAGCCCTCCCGGTACAGGGCATTTGCTTTCAATCCCAGTTTCCAGCTCAGGTAATACGCATCGGCAATCTCTTCCACTTTTGCTTCATGCGGCAGGTTGATTGTTTTGGAGATGGCGCCGCTGATGAAGGGCTGCACAGCTCCCATCATACGGATATGTCCATGGGCATGGATATAACGCTGGCCTTTTTGACCGCATTTATTGGCACAGTCAAAAACGGGCAGGTGTTCATCTTTCAGTCCCGGAGCCCCTTCCAGCATCATGGTTCCGCATACATAATCGTTGGCAGCTTCAATCTGCTCTTCGGTAAAACCAAGGGCTTCCAGCAGGCTCCATTCAAAATCGTTGTATTGCTCAGGCGTAAAGCCAAGACGCTGCAGGCATTCTTCGCCCAGGGTGTATTTATTGAATACAAAGCCGATTTCAAAAGCTGTTAAAGCAGCAGCATCGAGGCGTTTGATCTCATCGGCAATAAAACCTTTTTCACTCAGCGTTTGATGATTGATGTACGGAGCTCCGGCAAAGGATGCTGTCCCGGTTGCATATTTGATGATCTTCTCCGCTTCCAGCTCTGTGTAACCGAGGTTTTTCAGTGCCGCCGGAACAGACTGATTAATGATCTTGAAATAACCGCCACCGGAGAGCTTTTTGAATTTTACCAGCGCAAAGTCCGGCTCAACTCCGGTTGTATCACAATCCATCACCAGCCCGATTGTTCCGGTTGGTGCAATGACTGTTGCCTGTGCATTACGGTAACTGTATTTTTCGCCCAGTTCTACTGCATCGTCCCATGCCTTGCAGGCAGCTTTCAACAAATAATCAGGGCAGTATTTTGCCTTAATGCCCACAGGCTTCAGGCTCAGCCCCTCATATTCGTCTGCATCATAGGCAGCGAGGCGGTGGTTGCGCACGACCCGCAGCATATGCTCTTTATTCTCCTCATACCTCGGGAAAGCGCCGAGCACCTGCGCCATTTCAGCTGATGTTTTATATGAAATGCCGGTCATAATGGCTGTAATGGCGCCGGCAATGCCTCTTGCTTCTTCGCTGTCGTATGGAATGCCGCTTACCATCAGCATGGTGCCAAGATTGGCATACCCCAACCCCAGTGTTCTGTACTCATAGCTCAGTTGCGCCACTTCCTTAGAGGGAAACTGTGCCATCAGCACAGAAATTTCCAGTACCATTGTCCAGAGGCGGCAGTTATATTCATATCCTTCTACATCAAATATGTTTTTCTCAGCATCATAAAACTTCATCAGGTTGGCCGATGCCAGGTTACAGGCAGTATTGTCGAGAAACATGTATTCGCTGCAGGGATTGGAAGCCCTTATTTCTCCGCCTTCGGGGCAGGTATGCCATTCATTGATAGTGGTGTTGTATTGAGTGCCGGGGTCGGCGCAGCGCCATGCGGCATAGGATATCTGGTTCCACAATTCCCTGGCCGGAATTTTTTTCATTACCCTGCCATCCATTCTTCCTTTCAGTTCCCAGTCTTCATCTTTTTCCAGTTTGTCAAAAAATTCGTTGGGAATACGGATTGAGTTGTTGGAATTCTGGCCGCTTACAGTTCTGTAGGCTTCATCTTCATAACCGGATGGATAGCCCGCAGCGATCAGTGCCCCTACTTTCTTTTCTTCCTCTACTTTCCAGTTGATGAAATCAACGATTTCGGGATGGTCAAGGTCCAGGCAAACCATTTTGGCTGCCCGGCGGGTGGTACCGCCGCTTTTAATAGCGCCTGCGGCCCGGTCGCCGATTTTCAAAAAGCTCATTAAGCCGCTGGATGTGCCGCCGCCGCTTAGTTTTTCTCCTTCGCCGCGCAGGTTTGAAAAATTAGTGCCCACACCGGAACCATATTTGAAAATTCTGGCTTCCCGAACCCACAGGTCCATAATGCCGCCTTCATTTACCAGGTCATCTTCCACACTTAAAATAAAACAGGCGTGGGGCTGGGGCCGCCCGTATGCATTCTGCGACTTTTGAAGTTGTCCGTCGACGGGGTCCACATAATAATGTCCCTGGGGCTTGCCGGTTATGCCATAGCTTTCGTATAAACCCGTATTGAACCATTGCGGACTGTTGGGCACACACATCTGGTTTAGGATGGAATACACCAGTTCTTCATAAAATACCTGTGCATCATTTTCTGAAACAAAGTATCCGTAGCGTTCGCCCCATACCCTCCAGCAATGGGCAAGGCGATGTGCCACCTGTTTGGCAGAAGTCTCTCTTCCCAGGCTCCCGTCAGGCTGGGGTACCCCGGCTTTGCGAAAATATTTTTGGGCAAGGATATCGGTGGCAATCTGGCTCCATTGTTTTGGTACTTCCACATTGTTCATTTCAAACACCACTTCTCCGCTCGGGTTACGGATTACCGATGTGCGGTAGTCGTATTCAAACATATCATACACATTAATATCCTGGCGGGTAAAGCGACGGGGAAACTGCAGGCCCGCTGCTGAGCGGGCAGCCCTGGTTTTGGTAGCCATAACTAAGAAAGAATTTATCGGGTTAGATGTAACAGTAATCTAAAATCGTCCATGACGAAAATATTTTTAAGTATTTGTAATTCATAGTCAGAAATATTCACATTCTGTGGAAAAGGCTGTCCGTTAAACCCCTGATGCAGGCCTGTATTGCATTGCAGCTTTTTTTCACAGTGGGTAACTGATTTTAGGGCAAAATTTTTTTGGAAATTTTCTACCCGTGTACTAAAAAATCCCGGCCGGAAACATTATTAACTGAAACGCCATTCAGGCAAGGGTTTTTGTGGAACCGGTTCCTGAAACCTTTGCTGCTGCTGCATTTCATGAAACTGCTTGCTGAAAACCCTTATCCGGCGGGCATTCGCAGGTTGTGATACAATTCATAAATCATTCCGGAAAAGCAGGTCCTGTTTTTTCGTTTATGTACAGCGTAAGCAATCAAAAGCGGCAAAGCAGCTCAACATCATATTACCGGTTCCGTCGCCTAGATCTTGTTTTATTCACCATTGCTGTTACTTTGCAGCGGTGTTTTCCATACTCATTTCCCGCTGTGATCCTTTTTTGAAATTCTGAGTTCAATAGCATATCCTTTTTCTTTTCATTAATTAAACAATTGCAGCAGGAAGAAAGAACAAAACCAAAAAAAAGCAAGGTCTCATATAGCTTTTTCATTTAAAATTCATCTGAACCAGCGGAAAAACCAGTTTGTTTTCGAGTGGGCAATACGGGAAGTTTTTCGCATTTTTGCAATAATCAACCGGTACCGGATGAAGTCAACGATCTATAACGAACTGGCCACCAAAAAGAAACAGGGCAAAAAATCTTTTGCCGTGCTGATTGATCCCGACAAGGTGAATACGGCCCTGCTGGATGAGCTAACTGAACTTTCCGTGAAAGCCGGGGTTGATTACCTGCTGGTGGGCGGCAGCCTGGTAATTTCAAACCACCTGGACGACTGCATACAGCACATCAAAAAGAACTGTGATATACCGGTAATTCTTTTCCCCGGCAGCCCTTCACAGGTAAGCAGGTATGCTGATGCATTATTATATCTCTCCCTGATATCAGGCCGCAACCCGGAATTGCTGATCGGTCAGCATGTGGTATCGGCGCCTTTTGTAAAACAAAGCGGATTGGAAATTATGCCAACCGGTTATATTGTTATTGATGGCGGCGCTCCCACTACTGTTTCCTATATCAGCAATGCCACACCTGTGCCGCATGATAAGAATGAAATTGCGATGTGTACCGCCATGGCCGGTGAAATGCTGGGCATGAAACTGATTTATATGGACAGCGGCAGCGGCGCTAAACGTCCCATCACGGAAAGCATGATAAAAATTGTAGCCGATCATATTGAAGCTCCGCTAATTATTGGCGGCGGTATCGTACAGCCTGAAAAAGCCTATCTCAACTGTAAAGCAGGAGCAGATGTGATTGTAGTGGGTAATGCGATTGAAAAAGACGCTTCATTGATTAAAGAGATGAGTGATGCGGTGCATAGTGTGCTGGTGAAAGTTTAACGCAGTTCTTCCACCTTCACCCTGGATGGCGTATCCTTCCCCGCCACAATACTTCTTGAAGCCAGCGCAACGGATTTAATAATCATTGCCCTATTTCCCATATCGAGTGTTTCAATATGATCCGTCACTTTATGATAGTTGGGTTCGCTGTCCATTTTAGAAGTGGAAATGGTATGGGCGGGCACACCCAGTCTTGCCAGTGTGACATTATCTGACCGGTAAAACAGTTGCTGCGCCGGGTAGGGATCGGGGTAAAACGTAAATTCTGTTCCTTCAAGATTCCTTTGCATGATGGCGCCCATATCGGTTTTTTCATAACCGGTGATATAGGCTGAGTTCTTACCCCACTGGCTTTCAGTGCCGATCATTTCAATATTAAACATAGCCATCACTTTATCCGGGTTAAACTGGAGGGAAAAATACTGCGAGCCAAAACCTCCCGTTTCCTCAGCCGTAAAGGCGGCAAATACCAGCGTTCTTTCATTAGTGTTCAACAATTTAAAATGCCGGGCCAGCATAATTACAGCCGCTATTCCGGCAGCGTCGTCATTGGCCCCGTTATAAATTGAATCGCCATCTACCGGCCGGCCTACTCCGATATGATCATAATGACCGGAAAATATCACATACTCATCTTTTTTAGATTTACCCGGCAGCACCCCCACCACATTGGCCATTTTTTGTTCTGCAATTTCATGAACCGCCTCTGCTGACCAGGTAACCGGCTCTGTATCGGTCAACAGAAAAACAACACTGTGATCTGATTTGAACAGGGTTGACCTGAGCCTGGCAAGGTTGCCGAAGCTGTTTGTATAACTTTTATCCACCCATACCACCATATTCTTATTCCCCCGCACAAATTTCCTTGCTTCTGTCTGCAGGTTGCCGCCTGCTTTGATACGTACCGGTTCGTAACCGGAGTTATAGTCAATCTTCAGTTGCGGCCGGCAGGTAACCACTATTACATTTTTAGGGTCAATACTGTTGCCGTCCAATACAGCCGATACGCTGACCAACTTCGGCCGGTCTAAATATACCAGTGGTTTAACTGCCTTGTAAATGGGCTTGTCCCGGCTCCGAATCCAGGTTTTAATCATTGTTAAACAGAACCTTTTCGCTGTCATGTTGTTAAACAATCTTTGGCAAAAAAGGCTGGACGGAAACCATTACTTTTACACGTTCAAAGTAACCAGATGGAAATAACCCCGGGTACGCTTTTAAAAACAATTAACTCGCCTGCAGACCTTAAAAAACTGCCCCGTGAAAAACTGCACCAGGTATGTGATGAACTGCGCCAGTACATCATTGATGTGGTAAGCGTACATGGGGGACATTTTGGCGCCAGTCTCGGTGTAGTGGAACTTACAACGGCCCTTCATTACGTTTATAATACACCTTATGACCAGTTGGTTTGGGATGTGGGTCACCAGGCTTACGGGCATAAAATACTAACCGGTCGCCGTGACAATTTCCACACCAACCGCAAATACAGGGGACTGAGCGGCTTCCCCAAAAGAAGCGAAAGCGAATACGACACATTCGGCGTGGGCCATTCTTCCACGTCTATTTCGGCAGCGCTGGGAATGGCCATCGCTGCAAAGTACAAAGGTGAAAAAAACAGAAAAATTGTTGCAGTTATTGGAGACGGGGCCATGACGGCTGGTCTTGCTTTCGAAGGAATGAATCATGCCGGTGTGGCCGATACCGATCTGCTGATTATTCTGAATGATAACGGTATCGGTATTGACCCCAATACCGGGGCATTAAAAGAATACCTTACAGATATTACTACTTCGCCAACTTATAATAAGATTAAGGATGAAGTGTGGAACCTGCTGGGCAAAGTGCCTGTTGGTAAAAACTTCAGCCGTGCCATGGGGCATAAGCTGACCGAAGGGTTGAAAGGAATGATGAGCAGCCACGCCAATTTTTTTGAGGCATTAAAGCTCCGTTACTTCGGCCCGATAGACGGGCATAATGTAGCCAAGCTGGTGGATACATTAAAAGATTTGCGTAACATGCCCGGTCCAAAGATCCTCCACATCATTACCACCAAAGGGAAAGGGTATGCGCTGGCCGAACAGGACCAGACCAAATGGCATGCCCCGGGATTGTTTGATAAGATCACCGGCGAGATACAGAAAAAGAAGTTTGACCTTCCCCAGTCGCCAAAATACCAGGATGTATTCGGGCATACTATCATCGAACTGGCCGAAAAGAATGATAAGATATTGGGCATCACCCCCGCCATGCCTTCGGGTTCCTCCTTGAAATACATGATGGAGAAAATGCCTGATCGTGCTTTTGATGTGGGCATTGCCGAACAACATGCGGTAACTTTAAGCGCCGGTATGGCCACCCAGGGAATGAAAGTCTTTTGCAATGTTTATTCTTCGTTTATGCAAAGGGCATATGACCAGGTAGTGCATGATGTGGCGATCCAGAAACTGCCCGTCATCTTCTGCCTTGATCGTGCCGGCCTGGTCGGCGACGATGGCCCTACGCATCATGGCTGTTATGATATTGCTTATATGCGTTGTGTCCCCAACATGATCGTCAGCGCACCGATGAATGAAAGCGAACTGCGGAACCTGATGTACACGGCGCAATTGGAAAGCACCCGGTTTCCTTTCGTTATCCGTTACCCGAGAGGCGAAGGGGTGATGCCGGACTTGCCTCCCGGACAGGGAGGATGGAAAACTGAGATGAAAGAAATTGAGATCGGCAAAGGAAGAAAACTGAAAGAAGGGAAAGACATTGCCATTCTTTCATTCGGCCACCCCGGAAATTTTGCTGCCGCAGCTATACGGGACCTTAAAAATGACGGGATCAATCCTGCTCACTATGATATGCGTTTTGCCAAACCCCTGGATGAAGCCCTGCTGCATGAGGCCTGCCAGCAACATGAAAAACTGATCACCGTGGAAGACGGAACCGTGAAAGGCGGCATCGGTTCTGCCATCCTCGAATTCATGGCAGCGCATGGATACAAGAATGAAGTAAAGATCCTCGGCATACCCGACAGGCTGGTGGAACATGGCACGCCTAAAGAACTGCAAAAAGAATGCGGGTATGATGCACAGGCGATCGCCGAGGCGGTGAGAGAAATGATGAGAGAAACTGCCGCAGTAAGACTTACAGAAAGCTGAACCTTATAAAATTTTATGGGCAAATCCTCTTTTATTATTCCTAAAAGGCATAACTTTTAGTTCACTTCATCTATAATACTCCCCATTTTCGATACCAAAGGATCAGGTTGTTAAGTTAAGGTTTTTTTCATTTACA
>VGGV01000034.1 GCA_016868455.1 Bacteroidota bacterium
GAGAAAATCCCCGGAGCAGTTCTTACTCCTGCACGCAAAAACAAATCAACTTTGTAAAACAGAAAAATTACCCGAAATTGTCTCAAACTTTAACCCCGTTTTGTCCAAGAATTAAGGGGTCGATACATGAACAAGCGTAAAAGAACTCAAAAAAACATTACCACAATCTAAAAAAAATGTAACTTGGTTTTTCAAAACATTCTTTTAAATATTTAAAACCCGATTGCTTATGTCTGCACAGAAAATGCTATCCGCACTGTTTAGCATCATTTTTATTTGTGTCATTCAGGTATCCTTCGCTCAGGACAGAACGGTTACCGGTAAGGTTAACGATTCAAAAGACGGTTCGCCGGTGGTGGGGGCATCAGTTACAGTGAAAGGAAGCCGAACAGGCACTTCCACCCGTGCTGATGGAACTTTTTCACTGACGGTAAGCTCATCAGCCACCACGCTGGTGATTACTTCCGTTGGGTATGATGCACAGGAGATATCCATTGCCGGGATATCAAATATTGATGTGTCGTTTGTTCAAACGGCCGGTTCCAGCCTCAATGAAGTGGTAGTAACCGGTTATGGAACAGCACGGAAAAAAGACCTTACAGAGTCTGTTGCTTCAGTTAAGGCAAAAGACTTTAACAAAGGGGTAAATACCTCTCCGGATCAACTGATTCAGGGGAAGGTAGCCGGACTTCTGATTACAAATAACAATGGTGCACCCGGGGCAGGCACTACAATCCGCATCCGGGGAACTAATTCTGTCCGTGCAGGCAATAATCCGCTGATTGTGGTGGATGGTGTTCCTCTGGAAGGCGGATCGAGCCGTCCGGGTTTGGGTACAGATCTGGGAAGTGCTCCGGGATCCAATCCACTGAACTTTATTAACCCCGCAGATATTGAAAGCATTGATGTACTGAAAGATGCTTCTGCTGCTGCTATATATGGAAGCCGCGGTGCAAATGGTGTTATCCTTATCACTACTAAAAAGGGAAAAAGCGGTACACCATCACTGGAGTTTGGCTATTCGGTTGGACTTTCTACAATGGCAAGACAAATCAAGATCTTGACCGGTGATGAGTACCGTTCAGCATTGCAGAAATATAGCCTTACCTCGGGTAACTATGGATCCAACGTGGATGCAATGGATGAAATAACCCGTACGGGAGTGACCCATAATATCAATGTTGCTTTAAGCGGCGGAAATGAGAACTCCCGTCACAGGGTATCATTGAGCTATCTGGGCGAAAAAGGGATTATTGAAGAATCGCAGTTTCAAAAATATACTGCTGGTTATACAGGTAATTTCAAATTCCTCGACAGCAAAAAACTGGGGGTGGATGTAAATGTTAATGCTGCATACATTGACGAAGAAGTTGTTCCTATTTCGAATAATGCCGGATTTCAGGGCAGTTTAATCGGGCAAGCTCTTCAGTGGAACCCCACTCACCCCTTTAAGAAAAACGACGGCACTTTCTGGATTGAGCCGCAATTTGGAGCTACATCCGTAAATCCTTTGTGGATGTTGGAAATGTATGATGATAATGTAGATATTACTCAGATATGGGGTAATATTTCCCCCTATTTTAAAATTACAAACGATCTGGAATACAGGATTCTATACGGATTTAACCAGAGTGATGGCCAGCGCACAGCAATGATCGGACGCCGGCTAACCAACTTCCCCAATTACAAGGACAGGGGCTGGGCCAATTCTTCTGAAGCAAGGGTAAGGGTGCAGCAGATTACACATATACTTAGCTATAATAAGCAAATCACCACCGGCTTTAACCTGAATGCAGTTCTTGGTTATGAATTTGTGAAATTCACAAACTCCAATTCAGGAATTACAGCACAGGATTTTGCTGACATCGGAATTCCTTACTATAATATGTTTGGGTACAGCACTACTGCCAGCAGAAATATCTGGCATTATGAAGCCCCCACCAATGAGCTGCAATCTATTTTTGCCAGGGCTAATATCAATCTTAAGGGTAAGTACCTTTTAACTGCAACAGTAAGAAGAGATGGTTCTACCAAATTTGGTTCAGATAATAAATATGCCGTTTTCCCCTCTTTCTCTGCAGCATGGAATGTGAGCCAGGAAAGCTTTATGCAAAGCGTAGATTTTGTAAGGAATCTTAAAGTTAGAATAGGATGGGGTCAAACAGGAAACCAGGAGTTTCCCTCAGGCGCTTCTCAAGACAGGTTTGCAGTATCCGGACCCGGCCAGATCAGGCAAGTGGGTGAAGGTAATCCCGGTCTTAAATGGGAGACCTCCACTACATTCAATGCAGGCCTTGATTTCTCTCTTTGGAATAACAGAATTAACATTACTGCCGATTATTTTAATAAAGAAACAGAAGATGTACTGTTCGAACTCGATTTTGCACAACCGGGCCCTTCAGGTCCGAAACAGTGGAAAAATCTGCCGGCAGTTATCAGTAATAAAGGTGTTGAACTATCTGTAAACGCCAATATCATCAAGCAAAAAAACCTTACCTGGGATTTTGGAGTAAACACAACATGGCTGAAGAATGAACTGACTGGCCTGAGTGGTACATACAATACCGGTGGTTTAAGCGGCCAGGGCAGTTCCGGCGCCTATGTGCAGAAACTGGCATCAGGCTACCCCCTGAATGTTTTTTATTTAAGAGAGTTTCAGGGAATAGACAAAACCACCGGCCAGTCTATTTATGCACAAGATGGTGATGTTTCATTCTATGGCGAGGATCCCAATCCTAACTTCCTGCTAGGCCTAAGTACAGACCTGAACTATAAAAGGTGGTCATTTACCATGAATCTGACCGGGGCTTTTGGACATTATATCTATAATGAAACCGCCACCAATGTTATTCCGATTACCAACCTCGGAACCAGAAATGTGGCTGCTTCACTGATAAGCGCCGATGTACGGGAAGACCTTTCCAACCCGATTACCTCTTCAACCCGTTTCTTGGAAAAAGGCAATTTCCTGAAATGCCAGAATGCAAGGATCGGATATTCAATAGGGAACCTGTTCAAATTCATTAAAAACGCCAATGTAGCCATCACCGCTCAAAATTTATTTGTAATTTCTGATTTCACAGGCTTCGATCCGGAAGTAAATGTCGATAAGAATATCGGTGGTGTTCCTTCCTATGGTATTGAATACATACCTTTCCCTTCGGCAAGAAGATATCAGCTGAGCATTAATTTCTCATTATAAAAAAATAAAAACTTGTTCTTTATGAAATACAACAAAATAATATTGATTGCTTCTGTTGTTTTTCTCGGAGCCTGTACCAAGCTGACAGAAAGACTTAACAGTGAAACCACCCAGGGCAGCGGCGGCGGCGGCGGCGGTAATGCAGCAGCTTTGTTACAGGGCGCCTATGCCGCATTAAATGATCCATTTGAGGACCAGAGCCTTTTTTGGGCAGCCCAGGAACACTCAACCGATGAGTGTGTGGGGCCTACAAGAGGTGGCGACTGGGACGATAACGGTATCTGGAGAGTATATCATAACCACAGGTGGACACCCGATCACACTTTTCTGACTGATACTTACCGCGCACTTGCACAGGCGCAGTTTGCAGCAACAACCGTTCTCGATAATAACCCCACTCCCGTGCAGGCAGCTGAAGCCCGCTTTATCCGTGCATTTGTTATGTGGGCCGTATTGGATGGATGGGACCAGGTTCCTTTCAGACCTTCATCACTGGGTGATTTGACGCAAACTCTTCCGGAAGTGAAAAAAGGAACCGAGTGTGCTGATTATATCATCAGTGAACTGCAGACTGCCATGCCTAATCTTCCCGCCGGTAACGGTATCGGAAGAGCTTCCCAGAATGCCGCAAGGGCCCTGCTGATAAAAGTGTATCTGAACAAAGGTGTTTATGCCAACAGGACGGCACCTACTTTTTCTACTTCAGATATGAACCAGGTAATTACACTTGCTGACCAGATACTGGGTTCATTCCCTGCATATCCCGGCGGGTTTACCGCTAACTTCTTCGACAACTTTGCACCGAATAATCATGTAATTGGAAACGAACTGGTTTATACACTGAAATGCGACAATGCTACCGGGTTCGGTGGTAACAACCAGTCCCGCTGGTATTGTGGCCTGCACTACAATCAAAACCCCAGCGGCTGGAACGGATTTACAACGTTAGGCGACTTTTATGACGCTTTTGCTTCCAATGATAAAAGAAGAGGCGGTGGCGCAGGACCTACAGTTGATGCCGGTTATTATACAGGCGTGTCAAATGTTACAGGACTGCATGTGGGACTGTTATTTGGTCAGCAGCAAAATGCTGCCGGAACCAACCTGCTGGACAGAAAAGGCAATCCACTTTCATTTACAAAAGCAGTTGCTTTAAAAGAAACCGGTAATAATCTTGAGGTAACCGGTATCAGGGTTATTAAATATGTACCGGATCTGGCTGCTAATTTTCCTGCCAATAATGATTATGTAATCTTCAGGCTGGCTGATATATTACTGATGAAAGCTGAAGCTATTTTGCGTGGCGGTACAGCCACTGCAGGCCCCGGAGGATATGGTGCTACTGCTCCTCAAATTGTAAACAATATCAGAACTCATACATCAAGAGGTCTGGGCGCATTGGGCACTGTTGACCTTGAAGCGGTTTATAAAGAAAGAGGTTTTGAACTTTACTGGGAAGGATGGAGAAGAAACGACATGGTTCGCTTTGGAAAGTTTCTGGCAGCCCGGACTTTAAAACCAGGTGTTAGCGATAACGCAAGATTGCTGTTCCCCATACCCAACGAGCAATTAACTATCAACCCCAACCTTACCCAAAACCCCGGTTATTAAACCTTTTAGCAGTTAGTTAGCATATAGCAAATCAGGAAAAAAGCCATTTTCGGATGGCTTTTTTTATTTTACCGCTGTTTTTGGACAGGAAATCAGACATCTGCCTTCTGCCGGGTAACCAATGAAAAAAATTTTATACAACCTGCTAACAGTTTTTCTTCTTTGCATGGCAGCTTTTTTTTCTGCCTGCAACAGAGAAAAAAGTACAGAACCTCTTTTTATCCTTCAGGATAATACAGGTATAGTCTTTTCCAACAATATTCAAAACAGTGCAGAGTTTAATATTTTCAGTTACCGCAATTTTTATAATGGCGGTGGCGTGGGTATCGGAGATATAAATAATGACGGCCTTGCAGATGTAATACTCACGGCCAATATGGGAGGGAACAAACTTTTTTTAAACAAAGACAACTGGCAGTTTGAAGATATTTCAGCGAAAGCAGGGTTTGAACCCGGTAAAAAAGACTGGAGTACCGGAGTGGTTATGGTAGATATAAACCACGATGGATGGCTGGACATCTTTATCTGCAATGCGGGGTACATTGACGGAAAGAAACCCAGGTGCCAGTTGTTCGTCAATAATAAAGACCTCAGTTTTACAGACAGAGCGGAAGAATACGGCCTTACAAATGAAGGCGGTTATACCACACATGCGGCTTTTTTTGATTACGACCTTGACGGCGACCTGGATTGTTTTATTATAAACAACAGTTTTATCCCCGTCAATACACTGAACTATGCCAACAAAAGAAACCTGCGGGCATCGGACTGGCCTGTTGCTGAATTTCTGAAAGGCGGCGGCGATCATTTCTACAGAAATGATAACGGCAAATTCATTGATATCAGCGAAGAAGCAGGTATCTACGGCAGTCTTATCAGCTTCGGTCTTGGCGTTACGGTGGGTGATGTAAACGGCGACCATTATCCTGATATTTATGTCTCCAATGATTTTTTTGAAAGAGATTATTTATATGTAAACCAAAGGAACGGGACATTTAAAGATGAACTGGAAGACCGGGTGCAGCATATCAGCCATTCCTCTATGGGCGCTGATATGGCGGATATTAATAACGACGGTTATCCGGATATTTTTACCACCGACATGCTTCCCGATGATGATTACCGCCTCAAAACCACCACCTCATTTGATAATATTGATATTCATCGGCTGAAACAAAAATCAGGATTTTATAATCAATACACCCAAAACACCCTGCAGGTAAATAACAAGAACGGGAAGTTCATGGAAACGGCATTCTTCAGCGGTGTGGCCGCATCCGACTGGAGCTGGGGAGGACTGATCTTCGATGCGGATAATGACGGACTCTCCGATATTTTTGTTTGCAACGGTATTTACAATGATGTAACCAACCAGGACTTTATTGATTTTTTTGCTAACGATGTGATTCAGAAAATGGTGATGACCGGTGAGAAAGAAAAGTTTGATGAAATTGTAAATAAAATGCCTTCCGTTCCTGGTCCCAATAAATTTTTCAGGAATAAAGGGGGGTTGCAGTTTGCTGATGAAGGAGAGGCTGCGGGGCTGGATCAGCCATCTTTTTCCAATGGATCGGCTTACGGCGACCTTGACAATGACGGCGACCTTGATTTGATAGTAAACAATGTAAACTCACCTGTATTTATATATAAAAATGAAAGCCGTGAAACAAGAAATAACAATTATATCGGGATTCAACTGCAGGGAGAAAAGAAAAACCCTTTTGCCATCGGCAGTAAAATAATCGTTTACCGGGGAGAGCAGATTATTAACCGGGAGCTGATACCTACACGGGGTTTTCAGTCATCGGTAGATTATAAACAAGTTATTGGCCTTGGCGCAGGCCTGGCCGATTCATTGTTGATTATATGGCCTGATAAACGTATTACGAGAATAAGCAAACCCGCCGTCAACCAGCTGCATAAAATTTCTATTGCCGGTGCAAAACCGTATGAAGTTGCTCAGCAATCGCTACAGCCCTGGTTTGAAAAAGAAGAAGCAGTTTTTGATAAACATACAGAAGATGATTATATCGATTTTTATGCGGAAAGAAATATTCCGGTGATGCTTTCCCGTGAAGGACCCCACGCTGATACAGCAGATGTAAACGGCGATGGTCTGGTTGATGTATTTATCGGCGGGGCAGCAGGCCAGCCGGGAATATTGTACCTGCAGGAAGAATATAGATTTACAAAACAATCGCAGCCGGTCTTTGAAAAAGACCGGGGTTATGAAGATGTGGCTGTTTTATTTTTTGATGCCGATAATGATAAAGACAAGGATTTATTTGTCGGTTCAGGCGGAAATGCACAGGAAAAGGGAAGCAGCCTGTTGTATCACCGGCTGTATTTAAACGATGGAAAGGGAAACTTTACTTCATTACCGGAAGCTTTTCCGGCCTATGCTTTTAACTGTGCCGCAGCGGCAGCGACAGATGCAGACAATGATGGTGATTTGGATTTATTTGTTGCCAGCCGGAGTGTGCCTCAAAACTACGGGGTGGTTCCCGAAAGCTACTTATATATCAATAGCGGCAAAGGAAAATTTGCCGTAGGCGCAACAATAAAAACGGGAATGCTGACGGATGCAGCAGCAGCAGATATGGATGGTGACAGGAAAAATGAAATCATCGTTACCGGAGAATGGATGTCACCCAAGATATATTCAGTGGAAAAGGGCCGGCTTACTGAATTAAATACCGGGTTAAATGACTATAAAGGCTGGTGGCAATCCGTATCCGTAACTGACCTGGATAATGACGGTGATGCTGATTGTGTTTTTGGCAATGCAGGGGAAAACTGTTATTTGAAGACTTCAAAGGAAAACCCGGTAAAACTATGGATAAATGATTTTGACCAGAACGGAACACAGGATAAAATCATTACCCGGAGGGTAAATAAAAAAGATGTGCCGGTTTTTCTCAAACGGGAACTGACGGAACAAATGCCGTCATTAAAAAAACAAAACCTGAAGTTTGAGGCTTACGCAAAAAAATCAATTTATGATTTATTCAGCAGCGCTTCACTAAAGACGGCACAGCAACAAGAAATAAATTTTATGTCTTCCTGCATTGCGGTGAATAACGGCAAAGCCTTTTTTGATGTGCAAACCCTGCCGGTTTATACTCAACTTTCCTGCATCAATGCTGTTTTATGTGCAGATATAAATAATGATGACAAAAAAGATTTGATCATGGGGGGCAATCAGTTTCATTTTCAGCCTCAGTTTGCCAGGCTTGACGCAAGTTATGGCCATGTATTGTTAAATACGGGAACAGAAAAAAGCAGAATAAAATGGCAATGGGCAGAACCATCTTTTACAGGGTTTGAAGTACGGGGCGAGGTAAGGGACATATTATTATTGTCTGCAAAGGGTGACAACAGCCTGCTGGTGTTACAAAATGACAGTTATCCCGTTTTCTTCCGCAGAATGAAATACTGATGCAAAAAAGAAGTTACATAATACAGATTGCGGTTTGGCTGCTTGTGGCGGTGTTGATTTATGGTTGCCGGAGACAGGGAAAAAAACCAGAACCGCTATTTATAACGCTGAAAAGCGATTCAACCGGACTGACCTTCAGCAATAACCTGAAAACCCGTCCTGATTTCAATATGCTCAAATATATGTACTTCTACAACGGGGCTGGGGCGGGCGCCGGAGATTTCAATAAGGACGGGCTGATTGATTTGTTTTTTGCATCCAACCAGGGGCAAAACAAACTTTATTTAAATAAAGGGAGTCTTCATTTTGAAGACGTAACCGGCGCAGCAAAAATTCCGGACGACGGGGGCTGGTCGACCGGAGTAAGTGTGGCGGATGTAAATGACGATGGACTGCTGGATATTTATGTCTGCCGTGTTGGACATTATGAAACACTGCAAAGCAAAAACCAGTTGCTTGTCTGCAAGGGCATTGACAAAAAAGGCATTCCTTATTATAAGGACGAAGCTGCGGCTTACGGTATTGATTTTTCCGGGTTCAGCACCCAGGCCGCTTTTCTGGATTATGATCTGGACGGTGACCTGGATATGTTTTTATTAAACCATTCATTAAGGTATAACAGCACCTTTGCCCCACGCAGCAATTTTGATGGGACGGTTGATTCACTTTCCAGGGATATACTATTCAGAAATGACGGCGGAAAATTCACGGATGTATCAGTACAGGCCGGTATACTCCAGAGTGTAATTGGATATGGATTGGGTATTGCCGTGGCCGACATGAACCTGGATGGCTGGCCGGATATTTATATCGGCAACGATTTTCATGAAAATGATTATTTGTATATCAATGATCGTAAAGGAGGATTTACCGAGGAACTGACCAGCCGCACCATGCACACCAGTCAGTTTTCTATGGGAGTGGATGTGGCTGATATCAATAATGATGCATGGCCGGAAATTATAGCGGCTGATATGCTTCCATCCGACCCCTACATACTCAGGCGTTCACTGGGCGAGGATGAATACAACACTTTTCAGATCAAAATCAAAAACGGATACAACCATCAGTATGCCCGGAATACATTGCAGCTGAACAGGGGCAACGGTATTTTCAGCGAAATTGGTTTGTATGCAGGAGTATATGCAACAGACTGGTCGTGGAGTACTTTGTGGATGGATTTTGATAATGATGGTTTCAAAGACCTTTTTATTTCCAATGGCATTCCCAAAAGGCTGAACGATATTGATTATGTGAACTATGTTTCCAATGATGAAATACAGGCCAAGATCCGGGCGGGACAAATTAGCGAAAAAGATATGGCACTGATTGATAAATTCCCTCAAATAAAACTGCCAAACAGATTTTTCAGAAACAAAGGAAATGCAGCATTTGAAGATGCTGAAAGTTTTATCAGTAATAATAAGGACACCTATTCAAACGGAGCAGTGTATGCCGACCTGGATAATGACGGGGACCTGGACATTGTCGTTAATAATATTGATGAAACTGCCATTCTGTATAAAAATACGAGCAACGACAAAAAAGCCAAACCAGCCACAGGGATACTCCTGAAAGGACCGGCAGGAAACCGGAATGCGGTGGGGGCGAAGATTATCCTTTTTACAGACAGCAGTATACGGGCATATGAAAAATTTCCGGCAAGAGGATTCCAATCCGCAATGGAAATCCCGGTTCATATTGCTTTACCCCCTTCGTATGATTCTCTGGTAGTAATATGGCCTGATAATCGTTACCAGAAAATTGATCTCAACAAAGACTCCTCATTCATCAGCATTGATTATAAACCGGGGCTTCCCTTCTTTCAATATGCAAGCCTGCATAACGATCATCCGGCAGCAGAATTTTCTTTTGAGGATATAACCAGAGTGTTTGATCTTGATTATTTACATGCAGAAAATATATTTGTCGAATTTGACCGTGAGCCCCTCATGCCGTTTATGGCTTCGCAGGAAGGCCCGGCGCTTACGGTCGGAGATATCAATGGCGACGGGCTGGATGATTTTTTTATCGGTTCGGTAAAATGGAAAAAAAGTGCCGTTTTTATTCAGCAGGCTTCGGGTAGATTTGTAAAAACCAAGCAGCCAGCGCTGGAAGCTGACAGCACCTATGAAGATGTGGATGCCTGCCTGGCGGATTTTAATAATGACGGATATACCGACCTTGCCGTGGCTGGCGGCGGAAATGAATACTACGGCAACAGTGAATTTCTTTTACCAAGATTGTATCTCAATGATGGCAAAGGGATCTTTACTAAAAAGCAGGACGCCTTCAAGAATGTTCTGATGACGGCTTCCTGCATACTGGCAGAAGATTTTAGCGGCGATGGCAAAAAGGATTTGTTTATAGGCGGGAGGGCAGTACCGTTTGAATACGGCACAATTCCCCGGTCATATATTTTACAGAACGACGGGACAGAGAAGTTTACAGATGTTACTGCATCATACAGCGTTGAATTGAAATCACCGGGATTTGTAAAAGATGCAAAGCTGGCGGATATTGATAATGACGGAGACCAGGATATTATTCTGGCGCTTGAATGGGATGGTATCTGTGCTTTTATTAATGAAAAAGGCAAATATCATAAACAATATCTTTCAGATAAAAAAGGCTGGTGGAAATTTATTCTTCCTTTTGATGCTGACGGCGATGGTGATACAGACTTTATTGCAGGCAACCAGGGGCTGAACAGCCGCCTTACTGCTTCCAAAAAGGAACCTGTCCGCTTTTATTATTTTGATACGGATAACAACGGGAAAAAGGAACAGGTAATAACCTATTACCTGCAGGGGAAAGAACTCCCTTTTGCCAATAAAGCTGAATTAGAAAAACAAATCCCCTCAATAAAAAAGAAGTACCTGTATGCTGAAGATTTTGCGAAAGCGTCTCTCAGGGATATTTTCGGGACGGATAAACTGAAAAAGGCAAATGTATATGAAGCAGATTATTTCTCCAATGCCCTGCTTATAAATAACGGTAACGGATCATTTACGGTGAAAGAACTCCCCTGGCAGGCGCAGCTTACTTCGTATACAGATGCAGCACTGGTGTATGCCAGCAATGAAAGTCTGCCTGATATTTTACTGACGGGTAATTTTTATGCAAATAATATCCAAATGGGGCGGTATGATGCTGATTACGGGACTATTTTACTCAACAAAGGCAACGGAAATTTTAAATACAGTATGCTGCCCGGATTAAATATTAAGGGCGAAGCAAGAAGGGTAAAAAAGATAAACCTGCAGCAGTATCAGCATCCGTCTTATTTGATTGCAAGAAATAATGACAGCCTGTTGCTTATCCGTAAGCAATAAGGCAATCAGAATACAGGATAATATACCTTCAGCTGCACTGCCTGGTCATCTGCAAAATCATAACCATCACTCATAAATTTCTGGAAAGGGATAGCCATACTTGACAAATTATGATCTTTTTTAAAAGCTTCCAGCGCTTTAAACGCTTTTTCACTACCGCTGAAAGGGCCCTGGTAAATGGTCACAAGCAGATTTTTACCGTAAGGCATCCTTTTATACTGCACTTCTTCTCCGGGTTTGGTTTGTCCCGGATTTGTAACACCAATACTTGCAAAAATAGTAATCTCGTTTCCTGATTTTAGTGTATAATAAATCCGGGTACCATTATACCCGGCCTTTTTGTTTTCGGCGTAAGCAATCAGTTTTTCATAAATTTTTCGTGTAGCTTCTCTTCTTTCTGTCAATGGGACTACTTTGCGCATGAACAGAAAGGCTGTATCTTCTACTGTCACCCTTTGAATTTCAAAACCATAAAATCGCCGGGTATCTGTCATATAGTCTTTAAGATTTTCCAGGCTTTTTTCCGCATTCTTTTCCAATTTGGTTTTCGCAAACCATTTTCTGAATAATGTAGTGGAATAAGACAGAGTAATATCTGAAACAGTGACATCTGACGTATCGGTAAGTGCAGCAAAGGAAAAAAACTTCTTCTTTTTTTTATAACCAGCCTCTAATACTGCACTGTACATCGTAATTGCGGAAACGGCGAGGGAATAATCTCTGGTCTGTATTTTATTTTTATCTTTTGAAGTTGTGATTGTTTCTTCACCGGTAAACGGGAAGTACCAACGTTTCCAGGCTTCAGGATTATTTAATTGTTCGCCGCACCGGAACATGCTATAAGGTACTTCAACTTTTTTTGACACCGCAACCGGGAAGAAGAATACCCCCCAGAACAACAACCCTCCTAATAAAATACCGGCTATCCAATAAATTCGTTTCATAAAAGATATAGTATGATCAAAGCGGCAGAAAATTAAAAGGCTGAAGTTACAGCCAGTATCATTTTTTACAAGGGCCGGGACTTCTATTTCCCAACAGCAAACGTTTGCATAAAATTGATATACACAGAGTTACTGTTGCAAAATGGCAGTATTTCTTATTTTAGAAAGATTAAATAATTCTGCATGCCCTTTACCAAACCCCGGCTTAGCTTCTGGCAGATCATTAACATGAATCTGGGGTTTTTTGGTATTCAGTACAGTTTTGGTTTGCAGCAAAGCGCCGTAAATCCCATCTACGATTTTTTGGGGGCAAAGCCCGATGAAATACCACTGCTTAACCTGGCCGGGCCTTTAACAGGGCTGATCATTCAACCAATCATCGGGGCACTAAGCGATAAAACATGGCATCCAAAGTTTGGCAGAAGAAAGCCTTATTTTTTTATCGGCGCAATAATTTGCAGCATTGCATTGTTTCTTTTTCCTTTCAGTTCTGAGTTGTGGATGGCAGCTGGTTTGTTGTGGATTCTTGATGCGGGAAACAACACTGCGATGGAACCTTACCGGGCTTTTGTGGCGGATAAATTAGATACATCTCAGCAGGCAACCGGGTTTCAGGCACAAAGTTTTTTTACAGGCCTCGGACAAACACTGGCAAATTTTTCACTTGCAGTTTTTCCGTTTGTCTTTGTCGGTTATTCCGGCAAACTGCCCACATGGGTTTTTGCATCCTTCTTTCTCGGTGCAATCTGCTCAATAGCATCGGTATGGTGGAGTATGCTCACCACCCCCGAGATACCCCCTTCTGCTGAAGAACTTGCAGGGATTAAAAAGAAAAATGAAGGGATGCCTCCTCTTGTTGTTCAGTTTTTTCTGTCCATCATTACTACTGTTATTGCATACACTGTAATACTTATTCTGCTTATTCCTTCTTTGTTTGTAAAAGGCCTGCTGAAAAAGATAATACACAAAGTGGAAGAAAACAGTACAGCAAAAGTTCTTTTTGCACAGAACATAGAAATCATTGAAGCAATTTCTGAAATGCCCCGGATCATGGGGCAGCTGGCATTAGTGTACTTGTTTCAATGGTATGCCCTTTTCTGTTATTGGCAAAACAGCGCCAAAAGCATAGGCCTGTCAGTGTTCAGCACCACTCCTGAAAATAAAGAAGTATATGAGAAAGCAGTCAGCCTCGCCGGCGAAGTAAATGGCTGGTATAATATTGTGACATTCATAACTGCCTTTGCATTGGTGGGCTTCGCCAAAAGATTCAGTCCAAAATGGGTACATTTCTTCTGCCTGCTGGTGGCAGGGATCGGGTTCATTGCATTCCCTTTTATTGAAAATAAAACGCTGTTGTTTGTTGCTATTACCGGTTTTGGTATCGGCTGGGCCAGTATGATGGGCATTCCCTACCTGCTGGTGGTGAACCAGATTCCCAAAGAAAAATATGGTGTGTACATGGGTATTATCAATATGATGATTGTAATACCTATGTTTATACAAACCACCACATTCGGGTATGTGTTAAAGCATGTTTTAAACAACGATTCTGCCAAAGCCATCCTGTTTGCAGGCATATTGCTGCTGATAGCGGCGCTGTTCACCACATTAATTAAATATAAAAAACCATCCGGCGACATCGTATTACCGGTGACTTCACAGGGATATTAATTATTGTACATGAAATATCTGTTTCAAACGGCAGTTCCGGGAACCGTAAAACACATACAGCAGAACAAACTGTTCAAAAATTAAATTATAGAATATAAACCGTTAAAGGCATTTTATAACAAATATGAAAAAAGTGTTGTGCATAGGAGAGATGCTGATTGATATGATTTGCACGGACAAGGGCAAAGCATTGTCAGAAGGGGAAAATTTTATCAAAAAGGCAGGCGGAGCGCCGGCAAATGTTGCCGCCGCCATTGCAGTACTGGGGGGTAATGCTGAATTAGCGGCAAAAGTGGGTACCGATCCTTTTGGCCGTTACCTCGTAGAAGTGATGCAAAGCTTTGGTGTATCTGTTAAATATGTAATACAGGACCCGCACCATTTTACCAGTTTTGCTTTTGTATCGCTGATGATCAGCGGGGAAAGGGACTTTTATTTCAACCGGGGAGCCGATGGGCAACTGCATAACACAGAAGTGGAAGCGATTGACATCAGCGAATATTCCATCGTTCATTTTGGCTCAGCTACCGCCTTTATGCCGGGACCGCTGCAGGCTGCTTACCAGTCTCTGCTGAAAAAATGTCTGCAAAGCGATGAGGTCTTAATAAGTTTTGACCCCAATTACCGGCACTTTTTATATCAAAACACCCCCCGTTCATTTATTGACCAGGCGTGGAATTTTTTAAGTCATTGTCATTTCTTCAAGCTAAGCGAAGAAGAAGCGATGCTGCTAACAGGAGCATTTAATATAAAAGATGCTGCCGCTGTGCTGATGAAAAAAACCAATGCTGTTTTTGCCATCACACTAGGAAAGGAAGGAGCCCTGCTGGCCTGCCGAGGAGAAACCGGTATAGTGCACGGCATTGATGTAAAGGCAGTTGATGCTACCGGAGCAGGCGATGCGTTTGTAGGGGCCGTGTTGTACCAGTTATCCGGAAAAACATTGAACCAGATCAGGATGATGCCAACCAAACAATGGGGTGAGATAATTTTTAATGCCAATAAAGCCGGTGCAAGAACTTGCCAGTACCTCGGCGCTATGGAGGCATATCAAAACTTAAGCAGTAATATATTTGAATGATAAGTGATGGCAATTGAAAACAAACAGACATTAAAAAAGGAGGATGTTTCCGGTCAATTATTCCGGAAAAGATTTCAGGCAGCCCTTAGCGAAATCAGTAAACTCTATAATACCATTTATGCTTCTCATCCGCAAAGCAGACAGGGTTTTGATGAATTACTGGCTACCATTGAACAATCTTTTGAAAGCAGGCCAGCCGTTTTAAAGGGAAGAGATCTTAAAAAACTGCAGACAGAGCCTGAACATTGGTTTCTGAGCAATGAAATTACGGGCATGAGTCTTTATGTAGATCGTTTTTGCGGAACGATCAAAAACCTTTTGGGTAAACTGGATTATTTTGAAAAGTTAGGAGTAAATTTTTTGCACCTGATGCCGCTGTTTGAAAGCCCTGTTGGTGAAAGTGACGGAGGCTACGCTGTTTCGGATTTCAGAAAAGTGGATCGCCGGTTTGGCACTCTTGATGATTTGATAGTTCTGCAGGAAGAAATGCGCAAACGGAACATGTACCTGATGCTGGATATAGTACTCAATCACACTTCCGACCAGCATGAATGGGCCATCCAGGCCAGGCACGGATGGCCGCAGTACCAGGATTATTATTACTGCTTTGATGACCGGAGCATTCCCGATGAATTTGAAAAATCAATGCCGGAAATTTTTCCGGAAGCGGCGCCGGGTAATTTTACTTATGTAAAAGAATGCCGCAAATGGGTAATGACGGTCTTTCATCATTACCAGTGGGACCTTAATTACACCAACCCGCAGGTTTTTATAGAAATGCTGGCAAATATTTTCTTTTATGCCAACCTCGGCGTTGATATTCTCCGGATAGACGCTGCCGCTTTTATATGGAAGGAAAAAGGAACCTCCTCCCAGAACGTGCCGATGGCGCACACTATTTTGCAACTGATCAAACAGTGTGTGTGGGTGGCTACGCCGGGAATGGCATTGTTGGGAGAAGCTATCGTGGCGCCGAAAGAAATCATGAAATATTTCGGAGCAGGCGATAAAGAAGCAAAAGAATGTGATTTTGCCTATAATGCAACACACATGGCCCTTCAATGGGATGCGCTGGCCACAGGTGATACCAAAGTGATGCTGGCTGCCCAACATGAACTGTTACAAAAACCTTTTGACACCTCCTGGATTACCTACACCCGATGCCATGACGATATAGGATTGGGCTATGAGGATGCAGCAATACTACAGGCCGGATATAATCCTTATGAGCACCGGAAATTTCTGATGAATTATTATTCCGGAAACTATCCGGGGTCTGTGGCTGCCGGCGCTTTATTCAGTGTGAATGAAAAAACAGGAGACGTAAGGATAAGCGGTTCGCTGGCTTCGTTGTGCGGATTAGAAAAAGCAATGAAGGAAAATGATAAAACAGAAACAGAACTTTCTGTCTGTAAAATACTGCTGATGCAGGCGCACAGCTTCTTTATCGGCGGCATTCCGGTTATTTTTTACGGCGATGAGGCTGCCTATACTAATGATTATTCTTACCTGCATGATGGCTGCAAGCATTACGATAACCGCTGGATGCACCGGCCCGTGATAGATTGGGAGAAAAACAGCAAAGTGGATATACCCGGCACACCTGAGCATTCAATATTTTCATCTACGCAAAAACTGATACGCATCAGGAGAACCCTGCCGGTTATTGCAGACAAAAAAAATCTGACCTGGCTTACGCCGCATAATATTCATGTAGCGGGCTACCTGCGGGCATGGGAAGAAGACAGGGTGTATTGCCTGTTCAACTTCAGCAGGGAGGAACAAAGCCTTACCTGGTATGTGTTTAAGGAACATGGGATAAAGCCCTCAAAACTTTTTGATCACTGGCAGGGGAAAAAATATACTGTAAAAAACGACCCTGAATATTTTTTACTTCCTCCGTATTCGTTTTTTATACTGGAGCCGGTGAAATAATCATTCTGGTTTACCGTATTTTTTTATCAGTTCCAGCAACACCCCATTTGTCCATCCAAAACCATCCTGACCCGGGTATTCGCCGCCACCCGCTTCAAGATGGGTATTTACGACATTATATTTCTCCATCATTTTCCCTGTGCGCAGATATACATCATTATTAAGTTTTATCCATCGTTTTGCAATATCTGCCGCCAGATCTTTTTGATTTATATTTTCAAGCGCAGTGATGACCACCCATTGAAGCGGTGCCCAGCCATTGGGGGCATCCCATTGCTGGCCATTAACGATTGTGGAAGTAAGCACCCCGCCATCCCGCAGCAACTCTTTTTTTAGTTTTTCAGCAGCGCACTTTCCATAGTATTCTGCTTCTCCGGCCGGAATTGCAGACAGCCATAAAGGGAAAAAAGAAGCAGGCGTAAACTTTCCTGTTAATCTTTGCAGCTTCCGGTGATAATCATAATAAATGTTATCTTCTTTACTAAAACAATATTCCTGGATAGCTTTATACCTTCTTTCAGCCCGATCCTTGTAGAAAGATGATTTTTCGTTATTGCCTTTCTTTTTGAAATATTCATCCTGCAATGTTTCTGTATGGTATAACAGGGTATTCAGGTCAACAGGTACTATGTCAGTCGTTTCGATAGTTGATAAATCATTTTCAGCAGCCAGCCAGCGGCTGCTGAAATCCCATCCGCTTTCAGCGGCAGAACGCAAATGATTATAAACTATTTTTTTGTCCTTCCTGCATTTAGCTGTTGTTTCCACATCTTCCGCCCAGCTTTCCGGCCTTGGCGAATACAACTCATCATAATAGCGGTTAAGAATACTGCCGTCAGGCAGGGATACTAATTTTTTATGGACCAATCCGGCACTCAAACTTGTATAGCCATCCATCCAGTAAGAATATTCTTTTTCTACAGCATCAGCATACGTATCAAAAACAGCAGGTCCGGATATGGATGCGTATAATTCCACCATCAGTGCAAAAAAAGGGGGCTGGCTCCGGCTCAGGTAGTAGATTCGGTTGCCATTGGGAATATGACCATATGTATGGATAAGATAAGCAAAATTGTCAATCATGTTTTTTATCATCTCTGTTTCGCCACTTTCCTTCAGGCCAAGCATTGTAAAATAAGTATCCCAGTAATAGACTTCGCGGAAGCGGCCACCGGGTACAATATAAGGGTGTGGCAACGGAAGGAGAGAAGAACCCGCCGTTGTTTCATCATGCTCCCGCTTCAGGTACTCCCATAAATTTTTAATATGCTCAACAATATCTTTTTCTCCGCCGGTGTAATTATTGCTTTGCACAGGAGCAGGAATAACAAAGTTTTCTTCTACGAATGTTTTTAAGGAAAAAACACCAGCCTTCTCTCTCTTTAATAAAATATAGTCATGAAGAATTTCTTCAGAATTTCTGCGTGGGATACAATCCACGAATATTTTTCCGTCAGGGAAAACTTTAGTGCTTTGTACATCTTCCAAAAGAGGCTGAATGACTGACAGGTTCATTGCTGAATATTCTCGTTACTGTATCGTTTTTTCCCGGTTTTGACTGGGTTGCATTTTCCTGAATATGAAAAGCAGTATGATAAGTATGGTCACAGGCGCTAATGAAGAATAAAAGGCAGTTTGCCCTCCATAGGCGCCGAAAATATGACCCGTAATCATGGATCCGGTTGTTCCCCCCAATGCTGAAAACACCACAATAAGCCCTGACATTGCCGCATGTTTGTGCACCGGAAGATTGCCGAGGATAATAGAATTAATGGCAGGATATACAGGCGCAAGAAATAAACCGATCAGGGGAAAAGCAAATCCTGCAAGTGGAACATCAGCTAATTTGGTGATGGATGTGCCCGGAATACTTTTTGTAAGAGGCACTGTAATCAGCACAACGGTTGCGGCACAAATAAGACAGCAGACCAGCACTGCCAGCCAGTCAATTTTTTTCAGGATGATGCCGGCTAACAGCCTGCCGGCTGCTATAGCTGCAGATAGTATACTGGCCATTTTTATACTCATGCTGGTGGAAAGGTGTAATACATCCTTGTTAAAAGTAGGGAGCCAGCTCATGATGCTCTGCTCAATCAGCACATAAAAGAAGGCGCTGAAAATAAAGACAAGAACAAGCGGCAGGATTATCAGCTTAATCATTTCCACAAAATCCTGATCCAGGGTTTTTCCTTTTTCTTCTTTTTGAACAGATGATTCATCCAGTTTGGTTGTTGCCAAAAGAATTAAGGCCAGTGCCGACAGGCCGGCAAGCATATAATAAACATTGAACCATCCCGTTGATTTCGAGTCGTCATTGTCAACGACTGATGCGAAAACAAAATAGCCTGTAAGTACCCCCACCATAAAAAAAGACTCTAAAAAACTCATCAGGCTCAGATGCTCTTTCTTGTCTTTTGTAATCAGCCCCAGTGTGGCAAAAACCGACACCTTGATTAATGCAAAACTGATCCCTACAGAGGCAAATAAAAGCTTGGTCATAAGAAAAGACGGCACAGATGGTATAAGCAGGCACATTACGGTTACCAGCCCCAGGGCAATAAGCATGGAGCGTTTATAACCAATGCGGATAACATACGATGCGACAAGAAAAGAAGTAATAGCTATTGGCAAATCTTTAAAACCTTCCAGTACGCTGGCAGCACCTTTTGAAACACCAAAATTATTCTGTACCTGCAGAATAACAGTGCCCACACTGTTTAATAAGATGGCAAATACAAAATAATTAAGGAACAGTGATAGTTTGATGCGGAAATGCTGCATGACCGTTGGTTTTTACCAAACGGAAAATAAGGCATTCATTAAATAGAACCGCCTTCTACCAGCACAGCTTCCAGAAAAACCTCTTCCGAAATCGTTTTCTGTTGTAAACTTTTAAGCATTTGCTCAAAGGCAAGCTTGCCCAGTTTATATCCACTGGTTTCCACATAAGTGGTCGAAGGTGAAAAAAGGGTTGGAATAAAACCATTGCTGATACTTATTACAGCGATATCATCCGGTACTTTCAGATTCATTTCATGTATTGCCTGCATCACACCCATCAGTATTAAATCGCCCATGCAAAAAATAACTTCGGGCCGACCCGGCAGTATCAATGCATTCAGGGCTTCTTTTTTGGATTCAACTACATTTTCGGTGTATTCAATGACGAGTTTTGAAGAAGGTGACTTTTCAGC
>VGGV01000035.1 GCA_016868455.1 Bacteroidota bacterium
CTGAACATGTAGTTATAGGTAAGGTCATCTTGATAGTTGTCATAATAGAAATAATCAAACAGGGGGCTTGTCATTGTGAGCTTCTGCGTGGCCAGAGATATCCAGAAATTATCCGGGTTATCCTTAATGGCAGCCCTCAGGTCCTGGGTAGCCTGGAAATATAAACCTGTATCACCACCTTTGAAATAAAACTCATACAGCAGCACAAAGGCAATAACACAGATCACTTTGAAATAAAATGCCCGGAAGTAAAGCATTTTGATCCGTTCATCTTTTTGCCTTATTGCTTTTGCCCGGATAATGAAAAACAAAACCAGGCAACAAAGCGGAAATACCGCCAGGTCTGTTGCAGTAAAGAATCTGGCTAATAAAAACATAAAATACTGGCAGCCTTACAAACTGCCTTCTGCCACTTTTTTAAAATAGTTCAGATAAAGATGTTTGTTAGCCTCAACAGAAAAACGGGTCTGCACCGTTTTTCTTCCTTTTGTTCCCAATGCCTCCCTCAACTGTGCTGATTCAATAAGCTGTGATAGTTTGCTGATCCATTCATCGGTTGAAGATGCAAGAAAACCGTTATCACCATCCCGGATGATAGCGCTGTTGACACCCACCGGTGACATGATCGTGGGAATAGCGAGTGCCATATACTGCAGCCCCTTTAAACCTTATTTGCCTTTTGACCATTCATCATCCGGTAATGGCATAATGCCAATATCCATCTCCTGCAGGTCCTTTACCTCTGTTTCTTTCTTCCAGTCATACCCTTGTATTCCCAGTTCTTCATTCCGGTAGGTGCCGTCCCCGATAACCTTAAAATATATCTTATCGCCATATTTTTTGTGAACTGCCCTTAATGCATCGAGGCAAGTTTCAAAATGAGCAATAGTAGAGAAGGAACCACTCCATCCTATACATATCTTTTCCTTATTAGCTCTATATGCCGGCTGATAAGTAGTGGTATCAATCGTAGTGGGTACAATAACTACCCCGGAATTGAATTGTAACGCATAATCAGCGAGGAACTGGTTACCGGCGAATTAACCTCCCATATAAAAGGACGAAAAAAAGTTGCCACCAGGCTATTGGGGACCAATGCCACCGGGTTGGAAGTATTTATTGAAAAATTAGAACCTAACGAAGCTGTGGAGGAAAGACTTTCAATAGCCTTTCGTTGGTATTCTGCTTTTTCCATGATGGTTTCCAGCTTATAGTTTTTTGCCGATTCCTGTGAAGTAAAATAATTTAACAAGAAATATCCGATTATAAGAGAGGAGGCAAGTGTAAGAAAAGAAAAAATATTCCTGAGTGTTTTATCTTCTATAAATTGATTGGTTTCGGCAAGTAACCAGATCAAAATTGCCAAAATAAGAACAAGCAAAATATATACTTTAATAAAGTAGATAAGGAAACCGCAGATCAAAATCCATAAAATGGATGTCCTGAACTTGGTTTTTTTTACAAAAATATTCAGTGCGGCATACAAAATATAACCGACACCTCCGAAACATACCGGATCCTTTAATAAACCGGCACTCCAAAATCCAACACTGGGCAAAAATACAGCGGCCAAAGCCAGCTGATTTGTATACTTTGGATAATAATAGTGAAAGAATTTAAAAAGACGAATGGCTCCACCTAATGCGAAGAAATCAAATACAAAATTCATGCAGAGATAATTGTTAAAAAAAAGATAGGAGGGTATCAATCCTAACCTCGGCACAAAAAAATTGCTGGGAGACTGCATATAATTATAGGTGAAATCATCTGCATAATTATCGTAATAAAAATAAGGAGTAAGCGGATTGTCAAGGGTCAGTTTAAACGTCTTGATGATTGTACCCAGGTAATTAAAATCCTCATTTAATGCAGTTCGCAAGTCTTTTATCCCCTGGTAATAAAGATTGGTATCGCCTCCTTTAAAAACAAATTCTGAAACAAACGTGTAAGCCAGTACACAAATTATTTTAAAATAAAATCCACGATAATAGATTTTTCTTATTTGCGGGTCTTTTTGTTTTTCTGCCCGGTTCCTGATGAATGCAAATAATATCAAGAGGCAAAACGGTCCCAGCACCAGATCATTAATGGAAAAAAAACGAAGCGCTAAAAGCAAAATAACAGGTTTATTGTTTTCTTAATTACCAACATAAAGATAAACTCATGTATCTTTTCCGCATTGTTACTGTTCAGCAAGAGCTTTTTTTAATTTATCATTGTCTCCCCAGAACTTCATGGGTTCATAATCCGGATAAGGATAATATCCCAGGTTCAATTGAATATTTCCTCCCTTTTTTTTAATATGATCTCTTACCAGTTTTTCAATAGTAACCGGCGAATGACTGCAACAATTAATAATACCATCTACTTTATTCTGAAGTGCAATATGAACAATATTTGCTGCTGCTGTTTCCACAGGAAGGTAATCCCTTACCTGTTGTCCGCCACTCATATTAAAAACCTTATCTCCCCTGGCCATGGCAAGATCCAGTTGAGACAGCAAGGATGAAGGGCTTTGCCCCTTACCATACATATAAAACAATCGTATCCATTTTAATGAAAAGGTAAATTTCGTTTGTAAAACTTCCATTTCCCCCCTCAAATTATCTTTGGCAATTGCATAAGGATTAGCAGGCTCAGCCATCATGGTTTCAACAAGACAACCATTTTTCATTCCATATTCAAAACAAGTTCCGGTAATTGTAAGATTCTTTAATCCGTTTTGAATCAAATTTTCCAGGAAAACATATTGGGCAGGAAGAACTTTATCTACATGAAATGAGTTTTTATAATCGGGTAACCCCTCCCAGGCAAGATGAATTAAAATATCCGGCTGCCCGAATTTCAGGAACAGGTTTTCTACGGGTACTGATTCCATATTGTGTTCAATGAAAGATACCCGATGGAACCAATCTTTACTTTTTGCCTTTTCCAGACTGGATGCTGATGCAATGATATCAAACTTTTTATCCAGCAGACAATGCATTACATGATACCCTACAAAACCTGTAGCTCCTGTAACCAGTATTTTCAAAGTAAATTAAAAAACAGTAAGACAAGGAATGGGTATAACAAACTGCCCGCCCCAATCCCGGATATAAGATAACTGTGTGGCAATCTCTTCTTTCAGGTTCCAGGGAAAAATGATCACAAAATCAGGTTTACTTTTTTTCAGATGATTTTCATCAACAACAGCAATGTGGCTGGCGGGCAGAAATTTATTTTGTTTGGCTGGATTAGCATCCACAACAAATTCAATAAAATCGTTTTTAACCCCGCAATAGTTTAGCAAAGTATTTCCTTTGGCCGCCGCCCCGTATCCTGCTACTCTTTTCCCATTTCTATTTTGTTCGATCAGGAAACTTAAAAAATCAATTTTTACTTTACCTGCTTTCGATGTAAAGCTTGTGTAGAAATCCAACGTATTGATTCCCGCATTCATTTCTTTCTGCAGAACTTTTTGCACATTGGATGAAATATTTTTAGAATTATCTTCTTTGTGTTTTGCATAAATCCGAAGAGAGCCTCCATGCGTGGATAATTCATCCACATCAAACAATTCAAGTCCTTGCGCTGAAAAAATCTGCTGAACCGTATAAAAAGAAAGATAAGAGAAATGTTCGTGATAGATTGTATCGAACTGATTATTATTAACCAGTTGTAATAAATGCGGAAACTCCATAGTAATTACTCCGGCTGATTTCAAAATAATCTTCATCCCTTTTACAAAATCTACAATATCCGGAACATGTGCCAGTACATTATTACCCAGCAGCAGATCGGCTTTCATTCTTTCCTGAACAAGCTTTTCTGACAGTTTCACTCCAAAAAATTCCACCCAGGTGTCCACCCCTTTTTGCCGGGCAGCTTCTGCAGTATTTAATGTAGGTTCAATACCCAGTACTGGGATTTTCTTTTTTACAAAGTATTGCAACAAATACCCATCGTTTGATGCAATCTCGATCACCTGTGATTGTTCATTCAAACCAAACCGGTCGGTCATCATTTCGGTGTATTGCCGGGCATGGGCCAGCCAACTTGAAGAATAAGAGGAAAAATAAACATAATTGCTATCGAAAATATCACCAGACTTTTTATACTCATCCACCTGTATCAAAAAACAATGATGACAAGTAAATACTTTCAGGGGATAAAATGTTTCCGGCTCATTCAACTGATCAGCCTCCAGAAAAGAATTGGAAGGAGGAGAATTGACAAGATCAATAAAGATATGTTCCAAAGGCGTTTTACAAAAACGGCATGTCATGTTGGCTATAATTTTAGTCCGGTATAGGTGTCATCCAGTAACGGATGGCTTTTATCTCTTTGTGATATTTCTGTTACAGGCAGTTTCCATTTTATATTAATTCTTTCATCATCGAACCGAATCCCTTCTTCTGCTGAAGCTGTATAAAATGAACTATGATGATAGATCAGTTCACAATGATTGGTAAGGGTTTGAAATCCGTGTGCAAAACCACGGGGTATATAAAGCATTTGCCGGTTGGTGGACGATAATTCAATACCAACCCATTGCAGAAATGTGGGTGAACCTGCACGAAGATCAATGATCACATCATTAATTATTCCGGCTATACATCGTACCAGTTTGATCTCGCTGTAAGGAGGCAGTTGAAAATGCATGCCTCTTATGCTTCCTTTTTTATAGGTGACCGAATGATTTAATTGCACCCATTCATCGGTATGCCCGATCTGTGCAAACTCTTTTTTACAAAAAGTTCTGGCAAACCAACCTCTGTCATCTGAAAATACATCCAGCTCTATTACAAAGCTTCCTTTTAATTGGGTTTCGGTAAATTTCATTTACAGTTCCTGGTAAAAATGAATCTGTTCGATAGTATAAGCTGATGCATTTTCTTTGATAACCTTTTTGTACCAATTCATGGTATGGCTGATCGCATCTTTGGAATGGAGTTTAGGCTTCCATCCGAGCTTTTGAATCGTTTTACTGATATCCAGTTTCAGTAATCCGGCTTCATGGGGCTGCTTTGCCAGAATGGGAGTTGAATAATTACCATGTCCCCAAACCTGTAACGCCTGCTCCACCACTTCCTTAACAGTAAGTACATCATCATTATCGGGCCCGAAATTCCAGGCTTTGCAATACCGGGTGGGCTCTTTGTAAAGTTTTGAACCTAATAATAAATAACCGGAAAGAGGTTCCAGTACAAATTGCCATGGTCTTACTGAAGAAGGATTGCGGATAATGATCGTCTCATTTTTTTCAAGCCCTTTTATTATATCAGGAATAATGCGATCCATGGATCTGTCGCCGCCACCAATTACATTCCCGGCTCTTGCGGTGGCCATTGTTTTTTTATGCTCAGCAAAATGGATTGGATTAAAAAAACTGTTACGATAGCTGCTGGCAACTATTTCCGTACAGGCTTTGCTTGCACTGTACGGATCATGACCTCCCAACCGGTCTGTTTCTTTATAATGATAATTCTGCTCTTTGTTTTCATAAACCTTATCCGTAGTGATAATTATGACGGCGCAGAAATTTGTAAGGTTACGAGCAGCTTCCAGCACATGAGCAGTGCCCATTACATTTACTCCAAATGTATAAACAGGTTCATCATAAGATCTTCTTACCAATGGCTGTGCAGCAAAGTGAAAAATAAAATCCGGTTGGAAATCAAGGATCTCCTTTTTCAATCGTTCTTCATCACGAATATCAGCGATCACAGATTCACAAAGCTTTTCTCCGTCAATTAAATCATAAAGACTTTTCTCATAATACGGAGCCAGTGCATACCCTTTTACCCTGGCGCCAAGCTGATGCAACCATGCCAGCATCCAGGCTCCTTTAAAACCCGTATGCCCTGTTAAAAAAATTTTTTTCCCTTTATATGCCTCCTTGAATGTGACCGTGTAATTCATATTACCAGATTTTCCAGTGAGCTTTACCGCTTTGCCATAATTCTTCCAATTCGATCTTATCCCGCAAGGCATCCATACATTTCCAGAAGCCGGAGTGTTTGTATGCTACCAGCTGGTGATCGTTGGCTATATCAATTAAAGGTTTTTTCTCCCATTGAATATTATCCATATCACCTTCCAAATAATCAAAGATCCGGGGTTCCAGTACAAAAAAACCACCATTAATCCATACTTCATCTCCCAGGTATTTTTCTTTGAAATCCATAACAACCCCGTTCTTATCCGTTTTTATAGTTCCGAATCTTCCGGGCATGCGAATGGAAGTAAGCGTAGCATATTTTCCGCTGGCTTTATGAAATTTTACCAGTTCTCCTATATTAATATCCGCTACTCCGTCGCCATAGGTAAGCATAAAAGTTTCGTTGCCCACATAAGAACGTATCCTTTTTATTCTGCCGGCCGTATTTGTTTCAGGGCCTGTATCCACCAGCGTTACTTTGAATGACTCGGTGCTTGTATAGTGTATGTCCAGTTTATTATCCGCCAGCTGAACTGTAAGATCAGAACTGTAGAGATAATAATTGATAAAATACTCTTTGATAAAATTTCCCTTATATCCGAGACAAATGATAAAATCATTATATCCATACTGCTCATATATTTTCATAATATGCCACAGCATGGGTTTGCCGCCTATTTCAACCATAGGCTTGGGACGAAGAGCAGTTTCTTCTGTAAGGCGGGTGCCCATGCCTCCTGCGAGTATAACTACTTTCATATTATACAGTTTTTTTTTAAAGAACAGCAACAGAGTAAAGATATATTTTCCTTTTTAATCAAGTACGGATTCAAAAATGGCATCCCAGTTTTGAATGATGAGTACTTTAGTATGATACTTATGAAGATATGCTGAAGCTTTCTCTGCATAGGTTCTTCTTTTATCTTCAGACTCTTCCTGGTATCTTTTTATTTTTTGGATCCACTCTTTATGGGTGCTGCAATAAAAGTCTAATCCCGCTCTATCCAAAACCCGTTTATAAGCCGGGGTTTCTGAAGTAAGAACCGGTATACCCATTTCCCATAACAGGAGAAGTTTATTTTCAGGTTTATCCCACATTAGTTTTTGCCGGGAAGAAATGGGAATAATTGCAAGATCCGCATTGGATATTATTGCTGAAAAGGTGGAACGGTTCCAGTCGTGCAGGTAATAATTGCAATCCAGGTCTTTTAACAACTGCTTTGTTTTCTTATCAAAGATCCCGAATGGATATTTAATAACCGGATCAGTAATAATATGTAATTCCACTTCATCCTTCAACGCACTCAGTACATTCCTGATCACCAATAAATTTTTTACCGTGTAGGATTGTCCTTCCCAAACGAGTTTTAATTTACCGCTGCTTTTATATGATATTTTATGCTGAGTAATATCGTTTGAAAAATAATCAAGAGAAATATGAATGTTCTTATTGAAACGGCTTATATCTTCTTTTTGAACCGGGGTTGAACAAACCACTGCATCGCAGACTGATACCATTTCCCGGATCGCATTTTTATAATTCAGGTATAACCGGCGTTCTTTTTTTGTTATAAACCGAACAGCTCCCCTGAAAAAAGTAAAGAATCCTGCACCTTCGAGAAGATAAGAATCAATAAGCTCATATATGATCTTCGTTTGCGGGTTTGCTTTTTTGTAAGCTATCCATCTGCCCAGGTCACATCCATAGGTGAGATAAACGATATCATATTGACAGGAAGGATCGGCTATTTCAAAAGAAATGTTTTTTTCTTTTGCATAAAAAATAAAACGGCGTCTGTCCCCCGGAACCGAACCATCTGGGTGATAAGGTCTGTATGCAATTTTCAATTTACTCAAATCTATCATAGGTTTTTTACGGAGAGAGATTATATTAAATTTTCTTTCCTACAGCATGCCAGTAAGGTAGTTTTTCTGAAAAAACAATTTCAGTGAGTCCGGCTTTTTCCATCATATCTTTTATTTGTTTGCGTGAAAAGCGTTGCTCCAGGGGTGTGCCGAATCTGTCGAGACTGTCATTTCTTATCACATAAAAAGATTGTCGTTCATACACCTGCAGCGGAATATACCTTCGTATTCTTTCCGGCACGCCTATCCATCTTAAAAAACGACAGACTAAAATAAAAGGCATATAAAGTATAACTGCTAAAAATGCACACACCCCTTTTTTTAAACCGGTTGGCAATCTGCAAACAAGAAGCCTTATCAGATTAGAAATCCAATAAAATATTTTGAAATAAAAAGGGCGGTTATCCAGACTATAATACAGGTATAATAGAAAATACCCGCCGCTTCGCAACTTTCTTACACAATCAATCAAAGCTTTTTGCGTGTCGGGAATGTGATGAAGAACACCCAAAGAATATCCAAAATCAAAATGTCCGTCCGGAAAAGGAATGTTATCTGTAGATGCCATCACGAGTTCCACTTTCTCATTCTTACCTATTAATTCATCGGCAGCATAAATCGCCTTACTGGGATCAAGCCCCACCATATTTTTAAACCGGTTTCCGAGGTATTTAATAAATCTTCCGCTGCCACAGCCGATATCTATCACAGAACTTTGTTCATGAAGCATATCGGTGGTTACAATATCAAAGTACATATCGCCAATACGCTTCAGATCTTTTTCTTTGAAACCGTGAAAGGCTTTCCATTCTTCGCCAAAAGATGATACCGTTTTCGGGTCAATATTTTCCGCCGGTACATCGTAGCACTTTATGATGCGGTTTGATGATTTTATTTCAGTTACATTATTCATTTTTCAGGGTTCGTTCAATATCCTTTTATACAATTTTGCATAATCCGCACTGCCTTTTTTCAAATCAAAATATGCAAAGGCAGCCTTTCGAATTGCTGATCTGGATGGAATTGAATTTGTAAGTAATTGTTGTATGGCCTGATCGTAGGCTTCATCTGAAAAATTATTAACGACTACACCTGTACCACTTTCACTGATAATATTGCCTGTGTCGCCAATATCGTTGCATATAACAGGAATACCCATACTCATAAGCTCAGCATGTTTGGTAGGAGAAGAAGCCGTTTTAGAAAAAGTTGGTTTGATAAAAAAGATGCTGTAATCGCTGAGACTGAGGAAATGTGGCACTTCATTCCTGTTGGCATAGCGGATAAATACAGATTCTTTTTTTATTCCTCTTGCTTCCACTTCTGCCCATACACTGGATGGATCGTCTTTGGTGAGTATAAGCATTACCAATTCAGGTTCTTTCAACAGGAACCGTTTATAAAAAGCAAACATTTCATCTGTCATATACCATCCGCCGAGAGAGCCGAGGTAAGTAATTACTTTTTTGTTAAGCGGAATGCCCAGTTCTTTTTTTAAAGAAACCGTTTGCTGCTCAGTGATCTTATTAAAATCAAAATGTTCCAGATCGGCACAACAGGGAATCACCTGAATGGAAAGAACTTTATACTCAGGTATGGCCAGCATTACATTTTTGGCAGCTTGTGTAAGAGATACAGTGGCATCCGCATTCAATAAGAATTCCTTTTCCATCTTTTTATAATGGTTGTATATCTTTCTGAAAATAAATTTTTTTTGATCCCATTGGCCGCAATCCACTTTTTCATCTGCCCAGAAACCCCGCATATCAAACAGGAATTTTACCCCATACTTTTTTTTCAATCGTAATCCGGCTTCGGCAGCAATATAACTCCTGCAATGAACGATATCAAATTTCTCCTGCTTATACAGATGTGAGGCTTTGTTTATCATTTGCCACCGATCGTACATTTTTGAAAGTATAGGCGGCCTGGATGTAAAAAATAATGGTACCCACGTTATGGAAGAATCTTTTACGATCTTTTCAATTATTTTTCTTTCAGAAGTAAACCGTTTTCTTTTTTCAAAACTCAGTATTGTGATCACATATCCCTGCTTTGCCCATTCAGTGAGATAAGGCAACACCTGTGATTGCCCCAGCGGATCTGTCATACCATCATAAGAAATAAACAAAACTTTATGCGACATGTGTATTTTCTTTCAAGGGTACTGTTATGATATCGCTGCTTGCTATTTCATTACCATTTTTAAGGAGGGCCGGCAAATGATTCAGCAATTTTCTTTTTGCAGAATAATTCCACATCCGAGTAAGGTATAATTTTCCGGGTGCTATTTGTTTTTGGGGTACCGAAATATGCGGTGGCGGGGCATCCTGCAGGTACGAGATTGTTTTCAGGTAAAGTTCATGTGCATGTTCCATTACCATCCATTGAATTTCGGCAAGATCTTTACATGGATTCAATACTGTTCTTTCCGTTGTAATGATATTACCTGCATCAATTCCTTCATTAATCCACATGATCGTATTTCCAATTTTTTCAAATTCCCCGGTACTGATGCACCAATTTGTGCAATTAGGCCCCCCTTTAACATAAGGTGATAACCCGGTATGCAGGTTTATAATGCCTATGGCAGGTGCCAGGGAAAGCATTTTCTTTTTTACAAGACTGGTTCCTGAAACCACAATAAGATCCGGTGATAATTGCCGGGTAAAATCATACGCTTCATCAGAGTTAATTGAATCTACTGTGATAGAAGTTGTTTGAGGCCAGCCAGGAAAAAGCTGCTGATATTTATTTTGCATGGATGCCCATGCATGGTTTATCTTTTTAAAAAATATTCTGTCGTGAAGCGCTGTTGGTATTTTTTTCCATAACGAAGGTCTGCTAATATTTTTTTTTCTGTCTGTTACCAGACCGCAGAGATCAAACTGTCCCTCTATTTTATTAGCCAGCGCCTTTTGGTTAGCGCCTTCTCCGCACCAGATCACAATTTTTATTTTTTTTTGTTTCACTTCACTTTATTTCTTATCCAGTTATATATACCACTGATCCGTAATTTACATTTCCACATCGGTTCATTATACAATTCGACTCTGGGTATGGCAAAAAGATCGTCTGTTACACTATTATAAAATTTTTGATTAACTGCTAACCCAAATTTATATCCCGCCATTTTGAACAGGTAATTACTCTTTTATCATAGCTCCCGATCGGGTAAGAAATAGTGAGTGGTTTTTCGCCGAGTTGCTGTTGAATTTTTTCTGAAGAAACAGAAAGCTCATTAAAGAGCTCTTCTTCACCGGCCAGGCTTGCCAGCATCGGATGCGTATGTGAATGCGAACCGATATAAAACCCCGCTTCATGCAATTCCTTCACCTCGCTCCAGCTCATCATCATTTTCCGGGGTATTCCGGCGCCTTTGTTTTGCTGTTCAATTTGCTGCATTACCCACAGCCGTTGCGAATTGGGAAGGCTTTTCATCCATGGTTTTACTTTTCTACCCCATTCTTTTGCTTCTTCCGCATTGTTCCATTCTATATTTTGAAGAGACACCGGTACAAAATCATTCTCCAGTTGCAGCTTTTTGTTACCCGCATGCTGAAAGAAAAGATCAGTGATGTATGTCCAGGTCGGAACGTTTCGGTCAATGCAATCTGTAACCACATAAAAAGAAGCAGGGCACCGGTACCGGAGTAAAAGGGGAGCCGCTTTTTCTATATTATCCCCGTAGCCATGGTCAAAACAAACCGTAGCCAGGTTCTTTTCTCTTTTATACGAAGAAGGGTCTTTGAGGTAATCCTCCAGCAGTACTACTTTGAAATTGCCGGTAAGATACCGGATGATCTTTTCAAACAGGGCAGGATGCATCGGCGGCCATAAGGCGTCCGTTTCATCGGATACACGGTGAAATAAAAAATTACGAATGGTCAATTGTGAATGGGTAATAGTGAGACCCCCCAAACCCCCGCAGGGGGGGCTTTGGGTCGTTTATAGAGTAGCATTTCCTATTCTTCAAAAAAGATTCAACCCAAAATAGAAAATACGCAATTGTGTGTTTTGAAAAAATCATTGACTGCAGGGTCTGCTTTGAATTTTAATTTGATGCTTACTTGGATCTTGTTTCTTCGGTTCCAGGTATTTACTTCCTCACAACACAGGGGCCTAATACAAGTATATCGAGTCCGCAGGAATAAAATGTGCGGATAGCATGCTCCGGTGTCATTACGATGGGCTCGCCATTCAGGTTATATGAAGTGTTCAGCAATACGGGTACGCCTGTTATTTTACCAAACTCATTTATCAGGTCGTAGAATTTGGGATTCAGTTCTTTCTCTACTGTTTGCACCCTTCCTGTTCCGTCCACATGGTTTACAGCGCCTAATTTATCCGTCCAGCTGGGGAGAATAGGAACCACTCTTTCCATAAACCGTACTTTTCTGCCTGGCCGCAAATCAAATATTTCTTCCGCTCTTTCATCTGTCACAGCAGGTGCAAAAGGGCGAAATGATTCCCGGTATTTCACCGCTGCATTCACCACGTCTTTGGTGCTTTCCTTCCTGGGGTCAGCAAGAATAGAGCGGTTGCCCAAAGCTCTGTGGCCAAATTCCATAGCCCCCTGGAACCAGCCAACCAGTTTTCCGTTGGCCAGTTCGGCCGCAATTTGTTTGATCAGGTCCTTTGGCTCTTCGTAACGGATTTTAAATTTCCTCAGTGTATCTTTTATTTCATCATCTGAATAAGAAGGCCCCCAGTAGTTGTGCAACTGCTCTTCTGCCTTACGGGGTTTATTACCATAGCGGTGCCATGCCAGCAATGCTGCGCCAACGGCCACACCGGAGTCATCGGGGCAGCTTGATATGCTGCTGTTCTTATAGATATCCAGTTTGTCAAGTATACCGTTAAATACGGAATTCATGGCAGCGCCGCCCGATATTACTATATTCTCACTCTTGTTTCCGTTCTTTTTGGTCACTTTCAGCAGATGTGTTACCGTTTCCACAAATACCCGCTGCATCGCACCAGCAATGGCATAATGTCTTTCAGTAAAGGGTTCATCTTTTTTCCTCGGCGGACCTATAAGGTCAACCAGTTTTTGATGATAGAAATGGGGGCGGCGGTCAAAAGAGAAATAGTCAAAGTAGGTAAGGTCCAGCTCAAATCCCTTATCTGTAAGGCTGATCAGACTCCTCACCTTGTCATCATATTCATTTTACTTCGTGAAAAAGACGACAAAGCCATCACTTTCCATTCATCCACATCCGGGGTGAAACCGAGAAAATCCGTAAACGTTCCGTAAAACAATCCGACAGAATGCGGGTAGATCACATTGCTTTTCTGCGTAATGGTATTTCCTTTACCGTAACCGAAAAAACAGGTCTCGTCTTCGCCATGCCCGTCAATAGTGAGAATATCCGCCTCTTCGAACGGTGAAAAAAAAATCCGTTGGCGGCATGGCATTCATGGTGGTTCATGTACACAATCCTTGTTTTGCCCCATTTGATCTCCATCTCATTTTCAAAAGGGCCGTTGATGGCCCGCATTACATGGATGGGCACATGAGATAGGAGCTGCCCCCGCCAGTTCATTTCATTTACCCAGCGGCGGGAAGCATGGTTCACATTCCGCATCGGGTTCCAGGGTACTACAATCATGTCCAGGTCTTCCCATTTCAATCCCTGGCTTTTCAGGCACCAGGCAGCTGATTTATTGGGAAAGGCAGTGCTCATTTTCTGCCGGTCGAATCTTTCTTCGGGCGAGGCAGCTACAATTTTACCGTCAATCAGCAGGGCCGAAGAGGAAAGATGTATGTACGGATAGAGTGCAAGGATCTTCATTGTCTGAATTTATTTAAGAATAAATATGTGGTTGATTGGTGTAATAAAAAGGTGTAAAAAAAATGGAATAGTTTCAATATGCTGACTTTGTTTTACCACGAAGACACGAAGACACAAAGTTTCACTAAGTTTGGTTCCGGAAGCGGTACTTTATATCTTATCAGGAAATTTTTCGATTTCCCTTCTCTTGCTCTTTTAAAAAAATCTTTGTGTTCCTTCGTGGCTTTGTGACTTAGTGGCTAATATTTCAAACTGACCCGGTGCAAAAAAAATCTAAACAAGATTCTTCTCCAAATATTTATTATACCACATCTGGAAGAAGATCAATGACCAGATTCTTTTATCGTGAAATTTTTTACCGGCCTTGAATGCCCTGATATAACCGCTTACCTGTTGTTCGTTAAATAGGCCCTGCTGTTTCAGGCGTTTCGGGTCAAGCCATTTATCCATGAGGTAAGAAAGGTCACGGCTGAGCCAGTCGTCAATCGGGGCCGGGAAACCCCATTTCCGGCGATATACCAGTTCTTCCGGCAGGTAACGGCGAAGCAATTTCTTCATCAGGTATTTGGCCGTTCCGTTCCGGAGTTTGTATTCAACCGGCAGGTTATAGGCAAATTCCATCAGCCGGTAATCCAGGTAGGGGTTTCTTACCTCCAGGCTGTTGGCCATGGAGGCTGAGTCCATTTTGTAGAGCAGGTCATGTGCCAGGTACTGTTCAATATCAAACAGGGATATCTTTTCAAAATCATCCAGCTCCATGCCATCAATCTGCCTCCAGTTGTCTTTTATAGAAATTGTTGTTTGTTCCAGGTTCAGCAGTTTCCCGATTTCTTTTTCAGAAAACATATATTGCTGTTCTGACCACAAATGAGTAAACAGATCACCAGATGGCAACCCGAAGAGGCGGGAGGTCCGCTGATAGCGATGGCCGCCAAAGCGAAACAGCGCCTGCAGCAGTTTTCTTCCGATTCCGGGATCGAGCCTGTACAATTTTTTTATTTTTTTGTACAACCCATAATACCCGTAGCCCATAAATAATTCATCGCCGCCATCGCCGCTCATGGCAACTGTTACATATTTCCGTGCTTCCCAGCATATCAGGTATGTAGGGATAGATGATGACACCGCAAATGGTTCATCATTAAAGTCAACGAGCTTTTCCACAATTTCAAGAGAACTTTTACCAGATAAGTGTTTTTCTCTGTGATTGCTGCGTAAAATTGCAGCCACCTGTGAGGCATAACCTGATTCATCATAACCAGCCACATCAAACCCAATAGTAAATGTATTGACAGGGTTGCTGTTTTGTTTCTGAAATAAAGCACAAATAAGAGAAGAATCAGTTCCTCCGCTTAGAAAAGCGCCGATAGGCACATCGCTTATCTGCCTGTATTTAACCGCTGAAGCGAGCAGGTCTTCAAACTCATCCAGTATATCCGGTTCTCTCCGGTTATTCAGGGGCCTGGGCTTTATCTTTTCCCTGAAATCATAATATTTTTTAACCCTAACCTCAACTTGTTCCCTTACACTGATCTCCATATAACACCCGTTGGGCAGTTTATAAAAATCATGTAAAATGGAAACAGCATTGGGTATATACTCAAGGAAAAAATAATCCTGCAGGGCAGCCATGTTGATCTTTTTTTCAACTGGCAGCTGCAGCAATGCTTTCAGTTCCGAAGCAAAAGCGAAATCGTTTCCTTTATGGTAGTAAACAAGGGGCTTTACGCCAAACCTGTCCCGGGTCAGAAAGAGTGTTTTCTCCTGCCTGTCCCAGATGGCAAAGGCAAACATGCCGTTGAAGTCCTGCACGCAAGCCATTCCTTTTTTTGCAAAGGCCTCCAGTAAAATTTCAGAATCGGATGAGGTGCGGGGCCTGATCCCGTATGTTCCGGCTATCTCCTTAAAATTGTACAATTCGCCATTGAAGACAAGCACATACCTGCCGCAATGGGAATAGAAAGGCTGGTTGGCCGCGGCCGACAGGTCAATGATGCTCAACCGGCGATGACCCAGGCCCACATGATCAGCGGGTTCATAAAAAAACCCTTCTGCATCGGGGCCGCGGTGTTTAATAGCCGACGTTAAAAGCCGGAGATGTTCCTGGTTGTAATTACGGGAGATGAACCCTGCAATGCCGCACATAGGGCTGATGACTTAAACGTAAATATTTTTTTCGCACCCAGATAAAGGCCAGCAGAAAAAATGACCAGAGGGTATATGAAAGAAACTGGGTTACTTTCTGAAAAGGATAAGCCCGGGGCGCCGCCGGTGCATTTACTTTTCCGTATGAATAGTTGCTGAAAAGATCCAGCACTTGTTCTTTGGGATATTGCTTATAGGCCTGCTGCAGCACATCGGGCCTTGCGGCAAGGAATGCAATGCTCGGCATGTTGTAGGCATCGAGCAGGGCAAAATCAGGCTCCATATCGGCATCTATAAAATGCCAGGCGCCTTTATAATAAACTTCAATACAAAAATGACCGCCTGTTTTCCCGGATAATGCGATTTTACGGGTTTTAAAACCTTTTTTCTGGAGTACTTTCATCAGTACAAGGGATTGCTGGCTGCAGGCTGCATAAGGAAACTTCAGTATATCGTCCGGAATGACGATTGCGCTCAGCCCGCTTATTGTAAATTTTGATACCAAACTGGCCAGGTGGTTATTGCCCGGTCCGTAATGTGAATAGCCATGATAAAAACGCTTGCGCACTACCTCCTGCACCAGTTTGGGATATTGTTTTTCAAAAATGCCCTGGCCGGCAGCTGCCGTCACAGCATACTGGCTGTCGCAATAGGCCATGAAAGCACTTACAGAATTCAGCCGGTTCAGTGAGGGATCATATTCTTCGTCAGAATTATACTGCGGAGAACCTTTGCTGCTGTTGTGAGCTGCCTGAAGAGGAACCGCAATTTCATAAATTGCCTGTAGCAGGAAAAAGTTCATTGCAATGAACAACCCGATCTGCAGAATGAATAATAGCCTTTTCACAGAATTGTTTTTCCCTGAATTTGGATTTGAGAACCTCAGATAAAATTAGAGTTTATCCCTAATTTTTTGCTTCCTGGCTAAGTGAACCGGCTTAAACTGAGCAGTTTTGCAGATCCGGCCATCGTAATTTTACCAGCCAGTAGTGAAAAATACGGTTCCTTTAACCATCCGAACAATTCAACATTTTTTGTTCCCAATGATTTTTCTAAAACATTCCCTGAAAAAAAAACCTGGTGAGGAACTGAACGACCGGAACAGGTACAGAAATGCCATTCCCCATGATTTTATTTTTGCAAACCCAGCAGCCCGTGAAAAAAAATACATTATTTTAAGCGGATTATACCATAAACTTTTAAAAAATGATCTAAAAAATGGTATCGTTTTACGTGCATGAAAATAGCTGCCTGACAAATTCACATATAGATTACCATAACTCTTACTTTTCAGCTCATATATTTCCGGAGATGCAGTACTGAATATTTTCTTATAGACAAGTTTCATAGCTCTTTCCATATTTCTTATCTTAAGATGGCCGTTTCTCCCGTGATTCCGGTAGTTTACCAAGGGTTCCTGAATACACACTGTTTTGCTTAATGATGATACCCGGTAATAAAATTCCCAGTCTTCAGACGGATGTAACTCCTTACGTTCATCAAAACCACCAGCTTTTATGAAAACATCTCTTTTTACAGTAATGGCGCTTCCACTACAGATTATCGGTTGTTCAAATGCTAATATCTTACTTAAGGGCATCTCTAAAAACCTAAGGTATGAAGCAATGTTTTGGGGGAACCAGTTGTCTTAGGTAGAAACACTGCATATGTCAAAAATAAGAGGATTATTTGATGAACAAATTCGGTTGGAGAAGCTGAGTAAAAAGCAGGATCCATTGGAACAATTGGCTCATCATATTGATTTTGAATTTTTCAGGAAGCCATTGCGTAAGTTTTTCGCTAAGAATACTGATCCCGTGAAAGGAGGTCGTCCTCCTTACGACTATGTTTTGATGTTCAAAATACTTATTCTCCAGCGGTATTATAACCTGAGTGATGACAACACCGAGTATGCCATTCTGGATCGTTTAAGTTTTATGCGTTTCCTGGGCTTGGGGATCAACCAACCCGTTCCGGATGCCAAAACAATATGGTTGTTTAGAGATAAACTTACAGCTGGCGGGATGGTGGATAAGCTTTTCCGGCTGCTGGATCAGCAGTTGGATCAGGATGGTATCATTGTTCATCAGGGTAAACTGGTGGATGCATCAATAGTGGAAGTACCGATTCAACGCAACAGCCGTGAGTAAGCTGATCACGCATTTTATTTAATTCATCTAATCCATTTCTATTTGTTACTTCAATAGAGAAACATCCAAATATTCTACACATAATTCTAATAAATAATACTTGCTATATTATTACTTCTGTATGGCAAAGGAGAATACTTATCAATTTTTTTATTTATTTGATAAGGTAATTTGACATTTACAATATAGTCTTTGATTTGTATCAAAATATCCCAGAAACCGTCATTATCTGTATCTGCTAATGTCAAAAAACCGGGTTTTGAACTTGGTCTCCCAAAAAAGCCATAGTCAGAAAGGGGGTCATGATCCTGCAATTGTAAATTCAAATAAAATGTATCTAGCTGCTTCCCATTAAATGCATCATAGGCGATTAATACAAGTGTATCACTTTCATATTTTAATTTGAATAAATACCGTTTATTGAGATAGCCATCCTTAAATGAAAAATCAATTTTAGGAATCTTAAAAATTTGTTCATGACGTTGGTTCATACAATATGAAGAGTCGTTCTGGGATACAAGAAACAAATCATTTTGATCATAAAATCCCTGAATATCCCAATCAACTGATTTAATTTTTTCCCCTGTGGCAGCATCTAATAACCAATGTCGAACTTTTCTACTGGAATCTAAAAATGAAACAAATATTTCATTATTCCCGTCGAAGTTAAAATCTGAAATTGCATGATGCATATATCCCCCATCCCCAATTTTTCCGGTGCTCCATATTAACTTGCCTGAATAAAGATTCCTGGCAGTAAAACGATACCCCCATTCTGGTGAATAAAAATTATGATTGCCGGTTACAACAATTGGGGTGTCTGTTAATTTAATTCTACCGATTGGAGGTCTACTTATACAATTATCGAACCCTTCAATTGGTGTAAATAAAAAGTCACCATTTCCATCTAAAACTTGTAAGCTTCCTCTTGAATAAGGTGCATCTCTGGTTACGAGAAGTATATAGCAATTTCTAGTTAAATCATCGGAATATACATTTATCCCCCCCTCTAAAAAATCTCCACTAAGATTTTTTTTCCATAGAACCCTTTTACTTTCTTTAATATGCAATCCTGTTTTTAAAGCATATATTCGAATAGGAAGGGATGTATGGCTCCCTACAAGTAATTCTTGTTCTCCATCTTTATCCACGTCCGCCAATGCCATCACCCTTCCTCCAACTACTCCAAAAGGAAGATGCCACTGCCATAAGATTTTACCAGATTTGCCATCTAAAACAGTAATTGCCTTACTATAACTACCAATAAAAACCTCAGGACTACCATCATGATTTATATCACCTACAACCGGGATAGGGTATGTTGGCACGGCATGAGAGGGTCTGAATGCCCAAGTAACAGCAAATCCCCCCTTAGGCGCTTGAGGATAAACGATTGTCTTTTG
>VGGV01000036.1 GCA_016868455.1 Bacteroidota bacterium
GGAATGGCGTTCAGATCGGTACCGGAATTACCCCTGCCCCTGGTACCAAATACAGCTACGAAGGCTGTTTGATGGCGGCGTTTGCCGTTTACTAAAACCAGGGTCTGATCGGGACCAAGACCTCTTAGTGTAGCAAGGTCAATATGATCGGCGCCATCGCTGCCGCTTTGTTTATTGTAGTTGAATGAAGGCGCTGCATAATTGAGTACGGAGGTAAGATCCATCCGGGCAGTAGGCGCTGTGGCCTGCCCCACATTGATGACATCCACCGGGGCAGTGGTTTCTGTTTTTACCCGGCCAAAACGGCGGGTGCCCACCAGCACCACTTGACCCAGTTCTTCCACTGACTGGCTCAGGGTGATGTTGATTACCGTATTGCTGCCGGTGCTTATTGTTTGCGGAGCATAGCCTATACCGGTTATCTGCAGTTCATCATCAGCGGCCACTTGCAGGCGGAATGTTCCGTCTGCTGCAGTTTGTGTACCCTTTCCTGTTTTTTTAGACAGAATGGAGATACCTGCCAGCGGCAATCCATTAGGGTCTGTAACTTTCCCGTTTATTGTTTGCTGTGCCAGTGCAACAAAACCTGCAAATAAAATAACCAGGCAAAGCATGAATGCTTTTTTCATACAAAATGATTTAGTTATAAAACAGGGCGAATATAAATGAAAATAGCCCAGCCGGAAAAGAAGGTTAAGCACAGTAATTATTTTGCTGTGAGTGCCTCAGCCTTTTCAGTGATGACCCTTCCGGGGTATTGTTCCAGTGCTTTTTCCAGGCAATCCATAGCGGCATTAATGGACTGAAGGGTTAATACATAGGCCAGCCTTACTTCATTCTTTCCCAGTCCGGGGGTGCCGTAAAAACCGGTGGCCGGGGCCAGCATTACCGTTTGATTGTTGTAGGAAAAATCCTCCAACAACCACTGACAGAATTTGTCGCAATCGTCAATGGGTAACCGGGCTATGGCATAAAAAGCCCCCCCCGGAATGGGGCAAAACACGCCGGGCATGGCATTTAGTTTGCTCACCAGCAGGTTTCTCCTTGAAAGGTATTCAGCTTTGGGTTCATCAAAATAGGAAGAAGGGAGATCAACCGCAGCCTCACCCATAATTTGCGCAAGACCCGGAGGACTTAATCTTGCCTGCGCAAACTTCATGGCGGCATCATACACCGCTTTATTTTTGGTAACAAAGGCGCCCAATCTTGCACCACAGGCACTGTACCGTTTGGAAATGGTGTCCATCAGTACTACATGTTCTTCCAAACCTTTGAGGTGCATGGCACTTACATAATCCCCGTCATAGCCAAACTCCCGGTAAGCCTCATCACTGAAAAGATAGAGATTGTATTTGATGCAGATTTCTTTAAGCGCCTGCATTTCTTCCCGGCTGTACAGATAGCCGGTGGGGTTGTTGGGGCTGCAAATGATGATGGCCTTGGTTTTAGTGCTTATTGCTTTTTCAAATTCAGTAATAGGCGGCAGGCCAAATCCATTTTCAATATGGGCTGTGATGGGCACCACATTCACTCCGGCTGCACAGGCAAAACCGTTGTAGTTGGCATAAAAAGGTTCGGGTATGATCACTTCATCACCCGGATTGAGACAGGTAAAGAAGCCGAACATGATCGCTTCGCTTCCGCCGGTAGTGATGATTATTTGTTCATGTGATACATCAATCCCTACTTTTTTGTAATACTGCACCAGTTTGCGGCGGTAGCTTTCATTACCGGCGCTGTGGCTGTACTCCAGTACCTTGATGTCGGCGTGCCGGACTGCATCCAATATGGCAGGCGGGGTTTCAATATCCGGCTGGCCGATATTCAGGTGATATACCTTAATACCTTTCTTTTTAGCAGCTTCGGCAAACGGAACCAATTTCCGTATCGGAGAAGGGGGCATTTGTTTGCCCCGTTGGGAGATGTTAAGCATGGGGCAAAGATAGGGTGTGAACGATTGCCGGTAAGGAGGCGGCGGGTAGCTAAAATTCTGCCCGGAACCACGCTGATGCAGCCAAACAGGCTGCAAATCCTTCTTGGTACAGATACCCGCAGGAGGGTATAATCTTCTGTTTTTGGGAAACTAAATTAGCGGAATAAAAAAATTTTATTGCACCATTTTGGCGGGGGTCATTTTATTGGGTTCCATTGTCAATGCACAGGATGCCACCGCACTTTACAATGAAGGGATAAAGCTAATGCAGGAAAAGAAAGTACCGGAAGCCATTGATAAATTCAAAAAAGCACTGGTCCTGAAGCCCGGTTATACAGAAGCGCTCTATGAAATGGGCTGGTGCCTGAACGACCTGAAGGAATATTCCAGCGCCATTAACAACCTGCGAAGCGCAAGGGTCGGCTGGCCCATTGTTCCCAAGGTTCATTTTGAACTTGGCTGGGCATTCAACAAGACCAACCAGCCCGATTCAGCCTTTCAATCCTTTAACAAATGCCTGCAGTACAAACCGGATTATTCAGGAGCCTGGCGGGAACTGGGCTACATTCTTTATGACCGGGATGACTACGAAAAAGCATTGCTCCATTTCAGCAATTATGAGCGGTTTGCAAAGGACAGCATCCGGGATTATCTCTATTTTTACCGAAAAGGTTATTGTTATAATGCGGTGAAAAAATTTGACAGCGCAGTTTTTACGCTGAGCCAATCACTCAGGTTCCATACAAAATATATCAACACCTGGCTTGAATTGGGTTTTGCCCATGCTAGATTAAAGAAAGAAGAAGAGGCGATCAATTATTACAAAAAAACAATAGAACTGGATCCGAAAAGCCATATACCCTACAACGGTATCGGCGAAGTGTACCGCGACCGGAAAAAGGACCGGGAGGAGGCCATGAAGTGGTACCGGAAAGCGCTGGAAGTAAAACCAAGGGAACGGAAAGCCTGTTTCGGGATCGGTTTTTGTCTTAACGCTCAGCAGAAATACAGCGAAGCCATACCTTACCTTCGCATTGCAATCGAAGAAGAAGACACCTATACAGCGGCCTATGTGGAACTCGGTTACAGCCTTTTTAAGACAAAGTTGTACACAGAAGCGGAGGAAAAACTTCTCAAAGCCCTTTCCCTTAACCCGAAGAATGAAAATGGCCGCTACTACCTGGCCCTGCTCTATATTGATCAGCGTGACAAAACAAAAGCCCAGCAGATGGTAAATGAGCTGAAGGAGCTTTCATCGAAATATGTTACGGAACTGCAGAATAAAGTGCATGCGATGTGATACCTGATTCGTTTAAAATAAGCCGGTTGTTAACCATCCGGGCTGTATATTTGCACTCCATTTTTCGCAAACGGAACGGGAGGTAGTTCAGCCCGGTAGAATACGTGGTTTGGGACCACGGGGTCGCAGGTTCGAATCCTGTCCTCCCGACAAATAAAAAATAACCCTTGTATATCATTAAATTACAATGTATTATGAAAGGGTTATTTTTATTTATTTATTCATAACCCATATCATAACCTTTTTCTCAAGATTTCTTAAATTGTATATAGAATTTCATTTCTATGGGTGTTTCATTGGTTATCATCAAATCCGATGGGAAAATGGTTGGGGGTAAGAAGGTTTGTCCCCTCTACTTACAATACAAGTATAAAGGTTCTTATAAGAGGTTCCCAACTCATCAGTTCATAGAGGAACGATTTTGGAAAAGTGGTGTGATTTCCAATAGGTGTCCCAAATACAATGATATTTCAAAAAGAATTTCTTCTGTTCGTTCAAAGTTGGAAGAAGTTGTAAGCTCCCCCCTTTTTAGGGCCAGTCAGACTTAGAGTTTTGAAGGTAGTTCATTTTCTCTTACCGCTTTATCCACGACCCGCTGCGCTGCGATTTTTGATGGATCTCCGCTTGCGGGTGTGGATAAAGCTGCCTGGCTATATTTCAGTGCTGCGTACTTTAGCGGCGACAGATAGCCCAGCGATTTGTGCGGTCGTTCGGTGTTGTAATCCTGGCGCCATTCTTCGCTTAGAACTCTTACTTCGTTCAGGCTGTAAAATAAATACGCATTCAGCAACTCCCTGCGGAAGCTTCCATTCTTGCGCTCGATTAATGCATTTTGCATGGGTTTCCCTGGTTGCATAAACTGAAGACTGATGCGACGGCTTTCATGTTGGCACCATTCTTCAAGCAAGTGGCTGATAAATTCAGGGCCGTTGTCGCAGCGGATCGCAGCCGGACATCCCCGTTCAGCAATCAGCTTTTCAAGCACTCTTATCACCCGTAGCGCGGGAAGGGAGGTGTCCACTTCAATCGCCAGAGATTCCCGGTTAAAATCATCGATGACATTAAACAGTCGGAATTTTCTCCCGTCAACCAACCGGTCGCTCATAAAATCAATACTCCATACCTGATTAGGCCCGGTGGGTATCATTAACGGTTGCTTTATGCGTTGAGGTATACGATGTTTAGCTCTGCGACGTATGTTCAGTTTCATGTCTGTATAAACCCGGTAAACACGTTTGTGATTCCATGTGTACCCTCTGTTCCACAAGCGATAGTAGCATTGCCAAAAGCCAATCGATACATGCTTGGTAGTCAACGCGGTAAGCGCATTTTGAAGGTCGCTATCGTCCTTGGGTTTCGCTTTATACTGGCAGGTCGTTCGGGAGATACCCATCAGTTTACACGCCTTTCGGTTACTAAGCTGTTCTTCTTGCGTTAAAAAATCAACAGCTTCCCGTTTCTCCTGGGGCGTTAGAGCTTTTTTTCGAGTAGGTTCCTAAGGGCACGATTTTCAATAGAAGCTTCAGCGTACATGCTTTTAAGCTGAGCGTTCTCTGCCTCCAGCTCTTTCAGGCGTTTTACATCGCTGGCTTCCATACCGCCATACTTAGCCTTCCAGTTGTAAAAAGTTGCATCGCTGATGCCGATTTCCCGGCAAATGTCTTTTACGGGAACGCCCGCTTCCTGTTGCTTGATAGCTGAAACAATCTGTGTTTCGGTGAATCGCTTTTTCATGTTTGTAAAATTTTAAGTTAACAAATCGATCATTAACTCTAAATCCTACTGGCCGAAGTTTGGGGGAGCTTACAGTACTCCGGGCTACACTTCAAAATACTGTGCCAGAATAAATATTTGTGGATAACTTGCTTTTATGTAACGGATCATACTAACAGGAAAGATTGTTACAACCTTTTCATTTTTAAAATGTTTCCACCAACTCCCTTGGGATTAAAAAATACCGAATCAGTATCTTCGCCTGCTGTCGTATGGCAAAGAGCAGTAACAACGGAAAAGATATAGCGCTTCCCGCTCATGATACAATTGAAGTGTTTGGGGCAAGGGTGCATAACCTGAAGAATATTGATATTTCCATTCCCAAGAACAAACTGGTGGTCATCACCGGCATCAGCGGCAGCGGCAAATCCTCGCTGGCCTTTGATACAATTTATTCGGAAGGGCAACGGAGGTATATGGAAACATTCGGGGCTTATGCCCGGCAATTCATTGGCGATATGGAGCGGCCGGATGTAGATAAGATCACCGGCCTTTCTCCGGTCATTTCCATTGAACAGAAAACCACCAGCAAAAATCCCCGCTCAACGGTTGGTACCGTCACGGAGATTTATGATTTCCTTCGGTTGCTTTTTGCCCGCATCGGTGAAGCATTTTCCTATATTACCGGCAAACGGATGGTGAAGTGGACTGAAGAGGAAATAGTAGAAAATATTTTTAATAAGTATTATGGCAGAAGAATCGTTTTACTTGCCCCGCTTGTACGGGGAAGAAAAGGCCATTACCGGGAACTTTTTGAGGATGTACGAAAAAAAGGCTTTTTGAAAGTAAGGGTAGACAGAGAAATTAAGGATATCGTTCCCAAAATGCAGGTGGACCGGTATGTTATTCATGATATTGAACTGGTGGTGGACCGCCTGCAGGTAACAGATGATCTGAAGGCGAGGCTCAGCCAGAGCGTTCAGCAAACATTGAAACTGGGTAAAGACCTTATGTTTCTTTTGGTAGACGACAAACAGTTTGTGGAGTATTCCAAATTGTTAATGTGTGAAGATACCGGTATCAGCTATGAAGAGCCCTCGCCCAATTCTTTTTCATTCAATTCTCCTTACGGCGCCTGCCCCGCCTGCAAAGGGCTTGGCACCGTGTACACCATCAGTATGGATCTTGTGCTGCCTGACAAAAGTTTATCTATCAGGGAAGGGGGCATTGCCCCGCTGGGTGAGGAAAGGGATGCCAGTGTGTTTCAGCAAGTGATTGAGTTTGCCAGGAAAAACAAGATCAGCCTCGATAAGCCCGTTAGAGAACTGACCCCAATCCAACTTAACCTTTTACTCTATGGAGATAAGGGTATCAACCCTTCGCTTACCGTGGATGAACAGGATGATTCTGTTCCGCTTGAATATACGGGCAGTTATGAAGGCATCATGCCCATGTTGAAACGCTGGTTTATTTCACCACACAGTACTGATTTTTTAAGGGAGTGGGTGGAAAAATATATGGAACTGGCGCTATGCGAAACCTGTAAAGGCGCCCGGCTGAAAAAGGAAAGCCTCTGGTTTAAAGTAAATGGAAGAGATATTGCGGAGCTCAGCAATATGAACCTGGATAACCTGGCTGCCTGGTTCGATGGTATTGAACTGATGCTGGATAACAAACAAAAGGCAATTGCGAAGGATGTATTAAAGGAAATACGGGAGCGGCTGCAATTTTTGCTCGATGTGGGGCTAACTTATCTTACCCTGCACCGCCCTTCCAAAACACTGAGCGGCGGAGAGTCGCAGCGGATTCGCCTGGCCACTCAGATAGGGTCACAACTGCAGGGCATTACTTATATCCTGGATGAACCATCCATTGGCCTGCACCAGCGGGACAATCACCGGCTGATTGATGCCCTGAAAAACCTGAGAGATATCGGCAACAGTGTATTGGTGGTGGAGCATGATAAGGATATTATGCTTTCTGCAGATCATTTGATTGATATCGGGCCCAGGGCCGGATTTCATGGAGGCAAAATTGTAGCCGAAGGACAACCGGAGCATATTTTGAAAATGGATACACTTACAGCCGGCTACCTGAACAGCCATCATCGAATAGCCGTACCCAAGGAAAGAAGAAAGGGCAATGGAAAGTTTCTTGAGCTCAGGGGTGCCAGTGGTAATAACCTGCAGCAGGTGGATGTAAAACTGCCGTTGGGAAAATTTATTTGCGTTACCGGGGTAAGCGGCAGCGGAAAATCCACATTAATAAATGAAACGATATATCCTATTCTTTCCAAACATGCTTACGGGTCAAAGGCGGTGCCGCTGGAATATAAATCCATAAAGGGACTGGAACATATTGATAAAGTGATTGAGATTGATCAGTCGCCGATCGGCCGTACACCGCGGAGCAACCCCGCCACCTATTGCGGTTTCTTTACCGATATAAGGATCCTGTTTGCTTCCATACCCGAAGCCAAAATAAGGGGCTACAATGCAGGCCGTTTTTCTTTTAATGTAAAAAGCGGCCGCTGTGATGTGTGTGAAGGCGGAGGCATGAGGGTTATTGAGATGAATTTTCTGCCGGATGTATATGTGCATTGTGAAAAATGCAACGGGAAACGATATAACCGGGAAACACTGGAGATACGATACAAAGGAAAATCCATTGCCGATGTGCTGGAGATGACGGTGGAAGAAGCGGTGGAATTTTTTCAGAATGTACCTTATCTGTATCGTAAAATAAAAGTGTTGGAAGAAGTGGGGCTGGGTTACATCACACTGGGTCAGTCAGCAGTAACCCTCAGCGGGGGAGAAGCGCAGCGGGTGAAGCTTTCTACCGAATTATCAAAAAAGGATACAGGCAAAACATTTTATATACTGGATGAACCCACGACGGGCTTGCATTTTGAAGATATTCAGCATTTACTGGATGTATTGAATAAACTGGTTGACCGCGGCAACACCGTGCTGGTGATAGAACACAATATGGATGTCATAAAAGTGGCCGACCACATCATTGACCTCGGACCGGAAGGCGGGGATGGTGGAGGAAAAATTTTATTTGAAGGGGCGCCGGAAGAACTGGTGAAGAATAAACAAAGCTATACAGCTCAGTATTTACTAAAGGAATTACAATATTAAAGACACACATTTAAGTGATGTTATTAATCATTTTTTGATTAAGGCGAAGAAAGCGGTTATTTCTTTTCCAGTTGTTCAGGTTTCAAAATATAAACAAAAGCCGCCCCTACAACACCTGCTAAAATTGCCAAGTATAATCCAAAAGAAGTATATATGTGAAAAGAAGTATAACCTGTTACACGAAGTAGTTGAATTAATGCAATTAATCCTGCAACAGCGAAGCATGCAGCAGAAATTATTTTAAACTGTCTTTCATATGTATTTCTATTGTCTCCAAGAAAAGATATTAATCTTATCAAGGTAATAATTCCTGCTCCGATAAATCCAAAAAATGTTACAATTCCTAATTCATGCATCCCATTTATTGAAAAATCTTCGCCACCAAATCCTCCAGATACAAAAGATATTTTCCACCAGTTCTTCCCGGATTCTCAATAATGATTGAAGTCAGAATTAAACCGATAACAAAAGATGCAACAATCATCGCAATAAGACTTGCCACAAAATAGCCGTTTACCTGCTCCTGGGGCGTTTTTTTCATTTTTGGCAGACCAAGGTATAGCAGATAGAGGCCATACAAACCAGCAAGAGCACCAATGATCGCTAAAGAAGGAAGAATATTAAAATTGCCACCAACCCAACCGGCACTGTAAGAATAAGCGGCAAGTTGGAATGATTTAGGCATCCCACAGGGTTGATTTCAACTTGAGATTTCTGTACAGGCGGAATCTTTCTGCACCTCCTTTGTTTGGAGCCTGGGCATCATCTCCCTCAAGCTGACCCAGGTTTCCGGCTAAACGAAAACCCAGCCATTCTGTTGGGTATATGTTTACATATAAGCCTTTACAAAGTTTGGTAAGGGGAAAATCAACATCCTTTACGAATGTTTTACCGATTCCTTTACTGCCACCGAGGTCGCCGAGGAAAAAAGAAGGGCCGATGCCCACACCCAGTTCAATCTTGCCATCGGCTACACTTACCGATTGCGGAGATGCGGAGAAAGTAATGAATAAGCATATAATAAGTACGGGTAACCGTACAAGGGGTACACTTGTTCTCATTGGTATCAGATTTCTGGTTTTTCTTCTATTGGATTTCAGAAACAAAATAGAAAAAGAAAAAACCAAAAGAAAAGCTAAACCGCCTTTTTTTTAACGGCGGAATTTTTTACAAGCTTTCTACCTAGTGATTCTACAAAAAAAAACTACGCAAGCAGCATTTCAATGTGTTCAATGCCGTATTCGAGGTAAACATCACTGGTTTGTTTAAAACCAAGTGATGAATAAAAACGATGCAAATAAAGCTGGGCGCCTATTTTTATCGGTAGAGGACCGAATAGCCGGCGGCTTACATCAATCGAACGCTGCATTAATGCCCTTCCGGCACCGCTGCCCCTGGCAGCCGGTGAAGTAACTACCCTTCCGATAGAAGGCTCGGCGCAGGCTGTACCAGGAGGAAGCAGACGGGTATAAGCGAGCAGTTTTCCATCCTGCCAGCCCATCAGGTGAAAAGCAGGCTGGTCTTTATTGTCCATGTCAGGATACACACAATTTTGCTCCACTGCAAATACCTCATTGCGTAACTGAAGGAGGGCATACAATTCATGCACTGTCAGTTCATCAAATTTTTTGATTATCCAGTTAATCATTTTCCAGGAGTCATGAATGGTTAAAGGGTAAAACTAACAAATCAATTTACTTGCTGGTCAAATTGATTAATTTCAATAAAATATTCTTTATGCCTGTAAAAGACCTGAGTAATGTGCACCAATTGATAGCTGATGTTTTCCGGTGGCCGGCCACTCCCGCTGAGTGGGAAGAGTATAAACTGCCGGAAGATCAGCTTGCCTGTTTTAAGGAAAATGGTTTTGTAAGCGGTATAAAATTGCTCGATGTAAGGCAAATAGAAACCATCAGAAATGAGCTGGCAATAATTGCCAACCCTGAACACCCGGGACACGGCCTTTTTTATGAATTTCATTCGAATGAATCCAAAGATCCTTCCACAATATTATTTCATGCACTGGGCGCCTGGCGGATTACCGGGGGCTTGCATGATGTGTTGTGGAATCCCCGGTTCCTGATGGCTGCATATCAATTACTGGATAACAGGCCGGTTCGTTTCTGGCACGACCAGATTTTCTGGAAGCCAGCCAAACAGGGTGGTGTGGTGGCATGGCACCAGGATTATTCTTACTGGACAAGAACAAAACCCGTTGCCCACCTTACCTGCTGGTGCGGATTGGATGATGCAACTTCCGAAAACGGATGCCTGCAGTATATCCCCGGCAGCCACCGCTGGGGTCTGCTTTCCAAACCCGTTATAGCAGGAAACCTGGAGGGCATAAAAGATTTTTTAAGTGAAGAACAGCAAAAGCAGTTTGAAAACCCGGTGTCTGCAACCGTAAAAGCCGGTGAAGCCGTATTTCATCACTCATTAACCCTGCACGGTTCAGGGGCTAATACTTCCAGCCGGCCCCGCAGGGCCTTTGTAATAAATGTATTTGCGGATGGGGTTATTTCAGATTCGGATGAACCGCTGCTTGAAGGAGTTCCGGTAATAAAGAAGGGTGAAAAAATACAGGGACAATTTTTCCCTTTGTTATTCGATCCGGAAAAAATTGCTCAATAACCATATTTATCTTTCCACAGTACTTTCAGAAATTTCCGCAATTCTTCTTCACGGGCATTTTTACCGGGATCATACAGTTTTGTACCGGCTATTTCTTTTGGCAGGTATTCCTGCGGAGAGAAACTGTTTTCATAACTGTGCGAATATTCATAATTCTTTCCATAGCCAAGGTTTTTCATCAATGTGGTCGGCGCATTGCGGATATGCAGGGGTACGGAAAGATCGCCTGTTTTTCTTACCAGTTCCTGTGCATTGTCAATAGCAGCACAGGCAGCATTGCTCTTGGGGCTTGCAGCCAGGTAAGTGGCGCATTGCGATAAAATGATCCTTGATTCGGGGTAACCAATTTTATTGACAGCCTCAAATGCCGCATTGGCCAGCACCAGGGCTGTAGGGTTGGCATTGCCTATATCTTCGCTGGCCAGTATCACCAGCCGGCGGGCAATGAATTTTACATCCTCGCCCCCTTCAATCATCCGGGCCAGCCAGTACACGGCGGCGTTGGGGTCGCTGCCCCGTATTGATTTGATAAATGCGGATAGGATATCATAATGCTGTTCACCGCTTTTATCATAAAGCGCAATTTTCTTTTGCGCCGTTTCCATAACATAAGTATCAGTAATGGCTACCCCGTCGCCGCCGGCATCGCAAACAATTTCCAGCAGGTTCAGCAGTTTCCGGGCATCTCCGCCGGAGATATTGATCAGGGCGGCAGTTTCTTTCAAATCAATTTTTTTCTTTTGCAGGAATTCATCTTTTTCCATTGCCCTTTGCAACAAATGAACAAGATCTTTTTCACCGAGCGGTTTCAAAACATATATCTGGCATCGGCTTAGTAAGGCGCTGTTTACTTCAAATGAAGGGTTTTCTGTGGTGGCGCCGATTAAGGTTATGATACCTTTTTCCACGGCGCCCAGCAATGCATCCTGCTGGCCTTTGTTGAAGCGGTGTATCTCATCAATGAAAAGGATAACTCCCTTTTTTGTTTTTGCTTCTTCAAGCACTTCCCTCACTTCCTTTACACCTGAACTGATGGCGCTAAGCTGGTAGATAGGAGCCTGTACAGTATGCGCAATGATATTGGCGATGGTGGTTTTGCCAGTGCCGGGAGGCCCCCAGAAAATCATTGAAGGAATTTTGCCTCTTTCAATGGCCGTTCTGAGAATGCTTCCTTTTCCAGCCAGGTGCTCCTGTCCCAGTAGATCATCAAGGTTTTCAGGGCGTATCCTTTCTGCAAGGGGAGTATTCAGGCTCATGCAATCAAAGTAACGAAACTTATTTGTGCTGGCCGGTAAACAGCGGCTGGCTTCTCCCTTTTTTCTTTTAGATTTTTTCTCCTGGGAGGAGGAGGTGGTGGTGGAGGTGGTGGCGGCGGTTCATCTTTGTCTTCCTGTTTAATGTCAAGGATCTTTATTTCCGGTACTTGCATAGCCAACCCCGGGTCATCAGAAAGAATTTTACTGATTTTGTTACATAATATTTCCGAATAACAAAAACTGAAAGCAATCAACTGTTCATTCCAGTTAAGCGCCTCAAACCCGTCTTCAAGAGTAATCAGATAACTGCTGTCTTTAAAAACTTTTATAAAAATGTTCTTAAAATAATTGACCAATACAGAATCCCTGGATTTATTGCTGACGAAATAAATCATTACATTTCCTGCAGTACCGGGTAATGACAAACCAGCACGGAGCAAATACCGGGATGGTAAAAAGAGACTGTCATGGGGCAAGCTGATGGTGTCATCAACTAATGCAAGTTTTCACGGGTCTGCAAATGCTGTCTGAAGTTTATCCAGCAGCTTTTTTTTCTCTTCTTGTTCAGTGTTTTGGGCAATAGCTGAAAATGATGTGGCAAAACACAGTATGCAAACAATTTCTTTCAATTCACATTGGCATTAATAAAAGCTGTGATCTTTTCAAATGAATCAACCAGGTTAGGGCCTGTCCATCCATGTCCTTCTGTGGAGTAATAAACATATTGGTGAGTTACCCCCAGGGTTTGCAACTGGTTTTTTAATAAAACAGACTGGGAGGGTGCAACCACTATATCTGTGCCTCCGTGTAAAATGATGGTTGGGGGGCTTTGTGATGTTACAAAACTCATAGGGCTTGATTGCTGGTAAATGGTTGCATGAGTTGTGGGGTTTCCGCCGGTAACCTGTATGAGCAGCAGTGGGATCAGCGGGTTGGGAGGGTTGTTATACATGTTCACCAGTTCTGTTGGCCCGAAAAAATCCACCACTGCCTTTATTTTCACCGGGCTGGTATATTTATAAGCGTGGAGCAATGCCAGGTGTCCGCCCGCACTGGCGCCCAGCAGAACGAATTTGTCGGAGATATTGTATTCATTTCTTTTGCTGAAAATAAACTCAAGCGCCTGTTTTACATCATTTTCCTGTGCAGGGAAGAAATTAGCTGTTCTAGTAGCCAGCCGGTAGTTGATATTAAATATGGCATAACCGGGAAGACGCTTCTTTAGTGTATCCACATAAGCGGTAAAATCAGTTTTGTCCCCCTGTGTCCATCCGCCACCGTGGATCATAATGATTACTTTGGTGGAAGCGGCAGTTCTTCCGGCCGGAAGGTATATATCCATTTTTTGCAGGGGGTCAGCACCATAGGGAGTATTCAGCGTGGTTTCAGCTTTCAGCGGCGCGGGGGCATCCGATACATCTTTCCGGCAAGAAGCAAAAAAAAGCGCAACTGCTATTAAGGCTATCACCGGTTTCATGCGATAATTTTAATGAAAATAATGCAAACGGCCAATGTAGATGCAGCCGGCGGATACAAGGTAGCAAAAATTGTTAAAACCCGGAAGCAGCTGCTTAAATACCCGGCAGAGGGTATTCAAACCAAACCTGCGTGCCGGTAAGTTTACAGTGTTATTTGAAAAGGGGTTTTCAGTATCCCGGAAATGCCGGATGAACAGAGATCAGAGGTAATACAAGTGCTGAACACGCTATGCACAACAAAGCATAAAGATGTGTGGTATTTCAAACTGGATGACGAAATGCAGCAATTGACTGTAGATACCTTTATGGAGATGGGAATCATCTCATACGCTATTTCAGTAGACACTAAACCAGAATTATCAAACTAAGCGCATGATAATATTGTTTGCAACTATATTGATTATTCATTTAGCCTGCAATGGATGGATATTCAGTAGAGATGCCGTCATTAGGACACTAATATCAATAGTGGTAGTAGCGGCAATACTAATTGTCCAGGCAATATTATTTTTCATTTTTACCCAAAAACCTGATTAACAAAAAGCCCTTGTGGAAACAGAGGCCGTAACTAATAGCTCTATGAGAAATCATCCAACCCCGCCCCGGTGAACCGGGCGTGGAAAGAGTTAAATATTTTCAAGCAATAAGTACGGGAGTATTTTCTGCCCCTCTTTATCCATCAGAGCATACGCATCATTTTTGAACTCGGCCCACTGCCCTTTGTATATTGTTTGGCAGCCGGCGCTGGAAAGCCTGGAGAAATCGCTGAAGCTGGGTTTTGGCAGCTATTTTCAGCTGATGAATGATGCTGATCTGGATTTTATAAGGCAACTACCGGAATTCAAAGCATTGCTTCGCCAGTATTTCCTTCACAGTAGCGGCTATTAGCCAAATTGCTGATGTGTGGCAACACTGCTGATGCCGCAAATATCCAACCCCAACCAACGGAATCCATCATCAGGCATTGTTATACACTTTAATCACTATTTCTCTCAGCACAGCGGCTTCATCCGAGCAGTGGTAATAAATCACATTGGCAATATCTTCCGGCTTCACCCATTTGCTGAAATCAGCATCGGGCATGGCTTTCCGGTTTTGGGGTGTATCAATGGTGCTGGGCACCACCACACTGGTCACTACATTTTTGCCTTTGGCTTCAATATTCATCAGTTCCGCCAGGCGAAAAATCAACGATTTAGCCATGCCATAAGCCACCATCCCATTTCCGTTTTCAGCACTTAACCCGGGTCTTGAACCAACAATAAATATTCGTCCGCTGTTCTGCTTCATCATCTCTGCAAACACAGGCCGGGCCACATGATAAGCCGTTTCAAAATTCAGTTTGTACTGTTTCAGGATATCAGCCGAAGAGGTATCGGCAATTTTTCCCATGGCAAAACCGCCAACGGTTAAAATTGCCGCATGCACAGAACCATATTTTGAAATTACTCCGGTAACAAAGTTTGCCGAGGATTCTTCACTCATTAAATCCACAACTACTTTTTCAAATTTATCTGATGAAAAATCAATGGCAATCGGATCGTTGGGGATCACCGTGCCGACTACTTTATACCCTTCCGCAATAAATTTCTTAACTAATGCCTGGCCCAGATTACCGGATGCGCCGGTTACTATTGCTGTTTTCATACTTTGCATTTTAATTTCAAGTTACGGAAAACATAAGTCTGCAGATTAAACCGATATACTCTACCTGAATTTTCTTCCAACTGAATTTTTTATCAGGCAACACAGTTAATTTTGTAAGCTTGAATGCGTTTTCTGGTAACCTGATTTATCGTCATCGCCAGAGGCCATGCATTTTCCGCTGTTTCAGGTGTAACGATTTTACCCGGCAATTTTCCTTATGCTGAATGAATCCACTCCACTCCACTGGGTGTGGATACGAACGGTTTTAGGGCTTTATACGTTATTATTCTATTCTTTAGCATTATCATAAAGTTATCTAAATAGTTAGCTGCCTTTAACAGCTTTTTCATTTTTGAAATAGGCAACAGGATCATATCCCTCGATGATGAGGCCTTTCTTGTCCACATTCACTAAAAATCCGTTGGTGGCTTCAAAATGAGGTTTTCTTAAAAAGAAGTACCAGCCGGCAAAACCAGCGATCAAAACGGTCACGGAAATAGCTATTATCTTTTTCATTTGTTATTATTTACTGCAAAGAAAAGCAGGATGAAAAAGAAGCAATGTCGGTGATTTTACAGTAACAGGAAAAAACTTAATAAGGGTGATGTGCCCCCGGAGTATATATACAGTACCCATTTCTTGTCTAGTTGATCTGGGCATAAATAGTGTACATTAAAATAAAAAGGCTTTGAAAAATCAAAGCCCTTTTCGTAGCCCGTACGGGATTATTTCCATGATCCCTTTCGCATTTGATTTACCCAAAGCCTCTGCAGCCGCTACCGCGTCTGCCGGCTTTTTCATTTTTTCACCTTTTGCAAGCAAGCTTGCAATGGCTCAATATAAAAAAGCCGCTCAACAATCGCTGAGAGGCTTTGTAGCCCGTACGGGATTCGAACCCGTATCACCACCGTGAAAGGGTGGTGTCCTAGCCCTTAGACGAACGGGCCAACTTCGCCATGGATTCGTTGGCCGAAGGCCTTTGAAGGCCTTGTTTTTAGGGACGGCAAAGATAGCCCTGCGAAGGTTTTTAGCCAAAAGTTTTTCACCGAAGAACAAAGTAAGTTGTGCAAGGCGTCTGAACTCACTGCATCGGCCGGCATAATCAAATCTGATACAGTCAGTCATCCGTCATTTTATTACCTTCGCACCCTTGTTAGCCATTGCTTTGGCACCGGCTGACACAAACGCAAAAAAAATATTCAATATTATGAATACAGTTAAAGTTGCCATTAATGGATTTGGCCGTATCGGACGCCTGGTTTACCGACAGATTTATCAAATGCAGGGAATTGATGTGGTGGCCGTCAATGACCTGACCAGCCCTAAAGTGCTGGCCCATCTTTTAAAATATGACAGCGCTCAAGGAAGATTTAATGCAGAAGTAAAAGCAACCGAGGACTCCATTGTGGTTAACGGGGACACCGTCAGGATATATGCACAAAAAAACCCGGCCGAAATTCCCTGGAAGAATCATGATGTGGATGTTGTACTGGAATGCACCGGCTTTTTTACGGATAAAGATAAAGCAGCCGCCCACCTTGCTGCCGGCGCCAAAAGGGTCGTTATCTCAGCACCCGCCACCGGCGACCTGAAAACCGTTGTGTTTAATGTGAACCACAACATACTGGACGGAAGCGAAACCATAATTTCCTGCGCTTCCTGCACCACCAATTGTCTTGCTCCCATGGCCAAAGTACTGAATGATAAATTTGGTATCATTACCGGCATCATGACAACCATCCATGCTTATACCAACGATCAGAATACACTGGATGCTCCGCATGCCAAAGGCGATCTGCGCCGGGCAAGGGCTGCAGCCGCCAATATTGTGCCCAACAGTACCGGAGCTGCAAAAGCCATTGGACTGGTGCTGCCCGAATTAAAGGGCAAACTGGACGGTGCAGCGCAAAGGGTGCCTACTATTACCGGTTCGTTAACGGAACTCACCTGTATCTTAAATAAAACTGTGACTGCAGAAGAAGTGAATGCCGCCATGAAAGCAGCCAGCAATGAAAGCTTTGGTTATACCGAGGACGAAATAGTGAGTACGGATGTGATTGGTATTACCTGGGGCTCATTATTCGATGCCACGCAAACCAGGGTAATGACAGCGGGAGACAAACAACTGGTAAAGGCTGTAAGCTGGTACGACAATGAAATGAGCTACGTAAGCCAGCTGGTAAGAACGGTGAATTATTTTGCCAAGCTGATAAGCTGATCTTATTTTTATACTGCAATGCCCCGGATAAGGGGCATTTTTGTTTCTCTAAATTTGTATTCCAAAATGAAAGTTATGGGTAGTTTTTCTGCATACAATTTCAAAGGGCAAAAGGCGCTGATAAGGGTGGATTTTAATGTGCCGCTGAACGAAAAATTTGAAATTACAGACGATACAAGGATGCGGGCAGCTGTTCCGACCATAAAAAAGATATTGGGTGACGGCGGTATGGTTATATTAATGAGCCATCTTGGAAGACCCAAAGATGGTCCCGCTGAAAAATATTCACTGAAACACCTGGTCAATCACTTGGGTAAGCTGCTTGGAGGCGCCACTGTCCTTTTCGCCAGTGACTGCATCGGGGAACAAGCGGCACTTACTGCCGGCATGATGAGACCGGGTGAGGTATTGCTGCTGGAGAACCTCCGGTTTTACAAAGAAGAGGAAAAAGGGGATGA
>VGGV01000037.1 GCA_016868455.1 Bacteroidota bacterium
TTTGAAACCAAAGTGCTTGTCAAGATGAAAACTGTGAAAATAATTTTTGATATTCTTTGTATCATAACTTATTATTTGTTCTATTGAATTTTGTCGGGTATCGCTTTACAATGACCGCTAACATGTAAATGTACGAAGGTTTCGAGGCCCTAAAACTTTCGCTTTTTTCTTTGTTTGCTGAAAATCAAAAACTTAAAAATAGTATTGACGGCTATCGGAGTTTCGTTAATCCACGGACCTATCCCAAATTAAGATCATCCAACGGGCTAAGTATTTGCAATATATCCCGGTTGGTTACATGCAGATAACGCATGGTTGTCCTTATGTCATTGTGGCCAAGCAGCTTCATAATAATAGTAACATCTGTGCCCTTATCAAGCAAATGTGTAGCAAAACTATGCCGGAGTGCATGCATACTCCCGGGTTTTAAAATACCGGCTTTTTCTTTGGCAGCAGCTAAAATCAATTGCAAACTTCTGCTGCTGTAAGGCTCACCTGCAAACTGACCCGAAAAAAGATATCCTTTCTGGTCGGGTTGATGTTCTTTTATATATTCCCGCAACATGACAAGTAACACAGGACTCAGGCTCACCATCCTGTCTTTTTTCCCTTTTGCCTGCCTTACTACTATACACATTCTCTGGCTGTCCACATCGGTTACTTTGATATTAACCACTTCACTTACCCTTAATCCGGCTGCATAGCACAACATTAGCATTGCCTTATGCTTAATATTGCCTGCCGATTTAATAATAGCAGTAATCTCATTTTGATTAAAAACTTTAGGCAGCAACAACTGTTTCTTGGGTCTCGGTATCTCCCAAAAAAATTTATTCCGGTTCCGTACCTGTTCCTAATAAAACTTTAAGGCATTCATCCTGCTGTGCAGGGTGTTTTCTTTCAGGCCAAGTTTTTCATAGCAATGAACCAGGTAACGTTTTAAGTGTTCCGGCTTCAGCGCACCGGCCGGTATATTTTTAAGGGCAATTACAAATTGAGTCATTTCACCCAGGTAGGTTTTTATAGTTGATTGACTGTAGGCTTTCAGTTTCAGCATTTCTTCCATTGCCGGCAACACATGTGCATTTTCCGCACTTATCTTTTCCTTTTTGTAAACCACCGGTTTTTGAATTACCCATTTCACCGTTTCTGTCTGTCTTGTTTCATTTGCCCGTTTTACAGTAACGGGTAATGCCGGTTGCTCCGTTTTTTTCTTCTGCTGCAAATACTCATGCAATGCAGATTGCTCTGCCTCTGCCAATCCTTTTAATGCCCGGATCAGTTTATTGTAATTTTCTTTGCTCAGGGGTGTGTACCAGCACTTGTGTGTATTGCTGAACCTGGCTGCCTTTGCTTTTTGCAAAGCCCCGTTCACTTTATAATTTACCGGGAAGTAAATACCTATACATTCCTGCCCCCGGTGAAGAAGCGGTTTCAGTATAATTTTTTCCATACCTGAAAATAATGAAGTTTTCCGGTTGTATGAGCCCGGTATGAGATGATAAAAGGAAGAACAACTAATAAGGTTACCCTTCCAGGTGAATGCTGAAAATGATCATCCTCGACTGTATTTTGTCAAATACACTGGAGTTGATCAGGTTAACATCCCTTGCATGCAGGTTGCGCAGGCCGTTGCTGATCTTTATTTCGGGGGAGAAAATAAAACTGTCGAAAAAGAAATTAAAACCGATACCGAACTCAGGGCCATAGTCAAATTTTTCAATCTTCACCAGGTCTTCGGCCCTTTTTGCACGGGCATTGCTGGCCATGTCAATATCGGCTTTCCATCCCGCCAGGGTGTACACCCTGAAATTGCCGATGCGGTCGCTCTGGAATTTTACCTGAAGCGGAAAGGTCATAATGATGGATTCCACTTTCTTCACCACTTCGGTCTGGTTATCCCTGTCGGGAAATTTGAGTTTGTAAAAAATATTTCTTTCCAGGAACATCAGTTGCGGGTTAAAGCGCAACTGAAACCTGTCGGATATGCGGGTGGTGGCCAGTAACCCCAGTGCAAGTCCCCCGGCATTGGCAGGCTCTGCCACAAACACACTGTCGTCCATCAGAAACCTCGGGTGCAGATGAGTGTGAAAGCGGGCCAGGTTCACCCCCACGGTAAGCCCGAAATAATAAGGCTTGCCATCATGGTCAGACTGGTTTTGCTCCACCGGGGAATAAGAATAACGCTGTGCCGGTGCAGCAGGTGCATATAGCAGGCTGCAGGTAAACAATACCAGTACCACTATGTTCAGCCGGGCTTTCTTCCGGAGTAGATACAGCATATTCCTAAAGTAAGCGGTTGAAAACCGGTATCGGTGTACCCCGCTATTTTTAAAATGTCCGTAAATGAATGGCGGTCCGGAAAAGCATTGGCTGATTCGCAGAGGTACTGATAGGCCTCTTTATTCTGCCTGAACCAGCGGGCTACCTGCGGGGCCACAATGCCCATGTACAGGTTATATAAACTTTTTACCGCCCAACGCCGGGGTTTTGAAAATTCAAGTATGATCAGCCGGCCTCCGGGCTTCAGCACCCGGTACATTTCTGCAAGGCCTTTTTCCAGGTTTTCAAAGTTCCGCACTCCAAATGCCACCATCACCGCATCAAACGTATTTTCAGGAAAATTTATTGCTTCCGAATCTCCGGGTTGCAAGCGGATTTTACTCCCAAACCCTTCTTTTTCAATCTTTTTTCTTCCCAGCTCCAGCATATTGGCCGAGATATCAATGCCTTCTATTTTTTCAGGTTTCAGCAGCCTGCAGGCCATAATAGCCATATCGGCTGTGCCAGTGGCAACGTCAAGAATATACCGGGGGTTATCATCCTTTAGTTTACGAATGGCTTTTTTGCGCCAGCTTATATCAATTCGGGCTGAAAGAAAGCGGTTCAAATGGTCATACTGCCCGGCGATGCCGTCAAACATTTCTGCCACCTGGTTTTTTTTGGTCTTTTCAGAATCCCTGAAGGGAATAATATGGTCGTGGGGCAATGGGTTTGACATGGGGTGCAAAGATAAAGGGGACAAGGGACAAGGGACAAGGGTCAAGGGACAAGGGAGAAGGGACAAGGGTCAAGGGACAAGGGTCAAGGGTCAAGGGACAAGGGTCAAGGGTCAAGGGACAAGGGACAAGGGTCAAGGGTCAAGGGACAAGGGTCAAGGGAGAAGGGACAAGGGACAAGGGTCAAGGTGTAAAACAAGGGGGAGTATAAAAAGCGCTTCTCCTACTTTCTGTCTTGTGCCCTGTGCCCGTATCTTGTGCCTTTATTAAATGGAAATTATTTCAGCAAAATATCTGATCAGCAGCGCTGCATATAAGCAATGCCCTGCGCCCGACAGGCCTGAGTATGCTTTCATAGGCCGCAGCAATGTGGGAAAATCGTCGCTCATCAATATGCTGACAGGCCAGCGCAATCTTGCCAAAACCTCTGCCACACCGGGAAAAACTCAGCTGATAAATCATTTTGAGATTACCTCACCTCCTTCGGTCGCCATAGGCTTGCCGAAGGCGAGACCGGCCCCTCACCTAAAGGAGCGGGGAGTATCGAAATGGTATTTGGTTGACCTGCCCGGGTATGGTTATGCCACTGTTTCCCAAAAAGCAAGGAACAACTGGGAGAATATGATTGGATCCTACATCCGCAAAAGAGAAAACCTCGTTTGTTTGTTTGTGCTGATTGACAGCAGGCATGGACCTCAAAAGACAGACCTGGAGTTTATCAGCAAATTAGGGATGTGGGAAATACCTTTTGTGCTGGTTTTCACCAAAACGGATAAGAATAAACCCGGGGCGACTGAAAGAAATGTGCAGCAATTTTTAGCGGCAATGCATCAGCAATGGGAAGAAGCCCCGCCCTTTTTTTTGACCTCATTGATTAAAAAGCAGGGCCGCAAAGAGCTGTTGGATTATATTAGCGGGTTAAATAACAGTTTTACAAAACATTAGACATAAAAATACTCCATTCGTAGTATAGAATTGTTGGACTTTTATGCCTATTTTAAACCCAATTACAGGCCAGTTATGAGATCAATCTTATCGGAAAGAAATATAGTGGTGGTTTTGTTTGTCATGGTTCTTGTCACATTTTCTCTGGCGCAGGAAGACAGCAAAAAGAAACTCACTAAAATATATTCAGGAGTGGTAACCGAACCCGGTACCCTTTTTTTAACCCAGGCCACGCAGCCTTCCGGTAAAGGGGCTGCTGCTATTGCTGATCAACCCTAATGCGATTTCCCCTTCATTTTTTCTTTAAACGCAAGTTACAGGTGTTATTCCTGCTGGTTGCAGTGTGTTGTTTTGTTGAAACAGCTGCTCAAAAACCGGGCTCCGCCAGGAAAAGCAAAAGAACAGTGCTGGCCGATTCCATGCGGCAAAGGTTAAAACGATTTGCCGACAGCGTAGTAAAAGCAAATCCCCGGAATGATTCTGTTCTTCCAACTGCTGCAGACAGTACGGCGATATTACCCCCGGTGAAACAAACGGAAAACGATACTGCCGGCGATAAGAAAAAATTTCCGGTTATTTGGGCAGTTGGTGGCGCCGCTGTGATTGTTTTGCTGCTGATAATTATTAAAAGAAGAAAAAGAGAGTAATGGGTTTCCCCCGCATCTCCACAAAATTGCCTGCTGCTTAGTTCACTACTTTATTGGCGCAGCTGCTGCTGGCAAAAGCTTCCGGCTTGGCTTTAAAGGCAAATCCCATCCCCAGGATATAACCCATGGCTTCTTTCAGGGCGTCGTTACTTTTGAAGTGCGGGTTGGTGTTGATGTCGGCATGCACTTCCATATCCACATCATACAGGGTAAACAGGTTGCAGAGTTCATAGGCGATTTCGATGCTCTTGGCCACTTCCATCAGCATCCGCTCCTTGATGGTAAACTGCTGCCGGGTCTTTTCATTGTGAATGAACATAAAACCGCCATGGCCTTCCCGCAGAAAGACAATAACGGTGGCAAATTCCGTTTCCTGTCCCTTTACCTGTGAGTCGGTGCCGATGCACACCTTCAGATGGTAGCCGTTTTGTGTTTCCCTTTTGATGGCATTTTCCACAGCTTCCAAAATAGGCAGTTCTATCGGGTCTCCGTTAAATTTTCTCCAGCGCATACAAAAAGAGGTTCTCCTAAATTACAGGAAAACCTCTTAATAAAAAAAAGGGCACGGATTAACGTTCCGCACGGGGGCGGAACAGGAAAGAGTTATTGCCGGACAAACTTATCGGTCCACTGGTTATTGTCATCAGTGAACTTAATGATATACATGCCACCGGGTATTACTGTTGCAGAAATGATATTCATGCCATTTACCAGCTGGCCATTGGCAGCCAGTTTGCCATTCATGTCGTACACAGCGTAGCTGAAATTGCCGGGGCTGGTAACCGTAATGGTGTTGTTCACCAGGTTGCTCAGCAGTTTTGGCCTGATGTCGTTGCCGGTGTTGCATAGCGTAACAATGTTTGAATAATAGGTATGCCCGTTATCAAATGTAACCTTTAAGCGGTACTGAACTGCGTTGCCACTGTTGGGCGAATACAGGTATGACCGGTCAGCATTGGCTGGCAACGTAAGCGGATTAAAGTTTCCAGCATTCGTGGAAATTTCAAGTACCTGCTCCACCACCTGTTCATCTGCATCAATGATCCAGCTCAGTTTATGCCGGTCGTTGATAACAGCGCCGGATAATTCAAGCCTTCTCAGCGGCAGGGTGCTGATAAAGAAATTGCCCTGGAGAGAGTAAGAACCCAGGCTTGCATAGTTGGGGGCATAAATATTTCCCTTGCCTTCTATTTTCAGAAAATAATCGCCGGCATTCATTATTGAATCAATGATGGAATTAAGCAGCATGCCCGGGTTAAATACATTTAACTGAACCTGCGATGCGTTGTATAGTGTAACCTGAAGGTCGAGATTGGAACCGGCATTGCCTGTGCTTACGTTGTACGGAACGGCTTCCAGCAAAAAACGGCCTGTTCCCGGCAGGGTGAGTTTTATCATGTCTGCATCAGTGCTTTGAGTAACAACACCATTTACGGTAAACTGGTTGTTTACAAAATTGGCCACTGTGGCGCCCGAAAAATTATTGGAATGGTCATCGGTACGAAAACTGAAACCGTTGGCGGAGGATGTGATTACGGACAAATCATTCTGGTAATTGGTACATCCATAGGGATTGGGCCCGTTGTTCCAGAGGGTGAAATTCTTATAATATCCCACACCCATTATCGGCGCCCAGCCGGAGCCAGTGCCGTAGTGATAGTCGGATATTTTATTGCAGCTGGCATTATAATGCGCCTGGTGGTAAAGGCCGAATGTGTGGCCGGCTTCATGAGAGGCAGCTTCGGAAATACCCTTAGTCCAGTTTACACCCAATGTAGCAGTAAAAACAAAACAGGGAGTATTATCGCCCCAGGTAAAGGAACCGACAAATGCCACTCCGCCGCCGGCTCCATACCATTCATGACTGACAGTAAGTATCACCCTCATTCTTGAAGTGGCCGGGGCAGCCCAAAATTTTGTTGAGTCGGTAGTAATATTAATATTAAATGGGCGGTAGTCTTCTGCCACCCTGTTGAATACGGAAGTGATGTTGGTATTTGTCATACTGGAAGGGCCGCAATAGATAGGACCGTTGTAATTCCAGGATGTATTTTCCACCGTGTGTCCGTCAAAATCCAGAAACAACACGGCAGTGGCCGAAGGCAGGCTGCTCATTACGGGTACCTGTGCTTTGGCACTAACGGAACCGGCCAGCAGCAGCAGGACAAGTACGGATCTGTAAAGGTTTTTCATACAAGGAGGATTTTATTTTTTCAATAGGTACTTCAGGGTACAGATGGAAAAACGGACTATAACCTGAGTCTTGTAATAATTTATTCGTTTACCAGGTCGTAAAAATTCTTTTTCACCAGTACATATTGCCCGTTCTGATTTTCGAGCTCGTACAGATCGCCATGGCGAAAACTGATGATTCTTCCCTTATAGCTAATGGTGCCATCAGCCTGTGTGATTCTTGAAATTGAAAAGCTGGCTCCGTTAAAATTAGTAGAGCGGATAACCATGCTTTGTACCTGCTGGCTTTTGGCGCCTGATGAAACCACTTCGCCCTGGAACTGGAAGCGGTTATCTTCAGAAAGGCTGATGCTGGCTGCACGGCCCATCGGAGTGGCAAACAGGCTGCTGATGGCATCGGCATTCAGCTGAATCCTGGCGGGCAGGCCATCAAATAACCGGGGCTTATTATAATCGGGTTCATTAACAGGCGGCGTTTTTTCCTGGGCAAAAGAACCGAGGCTGCAAACCGCAAAGCCTGCACACAGTACGGCGGTACGTAGGTTTTTCATTGGTACTTGTTTAAGGTCAAAAGGATATTGTTCGGCAGTCATGAAACTCAACTACAGTTTTCAGAGGGGGACGGTGATACAAGATTTGTGAAAGTTTTAAAAACATCCAAGCGATCAGTAAATGATAAAGAAAAGATTGAGGGGTAGTACCCTGTACTAATCGTAAAACTTCGAATAAAAGAAATGGTTATCTACTATCAGTACTGGTTTGTACTTAACATGACCAGGGTGCAGGCCTCTTTTGTTATGATCCCGTTTTGTTTTGCCAGGCCGACCAGTTCATTATTTTCAGCGCCGGGATTGAAGATGATCCGCTTGGGTTTCAGCGAGAGGATATAGTCATAATATTCCTGCTGGTGCAGGGGGTTCAGGTAAAGGGTTACGGTGTCAATATCAGAAAAGGGTTCATGTTCTGTACCAATAGTAACGTCTGCAACTTTTGTATTTCTTCTTCCCACCGCCGCTACGGGATGCCCGTGGCTGCGCAAACGCTGAATGGCAAGATAGCTGTACCGGGACGGATTATCAGAGGCACCGAGTACGAGGGTTTTTTTAGGGGTCATGGCGCAAAGCTATGAACTGCCGGGCCAGAAATAAGCAGCTTTTTCATTTTATAACATTTATGGGCCGTTGAGAAATAATTTTTATTTCCTGATAACAGATCAGGGAGTAAGTAATTGCCATTACCGGTGCGGCATAGAGCATAATAAAATAGATAAAGAAAAAAATATGGACCAGCGGCGTAAGGGCGCCCATGGCAATGATGATGAGTGAAACCCGGTGATACATTCTGCGGGCTGTACCCTTTGCTGTAAACCAGCGGCCTGATTCATGCACTATCATGCTTAATACCTGCCAGCCGCCTGTAACGAAATAAGCCGTAAAGAGAATATCCTGGTCATAAATATACCAAAAGGATAAGCCTGTAATCAGGGCGATGCTGATTACCAGGTCAATTTGTTTAAAAAGCTTCATATCAAATATTTTAAATTTTCAGAAAAAAATGAAAATACTATTTCAAAATAAAGCCGGCTAACCGGCTTCCTGATTTTTTCAGTATTGTTATTTAAAAAGCTTCAGCAGATTACCCACAAACCAGTTTTCCTCCGCCCGTATCATCACATCCAGGGTTTTATCGGCCTGTTTCCCCAGTTTTTTTATGCTGCTTACGGTATCCACAAAAGTTTTTACTTCTTTATCTCTTTTATCGCCTTCCACTTCCTCCAGCCTGTCAAGCAACTGCAGCATGGGCTCCAGTTCTCTTTTCTTTCTTTCCTTTACAATCTGCTTCACCACTTTCCAGATGTCTTTTTCAGCTGTAAAAAATTCTTTCCGTTCACCGGTAAGCAATACCCTGTCCACCAGGCCCCAGTTGATAAGCTCCCGGATATTCATGTTGGTATTGCCCCGGCTGATGTTGAGTTCATCCATCATATCATCCTGTGTCATGGGGTCAGGGCTGATGAGGAGCAGGGCATGTATCTGCGCCATGGTGCGGTTGATACCCCAGTGGGTGCCAAAGGCGCCCCAGCTGCTGATGAATTGCTGCTTTGCTTCGGCGAGTTTCATGGCACAAAGCTACAGAGGATATTTTGAATTTTCAAAAAATATTGAAAATATATTTTATCCTGACAGCGGCCTGATTTCATAACTTTAAGCATGAAGAAGTTTTTCCTGCTCACAGCATTGCTGGCCGGTTTTTTTCTTTCGTATGCCCAGTTAAAACCCTTCCGCTTTGCCTTTATTTCAGATACCCATATCGGGTCGCCCAATGGTTCGGCCGAAGAAGACCTGCGCCGGACCGTACGGGATATTAATGCCATGACGGATGTGGCCTTTGTAGTGCTTACCGGCGACATCACAGAATTGGGAACCAATGAAGAACTGAAACTCGCCAAACAAATACTGGACAGCCTTGATATTCCCTGGTATATTATTCCCGGTAATCACGACTCCGGCTGGAGTGAAAGCGGCGGGGCGATGTTTATCACCGTGTTTGGCAATGATAAATTCAGTTTTGAATACCGGGGCATCCGGTTTCTCGGATGCGCCTCCGGCCCTTATGTACGTATGGGTGACGGCCATGTTCCGAGAGATGCGGTAAACTGGCTGGATGATGAACTGAAAAAACTCACTCCGCAGCAGCCGGTTATTTTTCTTAACCATTATCCCATCGATCCTGGTTTGGATAACTGGTACGAGATAACAGACCGGTTGAGAAAGCATAATACCCGGGTCATACTTTGCGGTCATGGTCATGCCAACAAAGCCATGAATTTTGAAGATATACCGGGTGTGATGGGCCGGTCCAACCTTCGGGCAAGGGCAGCAACCGGAGGGTATAACCTGGTGGACATTGTAAATGATTCTATCATTTTTACAGAAAGAAGGCCGGGCCCCGATAGCTATCGGGGGGAAACATTCAGACCATGGACTGCCGTGAAGATTGAAACCAGGAACTATGATACCGGAAAGAAATTTAACAGGCCTTCCTATGCCATCAATGCAAAATACCCGGAAGTGAAAAAGGTATGGGAGTATTCTTCGGCGGCCAATATCATCTCAACGCCTGCAGTGGCAAACGGGCTGGCAATTGCAGGTAATCAAAACGGGGAAATAGTGGCCCTTTCGTTAAAGAATGGTTCAAAAGCATGGACCTTTCAGACGGGCGGAAGCATTTTTTCTTCCCCGGCTGCCTCTGAAGGGAAAGTGGTACTGGGCTCAACAGACGGTTTTGTTTATTGCCTTGACAGCCGCACCGGCAAACTGGTATGGAAACGGCAAACCGGCGCACCGGTACTTGGCTCGCCGCTTATTACCGATGATGTGCTTTTTATCGGCGGCAGCAAGGCTTTCTTCAGTTTTGAATTGAAGACCGGAAAAATGCGCTGGTCATATACTGATCTGAAAGGCCCGGTAGTAAGCACACCCATTTATTATAAGTCAAGGGTGCTCTTCGGGGCATGGGACACTTATCTCTATTCGCTTAACAGTACGGATGGAAAATTATTCTGGAAATGGAACAATGGTTCACCGGTCCGCAATTATTCGCCGGCAGCCTGCATACCTGTTCGTATAGCCGGTGAAGTGTATGTGGTGGCGCCGGACAGGTATCTATCGGCTATTGATTTTACGGATGGAAAAACATTATGGAGAAATAATGATGCTGCTGTAAGGGAATCAATCGGTTTTTCATCAGACGGGAAATGGGTGTATGGCAAAACCATGCAGGATACCATTGTGGCATACAGAACCGGCCGGGAAAAACAACCAGCAGCCTGGAAAATGTACTGCGGTTTCGGTTATGAACATGTGCCTTCTATGCTGAAAGAAAAAGAGGGGTTTGTTTTTTTTGGTACAAAGAACGGGGTGGTATATTGTATTGATCCTGCGGGGCAAAAAATTCAGTGGGCTTACAAAATTGATAACTCAATGGTGAACACCGTGCAGGTTATGGATAAACATTCATTGATAGCGGCTACAATGGACGGTAAAATAGTTTTGCTGAAAGCAACCGGTTATTGAAATAACTGATTATCCTGCTGGTTTAACTGCGTATCAGCTGCATTCCATTTTTTAAAAAACAGCCTGCCCAGCAAACCCAATGTACCCAGCCCAAGGCTGACAATCCCGGTAAAAAGAAAGATGCTTAAAGTAGTGCCGTCCAGAATTTTCATGATCGCTGTAAAGGCAAGGGAACAGACCCCGGTAACAAGCAGCAGGTGGGTTAGGGAGAACTCTCTCATTTCTTTTTCTTCCATAATCTGTTTCGTTTTAAAATGAACGGGAAAGTTTTTTTAGAAGTTTGGCCATGGCAGCATTTTTCCGGTTTAAGTTTTCTGTTATGTTCAATACGGTAAAAATTAGGAGCAATAAACTTGCCGGACATATCACCGGGTAAAAAAAGCCGCCGGGGGGAGGCAGCTTTTTGTTATTAGTACAACGTATAATTACTTTACAGCAGCATGGATACCGGGTTCTCCAGGAATTTTTTTACCGTTTGAAGAAAAGCCGCACCAGTTGCTCCATCCACGCTTCGGTGATCGCAGCTGAGGGTTACTTTCATCACATTGCTGGCGGCAAAACTGTCTCCTCTTCTTATCACGGTCTCTTTTATTCTGCCAACAGCCAGTATACAACTGTCGGGGGGGTTGATGATGGCTGTAAATTCATCTATATCCATCATACCCAGGTTGGAAATGGTAAAGGTATTGCCGGTAAATTCATTGGGCTGCAGCTTTTTGTTTTTAGCCTTGCCCGCCAGTTCCTTGCTTTCAGCAGCGATCTGGGGCAATCCTTTCTGATCAGCAAACCGGATTACAGGAACGATGAGGCCATCTTCAATTGCCACGGCTATGCCTATATGTATATGATGGTGCCGGCGTATCTTATCGCCCCCGTCCGTACCGGCACGGGCGGGTAGCCAGGAGGCATTTACTGCAGGGTGCTGACGAAGGGCCAGGGCAACGGCTTTTACCACCAGGTCATTGAAACTTATTTTCACCGGGCTTACTTCGTTCAGCTGTGTTCTTGCAGATATGGCGTTGTCCATATTAATTTCCATCGTAAGATAGAAATGCGGGGCGGTAAACTTGCTTTCAGCAAGGCGTTTGGCAATTACCCCACGCATCTGCGAGTTGGGAATGTCCGTGTAACCTTCTTCGCCTGCAACCGGTGCAAACACAGGTGCTGGACTTGTTGCAGCAGCCGGTGCAGCCGCTGCGCCGGCAGTTTTATAGTTATCAATATCGGCTTTGATAATACGGCCACCATCACCGCTTCCGGCAACGGTTTTAATATCTATTCCTTTTTCTTTTGCCAGTTTGCGGGCCAGCGGTGAAGCCTTCACCCTGCCATTTCCGGAAGAAATAACTGCAGGGGATTCCTGTTTGGTTTCTGCAGGCGCTGAAGCAGGTTTTGGAGCGGCTGTGCCACTTTCTTTCACAGCCGCAACAATGGCATCCACATCCACTTTTCCTTTTTCACCAATGATACAAAGCAGGCCGTTTACGGTAATCTTTTCCCCCTTTTGGGCGCCGATATATAATAATGTACCTTTCTTATAGCTTTCCAGTTCCATTGTGGCCTTGTCGGTTTCGATCTCAGCGAGTACATCACCTTTTTTCACTGCATCGCCCACTTTTTTATGCCAGGCTGCAATAATGCCTTCTTCCATTGTATCGCTCAGCCGGGGCATCAGCACCACTTCCTCCCTGTCTGCCAGTAAGGCAGGTATTTTGGGAACATCTGCAGAAACAATTGTTGCTGTAGTTGCAGGCGCAGGGGCAGGAATTACTTTTGCCTGTGCTTCTTTTTTCTTTTCAGGTACTGTTGCAGCGCCGGCGCCCTGAATAAGAGAGGAAATATCCTCGCCGGGTGAACCGATAATTGCCAGCAGATCGTTTACCTGTAACTTTCCTCCTTTATCCACGCCAATATGCAGGAGGGTGCCGTCTTTATAACTTTCCAGTTCCATCGTGGCTTTGTCCGTTTCCACTTCGGCCAGCAGTTCTCCTTTCTTAACAGGGTCACCTACTTTTTTATGCCAGGCAGCGATCACACCTTCCGTCATGGTATCGCTGAGCCGGGGCATCAATATCACTTCGGCCATTGCCTTTGAATTTTGGCCGAAATTAAGGCAAAATGCGGAATAGGGGCGGGTTGTTAGTAATCGAGTTCGAGCCGCAGCCGGTCCTTCAGTTCTTTTACCAGCGGATACATTTCGGCCATCTTCTGAAACTGCTCTTTGGCGGTAAGAGTTACTTCCTTTATCGGGCGGTTTTCCGTTTTTTCTTCTATGATTACTGAAAACTGAAGCAGCCGGTTGTGCAGTTTTTCCTGCAAAAAAGAAAATAATTTATTTCTGTCCTGTTCTATAAACTGTTTTTCAATATTATTGGAAGCAATGGCCTCAAACGAGTTTTCATCTTTAATCCTGAGAACTGCCAGTTCAAACGGCTGAGCAGCCGGATTTTTCTCTTCCTTTAAACGTCCTGCATATTCGTTCCATGCATTTTGAAGCGTTGAAATCGCAAGCGGATGATTGGTGTAGCCATTGCCATTGTTACCGTTAGTGCGGTATTGTTTACGTATCTTATCCAGTGCCGAAAGTTTGCCGGACTGAAATTTTTCTGTGCCCGTATCCTGCACCAGGGGTAATGGCTCCTCCTTTTCTGTCATGGGTGCAGGTGTTGTTTCAATAATCAGTTTTGCTCCGGTTGTTGCTGCCGTATTTGGGTCAGTTGCGGGTTTATTTGGCGATAGTGGTATAAATACTTTGATTGGTAAAGCCCGGAATGCCACCGGTGCATCAATCTGTTTTTTTTTACTGACTGCAGTTCCTTCAGCCGTTAATTGAAGAGCCTGTTGCAGGTAACAAAGTTTGATCAGCGCCAGTTCCACATGCAGCCGTTTGTTGCGGGCGGCCTTGTAATTGATCTCCGCCTCATTCAGGATATTTAAAGCACTTACGAGCAGGGCGGCAGGCGCCTTTTTGGCTGTTTGCGTATACCTGTCTTTAAAACTCTCCACCACTTCCAGCAGGCTGGCGGCTTTTTCATCTTTACATACCAGCAGGTTGCGGGTGAATTCGGCAAAACCGTTCAGCACCAGATCGCCTTCAAAGCCTTTGCGGTTGATATCATCATAAAGCAGCAAGGCGGCGGATAAATCCTGCTGCTGCATGCATTCCAGCAGCCTGAAATAGCATTCGGCATCCAGGATGTTCAGGTGTTCCAGCGTATTGGCATAATTCAGGTCGCCGTTGGTAAAACTCACAATTTTGTCAAGCAGGCTGAGTGCATCCCGCATACAGCCTTCACTTTTCTGGGCAATTACCTGCAGGGCGGCTTTTTCTGCTTTTATATCTTCTTTTTCACATATCTCTTCCAAATGCTGAACGGTATCATGGGTGGTGATGCGTTTGAAATCAAAAATCTGGCAACGGCTGAGAATAGTGGGAAGTATCTTGTGTTTTTCTGTTGTAGCCAGGATAAATACTGCATAGGAGGGGGGCTCCTCCAGCGTTTTCAAAAAAGCGTTGAAAGCTGAAGAGCTTAACATGTGCACTTCATCTATTACATACACTTTGTATTTGCCGGTTTGCGGAACAAAACGTACCTGATCCACCAGGTCACGGATATTATCCACCGAATTATTACTGGCGGCATCCAGTTCAAAATAATTCATAGAAGCACCATCATTAAAAGAAGTGCAGCTCTGGCATTTATCACAGGCTTCACCTTCATTGGTAGGATTTTCACAGTTGATGGTTTTAGCCAAAATCCTTGCACAGGTAGTTTTGCCCACACCCCGGGGTCCGCAAAATAAAAAAGCATGTGCCAGTTGCTGATGCTTTATTGCATTCTTTAAAGTGGTGGTTATATGTGATTGCCCCACTACTGTATCAAAGGTCTGTGGTCTGTATTTTCTGGCGGAAACAATGAATTTATCCATAAACCCCCAACCCCTAAAGGGGAGTAATAAAATCCCTTAAGGAACTTGCAAGTTAAGAAAGGAGAAACTTGCGTAACAAAATGAATATACAATGTTGATAAATCTTCGAAAGCCCTTCAGGGGTTTGGGGCATTAAAGCAGTATGGGATGCGGTTTAAACTCCTTTGTTCTGTCAAACAGGTACCGGTAGGTGGTCAGTATCCGGCTGCGGTTACCGGCAATGGCTTCTGCCACATTTACCATCTTAGGGTTAAATTCGCCGATCCACTGCATTTCATAGTCTTCATAAATAGGCTTTCCAAGTTCATAGCGGCCGTTCTCAATCTTCAGCCCCTGCACCACTTTACATCCTTCCACAATCACATAACTGTCGGCCCCCTTTCCCTGGAACTCGGGTACTATGCCAAACACCAGCCCGGTAAATTTTTTGTTTTTCATGGTTGCTTTCAGCCAGAGAAATTTCAGTTTATGCAAAAAATCAAATTTGCCATTCAGGTGTTTAAACCACTGGTTCAGATCAGGCAGGTTAATCCACATTCCAACAGGCGCTCCTTTGTAATAGATAAACCAGTTGATGCGTTCGTCCAGCACTGGCTTCATTGACTGAAACATTTTACGCACCACCTTTTCTTCTAATTGCTTCAGGCCGCCATGACCCGCCCAGGCTTTGTTGTATATAGTGGTAAAATCCTTTGCAAATTTGTCAAGCTGGTTTTTTTTGATATGCGCCGAACTGAAATTCGGATCCCGGGCACATTCAGCATGCCGGTCATAAAACTTCTGCATCAGCCTGCTGCTGGCCTTCATTCCAAAACATATCTGGTTATAAAAATTACGGAAGCCGTAATTTTCAAACAATTGCTGATAATAAGAGGGATTAAAGTTCATGCAATACATCGGCGGTATTTCATGTCCCTTCACCACCAGCCCCCACCAGCGGTCTCTTTCGCCAAAGTTGATGGGGCCGTCCATGGCTTCCATGCCTTTTTGCATCAGCCAGTGATTGGCCACATCAAAGAGCATATCGGCAGCAGCCTGATCGTTAATGCAATCAAAAAAACCAATCCCGCCCACCGGCACATCATCACCCTTGTTTTTATATTTTTTATTGACAAATGCGGCAATGCGGCCAATCAGTTTTCCGGGTTTATCTTTTAATATCCATCGTGTTGCTTCGCCATGCCGGAAAGTCTTGTTTTTCTTTCTATCAAACACTTCATTCACATCCTTATTTAGCGGACGGATATAGACCGGATTGGCATTGTTGAGTTCAACATTTACCCTTATAAAATCTTTGGCCAGTTGGGGGGTAGTGATTTCAAGCAATTGCATGGGACAAATGTAGCAAACCGGCTGTATCATCAGGGAGGGATATTTTTTTACCATGCGGAAGTGAAGGAATAAAGCAGGACAGCGGTCGTTGAAAAATTTGTTTAATCGGTAAGAATTCCCAGTGGGCTTGCCCCTGGGCATTACGCAGTACAAAGAAATTAAGATATTTGAGATATGGCAGAGAATATCTCGAAATCGCATAATGTAAGGGTACTATTATATCATTTGGTGTGTCCGGCAAAGTATCGGAGAAAAATATTTAGTGCAGAGGTGACAAAGAGTTTGTTGTTGATATGTTTTGAAATAACGGAGAGATA
>VGGV01000038.1 GCA_016868455.1 Bacteroidota bacterium
AGGCGAAGGAAATAAGTGAAAAGGGCAGGCTGCTGAAAGTAAGCACCCGCAACAGCGGCGATTACAGCGTTTATTACAACAGGTACGATGAAAAGGGCAGGATTATCAGCACAACAGATTCATCATATGAACTGATCCGGAATATCATCACTTATCAGTACAATGATACAGGCAGAATTACCAGTATCACGACGGTATTGAAAGATTCTGTCAGTGAATTCAGTAAAACAGAAGAGCACCTGTGGAAGTATGATGCAGCCGGGAAGCCTGAAAAAATGTGGCGTATTATCAATGGCGCCGACAGTATTGAGATCAGGTTTGTGGCGGATGAAAACGGAAATCCCGGCGAGGAAATTACGTATCGCTGGGGGCTTGAGTATGACCGTGTTTATTATTATTTCGATGCCATGGGCAGGGTCACTGACATCGTACGTTACAACAACAAAGTGAAAAAACTGCTGCCCGACGTAATCCTGACGTATGATGACAAGGGGCGGATCATCCAGAAAATTACCAGCACACCCGGTGAGAATTATGGAAAAATAACCTGGGTAGGCTATATCATCTGGCGTTATATTTATAATGACAAAGGCCTTAAAATCAAGGAGGCCCTCTTTGATAAGGACCAGCGGCTTACAGGAAAAATAGAATACAGCTACACCTACAACCCGTAGTGTGAAAAATACCATGCCCTGCAGTGACCGCACTCAATAACATCCTTTCGGCAGATAGGTATTTTCGGTTTTGTAAACTTGAAGTATGCCCGGTTCAAACTTTTTGCTGAAGCAGTGGGAAGAGCAACGCCTCCTTTTCATCAGCAACCTGCAAACGATCCGCCGCCGGCCTGTAAAAAAAGCCGTACATGATATTCGTGTAGCTCTAAAGAAATTAAAAAGCACCCTCAGTCTTGTAAACAGTTTTGCGAAAGACGGAGATGCACAAAAGTTTGCCGGTATACAGCAGTTTTTCCGTATCAGCGGCAAATTCCGGGATATGGATATGAGCTTATCGCTGCTGCGAAAAACCGGAAAGCAAGAACAAATATCGCTGCCTCCCTTCAGCCGTAATTTAAGGAGTATGCTGCCAATTACACGGCAGGCAACAATGGATAGCGCAGTTGAGAACCATGAAACAGAACTGGCAAAAATGACAGATTGGGTAAAAACGCAGCTTGTAACAGTTTCAGATGAAGAGGTAATAAAAAAACCAGAAGAATTGTCTGCTGAAATACTAAACGAGGTGCAATTACTTTCCGGAAAGTTTACCCGCCATGCCCACCATATCCGCATCATGTTAAAGCGGCTTTATTATGGGCTGAAGCAATGCCCGGTAAATCCTTTTTTTGATAAGAGCAAGATGAAAAAGCTGGATAAAGCGCTTAAGGCACTTGGTAACTGGCATGACTATTTCGTATTACATGACAAGCTCCGAAGATTCAGAAAAGAATACCTGGTAAAGAAAACAGACGAATACCGGGATGCCAGGAAAATGGAAGAGATTACCGCCTTGCTGCAGGAACAATGGCTGGCCGGGGCACATCAAAATATTACTGCACTTGTTAAAGAAGATTAATAAGGCTTTTCATTATATGAAACGCCTTACCAGTATATCCAACCGGGGTTGAATGCTGACGCTTCCCTCAGCACCATGGCTGGTTTCGCCACATCGAACCGGTACATGTGCCCCGGATCGGAGTTGAACCGATACGGCCATTGCTGGCCACAGGATTTTAAGTCCTGCGTGTCTACCAATTCCACCACCAGGGCAACCAAAAAAAAACCCTCCGCCACTCGGCGGAAGGATTCTTGGAGCGGAAGACCGGGCTCGAACCGGCCACCCCGACCTTGGCAAGGTCGTGCTCTACCAAATGAGCTACTTCCGCATGTTTGAAGAACTTATGCTGCCACCTCAGCCAAATTATTTCACCCGGTAACCGGTTTTAGCGGGCAGCAAAAATAAGGCATGCTGCCTGTTTTAAAAAATTTTGCAGGTTATTATTTGTACTTGGGTGTATACAGCGTGCTTTCCTGAACAGGAACATCGATCTTATTTTTTTCAAACCGCTTTACATACAACATATAACAACTTCCGAGTAAAAAGGCCACAATACATGCTATTTGCAGGTAAAAAAGAAAACCCGAAGATGATACCCAGTTATGGGTAAAGTCACGGTCCTGATTTTTTTGCAACTCCTGATGGTATTCCTGCTGGTTGGTCATACAAAAAATTTGTGCTGCAAAAATAGGGGTTCAGTGTAAAAAAATCAGGCGGTTGTGTCCACAATTTCGGAGAAAGTGTTCTTTTTTTTGACGAAATGCTGCCAGGCCACATTGCCCTTATAGTAACCTGCAAGAGGCCCTTTTTTGAATGGAGGAAAGATGCTTTTTCCCCGGTAAAAAAGCCACCATTTGGCGAATGCGACATGAGCTCTTGTTACTGCTATAAAATAGCCTGCATCGCCGGATAAAAGCCCCTTCCAGGCTGAAACAGCATCCAAAAGATTTCTTACCGGAATCGCCCATAGTTTTTTTGATAAAGGCAGGTTTTTTGACAGCATAATCCGGTTATTGCGGAAGTTGAGGAATGTCTTCAGCGAATTGCCCTTCGGCAATGTTCCGCCTCCTACATGGTATACTACCGAGGCCGGGCAGGAATATATCTTATAACCCGCAAGTTGTATACGCCAGCACAAATCAATTTCTTCCTGGTGAGCAAAAAAATATTCGTCAAAACCCTTCATTTCATGAAATACGGATACCCGTAGGCACATGGAGGCCCCGCTGGCCCAAAAAACCGGTTCTGCTTTGTCATACTGACCATGATCTTCTTCATACTTATCAAATATCCTTCCTTTGGCAAAGGGGTAACCGTATTTGTCCAGCCATCCGCCGGCGCCACCGGCATACTCAAACAGCTTTTTATTATTCCAGTTGAGCAGTTTGGACTGGCAGGCAGCAATGGATTGGTCGCTTTCCAGAAGCTCAACCATCGGAGTGAGCCAGCCGGGTTGCACCTCCACGTCTGAATTAAGCAAAACATAGTAGTCAGCTGCCACCTGTTTTAATGCCTCATTATACCCTTTTGCAAATCCATGGTTTTTTGCAAACCGTATTTGCCGGAGTGAGGGATAGTTTGTATTTAAAAAATCAACCGAATCATCTGTTGACCCGTTATCGGCAATAACGACTTCCATACCGGTATAGGTGGTGGACAATAAAGCAGGTAAAAACTGTTCAAGGTATTTTTTCCCGTTCCAGTTCAGTATTACCACTGCTACTTTGGGGGGGTTGCTCAAAAGAGGAAATTATTTGTTCAAAAATAAGGCAACCCGCTATATCCCGTAAATTCGGTGCATGTTTCGGCAGTACCTGAACTGGAGAACAGCCCTTGCGCTTATTGCGATACTGATCGTAAGCGGCACTATTTTCTATTCCCAGTATCTTGCCCGAAAAATCGAAAGTGAAGAAAGATTAAGGGTGGAACAGTGGTATAAAGCCGGCAAATTCATCATCAGCGCCCCGGATTCGGTGGATCTCAGCTTTGCCTCCCAGATAACGACTGAAAATAAAACTATCCCCATTATAGAAACAAATGAAAAGGACAGCATCACCAGTTACATCAACCTCGACACGGCCAAAGCAAAAGACCCGAATTACCTGGCCAAAAAATTAAAGCAACTAAAATCACAGCATACTCCTTTTGAATGGGTAGACCCGAAAGATTCCACCATCCGGAACAGGTATTACTATGGCAATTCAAAACTCCTGAATGAAGTAAAATACTATCCGATTATTCAGCTGTTAATTGTTGCATTGTTTATTCTTATTACCATTTTATCGCTTCGCAGCCGGCACCGCTCCCTGCAAAACCAGGTATGGGCGGGTATGGCCAAAGAAACCGCCCACCAGCTGGGTACACCGGTTTCTTCGCTGGAAGGATGGGTGGAAATGCTCAAAGAAGGCACATTTGACCCAAAAATTATACAGGAACTGGAAAAAGATATTGACAGGCTCAGGCTGGTATCTGACCGTTTTGGCAAAATTGGAAGCTCCCCGCACCTGGAAGAAACAGATCTGGTAAAGCAGATCAACAATATGGTGGATTATATGCGAAAAAGGGCCACCGGCAAGATAGTGTTCTCAGTAAATACCCATGGGAAAAAAGAAATCGTAGCCCGGATATCACCACCCCTGTTTGACTGGGTGATTGAAAACCTGCTGAAAAACGCCCTGGATGCCATGGAAGGTAAAGGCAGTATTACAGTGGATATAAAGGATGAACCCGAGGCAGTCAGTATTGATGTAACGGATACCGGAAAAGGAATCAGCAAACAAAATATACCCAATGTCTTTAAGCCTGGGTTTACTACCAAGAAAAGAGGTTGGGGGCTTGGCCTGAGCCTTTCAAAAAGAATCATTTCACAATTCCACAAGGGCGAAATATTTCTGAAACATTCAGAAATCGGAAAGGGCAGCACATTCAGGATTGTTCTGAAAAAGTAAACCACTTACATTTGCATTCCTGAACCCGATAGCTATCGGGTGATGCCCGGGTGGCGATCCCGATAGCTATCGGGATGGTAGACGCACCACTTTGAGGTGGTGGCGCCCGCCTCTGGTGAATGTGTCCTGACATTCACTGTGAGGATCTCGGAAAAAGCTCTTACAGATACGATTGAATTAATTTGCAAGTTATAATTGCCCGGGTGGCGAAATTGGTAGACGCACCACTTTGAGGTGGTGGCGCCCGAAAGGGTGTGCTGGTTCGAATCCAGTCTCGGGCACAAATGCCTTCAGCGATAGCTGAGGGCATTTTAATTTGATGGCGTTGAAAACTTCTTTTCAAAAGCGAACAAATTGAAATGCCCAGCGACACGAAGTGGCGCAAAGGCTTTGGGTAAGACCAATCTTTTGGATCAGCGCAGCTAATCCAGTCTCGGGCACAAATGCCTTCAGCGATAGCTGAGGGCATTTTAATTTGATGGCGTTGAAAACTTCTTTTCAAAAGCGAACAAATTGAAATGCCCAGCGACACGAAGTGGCGCAAAGGCTTTGGGTAAGACCAATCTTTTGGATCAGCGCAGCTAATCCAGTCTCGGGCACAAATGCCTTCAGCGATAGCTGAGGGCATTTTAATTTGATGGCGTTGAAAACTTCTTTTCAAAAGCGAACAAATTGAAATGCCCAGCGACACGAAGTGGCGCAAAGGCTTTGGGTAAGACCAATCTTTTGGATCAGCGCAGCTAATCCAGTCCCGGGCACTTTTAACATCAATGTAATATATAGGCTTGTTTATTTGAATTCCTATTTATGGTGAAGCCTTCCTCCTTTTGTAGCCTGCCCTGACATTAGAACAATAAAAGACGACAGGGTGTTCTTACCACTAAATTGCCATAAGGCTGCAGCCCCTCAAATCACTTCCATCCACCCGGCCCAGAACTTCAAAACTGCCGTCGTTATAAAGCTTTCCGGCATCGTCAGTAGCAATAAATGAACAGGAATACAGGTTGGCGAGGTCAATGACATTGATAGCGCCGTACCCTTCTGACTTAACAAGAAACGGATCTTCTGCATCTCTTACCTGTATTTTCATCCAGGGCGGGCAATAAAACCTGCCCTCTCCTTTTGAATAAGCCTGTGACAATAATTCCGTCATTCCGTATTCAGAATGAACTGCGGGCAGCTGAAAAGCCTTCTTCAGTACATCATGTACTTCGGTTCTTATCATTTCCTTCTTCCTGCTCTTCATGCCGCCGGTTTCCACTACATGAGTACGAGTAAACGGCTGTGGATAATGCCGGGCAAAATCAAGCAGCGCAAAACTGACACCGATCAGCCAGGTTTTTTGTTTTTGTTTCTCCAGCCCGGCCAATACGAGGGCTAATTGTTTCATTTCATTAAGATAAAAACCGCTTTGCGGATGCTCACTTTTACGGATCAGTTTATCTGTCATATATACCAGCGACGAATTCGTCCTTTCCAGGTAAGAAGGCAGTAAACCGATGATACACCAGTTCTTTACCGGGCCATAAAAAAGTTCAAAACATTTTGTGAAACTTGTTTCATATAAATTCAGATCCCTGACATAATGTTTGCTGCTGACGGCCCCGGTGGTACCGCTGCTTTCAAAAACAGCTGCCGCTTCGAAATCCATTACCTGGACCTTATGCATTTTAAAAAACTGTATGGGCAGAAAAGGAACCTGCAGCAGTGAACGGATATCTCCGGGATTTACCGCCAAAGCGCTGATATAATCCCGGTAAACTGGGTTATGTGCAGCCTGGAAACGGAAAATTTCCAGGGCAAATTGCTCAAAATCCCCTTCGTTTATGGAGAAAATTTTATGACTCCTTTCTTTGGTCACAGCAGGCCAATGTTGGTAAAAAATGTAAATTTGTTTGCACTCAAATAACCCCGATGAAACAAAGGCTTGTACTACCGCTGATACTGGTTGCTTTAATGGCAGCCTGCAACAAAGATAAGTTCAAAACCGAGCCGCAGGTGAAGGTAAAGTCAATCTCGCCCAATAGGGTATTTAAGGGTGATGTGCTTACCATCAAAGGGGATTATACGGATGATGAGGGGGACCTTGACTCTTTATTGCTGGTATATAAATGGTACAACGGCAATACCGTGGTAAAACCATCCACGGGTGATACATTGCGTTATACTTTTGAAACATTGAATCTTCCATCGAAAACAAGAGAGGCCGACCTTATTATTCAATTTGAATTTGGCACCACACAAATTGATAACCTGGCCAAGCTGCCCGGTGTAACCCGTGATACCACGGCTACTTTTGGACTGGTGTTAAAAGACAAGGCGGGCCACCGCAGTAATTACAGCGAATCAGACAAAATCAGGCTCAAGAACTGAACCGGGATTGAAACCCTTACGACAATTTCTTTTATTTCTTGTATACAGCAACCTTTATATGGCTGCCTGTGCTGTGCTCATGGTACAGCAAACCAGTCTGCTGCTGCAAGGCGCAAGTTCCCCGCCTGATTTTATCCGATTTGTTTTCTTCTCCACCCTCTGCAGTTACAGCTTTCACTATTATTTTACCACTCACTCAGTAATACCGTCTGACCGGGTAGAATGGATACAACAAAACAGGCCGGTACTTGCATTTCTGTTTATTACCGGGCTCGCCTGTGCTGTATTTTACCTGCTGCAGCTATCTGGTTATTTGTTATGGCTGCCTGCAGCAGTGGCTACTTTTCTATATTCGGCCCCCAAAATTCCGCATCCTCTGCTCCGGCAACTGCGAAAGATCGCTATCGGTAAAACCATTTTCCTTGCCTTTATCTGGATGTATGTTACTGCCGTTCTGCCCGTCATTACAGCGGGTAATACATGGAATGTTAACAACAGCATTTTTGGAGGAAGCCGCTTCTTTTATATTTACGCTATCTGCATTTTGTTCGATTACCGTGACCGGGATGATGACAGGGCTGATGGGGTGAAAAGCCTTATTACTTTCTTGAACGAGAAAAACATTGACCGCCTTTTCATTTTTTCCCTGCTGGCATACCTTTTTCTTACCATCCTCCTGCTTCAGTTTGGCATTAGTCTGGTGAACACTATCATTTTGTTGGCCCCGGGGATCATAGTGGCAGCATTATATAACTATGGAAAAAAGAACTTCGCCGACATTTTATATTTTATTGTACTGGATGGCCTGCTTGCCCTTTCGGCGGCTGCACTGCTGATAGCCCGTATTTGACTATTTTTGACACCATCAAATAAAACCTTCGTATGGCAAAAACTGCAGCAAAAAAGTCTGTTCGCAGCGGCAAACCGGTTATTACCCCGAAGTCGTTTGAATTTCTGAAAAGTTATATCAACAACGCCTCTCCGGTAGGCTTTGAAACATGGGGCCAAAAGCTGTGGATTGAATACCTGAAGCCCTTTGTGGATACCCATTATGTGGATCCCTATGGCACTGCTGTCGGTGTTATTAACCCGGACCATCCGTTCAAAGTGGTAATTGAAGCGCATGCTGATGAGATAAGCTGGTTTGTAAATTATATCACCGCTGAGGGGCTAATCTATTTAAAAAGAAACGGTGGTGTGGATCATCAGACAGCACCTGCATCGAGGGTCATCATTCATGGCAAAAAAGGAAAAGTAAAGGCTGTGTTTGGCTGGCCAGCCATCCATACCCGTATTGCCAATGCCGACCAGAAAGAACCTATACCCCGGACAGATAACCTGTGGCTCGACTGCGGCGCCAGGAATAAAAAACAAGTGGAAGCGCTGGGTATACATATCGGTGCCGTGGTAACCTACGAAGACGGTTTTGATGAACTGGCCAACAGCAATTATGTGGGCCGTGCTTTTGATAACCGTATCGGCGGTTTTATGATAGCTGAAGTGGCAAGGCTGATAAAGGAAAACAAAAAAAAGTTGCCATTTGGACTCTATGTGGTGAATGCGGTGCAGGAAGAAATAGGCCTCCGCGGCGCTGAAATGATTGCCCGCCGCATCAAACCCAATGTGGCAATTGTAACAGATGTAACACATGACACCACCACTCCGATGATCAGCAAGAACATTGAAGGCGATGTAAGCACCGGCAAAGGCCCTTCCCTCTCCTATGCCCCGGCTGTGCATAATAAACTGCTGGCATTGGTAGAAAAGGTTGCCACCGATAAAAAAATACCCGTACAGTGGAGGGCATTGAGCAGAAGCACCGGAACAGAAACTGATTCTTTTGCCTATTCGAACGACGGTTGCCCCTCCGTGCTGATATCCATTCCGCTCCGCTACATGCATACTACCGTAGAGATGCTGCATAAGGATGATATCGAAAACGCCATCCGGCTGATGTATGAAACATTATTAACTTTAAGTCCGAAAACCAACCTGAGTTATCTGTGATGGCTGAACTGTTATATATTGATCCGGGCAGCAGCAGTTTTTTGGTACAGGCCATCATAGCCGCTGTACTCGGTATCGGCTTTTTCTTTAAAAATATTTGGGCGAAAAAAATGCACAAAGCCGGATGAGTCAAAAAATAATGAATGAAGAATTTTTTCCCCGATATGTATTGTTTGTTTTCCTGCTGCCGTTCTTTTTTGTATTGCATGGTTTTAGTGAAAACTTCGACCTGGTGCCTTTAAAACCGGCGCTGCGGCTCACTTTCTGGTATATTCTTGTTTCAGCAGCATTCCTGCTGGTATACCGGCTGGTTTTTAAAAGTGTTGTAAAAGCAGGGCTTATGACTTTTTTTACCATGAGTTACCATTTTTTCTTTGGAGGTATGCAGGACCTGCTAAACAAATATTTTCACCAAAGCTTTGTGGTAAAATACAGTTTTATACTTCCTGTGAGTCTGACTATCTTTCTTTTTGTTTTTTATATTTTGAAAAGGAGCAAAAGACAATTTACAAGGGCAACTTTATACCTTAATGTTGTACTGCTTGTATTCATTTTGGCAGATGCAGGCCTGCTATGGATAAAGGCAGCCGGTAAACGGTCAGCAGATATTATTCCTGAAGAGAAACTCGTTCGTTGCGATACCTGTTCAGTTCCTGATGTTTATCTCATTGTTGCTGATGCTTATCCCGGAAGACTGCAGTTCAAAAACATATTTGATTATGATAACAGTCTGTTTGAAGCATCGCTGAAGCAGAGAGGGTTTTATATTGCCGACAGCAGCCTTTCCAATTATAATTCCACTTTCTTTTCGATGGGTTCCATGCTGAACTTCAATTACCTTAAGTTTTTTAATTTAAATAAATATGTGGCAGGCAATAAAGCTTTAAAAGAAAATCTGGTACTGGAGTTCCTTAAAACTCAAGGGTACCAGTTTTATAACTGTTCCATATTCGATTTCAGAAACAATTCTACAAAATCAAAACCCATATTTTTGATCAATGATACCAGGCCGGTTACCAGTCAGACATTCTTGTCAAGGCTGAACAGAGACCTGGGTCATCACCTCGTAACCACTTTTAAAACTGAGGCCTGCCAACCCTTATCCTTACCAGGTTCTAAAAACCAACGAACTGCTTTTTGCAGAAACCATCAAAGCGGCGAAAGCGGCATCGGCTTCTCCAAAATTTGTTTACACCCATCTTGTCATGCCGCATTATCCGTACTATTTTGACAGTACCGGCTCCCCCACTCCATTATATAAACTTACCAAAGAATTTGCCTATGACAGAAAGGCAGCCATCAGTTATATCCTTTATGCCAATAATAAATATCTTGAGCTGGTTGATACCATTCTTGCCCATTCCGCCCGCCCGCCCGTTATCCTGCTTATCAGCGATCATGGATTCGGGGAGATAAAAGAAGATAAGGACAAAAAAACCATGTTTCTAAACCTGAATGCCATATTTTTCCCCGGCAGAGATTACAGCGGTGTTTACCCTGGTATTTCCAACGTAAATTTGTTCCGGCTGGTCCTTAATAAGCATTTTGGGCAGCAATTGCCTCTTTTGAAAGACTCAACCATTTACTTAACTGATTAAGAATAACTGAGGATGGATGCAGGAAAAATACTGGCACTAGCCCCTCATACTGACGATGGCGAGCTTGGGTGTGGCGCTACTCTTTCATAGTTTATAGATGAAGGAAATGAAGTGTACTACGCCGCTTTCTCACTATGCAAAAAATCATTACCGGCCGGATTAGCAGAAGATACCCTTGAAAAAGAATGTAGGGCAGCCACAAAAGAATTGGGGATACAATCGTCAAACCTGGTTTTTTTTGACTTTGAAGTACGGAAATTCGATGAACAAAGGCAGGCTATACTGGAAGAACTGGTAACCCTCAATAATACTATTAAACCTGACCTGGTATTTATTCCCTCCTCATCAGATAACCACCAGGACCATGAGATAATACGTACCGAAGCGCTGAGGGCAAAAATTGTTCGATACTGGGCTATGAACTTCCCTGGAACCACAGCAGTTTCCGCTCCACTTTTTTTATTCCATGAACAGAAACTGAGGTGCGGAAAAAAGTAAAAGCAGTTGGTGCTTATCAATCACAGTCGCACCGGAATTATATGAATGAAGATTTCATCCGGTCTCTGGCCAAAGTGCGGGGTGTGCAGTGCAACAACCGGTACGCTGAGGCATTTGAAGTATATAAACTCATCAACTGATCACCAGCCAATCTTTTCTCCGAATTTTCCCAGTCCAAAATAATCATTGAGCTTCAGGTTAAGCCCAAACTGGTTATATGCTGTATTGCCCTGGTAATATGAACGGGCATAACGTATCTGCATCTTTCCCAGCATTACACCTGCCCCCACAGAAAAACCATTCAGCCCGTTGCCTTCGTTGCCGATATTCAGTTCCCTCCTTCTCAAAAAATTATACCCAAGATTAAACTCCACCCTGTCGCCAAAATAAATGCTGCCGCCAAGCACCAAATGATCAAGCAGTGTGTCCATTGTAAATTTCTTTGTGCCTGCATTCGGGAAACCGTTTTCGTTATTGAATGTGGTATCATTGTATCGTATATTGAAACGATGCATCCGCTGCCCCGTCAGCGAAATGGCAAACGGCGCTTTGGCCATTCGTTTGGTAACACCTATTTGCAGGTCAAATGGAAGGTCATCAGAGCTGGTGCCTTCATATTTTTTTATTTGGGTTCCCATATTCTTTGCAACAAGGGAGGCAGAAATCAAGTTTGCTGTATCGGTGAACAATACCCCGGCATCAACTGCTATACCGTTAGAACTGTACTGACCGTAATTCGAGCTGATGAATTTAAGTGCAGCTCCGTAATGCCACTTGTTCAGGTAGTTTCTTGAAGCGGATACCTGCATCACCCAGTCCGTAGGCCGGAATTTTCCTAAAACATTTCCTGAGGCATCGGTCTCAGCCGTATTTCCATAACTGAAATAATTCAGGCCCCACTGAAAATTTGTTTTTAGTTTTTCATTCCTGTAACTCAGGGAAAGATGATACACATTAATATCAGCGTAAAAACTGTTGAACACAGCATTCATTTGTGTATGCATTGAGGGTTGCAGCAGGGCCGGGTTATTAAATGCCAGTCCAGCATCATTGGAAGTACAGGAAACATTAACACCACCAAGCGCAGTCAGTTGGGGTGTGTTGGGAAGTTTCAGGAAATTAAATACGGAATTGCCGCCGAGGGTTTGGGCAAAAAGTGTAGAAGAAACCAAAATCAGCAATATGGTAATGCGAAGCCGCAAGCAGAACGAAAATACAGCTTTACAAAAGAGAAATTCCTCCGCTTTTTCTATAAACTCAGTAAAGTAAAATAATTCAACTCACCATCGCCATTTCCAGCACCTGGTTCATGGTTTTAACGTAATGAAATTTGATGCCTTTGATAAAATCGGATTCTATTTCCTGCACATCCTTTTCATTCTGCCAGCAAAGGATGATCTCTTTTAAACCGGCCCTTTTGGCGGCTAATACCTTTTCCTTAATACCGCCTACTGGCAGCACCTGACCTCTTAAAGTAATTTCTCCGGTCATTGCCAGAAAAGGTTTTACCCTTTTACCTGTAAGCGCAGAAGCAATGGCGGTCATCATGGTAATTCCGGCGCTGGGGCCGTCCTTGGGCACGGCGCCTTCCGGTACATGAATATGGATATTCTTCTTTTCAAAAAGTGTTGAATCCAGTTTATACTTTTTGGCGTTGGATTGCAGGTAGGTAAGAGCGGTACTGGCACTTTCCTTCATCACATTGCCAAGATTACCTGTCAGTTTCAACTCTCCTTTACCATCACTCAGGCTGGTTTCGATGAAAAGAATATCGCCGCCCACATAGGTCCACGCCAGCCCCACAGCCACGCCTGGCATATTCGCCGTTTTATAAATGTCATTGCTGTAGCGGGGTTTGCCAAGCATCTTTTCAATGTCCCCCGCCGTAACTGTTGCTTTTAATTTTCCTTTTAACGCCAGTTGTTTGGCCTGGTAACGCATGATGGAAGCCAGCTGCCTGTCCAGTTCCCTTACACCGCTTTCTCTAGTATAGTCCTGTATGATCTTTTCAAGCACTTTATCTCTGATGCGGAAATTGCTGTTCTTTAATCCATGAAGCTCTCGTTGTTTTGGAAGCAAATGACGTTTGGCAATTTCTATCTTCTCTTCTACAGCATAACCACTAAGGTCAATAATTTCCAGCCGGTCCTTCAGCGCCGGCTGAATATTCTGGATATTGTTGGCCGTAGCGATGAACAATACCTTACTCAGGTCGTATTCCAGCTCCAGGTAATTATCATAAAAGCTGTGGTTTTGTTCCGGGTCAAGCACTTCCAGCAGGGCGGATGAAGGATCGCCTCTGAAATCATTCCCTACTTTATCAATCTCGTCCAGTATCATTACCGGGTTGGAAGATTTTACCTTGCGGATTGATTGTAAAATTCTGCCGGGCATGGCGCCGATATAGGTTTTACGATGGCCGCGGATTTCGCTTTCATCGTGGAGTCCGCCGAGACTCAGCCGCACATACTTTCTCCCTACGGCATTGGCAATACTTTTTCCAAGTGAAGTTTTTCCGATTCCCGGAGGTCCTACAAAGCAAAGTATCGGGCTCTTCATGTCCCCTTTCAGCTTCAGCACAGCCAGGTATTCCAGTATCCGTTCTTTTATTTTGTGCATACCGTAATGGTCAGTATCCAGCGTCTTCTGTGCTTTTTTCAGATCGTAATGATCTTCTGTATATTCCTCCCATGGAAGGTCCAGCATCAGGTCAAGGTGATTGTACACCACGGAATAATCCGGTGTGCTGGGGTGCATCCTTTCCAGCTTCTCCACCCCTTTTTTGAATAACTCTTTCGCAGCCTCAGGCCATTTTTTAGCTTCGGCCTTTTTCTGTATTTCTTTTACTTCCTGCACATTGCTGTCGCCGCCTAATTCTTCTTTTATACTTTTTAACTGCTGCTGCAGGAAGTATTCCCGCTGTTGCTTATCAATTTCCGTTTTTGTCTTGGTAGTTACTTTATTCTTCAGTTCGGCAAACTGCAGTTCTTTCTGCAGCAGTTTCATCAGCAGGTCGGCCCTTTCCCGGATATGGTTCAGCTGCAGCAGTTTTTGTTTGTCTTTTATATCCGTATTCAGGTTACTGGATACAAAGTGAATGAGAAAAGAAGGGCTTTCAATATTTCGTAATATGATGGAGGCCTCTGCCGGGATATTGGGAGAAAGCTGTACTATATCAGCAGCCAGGTCCTTGATATTGGCCACATAGGCATTAAAGTCCTCATCCTTTGGCGATTCCTCTTCTTCCAGTTTTTGAATCCTTGCTTTAAAGTAAGGGTCTTCGCCGGTAATGGATTCTGTCAGGAAACGGCTCTTGCCCTGTATAATAATTGTGGTGCCGCCATCCGGCATTTTAATCAGCTTTACAATGCGGGCCACGGTGCCGATATCTTCCAAATCCTTTACTCCCGGGTCCTCAATATTGCTGTCCTTCTGCGCCACCACGCCAATCAGTTTATCTCCCCTGTAAGCATCGTTTACTGCTTTTATGCTTTTGTTCCTTCCAACAGTAATGGGCAAAACAACACCGGGAAAAAGAACCGTATTGCGCAGGGGCAGTAAAGGTATTTCGGCGGGTATTTCAATACCGTTGGGGTCTTCCTGTTCACTTTCATTGAGCGGGATGATGGGCAGAAAATCCATTTCGTCTTCAGAGCGCAGTAAAAATTTTTCAATGTTATTCATGATCCGTATTCAGGTCAATCTGTCATCCTGCCATATTATGTAAGGCAGGGCGGTAAAAATAGAATGCAGATTCAGTATTGCCAAGATTTGTGCCTTTTATGTGAGGACTGACAAAATAGGCGGCTGACAGATATATACTTATGTAAAAGCCCCTCCAAACTGAAGGGGCTGTTCAAAAGGTAAAGATTCTGTATTATAAGGCTAATCCCACAGATACCTGGAAGCCCTGGTTTTTCCATTTGTCTTCATTGGGCAGGTCGCCGATATCATTCAGGCCTATTGCATAGCGGGCATTCAGCCGGAAGTTCAGCACTTTGAACTGCACCCCGGCCAGCATGGAAAAATCTCCTTTCTTAAAAGCATCGCCGCCATTTTGTAACAAAGTCCTGTTCTGATCAATCAATATGCCGAACTGGGGCCCCGCTTGCAGGGAAAGAAAACTACCCACCAATTTGTAGTGAACCAAAATGGGAACAGACAGGTAGTTCAGTTTTACATTGGCATTGCCGTTGAAAACATCCTGGTATACATTTTTGTAATTGCTGTCCAGTTTGGTGGCATACTGGTTCCAGAGTACTTCGGGCTGTATCACAAATTTGTTGCCCGCCCTTATTTCCATAAACCCGCCGAGGTGGTAACCATACCGGAACTCGTCCGTGAATGATTTGCCGTCCACCTTGGTGATATTGGCGCCCCCTTTTACACCTATATGAAACTGCGCCATCAGGGCATGGGTCATCAATAAAACTGCAAACAGTAAAAGAAGTTTTGTTGTCATGGCTATACTTTTAAAAAATTGAATTGAGTAAAAGAATGTTTTGAAAAACCAAGTTGCAATTTTTTTTAGATTGTGGTAATGTTTTTTTGAGTTCTTTTACGCTTGTTTTTCATTTTCATCTGCAATTAATTGATTTTTTTGGGTTCAATCAACCTTGTTTTTGTCCCATTTGCTGCTGCATGG
>VGGV01000039.1 GCA_016868455.1 Bacteroidota bacterium
CATCTTTCTCCCAACCGCTGGTGCTTTTCATTTTTGTACCGGCAACATTTTCTCCGCCTAAATAATCTGTAAGTACAGTCCACTCAGCATCTGATGGTATATGCCAGCCTATTGGCGCTAAACCACGCGGGTCATTTACCGCATACCAATTATACAACTTGCCATATTTCGCACCATTGGCTGGGTCATTTTCATAATAGCACCAAGCAGGTTGTTCGTTTTCTCCAGCTTTTTCCCATTCTTCATCTGTCTTTGCTTGGGGTATTGGGTCACCATTTCTAAAAGTTGAAACATTCAAATTCTTGGTCATCCACACTTGGGTTCCAATGGTTACGTTTTGGGCGTTAGCGATACAACCAAAGCCGATTAAAAGGATTAAAATTAAACTTGCTTTTTTCATTTTATTTGTATTTAAATTGTTCCCTACTCTGTTAAAAGGCAAAGCGGGTTTCACCTGTCAAATTTATTGTTTTTTTGTATTGTCGTGTTTTACCAATGTACCTTAAAGGTCTACGGCTTGGCGAAGGCAGGGCATTTGGAAAACGTCCAGCCTGGAACTCCTGCCCGACTGACGTCAGTCAGGCGGGGCAGCCGAGCGAAGTTACAAAAGTTGAAAATATATTCTGTTGCTCATCCGTGTTCGGTCAGCTGGGTATGTAGCTGATAGTAGCACTGCCGATGAGGATTTATTCGTTGCCCCCTGCTGACGCAAAGCTGCCTGTTACCAGCCGTTTTTTGTCAGGGCGTATCTAAAAAATTAAGATGAGGATCACAGCTAATACTAATATTGCAATTATCCAATGAAGAATATTATTTCTACCAGTTCCTTCAGTTTCGGCTATCTCATAAGATGGTTTTTCAGGCACAAAAGCTTCAACTGCGGGCTGTTTCACATTTTCAACAACGTTAGCTGGTTTGACCCGGGCTGTTCCACTTAATACTGCCCGCCCCTTGTGTATTATACATGCCCTTCGGCCAGCATGGCATCCGCCACTCTTACAAAGCCGGCGAGATTGGCTCCCTTTAAATAGTCAACACTGCCATCTGCATTTTTACCATATTGCATACATTGCTTGTGGATATTCTGCATGATGCCCCGCAGCCTGTTTTCCACTTCTTCCCTCGTCCAGTAAAGCCGGATGGAGTTCTGTGTCATCTCTAATCCGGATACGGCAACACCTCCGGCATTGGATGCCTTGCCCGGGGCATACAGTACTCCGTTTTGCTGAAGCAAGGTGATGGCATCGGGAGTAGTGGGCATATTGGCGCCTTCGGCCACTAATTTGCAGCCATGGTTTACCAGCAATTGTGCATCACTTTCGTCCAGTTCATTCTGCACTGCGCAAGGCAGGGCCACATCACAGGGAATTTTCCAGGGCTTTTCTCCTTCAAAATAAGTGCAGCCATATTCTTCAGCATACTCATAAATACGGCCCCTTTTTTTATTTTTTAAACCCATCAGAAAGGCAAGCTTATCCGTATCAATTCCGTCGGGGTCATAAATAAACCCGTCGCTGTCGGATGCCGTTACCGGAATACCGCCAAAAGCAATTGTTTTTTCAATGGCATATTGCGCCACGTTGCCGCTTCCGGATATCACGACTTTCTTTGCTTTGATAGAATCGCCTTTCGTCTTCAGCATTTCATCCACGAAAAACAAAAGACCATAACCGGTAGCTTCCGGCCGTATTAAACTGCCGCCGTATGCATATCCTTTACCCGTCAGTACGCCGGTGAATTCATTGGTCAGCCGTTTAAACTGTCCGAATAAATACCCGATTTCCCGGGAGCCAACACCAATATCACCCGCAGGCACATCCGTATCCTTACCGATATGCCGGAACAGTTCTGTCATAAAACTCTGGCAGAACCTCATTACTTCATTGTCTGATTTTCCCTTTGGATCAAAGTCAGAACCGCCTTTGCCACCGCCCATCGGTAAAGTGGTCAGCGAATTTTTGAACACCTGTTCAAAAGCCAGGAATTTTAAAATACTCAGCGTAACATTCGGATGAAACCTCAGCCCTCCTTTAAAAGGGCCGATAGCATTGTTCATCTGAACCCGGTAACCCCGGTTGACCCGGTAATTACCTTCATCATCCATCCAGGGCACACGGAAGATAACGATGCGTTCCGCTTCAATGATCCTTTCGAGGATATTGGCCTTTTTGTACTCCGGGTGTTCATCCATAAAAGGGATAATAGATTGTGCGACTTCATACACTGCCTGATGAAATTCAAGCTGGGCGGGGTTACGTTTTTCCACCAGTTCCATGAATTTGGTAACGGAGGATTGTTTTGCAGTAATCATAAAAATGTTATGGGTTTGTCAATCGTTAAAAAGCCAACCAATATAGAAAATAAACCTGATAAACAAACATTCGTATGACAAAAATCAGTGTTAACAGTAAAGAAAAAGCCTGTCCCTTTCCGGAACAGGCTTTTAAAAGTAGTTTTTTCTTTATTTCCCGAATTGTTTTCTTATCACATTCAAAGCACCTCCTTCTTTAAACCATTGTATTTGCGGTGTATTGTAAGTATGGTTCACTGCTATCTCATCCTTGCTGCCGTCTTTATGGTTCAGCACAACGGTTAATGGTTTGGCGGGAGCAAAAGAAGTAAGCCCGGTAATATCAATACTGTCGTCTTCCTGTACTTTGTCATAATCTTCTTTATTGGCAAATGTGAGTGCCAGCATACCCTGCTTTTTCAGGTTGGTTTCATGAATCCTTGCAAAACTTCTAACAAGAATAGCCCTTACGCCCAAATGCCTTGGTTCCATCGCTGCATGCTCTCTTGATGAACCTTCGCCGTAGTTTTCATCGCCCACTACCACCGTGCCGATACCTGCTGTCTTGTAAGCCCTTTGTGTGGCAGGCACAGGGCCGTATTCACCCGTAAGCTGATTCTTTACTGAATCCGTTTTATCAGTAAAGTAATTCACGGCGCCGATAAGCATGTTGTTGCTGATATGGTCAAGATGTCCCCTGAACTTCAGCCACGGACCTGCCATACTGATATGGTCGGTAGTGCATTTCCCTTTTGCTTTAATCAAAAGTTTGAGACCCCTCAAATCAGTTCCTTCCCATGCAGAAAAAGGCCGGAGCAACTGCAGGCGTTTGGATTCCGGAGCCACTTTTACCTCAACAGAGCTTCCATCGGCAGCCGGGGCCTGGTAACCGGCATCTTCCACAGCAAAACCTTTGGGGGGTAATTCAAAACCGGTGGGTTCTTTCAGCATTACTTCTTCGCCTTTCTCATTCTTCAGTTTATCCTTTAAGGGATTAAAAGAAATAGTGCCTGCCATGGCCAGCGCTGTAACAATTTCAGGCGAGGCCACAAAAGCATGAGTGCTGGCAAGACCGTCATTTCTTTTTGCAAAATTCCGGTTGAAAGATGTAATGATGGTGTTCTTTCTGTTGGGGTCATCAATATGCCTTGCCCATTGCCCGATGCAGGGACCACAGGCATTAGCCAGCACCACACCGCCTGCATCTTCAAATTCTTTGATGAAGCCGTCTCTTTCTATTGTATATCTTACCTGTTCACTGCCCGGAGTGATGGTGAATTCTGATTTTGTCTTTATGCCCTTGCTCACCGCATCTTTCACAATCGAAGCGCTGCGGCTGATGTCTTCATAAGAAGAATTGGTGCAACTGCCGATCAAAGCAACTTCTAATTTAGCGGGCCATCCGTTTTTTTCGACCGCTTCTTTCATTTTAGAAATCGGTGTGGCAAGGTCGGGGGTGAAAGGACCATTGACATAGGGTTCCAGCGTACTTAAATCCAGTTCCAGCAACTGGTCGTAATATTTTGAAGGGTCAGCATATACTTCCGCATCGGGGCGAAGATGTTCTTTGATACCATCTGCCAGTGCAGCCACTTCTTCACGGCCGGTTGCTTTTAAATAAGCACTCATCTTTTCATCATAAGCAAATAATGAGCAGGTGGCGCCGATCTCAGCGCCCATATTGCACACCGTTCCTTTACCCGTTGCACTCATGCTGTCTGCGCCGGGACCGAAATATTCAACGATTGCTCCTGTGCCTCCTTTTACAGTCAACTGTCCGGCTACCCACAGGATCACATCTTTGGCCGATGTCCATCCGCTCATTTTGCCAGTAAGCTTTACGCCAATGACCTTTGGCATTTTCAGTTCCCAGGGTAATCCGGCCATTACATCCACTGCATCGGCGCCGCCAACACCAATGGCCACCATTCCCAAACCACCTGCATTGGGAGTGTGAGAATCTGTACCGATCATCATTCCGCCGGGAAATGCATAGTTTTCCAGCACCACCTGGTGAATGATGCCTGCACCTGCTTTCCAAAAACCAATTCCATATTTATTAGAAATGGAGGCAAGAAAATCATACACTTCCCTGTTCGTTTCTAACGCAAGCTGTAAATCTTTTTTAGCGCCAATCTTTGCCTGTATCAGGTGGTCGCAATGCACTGTGGAAGGAACCGCCACTTTATCCCGTCCGCAGGTCATCAACTGGAGCAGGGCCATTTGTGCCGTAGCATCCTGCATGGCCACACGGTCGGGCGCAAAATCCACATAATCTTTTCCTCTTGTATAGGCAGCAGCCGGAAAAGGGCCGTGCAGGTGTGTATATAATATTTTTTCAGTCAGCGTAAGCGGTTTGCCAAGCAGCCGGCGGGCAGCAGCCAGTTTGGCGGGCAATTCAGCATATACTTTTTTGATGAGGCCAAGGTCGAATACCATATCAGTGATTTAGAAGTTTGTTGTTCATATTCAATGGCTCATGAAAGAAAAAGACCCAGCGCTGAACCGGGCATTATGAACCGGAAAGTGCAGTGAAATTAGGGAAATCCCGCTGTCTGAATAACTCCTGATTGACGGCTTTGTTCAAATTTTCTAAATTAGCAATATGAACAGGTTCAGAAGCTTTGTGGAGTGGAATGCCTTTGGGGTTTGTTCGGCCATCGGCAACCGCATGGGAATTGCTACCAGCAAGATCCGTCAGTATTTTATCTATACTTCGTTACTGACCATGGGCTCTCCCATCATCCTTTACATGATTCTTGCTTTCTGGAGAAATATGCGGAACTATATCCGGGCAGCAAAGAGAAATCCGTGGTATTATTTGTAAATGGTGAATAGTGAATTGTGAGTTCGTTTTATCAGAAAACTCACTACTGACAACTGACAACTTACTAAATCAACTCCTTCAGTTTTCCAACCACCACATCCACTTCTTCTTTGGTATTATACTTACTGAATGAAAATCGCACCGGCACCAGGTTAGGATTATTATTCAGCGCCCAGATGACATGACTGCCCACATCAGCCCCGCTACTGCAGGCGCTGCCGCCGGATACGCAGATGCCTTCCATGTCCAGGTTGAAAAGGATCATTTCTGATTTTTCGGTTTTGGGAAATGAAACATTCAAAACCGTATAAAGGCTTTTTCCGGCGTAGTCGCCGTTGAACTGCACTCCCTTTATGTGCTTGCGCAACTGTTCAATCATGTACGTTTTCAGCGACTGGATGTAAGCGCTGTCTTTTTCCATATTGGCATCGGCCAGTTCCAGCGCTTTGGCAAAGCCTACTATACCATAAAGGTTTTCAGTTCCGGCCCGCATATTCCTTTCCTGTCCTCCCCCGTATATCATGGGTCTTACCTTGATATTGTCGTTGATATAAAGAATGCCCGTTCCCTTCGGGCCATGAAACTTATGCCCTGCGCCAGCGGCAAAGTGAACAGGTTTGCTGCGCAGGTCAATTTTATAATGCCCCACGGTCTGCACCGTGTCGGAATGAAAGATGGCATGGTATTTTTTGCAGATCTCCCCGGCGGTATACATATCCAGCAGGTTGCCAATTTCGTTGTTGGCATGCAGCAGGGAAACCAGACAACGTTCGCTGCGGCCGGCCAGTTGCTCTTCCAGGTCGTTCAGGTCAACATGCCCGTCAGGTAAAATTTTTACAAAGCTGCTGGTCACCACATCATCATGATCATAATGCTCCACCGCATGCAGCACGGCGTGGTGTTCAATGGGTGAGGTAATGATATGCCGGCAACCAAGGTCATGAATGGCGGAACGAATAGCCATATTATCGCTTTCGGTGCCCCCGCTGGTAAAGAAGATTTCGCCGGGGTTGGCGTTCAATATCCGGGCTACGGTTTTGCGGGCATTCTCAACAGCCAGCCGGCTCTCCCTGCCATAGGAGTAAATAGAGGAAGGGTTGCCAAAATGAGTGGTCATGTAAGGCAACATGGCTTCCAGCACTTCTTTATCCAGTGCAGTAGTGGCAGCGTTATCGAAATAAATACGGCTCATAAAAGTGGCGCAAAGATAAGCAAGAGAGCTTTGATGGAAAATTTGTCTGATACAGCTACTGGCATAAATTTCAATTGATTATCAGTGTAATACTCCCCTAAATTGAGACCAAAGGTTTAGTTAAAAACAACAATTAAATTTACTAAACCAATGACAAAACAAACACGGCGCAAATTCAGCGCGGACTTCAAGACCAAGGTTGCTTTAGAAGCCACTAAGAATCAGAAAACACTAGCCCAGTTAAGCCAGCAATTTGGCGTGAACGCCATTCCCATTTCCAAATGGAAAGGGGAATTCCTGGAGAACATGGCAGCGGTTTTTTCTGGGAATAATTCTGCTGGAAATGAGCAGGGATCTGCAGAAATTGAGAAGCTTTATGCCCAGATCGGGCAATTGAAAGTGAAGAATGATTTTTTAAAAAAAAGTGCAAGGAAGTTGGGCTGGTCGGGCACCGATTGGAAATGATCAATCCGGGGAAGCAAATATGGCGAGAACCTCGAAGAAGGGCTTGCCATAAAAACCAATGCACGGGAAGTGCTGGAGCAGCAACTTGCTTCAAGAGCCAAAAGAAAACAGTATGGATTTGTTGCAGTTGGTTCGGCCACGGATGCCTACATATGGCATGAAGAGCAATACCGGCTTACACGGGGCATGCTTCAATTACTGCTGAAGTACCGCTTTCCGGTTTTTATCAGCACCAAATGTACCCTGGTTAAAAGGGATATTGATTTGCTGAAACAAATTGATGCAGCCGCCATGCGGCCTGCCGATTTAAAAGCAACCTTGTGTGAAAAGGTTGCTGTTCCTAAACAAGTATTTCAGGGTTATACTTTCCCCTTATTTTCTTCCCACCATTTCTTCTCCATTTTGTAAGAGCCAAAAAGCCCGAGGCCGCCACCGATAGCTATCAGGGCAAAATAGATCGCTTCATTTCCATCATGACCATGGGATCCCGGATTTGATGGAAGCATAAAATTATCCAGGAGATAAGCCAGGAACAACCCGGCGCCGGCGCCTATCAGCAGTAGTCCCCATTTCAGATTTTTATAAGGGGCCGGCCTGTCCCTGTTTTCTTTGGGGTTCATCCCTTTTTCAATCATAGCCAGGTTTTCTCTCTTGTGCATATATACAATCCCAAAAATCATAAGGAAAAAACCGAGTGGTGGTAATACTGCCACTAACATTGTTGTTGCATCCATAATTGCTAAAATTTACTGTTTATTGTTTCTGTGACTAAGCTCTTTTAAAGTCGGTTACAGTTTTTATTAAAATTGTTTACAATAACTATGACTACCCGTATATAAATGTGGTTACAGGCCTTCAAAAAAAGTGCTGACCCTGTTTTTTACTTAAATGTGGGATACCCGGACTGCCCGGAAAATCGTACTTTGTATTTACTGTAACCTTCTTCATTCACAATGAGTCATATCTTACAGCATGTCAACCGGACTGAGTGATAATGAAATCATTAGCCAGGTGCTTAATGGTAACCAACAGGCTTATGCCCAGTTGGTGAACCATTACCAGAACTATGTATTCACCCTGGCGCAGCGGATGATTAAGAACCGGGAGGATGCCGAGGAAGTAGCGCAAGATGTCTTTATTAAGGCTTATAAGTTTCTGGCAAATTTCCGGGGCGAATCAAAATTCAGTACCTGGCTTTATACCATCGTTCATAATTCCTGCATCACATTTCTACGCAAGAAAAAGGTGGAAATGCATTCGCTGGATAATGAGGCTGTGTTTGAAAGAGCGAACAATATTGACTCAGGAATACGGGCCAATACGGTAGAGCAAAAATCAAGACAGGCGATGGTAAATGAAGCGATAGCCATGCTCAACCCTGATGATGCACAGGTTATCACCCTTTTTTATAAAGCAGAGCAATCGCTGGAAGAAACGGCACAGGTTTTGGGTATTGAGGCAACCGCAGCCAAGGTAAGGCTGCACCGGGCACGGGGCAGGCTGAAAGAAAAAATGGAAACTCATTTTTCACATGAAGTAAAAGATTTAAATTAACCGGGCTGCCACGGTTCACCACCGTGAAGCCGTAAAACATGTTGTATGAATACACAGCATAATATGGAAGAGCGTCTCTGGAATTATATTGACGGCCTTTCTTCCGCCGATGAAAAAAAAGCAGTGGAAAAACTGCTGCAGGATAATGCTGACCCGATAGCTATCGTGTGGAGGGAAAAGTATAAAGAATTGCTGGAGGTTAACAGCCTGCTGAAATCATCCAAACTGGATGCACCCTCCCTTCGTTTTACCAAAAACATAATGGAAGAAATAGCTAAGTTGCATGTGGCGCCTGCGGCTAAAAACTATATCAATAAAAAAATCATCTGGGGCATTACTTTTTTCTTTATCGCTATGATAACAGGTTTTCTGCTTTACGGTTTTATGCAGATGGATTTCAGCGCCGCCGGCGGGTCAGATTTATCCAAAAGAATATCGCAGTTTGATATCAGCAAATTTTTCAACAACACCTGGGTAAATGCGCTGATGATGGTAAACATTGTGTTCGGCCTTTCCCTTTTTGATAATTATTTAAGCCAGAAAAGAAAGAAATTCAGAAAAGAAGCTTAGCCGCTCCCCTCTCCACAAAGTGGAGAGGGGTCGGGGGTGAGGCTGTAAAGATGCTTAATGATTCATTTCATTAAGTCCGGTATAACCTCTCTGTTCGCAGGGAGGTTTTTTATTGCCTCCCGGCAAAAACGTACTTTTGCTGCACAACGCCTGCTATGGATATTAAAAACAACATACTTGAAACAATAGGAAATACTCCCCTTATCCGCCTGAATAAAATCACTAAAGACGTACCCTGTACCGTGCTGGCCAAAGTGGATTATTTCAACCCCGGCAACTCCATTAAAGACCGTATAGCGCTAAAGATGGTGGAGGTGGCAGAAAAAGAAGGCAAACTGAAACCCGGCGGCACCATTATAGAATGCACCAGCGGTAATACCGGTATGGGCCTTGCGCTTGCAGCCTGTGTAAAAGGGTATAAATGCATTTTTGTTACCACCGATAAGCAATCAAAGGAAAAAGCGGATATACTAAAAGCTGTGGGTGCAGAAGTAATTGTTTGCCCGACTAATGTGCTTCCTGAAGACCCGCGGAGCTACTACAGTGTAGCGGCAAGGCTGGCAAAGGAAGTGCCCAATTCATTTCACTGTAATCAATATGATAACCTGGCCAACAGGGAAGCGCATTACGAAAGTACCGGTCCGGAAATCTGGAAACAAACGGACGGAAAAATCACCCACCTTGTTTGCACAGCCGGCACAGGAGGTACTATTGTTGGCACAGCCCAATACCTGAAAGAGCAAAATCCCAACATACAGGTTTGGGCCATTGATGTATATGGCTCACTATTGACAAAATATTTCCATACTGGTGAGATCGATATGAACGAAGTGCATCCCTACATCAGCGAGGGTTTTGGGGAAGACTTTGTTCCGAAAAACTATGACATGAGTGTGATTGATCATTTTGAGCAGGTGACGGATAAAGACGGGGCCATCATGGCAAGAAAGCTGGCTAAGGAAGAAGGACTTTTCTGCGGCTACAGCGCCGGCAGCTGCATACAGGGATTGATGCAACTGAAAGACAGGCTGAAAAAAGACGACCTGGTTGTTTGTATTTTTCATGACCACGGAAGCCGTTATGTAGGTAAAGTGTATAATGACCAGTGGATGATTGAAAGAGGTTTTCTGGACGTTAAAACATTCCGCGATGTAGTGAGTGCAAGGGGAACTCAAAAAGTAATCACGGTGGAGCCTGAACAAACAGTAGCCGAAGCGGTGGAACTGATGAAGAAATACGACATAGAACATATTCCCGTTATGAACGGCAGCGGCCCGATGGGCGCCATCAGCGAAGGCGGTTTGTTTCAGAAGATTTTTGACAACCCCGAAATCAAGCATGCCAAAATAAAGGATGTGCTGGAGCCGTCTTTCCCTGTGGTTTCATTTGATACTCCGGTCGAAAAACTCAGTCATCTCATTAATAAAGAAAACGGCGCCGTGCTGGCAAAGGATGAGGCAGGCAATTATCATATCGTAACCAAATATGATGTAATCCAGTCTTTGGGCAAATAATAGCACCGGTATAAACCGGTGAAAATCACTGTTACAATGGCTCTGTTTTTTAAATATCGTAATATTACGGCACACACTGCGCTATCGTCGTAATAAAAAGTGAATCCATTGACTATATTAATTAAGGCAATTTTGCTCTTGCAGCACCCTGCCCCGGCATATATTTTTGTTGCTCATTAATCCTATATCCAACAAGAAGTCTGAAGCCTTATCCTGAGAAACCCGTTTAGAAGTCCAAAGTCCGGTTTGAAAAACCAAAGTCCAGAGTCCTTGAAGACCGTCCCTGAGTCACCGTGTCCAAATCCTTAGAAAAGATTCCAAATCCGGAACCCACCTGCTAGACCAACCGTTTAGCAGGTGGCGCGGTGAACTTCCTCCCCTCTTTTTTCCATCCATTTTTTGAATTACTAATTTGCAGCAAATAGTTGTATGCCTTTTATTACTGACCAGTGCGGACGAACGGTTTCAGTACCAGCTGCCCCTAAAAGGATCATCTCACTTGTACCATCCCAAACCGAATTGCTGCATGACCTGGGATTGGATGATGACGTAATTGGCATTACCAAATTCTGTGTTCATCCGGAAAAATGGTTCCGGTGCAAGACACGGGTGGGCGGCACCAAACAGGTAAATATGGATGTGGTACACTGGCTTCAGCCCGATCTGATCATTGCCAACAAAGAAGAAAATGTAAAAGAGCAGATTGAAGAGCTTGAAAAACATTACCCGGTTTGGGTAAGTGATGTCAACAACCTTGCTCAAGCCTGTGAAATGATTCAGCAAATCGGCCTCATCACCCATAAAACAGAACAGGCAGAAAGAATAAGTTCCGGCATCAGGCAAAGTTTTTCCGGGCTGCAGTCTCCTGCTTATGCACCCAATACACTTCATCAGGGACCGCGAACCTGCTATCTCATCTGGAAACAACCCTGGATGACTGTTGGCGGCGATACATTCATTCATTCTATGCTTGAAGCGGCAGGATTTGAAAATATTTTTAAAGACGGAAGAAGATATCCCGAAATCACCATTGCTGAACTTACTGACCTTAACTGCGAACTGCTCCTGCTGCCCTCCGAACCTTTTCCGTTCAAACAAAAACATGTTGATGAACTGCAGCAGGAACTCCCTGGCACAAAAATCCTTCCGGTGGACGGTGAAATGTTCAGCTGGTACGGAAGCCGGCTGTTGCATGCGCCGCATTATTTTAAAGAACTGATGTACGAAGTGTGATAGTATCTTTATACGGTGAACAACCCGCCTGATAATACGGAAGAAAAACCCGTTCAAAACGACAAGCCTTCCCGAAAAAAACCGATGTTTCCGGTAAATGATACCCTGCGCCGTTACCTGAAAAAAAACGGCCGTGAAGTAAAACTCCCGGTTGCGTACAGCGATCTGCTCCGCTATACCTATTCTGTTCCGCTGAAAGATAAGTACGGCAAGGATACCCTCTGGGAAAAAACTATTTACGATAAACGGGAATGGGATTTTATCCGCGACGGTCTGGTGAAGATTTATGCCATCCTGAAAACCGAAGGCGATCTGAGCTTCACCAAACATCTTGATGTGGCAAGAATTGATTATTGCAGTTTCGGCAATTCGCATCCCTTCCGTATCCGAATCGTCAATAAGTTCAATGATAACTACGATCATTATTACATCAAGATTGCCGATGCCTCCCGCATCTACGGGCTTGAACTGGAACATATTCTCTCTCCCAACCGTATTATATTTTTCACCCATCAGAATACCCTGGTGGAGGAACATATTCCCGGCATTCCCGGCGATGTATTTATCAAACAAATGCTCGAAAACCCTGAAACCAATAAGATAAGGCTGGCCAAGGAGTTTGTAAAATTCAACGAACGAAGTGTTATCCGCCTGCTGGGCGATATGCGCAGCTACAACTTTGTGGTGGACATTACACCCGATATTGAAGACTACCAGTACCGCATCCGCTGCATTGATTTTGACCAGCAATCCTATGAAGGCCGAAAGAATCTTTACCTGCCGCAGTTCTTCAAGGAAAATTATCCGCTGGTGGCCATGAGCATGGCCTGCCTCAACAAAGAATCAGTGGAGCAATACCGTACGGAAGAAAGAACCATGATGGCCTTCCGTCTGGCCTCTTCCCGCTACAGGGTAAAGGACCTGCTCGACATTATGGACAAGGATATTATTTCAACACCAGAAAAAACTAAGCAACTGGCGGCAGAGCTGGCCGAACATCATGGCAATCCTGCTTTTCTTAAATGCCGCTCTCAGGGCGAACTGGTAAAGCTGAACCTAAAAACCATGCTCCGCAAAAACCTTTCATTGATACCCCGCATTCAGCGCCAGTTCAAATCCTGAAACTCTGTTCCAATACATTGATAGTTTTTCCCTTGAAATTTTCGTCCAGATACCATTTGAACCACATAGGCATATAGGGCACAAAGAAGCAAACACATAGGAATTTCTATGTGATCCCGAAAGCTTTCGGGACTATGTATCTGTGTCCCTATGTGGTTCATCACTTTCAAAGTAAAAAAATATTCAGTCTTTATCTCAGCCCTAACCTTTTCCCCAACCTCCTTATCTTTGCCCACTCAAAAAATAAACCCGACATGGCTAACAGCAAAATAACCGAACTGCTTGGCGATAAAGCCGGATACCTTCTTAATCACCAGTCAAAAACCATTGCAAAAGAAACCCTGCACCTGCCCGGACCCGATTTCATTGACCGCATCTGGGCCCATAGCGACCGCAACCCGCAGGTAATGCGTAACCTGCAGGCTATGTACAATACCGGCAGGCTGGCCAATACCGGTTACCTTTCTATCCTGCCGGTTGACCAGGGCATTGAGCACAGCGGCGGCGCCTCCTTTGCTAAAAACCCCATCTACTTTGACCCTGAAAATATCATTCAACTGGCTATTGAAGGCGGTTGCAATGCTGTAGCCACCACTTTTGGCGGCTTTGGTATGGTGGCAAGAAAATATGCCCACAAGATTCCCTTTATTGTAAAGATCAACCACAACGAATTTCTGACCTATCCCAATAAGTTCGACCAGATCATGTTTGCTTCCATTAAAGCAAGCTGGAACCTTGGTGCGGCAGCCGTGGGCGCCACTATCTACTTCGGCAGCGATGAATCATCAAGACAGATACAGGAAGTAAGCAAGGCTTTTGAAATAGCACATGAGCTGGGCATGGCTACTATACTCTGGTGCTACCTGCGCAACCCCGCTTTTAAAAAAGATAAAGATTACCATGTATCGGCCGACCTTACCGGACAGGCTAATCACCTTGGCGTTACCATTGAGGCTGACATCATCAAACAAAAACTGCCGGAAAATAACGGAGGCTACAATGCACTGAGCTCAAAAGAAAATCCTTACGGCAAAATTGATAAGCTGGTGTATGAAAAGCTCAGCTCCGATCATCCTATTGATCTTTGCCGCTACCAGGTGGCCAACTGCTACATGGGCCGTGCCGGCCTCATTAACAGCGGCGGCGCTTCTTCCGGCGCCAGCGATATGGCCGAAGCTGTAACCACTGCGGTTATCAACAAGCGGGCAGGCGGTATGGGCCTCATCAGCGGACGCAAAGCCTTTCAAAGACCGATGAAGGAAGGCGTGGGAATTTTGAATGCGATACAGGATGTGTTTTTGGATAAGGAAATTACGATTGCGTAGAAAGCCCGAGCTCATAATATATTAAAATATGGAAAAAAATAATCCCGGTTATTGCCGGGATTATTCTTTTTAACTTTGCTCGATAATCTCCCCCATGTCAAAAGGCATGGCATTATTATATTTCCTTACTCTTTACTGTTGCCCGGCAACCGGCCAGGCGGATTACAACTCAGCTCCGGCTAAAAACAAAACCGTGAAGGGCTGGTTTTATGGCTCATATGGCTGGCACCGCATTTACTACACCCGCAGCACCATTCATTTCCGCAACAACAAGGAAATGAACTACGATTTTAAGCTGGTAAAAGCCCGGGGAAGGGATGATAACGACCTGAACATCGGCAAGGGTATTGATGCGCCGCAATGGTCGCTGCGCTTTGGTTTTCTTTTCAATCACAAAAAGGGCTGGGGCATTGAATGGAGCTACGACCATGCCAAGTATGTGCTGCGGCAGGGCCAGCAGGTGAGGCTGAAAGGAAACATCAACGGGCAATATTTTGACAGGGACACCCTTATTAACCCTGACTTTATTGAATACGAACATACCGACGGCGCCAATTATTACATGCTGAACCTGGTGAAGAGAAATAACCTGCATATCAGCGCCAGGGGCCGCCGTCTTGATTTTTTATATAAGGCCGGCGCCGGATTGGTAATCCCCCGCACCGAAAGCCGCATCATGGGCTGGCATTACAATGAACATTATCATATTTCCGGCTGGCTGGCCGGGCTGGAAGGAACCCTTCGCTATGAATGGCTGAAAAACTTTTTTGCGGAGCTTTCCGCCAAAGGAGTATATGCCAGTTATCCGGATGTGCTGCTTTACGGAGGCGGAAGGGCCAGCCAGAACTGGTGTTCCTTTCAGTACCTTTTTACCGTAGCCTACCAGTTGCCAGTTGCATCCAAAAAAAGATAAGCCGGGTTATCTTTTTTGATATACCCGTACATAATCCACTTCCATTTTTTGAGGAAATACGGAATCATCAACTCCCTGCTGGCCGCCCCAGCTTCCGCCCACAGCAATATTCAGCAGCAAATACATTTTGTTGTCAAAAGGCCATGCTTCATAACCGGTATGTTCATTGCCGAAACGGAAATAAACTTTTCCGTCAACAGACACTTTTATACTGTCGCTGTCCCACTCTGCTGCATATACATGAAATTTTTGTGAACAATCCGGCACAGGCACGGTGGCCGTTTTCTGCGTACCAATGCTGTGATAATATTTTTTGCAATGAACAGAGGCATGTACGATGCCGGGATGGTGTCCCACATGTTCCATAATATCTATTTCCCCGTCGTCGGGCCACTTCAGGGGGGTGGTGGCGCCCAGCATCCAGATGGCCGGCCAGGTGCCTCGGCCCGAAGGAAGTTTTGCCCTTACTTCAATCTTTCCGTATTGCCACCCATAGCGTCCGACTGAGCTCACACCGAAGTCTATCGGGTCGGCTTTCCCTTTTGTTACCAGC
>VGGV01000040.1 GCA_016868455.1 Bacteroidota bacterium
GCATGGGCGATTACTGTAAACCCGGCAGCAAGCAGCAGGAATAATTGCTTCATGACAGGCATATTTCGTATCACACTTTTCAAAACAGGTTTCGAAGGTAAAGAATATGTACTAAAAACACATTATTTCATTTTTGTTTTTTGGTTTCCTGATTTCAAAGAGCGGTTAACTTTACAGCATGTATTCAAAGGAAAAAACAAAAAATCTTCAACAGCTTACCAATGAGCTGCTTAAAAAACAAAAAGCCGGAACTGCAAGTAAAAAAGATACGGAACCGCTGAGAGATGTGCTGCGTTTTCATGAATACCGTTATTACATTTTAAATGACCCGCTTATTTCAGATTATGAATACGACCAGCTTTACAAAGCCCTTGAAAAACTGGAAGCAGATCATCCCGGGTTAATAACCGAAGACTCACCCACACAACGGGTAGCCAAAGGTTTGACCAGGGATTTCCCCACAGTGCAGCACCTTGTTCCTATGTTGTCGCTGGATAATTCATACAATGCGGATGACCTTACAGATTTTGACCGGAAGGCCCGGGAAATTACAGGGCATGGTACAATTGAATATTGCGTAGAACCCAAATTTGATGGCGGCAGTATCTCACTGATCTATGAAAATGATATGCTGGTTCGTGGCGCCACCCGAGGCGATGGTGTGGAGGGGGATGAGGTGACGACAAACATCAGGCAGATTCGGTCTATACCCTTGTCGGCCAAGTTTTCTGATTATGGGCTGCAGCAGGCTGAAATACGTGGTGAAGTCCTTATCAATAAGGATAATTTCAAAAAGTATAATGAAAAACTGATGGAAGAAGGGCTGCCGCCGCTGGCCAATCCCAGGAATGCCGCTGCCGGCACCCTGCGCATTAAAGACCCTGCCGAAGCTGCAAGAAGAAACCTGGAAGCATTCGTATATCATGTCAGCTACTTTTCCCCGCAAAAAGGCAAAAAAATACCTGTTGAACTAACTACCCATTCCGGCTCACTCGCCATGCTGTGGGAGCTGGGTTTTCGCAGCCCCGAAAAAGAAAAGAAAGTATTTAAGGGTATTGTACCGGTAATTAAATATTGTAATGAATTCGAATCAAAGAGGGATGACCTGCCTTATGAAATTGATGGTATGGTCATTAAAGTAAATGATACTGCCCTGCAGGATAAACTGGGAATGACATCGCACCATCCCCGATGGGCCATTGCTTTTAAGTTTAAAGCAAGTCAGGCAACTTCCAGGCTTTTGAATGTCGAATTCCAGGTAGGCAGAACCGGCGCCGTAACCCCGGTGGCCAAGCTGGAACCGGTGGCCGTAGGAGGTGTAACGGTCAGCAGTATTTCCATTCATAATGAAGATTACATTAAAGAAAAAGATTTGCGCATTGGCGATGCCGTACTGATTGAAAGGGCCGGTGATGTGATCCCGCAAATTGTAAAATCATTACCCGGTGCAAGAACAGGTAAAGAAAAGAAAATTGTGTTTCCCAAAACCTGCCCTGTTTGCAGCAGCAAACTTTTTAAGGAAGAAGAAGAAGCCGTATGGCGCTGCAGCAATATTGATTGTCCCGCACAGGTGGTGGAACGCATCATTCACTTTGTCAGTAAAGATGCAATGGACATACGGGGTTTCGGAGAAGCCAATGTCCGCAAATTTTACGAACTAGGATTGCTCAAAGACATCCCCGGCGTATATCAGCTTGACTTTGGGAAAATAAGCGGGATGGAGGGTTTTGGCCAAAAGTCTGTTGATAACCTGCAGGCCGCCATTGCCGGCTCAAAGAAACAACCGTTGCACCGTCTTCTTTATGCCCTGGGGATCCGTTTTGTGGGAGAAACCACGGCCAAAACCCTGGCCCGGGCTGTTAACCATATTTTGGACTTTAAAAAATTTTCGCTGGAGGACCTGCAAAACCTGGAAGATGTGGGACCTAAGGTGGGCGGCAGCATTCATCATTTCTTCAGTAACAAAAACAACATTGAAATGCTGCAGGAACTGGAAAAACTGGGGCTGCAGTTAAAGAATGAAAAAAAACAGCTGAGTACCGGCGGCAACCTTACCGGGCAATCCTTTTTATTTACCGGTACATTGCCCACTTTAAAAAGAAGCGCAGCAGAGGCTATGGTGGAGGAAAATGGCGGGCAGATAGTAAGCGGGGTCAGCGCTAAGTTAAACTACTTAGTGGTTGGCGAAGATGCCGGCAGCAAACTGGATAAGGCCAAAAAGCTTAATACTGTGAAGATTATTTCGGAAGAGGATTTCCTTAAAATGATCAGAAAAAAATAAATTGACGGGCTTTTAAAATATCCTAACTTACATGGTTTGAAAATCTTGTCCGATAACTCCCCTTGTACCCTCGATATCTAAGGCATCCTGCCCCCTGAATAAAAAATGAATGTTTATGTTCAGGAAATTAACCGGCGAAATCTGGAAGCCGTTGACATTTCCGGGGTGGAAGACATTACGAAACAGGTATGCTGTTTCCAGCCTGGGACGCATAGCCAGCTACAAAAAGAATGTACTGGCCGATGGCAAATTACTCAGCGGGTCGCTTACTACAGGTTACCGCACCCTGAACCTGCATCGCCCCGGTAATAAAGGTACTTTGTACATACACAGGGAAATGGCAAAACTTTTTTTAGAGAAGTCCTCCTCTATTGCCAAATATGTAATCCACGGCAACCACAATAAGCTTGATAATAACATAAAGAACCTGAAGTGGGCAACCCCGGAGCAAATGATTGCCCACCAGCAAAAAAGTCCGGCTAAAATTGCTTATAAGGAAAAACAAGCCAATAGAACAGAAGGGCTGAAGCTGACTGCCTCAGAGGTAAAAAAAATAAAATCCGTTCTGGCAAACAAAAACAGGGCTATCACTATAAAAAAACTGGCTGAAAGCTATGGCGTAAGCGAAATGACCATCTATCGCATCAAAAGCGGCGAAAACTGGGCCAGGATATAAAATCCCGGCAGTAAGAAATGGCTTACGTCCATCCTTGTTCCGGGAAACTTCTCCCCTACTTTGGGGAAAAAAATTATGCTGCAAACATCTACCATTAAATTCCTGAAGGATCTGAAGAAAAACAACAATAAACCCTGGTTTGATAAGAACAGAAAAGCGTATGAAGCTGCCAAAGCTGATTTTGCCGGATTCATCCAGCATATTATTGATCAGCACGGCAAAAAAGACCGTTCGATAAAAAGCCTGCTGGCAAAGGATTGTATGTTCCGCATCAACCGGGATATCCGTTTTTCCAAAGATAAATCGCCGTATAAAACAAATTTCGGCGCCAGCATCAACAAGGGAGGTAAGTCGGCCTGGAACAGCGCCGGGTATTACTTTCATCTTGAGCCAGGCAGTTGTTTTACCGGCGGGGGCATTTATATGCCTGAACCGGATACATTAAAAAAAGTAAGGCAGGAGATTGATTATAACGTTGCGGGTTTTAAAAAAATAATCACCGGAAAAAAGTTTAAATCCGTGTATGGCGATCTGGATAAAAGTGCTGAATTTCTGCTAAGCCGGGTGCCCAAAGGTTATGACCCCGGTAATCCAGCGGCTGAGTACCTGCGCCTGAAAAGCTATATTGCCATGGTGAAAATCAGCGATGCAGACCTTATTTCAAAAAATCTGGTGAATAAAACTGTAGGGGCTTTTGAGGCATTACAGCCCCTGGTCTTTTTTATAAACAAAAGCGTTGAATAAAATCATCCTAATAACCTGTTCGCAAGCAAATACTCTGCGATCTGCACAGCATTGGTGGCAGCCCCTTTCCGGAGGTTATCTGAAACAACCCACATATTAAGCGTATTTGGCTGTGAGTTGTCCCTGCGCAGTCTTCCCACAAACACCTCATCTTTTTCATGGGCATCCATGGGCATGGGATATTCCTGATTGGCGGGATCATCAATAACGATAACACCCGGCGCTGATTGCAACAGCAATTTCACATCATCCAAATCATATTCTTTTACAAACTCCACATTCACACTTTCGCTGTGGCCGCCCACCACCGGTATACGAACGGTGGTGGAAGTAATTTTTATAGAGTCGTCCCGCATAATTTTCCTGGTTTCATTCACCATTTTCATTTCTTCTTTGGTGTAACCATTATCAAGAAACACATCTATTTGCGGAATGACATTCAGGTCAATCGGGTATTTATAGGCCATGGGGTATTCTTCATTTATTCCGGCCACGGCTTTCTTTCTTTCACCAGTTAACTGGTCAACCGCCTTTTTCCCGGTACCGGTTACACTTTGGTAAGTGCTTACCACAATTCTTTTGATGCCGTATTTTTTATGAAGAGGGTTTAAAGCTACCACCATTTGTATCGTGGAGCAATTAGGATTGGCTATAATCTTGTCACGGGCTGTCAGTACATCGGCATTTATCTCCGGCACAACCAGTGGTTTAGATGGGTCCATCCGCCATGCCGATGAGTTATCAATTACAGTAATGCCCGCTTCAGCAAATTTCGGCGCCCATTCCAGCGAAGTGCTTCCACCCGCAGAAAAAATAGCTACGGCCGGCTTGGCAGCAATAGCATCGGACATGCTTACTACTTTGTATTTTTTTCCCTTAAACTCTACTTCTTTACCCACTGATTTTTCTGAGGCCACAGGAATTAATTCTGTTACCGGAAAATTTCTTTCTGCAAGAACCTGCATCATTTTAGTACCCACTAATCCTGTAGAACCAACAACCGCAACTTTCATAAGCCCCTCCCTTCCTCCCCTGAGGGGAGGTGTTTTTAAAAGTAAATTAATTTTATGTTTTTCACCTCCTCTCCGGGGAGAGGGGGTGGAGTAAGGCAAAAAACAAGCCTTCCGTCTGGAAGGCCTGCTAAACTTTTATGCGGATACATACATAACGCTGCCAACCTTCCATCAGGAACGTTTCCCGCTGCGCTTTGTGTGTTTCATTAATTTCATACCCGGTGCAAATGTACCCGCACATATGTTTATCGCCAAATATTACCTTCAAATTTTACAATTATCCTTTTCTGCAAACGATTTTATAACTTGTACCAGATGAGAAAGGTATTACTGCCTGCCCTTTTGTTATTACCGGTTTGTTTGTTTTCACAAAACCGCTATGATGTGGTGATTGACGAATTAATGGCGGACCCTACCCCGCAGGTTGGCCTGCCAAACAACGAATGGATAGAATTAAAGAATACCACAACAGTTTCCATTAATCTTCAAAACTGGAGGATCGGTGATGCTACCAGCCAAAGCGGACCGATGCCCAATTTCACTTTACAGCCGGATAGCTTTGTTATGGTTTGCACGGGCAGCGCTGTTGCTGCAATGAGTGCTTTTGGCACCACTATATCTGTTACCAGTTTTCCATCACTGGATAATGGCGGCGACCAGCTTTTTTTGAGGGCTGCGAACGGGAAAACAATACATGCAGTTGCCTATACCGATGCCTGGTATCAAAATGAGGTAAAAAAAGACGGCGGATGGACACTGGAAATGATTGATCCCAAAAGCCCCTGTGCCGGCAGCAGCAACTGGAAGGCAAGTACCAGCACAACCGGCGGCACACCCGGAAGAAAAAACTCTATTGATGCTATTAACAATGACGCCGACGCTCCGCAGCTGAAAAGGGCTTACACAACTGATAATATAACCATAATACTGGTATTTGATGAACCGGTTGACAGTTTATCCGGGGCCACACCTGCCAATTATTCCATTGATGGGGGATTGACACTGACAAGCGCCACGGCATTGGCGCCGTTGTTTAACCTTGTTCAGTTGAGAGTCAGTACGCCAATGCAATTAAACATTGTTTACAGAATCACGGCGGCTAACATTACAGATTGCAAAGGCAATACCATTGGTTCATCCAACAAAGCCAGCGTGGGTTTGCCGGTGGATGCAGCCGCGGGAGAATGGATCATCAATGAAATATTATTCAATCCCAGGTCGGGAGCCTTTGATTTTGTAGAGTTTTATAACAACAGCAACAGGATTTTTGATGCTTCCAAATTATACATTGCCAACCGGAACAGCAGCGGTGTTATCAGCTCTGTTAAAGTGTTAAGTACTGTTCCATTTTATGTTTTCCCCGGTGATTTTATTGTTGAAACCGAAGATGCGGAGAATCTTGCCCTTCAATACCTGGTAAAGAATCCCGATAATGTACTGGTAATTTCGTCTCCCCCGTCTTTTTCTGATGTTGAGGGTACGGTGGTGGCCCTGAATTTCCAGGGCCATGTGGTGGATGAGGTAAAGTATAAAGACGACTGGCATTTTAAACTGATTGATAATGATGAAGGTGTTTCGCTGGAACGGATTGATCCCAACGGACCTTCACAGGATGCCACCAACTGGCACAGCGCTGCCTCCACAGCGGGATACGGAACACCCACTTACAAAAACTCACAGTACAAACTGCTGAATGCGATAAATGCAAAGATTGAAGTAACCCCGAAAGTTTTTTCACCCGATAACGACGGCCGGGATGATATTGCCACCATTCAGTATGCGGTAACCGAACCGGGCTATATTGCCAATATTACCATTTTTGACGCAGCCGGCAGCCCGGTACGAAATCTTGTACGCAACGGCACTCTGGGTTTAAACGGTTACTGGAACTGGGACGGGCTGGATGATAAGGGACTGAAACTGCCGGTGGGAACTTATGTGGTGTTTACTGAGATTTTTAATTTGCAGGGGAAAAGGGAGAAATTTAAGAATGTAGTGGTACTGGCGAGGAGATTAAACTAACTCCATCTCAAAACTCACCAAATTCTTAAACTGCTGTATCCGGGCATCAATCTCTTCTTTTGTTACTTCTTTCAACCGGGTTGGGCCAAACTTCTCCACGCAAAAACTGGCCATGGCTGAACCTACAATAATGGCCCGCTTCATATTATCAAATGAAATATCGCCGCTTTTTGCCAGGTGACCCATAAAACCTCCGGCAAAGGTATCTCCCGCCCCTGTTGGATCGAACACATCTTCCAGCGGTAAGGCAGGGGCAAAAAACACTTCATCATCATGAAACAGCAGGGCGCCGTGTTCTCCTTTTTTAATAATGAGGTATTTCGGCCCCATCTGCAAAATAGCCTTGGCCGCCCGTACCAGTGAGAATAACCCGGTAAGCTGCCGGGCTTCCGCATCATTGATGATGAGCATATCCACATATTTCAGCACAATCCGCAGTTCCGGCATGGCCGACTCCATCCAGTAATTCATCGTATCCATGGCAATCAGCCTGGGCCGCTGCCTCAGTTCCTGAATCACATTTAACTGCGTTTTCGGGTGCAGGTTGCCCAGCATCAGAAATTCGGACCCCTGGTAGCTGTCGGGTACTTTGGGGTCAAAGTCGGCCAACACATTCAAATCCGTAATCAGCGTATCCCTGCTGTTCATATCCTCATGGTAGCGGCCGCTCCAGAAAAAAGATTTTTTATCCTTAACTATTTCCACCCCGTCAAGATGCACCCCCCTGTTTCTCAGTTCCTCCATTTCTTCTTTCGGAAAATCAAAACCCACGATGGATATCTGCTGCACCGGTTTTACAAAATTGCTGGCAGCATAGGCCACATAAACGGCAGAGCCGCCCACTATTTTATCCGTTTTGCCAAAAGGAGTTTCAATCGCATCAAAGGCCATGGTACCTACCGTGATAAGAGACATGAATACTGTGATTTGAGTTGTAAAATCTGTTTTCAGCGGTATCCCCGCCGCTGTGATTATAAAAGCGGGACAATATTACACCTATTAAGGGAAATGAGGGGGAGATGGTTTTGCAGAACCCGGTCACATGAGCAAAATCATCGGTAATTTTTTCCCGCCAGGCTGCATATTGCCTTAACCAATTCCTCAATCCCGTTTATCTTTGAAGCATGGCCAAATCAATCCGCAAAAAAGCTTCCAAAAAAGAACTGATCCTGCAACGGGCATCAGCCATGTTCAGAGAAAAAGGTTTTCCCGCCACGTCCATGCGGGACCTGGCCGAATCCGTGGGTATCGAAGCGGCCAGCCTGTACAACCATATACAGTCAAAATCAGAAATCCTGCAGGAAATCATCTTCCGTACTGCCAATGACTGCAATGTGCACATGGACCGTATTGACCTACCATCGTTGAATAATATTCAGAAAACAGAATCGCTGATCCGTTTTCATGTGCAAATGATGCTCAACCGTTTTGATGATTACTATGTGATGGTGAATGAGTGGATACATCTTACCGAACCCTATCTCACCAACTTTACCACGCAGCGGCGAAACTATGTGCAGAAGATGGAAGCCATCCTTGCCGATGGTATCAGCAAAAAAGAAATGAAACCGGTGCTGCCCTATGTCGCCATGCTCACCATTCTGTCATCCGTAAGGGGGCTGGAATTCTGGCACCGGAGTGGTAAAAAAGTTTTGGCGCAAACCATGGAAGACAATATGGTGAATCACCTGATCGGCGGATTAAAAAAGAACTGAGCAACATGTCCATTCACTTTCATCCTCTCCGAGTAAAAGAAGTAAGAAGAGAAACTGCCGAATGTGTTTCCGTAGCCTTTGAAATTCCCGAAGAGCTGAAAAAAAGTTTTGCTTTTAAACAGGGGCAGAGCCTTACCATGCGGACAAACATAAACGGCGAAGAGGTTCGCCGCACTTATTCCATCTGTTCAAGCCCGATGGAAAATGAATGGAGAGTTGCCATAAAAAAGGTGAACGGCGGGCTGTTCTCCACTTTTGCCAATGAAAAACTGCACCGGGGCGATACACTTGAAGTGATGGAACCGGTGGGCCGGTTTTACACTGAATTAAACCCGTCGCATCACAAAAATTACCTGGCGTTTGCAGCAGGAAGTGGCATCACTCCTGTACTATCACTTATTAAATCAACGCTGGCTGCTGAACCCCACAGCCATTTCACCCTGGTGTACGGCAACCGCAACCGCTCTTCCATCATTTTTTTTGAAGAACTGGAAGGACTGAAGAATAAATATATCAGCCGCTTTAACCTTATTCATATCCTCAGCCGGGAAAGAACAGATACGCCGCTGAACTTTGGCAGAATTCATGTTGAAAAACTCCATGATCTTAATAAGCTGGTTGATTACAGTGTTATTGACGAATTCTTTCTCTGCGGACCGGAGGGAATGATTTTTTGCATAAAAGATTACCTGGAAAACCGCAACATTGATAAAAAGAAAATACATTTTGAACTGTTCACTTCACCGGATCAGAAAAAGAAACCAGTGATAAGTGATACAAAGGCGGCCGAACCCAGGCCTCAAAGCAGGATCACTGTAAAACTGGACGGAAGATCCTTTGATTTTGGATTACCGCTGAATCGTAACATATCTCTTCTTGATGCAGCATTGAAACAAGGCGCTGACCTGCCCTATGCCTGCAAAGGAGGCATGTGCTGCACCTGCAAGGCAAGGTTGCTCGAAGGAGAAGTGAGCATGGATGTGCACTGGGGTCTGGAAGATGAAGAAGTGGCGCAGGGATTCATCCTCACCTGCCAGAGCCACCCCAAAACGGAAAAAGTGGTAGTGGATTTTGATATAAAATAGGCTTCTAACCATAAACGGATGCAATGAGGCACATCATCTTTTATCTGTTATTGATTATCCCCTTTATCAGTCCCGCACAATCCGAATCGGAAATCCGTAAACATTATACTGATGTAAATAAAAAGATTACCGAATCTGTTGAGCATGGTTTTGAAGGGCCGCTTTACAATAACCATTGGGTAACAAATAAAAATGGCCGTAGCTGGCCTGCCGTAGGTATTTACAACGAAATAACTGATTTCTGGTATGATGATCCGCCGGACCATTTGCCTGCTGCAGAACGAAACCCCAAAAATGTACTGCTGAAAATAAATGTGAGCTGCAAATCATCTCACCTGATGGCCGGCGAAGAATATCTTTTCAAGGATGGTAAACTGCTTTTTTTCTATTTACACGAAGGTGAAGAAGGAACCGAGTGGGAAACCAGGGTTTACTTCAACAACAAAGGCGTTGCGTTTAAATCAAATGTAAAGGCTAACGGGAAAGAGCTGACAGCAAAAGATTTCCTTACAGAAGAATACAAAGATTTTAAGCCTAATCCCGCAAACATAATGGTCCGGGCAAAAAAGCTGCAGGACCTCTTTGTAAAAAGTATGTAAAGGAACCATTCCCCCTGATAAACATCATATACAATCGGGTCAAACAGGCGTTAGTTTTGATTACATTTGTAATCTTAAAAATGCCATATGCCTGTTCAGAATTTTGAGCAAATTTTCCAGGGGAAGATTGACAACGAGGTAAAAATTGAACCCAAAGACTGGATGCCGGATGCCTACCGCAGAACCAACATCCGCCAGATCAGCCAGCATGCACACAGCGAAGTGGTGGGAATGCTGCCGGAGGGCAACTGGATCACAAGAGCACCGTCATTAAAACGCAAAGCCATCCTGCTGGCTAAAGTACAGGACGAAGCTGGCCATGGTTTATACTTGTATTCGGCTTGCGAAACATTAGGGGTAAGCAGGGAAGAAACCATGAACGACCTGCATAGCGGCAAGGCCAAATATTCTTCCATTTTTAATTATCCCACACTTACCTGGGCTGATATCGGCGCCATCGGGTGGCTGGTGGATGGCGCTGCCATAATGAACCAGGTGATGCTGACCAGAACATCTTATGGCCCTTATGCCAGGGCCATGGTGCGCATCTGTAAAGAAGAAAGTTTTCACCAGCGCCAGGGATTTGAATCATTGCTTGTTTTGTCAAGAGGAACAGAAGAACAAAAAGCCATGTGCCAGGATGCCATCAACCGCTGGTGGTGGCCGGCGCTGATGATGTTTGGACCAAAAGATAGCGAAAGCACCAACAGCGACCAAAGCATGAAATGGAAGATCAAAAGAAAAAGCAATGATGAGCTTCGCCAAAATTTTGTGGATATGATTGCTGAACAAATCAAGACTCTTGGCATGAAACTACCGGATGATAAACTGAAATGGAATGATGAAAGAAGACATTATGACTTTGGTGAAATAAACTGGGATGAATTCTGGCAGGTGGTAAAAGGCAATGGCCCCTGTAATAAACAACGATTAGATGCAAGAAAAAAGGCATGGGAAGAGGGGGAGTGGGTGAGGGAGGCGGCGGCGGCATATGCCAGAAAAAAAGCCTCCCCAAACCCCTCCAAAGGAGGGGCTTTAGAAGCAGCTTAATAATTTGAAAAATAAATTTTCAAAATGAACTACATCAGAAAATTCTATTACGGCGACATCCCTGAAGATAAAGGAGGCGCTGAAATATCAGACTCCAAGAACCCCCCTTCGGGGGGCAGGGGGGCTGATTGGCCTCTCTGGGAAGTATTTATCAGAAGCAAGCAGGGTCTCGATCACAAACATGCGGGCAGCCTGCATGCCGCCGATGCGCAAATGGCCATTGAAAATGCAAGGGATGTTTACACCCGGCGCATGGAAGGTGAAAGTATCTGGGTCGTGGAAAGTAAGTACATCACCGCTTCCAACCCTGAGGAGGCAGGAGAGTTATATGACCCGGCAAAAGATAAGATATACCGCCACCCTTCATTTTATAATTTACCCGATGAAGTAAACCTTATGTAGCGGCCCATCCTAAATCCATCCCAGAGGGAAGGATTTAAAAACACTCCGATAATGGAAACAACTTACAGTAATAATAAATTTTCAAAAGTCCCTCCTCAGGATGGATTTAGGGTGGCTTATATTTTACACCTGGCGGATAACTCCCTTATTCTTGGACAAAGAAACGCTGAATGGTGCGGCCACGGGCCGGTGCTGGAACAGGATATTGCCATTACCAACATTTCTCTTGATCTCATTGGCCAGGCCAGAAGTTTTTATCAGTATGCTGCACAATTAATTAATCAACACTCCCCCTCCCCGGGAGGGGGTCGGGGGGAGGCTTCAGAAGATTCACTGGCTTACTTAAGAACCGAAAGAGAATTCAAAAACTGCCTGCTGGCAGAACAACCAAACGGCGACTGGGCCCAAACCATGCTCCGGCAATTTTTATACAGCACCTACCAGTATTATCTGTACCGGTTTTTACAAACCAACAGCGACACAACGATTGCAGGTATTGCTGAAAAATCGCTGAAGGAGGTAAGCTACCATCTTCGCTGGAGCAGTGAGTGGGTGATACGACTGGGTGACGGAACGGAAGAAAGCCACAAAAGAATGCTGAGGGCCGTTGATGAATTATGGAGCTATACCGGCGAACTCTTTATACCCGCACCGTATGAAAAGGAACTGAGCATTGATACTGCATTTTTAAAAGATGACTGGGCAAAAAAAGTAAACACTGTTTTTGATGAAGCCGCATTAACCGTTCCCTCAAATGTCTTTATGCAGGAAGGCGGAAAAACAGGAACGCATACCGAACATCTTGGTTATATCCTTTCCGATTTGCAATATTTACAGAGGGCATATCCCGGTTGTGACTGGTAGTGCCGGCATTCGAAGAAGAGCAAAAAAAATGAAAACATCAGCTATTGATAAAAAAACATTATATGCCTACCTGGAAGAAATAAAAGACCCGGAAGTACCCGTATTATCCATCATTGACCTGGGTATTGTACGGGATATCCGCATGAATGACGACGACGAACTGGAGATCACCATCACCTCCACCTACACCGGTTGCCCGGCCATGGATATGATAACAGCCAGCATCAGGACGGAACTGGCAACCCTTGGTTTCAAAAAAATAAAAGTAATACAGGTGCATTCCCCTGCGTGGACAACCGACTGGATGAGCGCCGGCGGCAAAAGAAAACTGCAGGAATATGGCATTGCACCTCCCGATAAACGTTTCAGCACTCCTAAAGACGGAGTGGAATGCCCGCTCTGCCACTCATCTAACACAAGGCTGGTAAGTGAATTTGGCAGCACGGCCTGCAAAGCATGGTACCAGTGCAACGACTGTAAAGAGCCCTTTGATTATTTCAAATGTCATTAGCGAACGGGAATATTTATCTTCGTTATCAAATCACTTCCATGTCTTCCATTCTTTTTGAAATAAAAGACTCCATCGGTTTCTTAATGCTCAACCGCCCCGAAAAATTCAACTCCTTCAACCGGGAAATGGCCCTGCTGATGCAGGAAAAACTGGATGAATGCAAAAAAGAAGAAGTGAGGTGTGTGTACATTACAGGGGCCGGTAAGGCCTTCAGCGCCGGGCAGGATATTAGTGAGTTGGCGGGAGAAAATAAAATAGAGATAAAACAAATACTGTCTGAACATTATAACCCCATCATTAAACGAATCAGAAACCTGCCCAAACCGGTAGTAGCTGCTGTAAACGGAGTGGCAGCCGGCGCAGGCGCTAACATGGCATTGTGCTGTGATGTTGTTGTTGCATCGGAAGCAGCATCTTTTATCCAGGCTTTCAGTAAAATTGGTTTGATCCCTGACAGCGGCGGAACCTATTTTCTGCCCCGCCTTATCGGCTGGCAAAAAGCCTCGGCTTTATCCATGCTTGGAGATAAAGTAAGTGCCGCAGATGCGGAAAGAATGGGAATGGTTTATAAAGTTTTTTCCCCGGATTTGTTTGAAGCGGAAAGCAAAAAGATTGCTGCCGTACTATCTCAAATGCCTACCAAAGGCCTGGCTTATACCAAACAGCTGCTGAACATGTCATTTCATACTGATTTCAGCGAGCAGTTAATGGAGGAGGATGTATTTCAGCAAAGAGCTGCGGCAACGGAAGATTATAATGAGGGCATAACCGCCTTTTTAGAAAAAAGAAACCCGGTTTTTAAAGGTAAATAAGATGCCAAACGAAAAAGACAAACTGGCCAATGATGTGGTAAGCCATATGATGGACAATGATTTTTTCAGCCAGTGGCTGGGTATTGAGGTGCTGGAAATAAAAGAAGGGTACAGCCGCATTAAAATGACGGTGCGTAAAGAAATGGTGAACGGATTTGGCATTGCGCATGGTGGTATACCCTTTTCCCTTGCCGACAGCGCTTTTGCATTTGCATGCAACAACCGCAATGTACTGTCGGTAGCGCTGGATACTTCCATCAATTTCATTAAGCCTGTTCATGTTGATGATGTATTAACCGCCGAAGCAAAAGAACTGCACAACGGAAAATCAACCGGACTGTACCACATCAATATTACCAACCAGAACAGCCATCTTGTTGCACAGTTTAAAGGGCTTTGTTACCGGACGGATAAAAAATTGATAAGTATTTAATAAGAATATAGAGTATATAATGTTAATAAAGTAACCTGATTATGGAAAATAATGACTTTGGGTTTGAACAGCACACAGTCTGGAAAAAAGCAAGGGACTTCAAAAGAGAAGTGTGTAAAGATACCAGAGCATTTCCGCCGGAAGAAAAATACCGGCTTACTGATCAGCTTATCCGGTCTTCAAGGTCGGTGAATGCACTTATCTCCGAAGGGCATGGCAGATATACTTATCCCGAACAGATAAATGACTGTATACCGGCAAGGGATTCCCTGTCTGAAACAATCAATCATCTGATTGATGCACATGATGAGGAATACATAACGGAAGAAAAGCTTCAGTATTACAAAGCAAAAGGAAAAGAACTGGAACGTCTTATGAATGGTTATATCGGTTATCTGAGAGAAAAAAGAGATGAGCAGAAAAAGTAAAAGAAGAACGACGATTATGACCTGTATATACTTTATACTACTTTATATACTCAAAAAATGATCTACAAATTCAAAGAATATATCCCTGTCATTCATGAATCATCCTTCATTCACCCGCAGGCAGCTGTAACCGGCAATGTCATTATTGGCAAAGACTGTTACATAGGACCCGGGGCGGCGCTAAGAGGCGACTGGGGGCAGATCATTATTGAAGACGGATGCAATGTGCAGGAAAATTGTACTATACATATGTTTCCCGGTGTAACTGTTTTATTAAGAGAGGGGGCACATATTGGTCATGGCGCCATAATACATGGTGCAACGATTGGAAAAAATTGTTTGGTTGGTATGAATGCTGTAATAATGGATAATGTGGAACTCGGGGATGAAAGTATTGTAGGTGCATTGACCTTTATTAAACAGGATGAAAAAATTCCGCCAAGAAGCCTTGTTGCAGGCAACCCCGGAAAAATTATCAAAGAAGTAAGCGATGATATGATTGCCTGGAAAACCGAAGGCACCCGGCTGTACCAGCTTCTCCCTGCGGAGTGCCGTAAATTTTTGAAAAAGCGTCAGCCACTGAGGGTTAAGCCTGAAAAAATACCGCTGCAACCTGCTATTTACCGCCCGCCAGGGAAATAATCCGCCTCCTGAAAAAAATCTTTCGCAACTTTGAAAAATAGTGTAACTTAAAATCTGTTTTTCCCGTTTTTGCGGAGTTTGTTACACGGTAGTATCCATTGTAAATTCTTAAAACTGCAGCTATGAAAAAAAATTTACCCCTGTTGTCATTTGTTTTCACCCTTGTTTTATTGAGCAATTCCCTTTTGGCTCAACAGACCG
>VGGV01000041.1 GCA_016868455.1 Bacteroidota bacterium
ACCACGAACGTCCTCATGAATCACTCGGAAACGTACCCCCAGCTGAATATCCAAGCCCCATATCCCTTGAAAACTAAAAGACAAAAAACTCTAAATCCAGGTGGTCCGAAAATAAGGGGAGCTTACATGACTACCAAACAGTTGTTTGGTTTTTTTGCCAAATTAAAGGAACAGAAAAGAGGGCTGCGTTAGTGAAATCAGGATAAAACTTGTTTACAGTAAATAAAAAATTTACTCATTGAGAAGACAAACTTCATCTTTTCCATCCTTAGTTTTCCAGTATACTTTCACTTTTTGTGATACGATGGCATCAATGGATTTGCCTGTATAATCGGCCTGTATGGGTAATTGGCGGCTGAAACGACGATCGATTAAAACACAAAGTTCGACCTTTGCAGGCCGACCGAAATCAAGAAGTGCATCCAGCGCTGCACGGATCGTTCGGCCGGTATAAAGGACATCATCAATTAAAACGACATTCTTCCCTTCAATTGAAAATGGAATATCAGTCTTGTTTGCAACATGCAGTTCTGTGCGAATGTCATCCCGATAAAAAGTAATATCTAATTTTCCGTACTCAAGATTTTCGGATTGGATTTCATTTCTTATTTCGTTTACAATCCTGTCAGATAAATAAATACCCCTTGGCTGTAACCCTATCAATACTGTATCAGATAGATTGAGATGATTCTCCAGTACCTGGTGTGCCAGTCTTTTAATTGCTATCGCCAGTTGTTCTTCTGTAAGTAATGTTTTCAAATACAAATTTGTTTTTGCGAAAATAATAAAGCCCCGTGAAAAGGGGCTTGATATTTATTTTTCGTTCAGAAACGGATATTTATAATCTGTCGGAGAATTAAATGTTTCTTTAATGGTCCTTGCACTTAACCACCTGTAAAGATTTAATATGCTGCCGGCTTTGTCATTGGTTCCGCTTCCCCTTGCGCCACCAAATGGCTGTTGCCCCACAACTGCACCGGTTGGTTTATCATTAATGTAAAAATTACCGGCAGCATTTCTCAGTTTGTTAGTCGCCAGTTCAATGGCTGATCTGTCTTTAGCAATTACCGCCCCGGTCAGTGCATAAGGTGAAGTATTATCAACCAGCTCCAGTGTCTTTTCAAAACTATTGGCGGGATAAATATAAACAGTCAGTACAGGCCCGAATATTTCCTCACACATCGTTACATACTTTGGGTTCTTTGCTTCAATAATAGTTGGTTGCACAAACCAACCCTCTTTGCTATCGCATTTACCACCCACCCATATTTCTGCCTTCGGATCTTTATTGGCGTTATCAATATAGCGTTTAATGCTGTTAAAGCTTTTTTCATCAATAACAGCGTTTATGAAATTGGTGAAATCTTCCGGGCTGCCCATTTTAAAACTCTTTACCCCGGCTATGAGCTTCTTTTTCACTTCTTCTGCCATATTAGAAGGAATATAGGCCCTTGAAGCGGCGGAACATTTCTGCCCCTGGAATTCAAATGCCCCTCTTAACAAAGCTGTCACTACTACATCAGGGTCGGCGCTTTTATGGGCAATAACAAAATCCTTTCCTCCTGTTTCACCCACTATCCTGGGATAAGATTTATACATTGCCATATTCTTGCCAATTGTCTCCCACATGTTATTGAACACACCGGTGCTTCCGGTAAAATGCACACCGGCAAAATCACGGTGATTGAAACATATCCTGCCAATCGTAGGGCCATCTACATAAATCAAATTGATAACTCCATCCGGCAAACCGGCTTCTTTTAAAATACGCATGGTCATTTGTGCAGAATAAACCTGGGTATTGGCACATTTCCAAACAACTACATTGCCACACATAGCGGCAGATGTGGGAAGGTTGCCGCCAATGGCCGTAAAGTTGAAGGGTGTTACAGCCAGCACAAATCCCTCGAGCGGACGGTACTCCATCCGGTTGTGCATACCCGGACTGCTGATGGGCTGTTGCCTGTATATTTCAGAAAGAAAATGAACATTGAAACGCAGAAAATCTATCAATTCGCAGGCCGAATCTATTTCTGCCTGGAAAGCATTCTTGCTTTGACCCAGCATCGTGGTACCGTTCATGTAAGGGCGGTATTTTGTCGCCATCAGGTCTGCAGCTTTCAGAAAAATATTGGCCCTGTTTTCCCAAGAGGTATTGGCCCAGTTTTCTTTAGCTGCCAGCGCTGCTTCTATCGCCTGCGTAACATGCTTTTCTTCTCCTGCATGGAAATAGCCGAGGGTATGCTTTGTTTCATGCGGCGGGTGAATGGCCACTTTCTTATTGGTACGTACTTCTTTGCTACCGATATACATCGGAACATCAACCTGCTGTTTTTTTAACTCAGCCAGGGTTTCTTTCAGCTTTTTTCTTTCGGGACTACCAGGGGCATAAGAAAGTACCGGCTCATTGACCGGCATGGGGTAAGCGAAAGTTCCGATTGACATAATGATTGATTAAAATGAATTACAAAACTATGAACTATTAACTATGAACTGGTCTCCTTCTCACTCATCAAATACGCCTTGATGAACCCATCCAATTCCCCGTCCATCACCGGCTGCACATTACCAACCTCATAATCCGTCCTGTGATCCTTGATCATTTTATAGGGGTGGAAAACATAGCTGCGTATCTGGCTGCCCCACTCTATCTTTTTCTTTTTGGCATTGGCTGCATCTTTCAGTTCATTTCTCTTTCTCAGTTCTTCTTCATACAGCCGGCTCTTCAGCATCGTCATTGCTTTCTCCCTGTTTCCTAGCTGTGTTCTTTCCGTTTGGCAAACAACGACAATCCCTGTTGGGATATGTGTAAGCATGACCTTGGTCTCCACTTTGTTTACGTTCTGCCCCCCTGCCCCGCCGCTGCGGGCAGTTTCCATTTTCACATCGGCATCTTTTATTTCAATTTTGATAGTATCATCTACCAGCGGGTACACAAATACCGAGGCAAAGGAAGTATGCCGTCTAGCATTACTGTCAAAAGGTGAAATGCGTACTAGCCGGTGAACTCCGCTTTCTGCTTTTAAAAATCCGTAAGCAAATTCTCCGTCAACCTGCAGTGTGGCAGTTTTAATACCGGCTCCGTCACCCCATTGCCAGTCAAGTTCTGTTACTTTCCATCCCTGCTTTTCGCCATACATTCTATACATACGGGCAAGCATTTCGGCCCAGTCCTGGCTTTCGGTACCGCCGGCGCCTGAGTTTATCTGTAATACGGCTGGCAGTTCATCCTCCGGTTCATTCAGTGTGGCCTTGAACTCGGCATCATCCAACAATTCAAGAGCTTTATCATAAGCTGTTTGCGTTTCTTCTTCTGTTGCATCTCCTGCCTTCCAGAACTCAAATAATACGGCAAAATCTTCCACAGCGGTATTGGTTTGCTCATATAAGCTTACCCAATACTCATTCACCTTAATTTCCTTCATAATGGAAGTGGCCCTTGTATTATCATCCCAAAAACCGGGGCTAAGTGAGAGTTGTTTATCGTTTTCTATTTTGGCGTTGCGGTTCTCAACGTCAAAGAAACCTCCTTATCCCGGCAATGCGGGACCGCATATCCTGTAATTTTTCGATTGTCATGGGTGCAAATGTAAAGAAAGTTGACGGTTTTTAGTTTAGGGTTTATAGTTGTTGTAGATTTAATCAAAGTTTCTTATGAAAAAGAACCTGTTTATTGTTTTCATTTTTATTGCATTAACCGCTGCCGGAAGTCATAGGGATTCGACTATTTATTTCAACCTGCCCGATAGTGTAAAGGCGGTGCAGTTTATGGCGGAGGTGAATGTAAAAAGATCAGATGACAAAAAAATCGTTTCGGCTGGCATCAAAACTGATGCAGTCAGACTTGTGATAAAAAAATATTCTGGAGGAACTAAGGCGATAAGCTTTTACTATGAAGGTAATGGCAGCGGAATTGTCACAGGTTCTCAAGTAGGTTATGATAGAAGATTTGCTAAAATGTCGTGGAAGTTTGATTGGAAAATCAATGAACCCTATAAATTGCTTATTTCACAGGCGACAGATTCTGCTGGAAATTTTTCATTATACAGCGGTTATATTTTTTTACCGCAAGAAAATAGATGGAAACTAATAGGGACATGCAAAATAGAGGGTAAGTGGAACACCATTCAGCAACCCGCTACATTTTATTACTCTCGTAAAAATTATATTGAAGCAAGTTTTGGCCAGGTGTGGTGTCAACGCAGCAACGGCTCCTGGAAAAATCTAAAAGAAGAAACTCTGCCACCGCCACAAATAAACCTGGCTGGTCATGTGGACAGTGTACAACAGCGGCAAACCGATATTAAACTAATTGAAGATGCTATCGCCTCCGGCAAAACAGATGTAAAGAACAATGAGCAGGGTGTTTATTATACAATGATGAAAGAAGGTACCGGCAGGCAGGTTTCTATTGACGATACAGTGGTGGTGCATTATAAGGGCTATCTGTTCGCAGACGGAACAGTATTTGACCAGACAAAAGAAAAACCGGCTACATTTCCATTGAAAAGACTGATAAGAGGATGGCAAATTGGTGTGCCGCTTTGCAAAGTGGGCGGTAAAATAAAACTGGTGATACCGTCTGATCTGGCATATGCTATCCGTACAAGGGCGGCTAAAATTCCACCGAACAGTATATTGGTTTTTGAAGTTGAAGTGCTGGATGCCAAACCACCATTATAGATTTTCCCTGACCTTTACAGTCCTTTTAAAATTCTTTAATTATGAAACTGCTGCAAAAACTTCCCGGCTTACCGCTGGCCTGTGCCATTCTGTTTATTTCCTGCAAGAGCAGCGACAAAAAGAAAGATGAACCCGGAATGGTAAAAGAAAAGCGGCCTGCTGTTCTGGTGATACATGAATGGTGGGGACTGAATGATTATGCCAAAATGAGGGCAAGAAAACTGGCAGAAAACCGAAAGAAGAAACTGTCAGTTACAAAGAAACTGAAAGATTCCTATTAATAAATCATAGGTTGATTTATAGACCGGTAGATCACTGTAAAGCGCCAATTTCAAAAAAAAATCGACCGCTTCGCGGTAAATAATCAAATAATCAAATGAATCAAATAAATTAATCCCTGAGGCAACGAACAGACAACCCTCTCCCCTTACTGCCGTAGCCTCTGCCCACACCGCCACCGCCGTAATCCAGGACGCGGTCCCTGGCATAGTTCGCCTTGCCCACCGAAGAACTCCACCAGAAACCGCCCCTACCAACGCCGCCGAACGCTCCACCGCTGTAACGGTACTCGCCCGGAAGACCATTAAAGCCGCTGCTGTTGGTGCCGTTGCCATCCTGATACCAATCATTTTTTGATTTCATTTTGGCTCCAGCATTACCAGCTCCTCCCAAATAATCTGTAAGTACAGTCCATTCAGCATCGGAAGGGATATGATACCCAACAGGTGCGAGACCTCTTGGATCGTTCACCGCATACCAATTATACAACTTGCCATATTTAACTCCATTTGTGGGGTCATTATCGTAGTAACACCAAGCCGGTTTTTTGTTTTGCCCTGCTTTTTCCCATTCTTCATCTGTTTTAACTTCAGGAATAGGGTCGCCATTGCGGAATTTGGCCACATTCAGGTTTTCAGCCATCCAAACCTGGCTTCCAATTTTCACTGTCTTATACACCCGTCCATCACGAGCATCTTTGAATGATCCATACTGCTGGGCATACACTATCGTACTAAGGCTTAGCATAGACATCAGAACAAGTAAGTGTTTTCTCATTTTTTCATCATTTAATATTCAAATTTATGAAATTTCAAACAGCTTCCCGATGTAACAGGCGGAATAAATGATCAAATAATCAAATGAATCAAATTAATTCTAATCCCTGAGGCAGCGAACAGACAACCCTCTTTCCTTATTGCTGAAGCCCCTGTAAACATTGCCATCGAAGTAATACAGGCCGATGGCAGCATCCTGCCAGGTTGAAACATCGGCGCCCCTGCCGCCCAAATCCAAAAACGGCGATGGTATGGAAGGCATCGCCGCCAACGAAACCAATAACAAATTCTACATCCTGCGGGAGTGCAACGAGGAAATGACCGTATCCCAGATATGGACCTTCAGCATAGAACCCGGAAGCGATGACAACAGCTTCAGCCTGAAATATGAGTCCATGATCGAACTGCCGCTGCAAAACCCGCAGTGGCACTATTCCGATATTTGCTACGATAAGGAAAACGACCGCCTGCTCTGCCTGAAATCCTATTCCAAAGGCAAACTGCGCCAGCAGTTCATCGAGGCCATCGAAATAGATAAAAGCGGCAACCTGAAAAAAGAAACGCTGAAGGACCTGAACGTAGAACGTTTTTCCCAGATCTCCAATGAATACAAAGACCAGGACTATAGCATGAACCTCGAAGGCATCACCGTGGACAATGAGGGTAATATCTGGGTGGTAAGCGATAATACTTCCGGCAAGGCCCAGTGTGAACTGCCTGCGAGGGAAAAAACCATCCTGCTTCAGCTGATAAAAAAATAAGGGCGCAAAAGTTAAAAGAATGAGAAACCCCTGCTGACCAGGCATGCGAAAACTGCCCGGCAACCCTTTGGCACGGATTTGCGACTTTTACACAGCAATGAAGAAATTTTTACTATCCGCTTTAATCATCGCAATCGCATCTTCCCTTGCTGCCCAAAAAGTGGACAGCATCTATTTTCACCTCTACACCGACAGCCTGAAGAAAGGCCAGCATAACTACATCAATGTGGATGGCAAACTGAGCAATGGCCGCTGGATGCCCCTTACCTCAAAAGAAATTGAATTCAGTTGCCCCACGGCAAAATTTCAGGGCAATGAACTGATCATACCGGAAGATTTTACACCGGATAAAGTGACCATACAAGCTGTGCTGAAAACAAACCCTTCCATCTGGAAAGAGATCACCATCTGGATAAAACAAAAACCCGATGGTCCGCTGCCTGCGCATGATGACATCATGCGGGATATCCAGCAGCGAAAACAAAAGAACAAAGGGAAACGCTGATGGCGGGTTTATCTATTCTGATCAAATAGTTTTTTTGGCATCTTCCAGGAATTTGGCCAGGCCGATATCCGTCAGCGGATGTTTGAGTAATCCTAAAATTGAATCCAGCGGACAGGTGCAAACATCCGCCCCGGCCTCGGCACATCGGATGATATGGTTGGGATTGCGTATGGAAGCCGCCAATACCTGCGTTTTAAATCCCTGCACGGAATAGATATGTCTGATCTGCTCAATCAGCTGTACACCATCCCAGCCGCTGTCATCAATGCGCCCGATAAACGGCGATACATAAGATGCGCCGGCCTTAGCACAAAGGATGGCCTGCCCGGCAGAAAACACCAGGGTGCAGTTGGTGCGGATGCCGTTATCAGCAAACCATTTGATAGCTTTTACCCCGTCTTTGATCATCGGCACTTTTACCACGATATTCGGGTGAATGGCTGCCAGTTTTTTTCCTTCTTCCACAATCCCGCTGAAATCGGTGGCAATCACTTCAGCGCTGATATCCCCGTCCACCATTTCGCAAATGGTTTTGTAATGGTTCATCACCGCCGCTTCGCCTTTGATGCCTTCTTTGGCCATCAGGGAGGGGTTGGTGGTTACACCATCTAAAATTCCGAGTTCGTTGGCCTCTTTTATTTGTGAAAGATTAGCGGTATCAATGAAAAACTTCATATTTATTTAAGATTTAAGATTAAGATTGAATATTCAGGACTTCAATTTTGATTGTGTTGTTTTGCGTGATGCAGCCAGTATTCTGGTTAATTCATCAGCCTCTCTTATCAGTAGTAACAAATTATGTTCTTTTACAAGCTTCAAATCTGAAATCGCTTCAAGCCAGAAAAGTGATTCATCAATTTCCTCAAACGCAATGCTCAGTTTCGATGAAAATGCCTTTTTAGACTGCGCTTTACATGCTGCCCTGTAATTAGCAGCAGCAGAAAACGCAGATCTCATTAATTGGTCTTCAATAACTTTTGAAACTTTTTTGGGCGGTAATGCTTCACAGAGCGGAACAATTCTATAAGCAAATTCTTTCAGCCTTTTTTGAAGTCCTTCGGAATTCATATACAAAATATAAGATTAGAGGTGTTACGCAATATTAAATATTAAATCTCCAATCTTAAATAAAAAAAGGCAGGCTGATTACATCGCACCGCTCAACCACCTACTCTTGCTGCCTTCCGGCCCTGGGAGGGTTCAGCAGGAGCTGGTCGTGTAAGACCTGCCGCCGCAAATATAGTGGGATTTGATTATTGGTTAACTGGGTAATCAGCAGATAAAGTGCCATTATTTTGCTGCTGCCTGTCCATTCCGGTTAACCAATACCTGATTAACCAATTAACGAACTATCGCTGAAATGCAGAACCCAGACGGGTAAACCCGATCAGCTCATCCGACCGGCCGCCAAATGGACGGAAATAAACCAGTATCATATAACTGTTCTCCGTGCCCCAGTAATTGCCTTCAGTATTTTCATAAGTGGCCGGCGCATCTTTTCTGTCAGTAAGCGTAACATAGGAATAGTTATAGTATCCCTGTTTCAGGTACAATGCTTTTTCATATACGCCTTCCTCCTCGTTAAAGTCCATTCTGGATCCGTCATTCTGTTCATAGTTGGTCAGCTCACCAAACAGGTAAAGGCTTTGGCCTTCAAATGCCCTGTTGCCGGGAGGCACAAAGGTAAAATGCACCCAGGCATAGTCACTTTGCCAGAGCGGGTTGGCATTATCCCTGTTTTCGATGGTATAAATCCCGTTCAGGTCCCTGTAATAAATATATACTTTCTGCCGGCGGTCTGCATCGGGTGACACATATACATCAATGCGGCTGGTGCTGTCGTTGTCCACAATTTTTTGCATACGGTCGCTTTGCAGCCGCAGGCTGCGCAAATCAATCCATCTCCATTCTTTACCGGCGGGGAAAGTGGTGTTTTCTTCATCACTGTACTCGTAATAATTTCCGCGGAAGACGGTAGGCCGGTCAATCATTGTAGCTGTTGCCCAAACATTGTTTTGAACTAATGCAACCTTCAGGTCCTGCGGTGAAAAAGCATTGATCTGCCCGGCAGCAGTGCTTACATTGACCTGGATACGTTGATGGGTTTGAAAAAAATTATTATCGTATGGCTGTGTGATAATACCCGAAACAGTCGCTTTGGTATTTACCACCAGAAAGCGTTTGGTAAAAGCCAGTTTGGAAGTGTCGTCATTCAGGAAAACCTTCAAGAGGTAATTTCCCCCGCGGGTCGGGGCCGAATTCCGTTCCGGAAAAGTGGCTGTGTAATGGGTATAGCGGGTGCCTACAATGGAGGAATTGCGGTAAGTGCCGATGCGGTTGCTCTGGAAACCACGGACATAATCAAAGGTCTGCACATTGGCGGGTTTCCAGTCGGCATTGCAAAGCTGGAAGCTGTAATAATAGAATTTTACATCGGCATCCATATCATCAAAATGCAGTTCCAGCTGGTCGGTGCTGTTGAGCATAATAACAGGATAGCTGTACATATCTCCGGCTTTGAACAATTTCACCGTACGGATATTCGGCTTGTAAATATGATCGGGTAATTGTGCCTGTACGGCAAAGGCAATTAAAAAAGAAAGTGCTGTGAGAAGGGTTTTCATCCGGTTGTTCTCTGTAATTCGTTCACAATATTGCCTAAAATAACCTAAAAAAGAGGAGAAATCTTTCAGGCAGCTTATTTTTGGTAAAAGACAAACAGTTACTCTTGAAGGTTGCAGGCTTTATAGCAAACCGTATAGCATTTAACCAGCAAAAATCCTTTTCCCGGTTCATCATCCGGCTGTCCGCCGCGGCCACGGTTATCAGTGTAATGGTAATGATCATCGCCCTGTCGCTGGCCAATGGTTTTAAAGAAACAGTCAGCAGTAAAGTGTTCAGCTTCATCGGGCACATCCGGGTGCTGGAGAAGGAGCCGGACAGGGCCATTATTTCCGAAGAAACGCCGATCATTAAAAATGATGCTGTTGCCGGAAGCATCCGGCGGCATCCCGATGTGACCGGTATTCACCCCTATGCCACCCGTTATGCTATTCTGAAAACAAAAGATGAGATTGAAGGGTTGATCGTAAAAGGATTTGACAGCAGTTTTGGGTCCGGCAATCTCAATGGTTTTATCCGGCAGGGACGGCAACTCCGTTACAACGACAGTACGTACAGCCGGGAGATCATTCTTTCATCCATAACTGCTGACCGGTTAAAAATAAAACTGAACGACAGGATATTCATCTATTTTATACGGCCCGATGGTTCCCTCCGGCCCGACAGGCTTACGGTAGCCGGCATTTACAAAACCGGTATTGAAGAATACGACCGGACTTTTGCCATCGGCGATATGAAACTGATACAGCGGCTGAACGAATGGGAGCCCGATGAAATAAGCGGATATGAAATTTTCCTGAATAATTATAAAAAAATAAACAGGGTAAGCCGTGAAATATATGAACAGGATAATTTCCCGGTTACCTGGAATACCGTCAGCGCCTGGGATATTTCCCCCAATATCTTTGACTGGCTGAAACTGCAGGATAAAAACACCCTGATACTGATTGCCATAATCGCCATTGTGGCTTTAATCAACCTGATCACCTGCACCCTCATCCTGGTTCTGGAAAGGGTGCGGATGATAGGGGTGTTGAAATCACTTGGCGCCACTGACTGGACCGTTCAAAAAATCTTTCTGCGGCACGCAGCCATCATTACGCTTACCGGTATAACCATGGGCGCCGTACTGGGACTTGGTTTATTGTGGCTGCAGGATGCAACCGGTTTTATACGGCTGAAGGAAGAAGCCTATTATGTAAGCACTGCTGCAGTTAAAATAATATGGTGGCAGGTGCTGGCAGTATGTGCCGGCACTTTAATCGTTTGTTTTTTGATACTGATGATCCCATCCCTGCTGGTAAGGAAAATTCAACCGGTGAGGGCGGTGCAGTTCAGGTGATATGTGAGAGAATAATACCTGTTGCCACTCCCGCATTCAATGATTCTGCATTACCTTTTTTAGGGATGGTGATCTTTACATTCGCCCATTGCAATAATGCCGGGCTGATACCGGATGACTCATTGCCTGTCAGAATGATGCCCTCGTTCAGTTTATTCATGCTTGTGATATCCTGTCCTTCCAGCATAGCAGCATAAATATGGATATCTTTTTGATCAGCCAGCCAATCTTCAAGATTTGTGTAATAAATATTTATCCTGGCAATGCTGCCCATGGTGGCCTGCACTGTTTTGGGATTGTAAACTTCGGCCGAGTCATTGCTGCAAACGATTTGCTCTACGCCAAACCAGTCAGCAATACGGATGATGGTGCCCAGGTTGCCGGGGTCCCGGATGGCATCCAGCGCCAGTGTGATTTTCCCTTTTACATTAAGAGGCCTGACATCATCAAATTGTTTTACTACGGCCAGCACCTGGTTGGGTGTGCTCAGTTGTGAAATCTTTTCTAATTCCTGCCCGCTTATTTCTATGCAGGGCGTTTGTAAAATAAGTTGCCTGTTTTCTTTTATCCATTGAGGCACCGCAAAAATTTCACTGATGTTTTCCCTTCGGGCTTTCAGCAACTCCGCCACTATTTTCGGGCCTTCGGCAATAAAGCGCCGCTCCTTCTGCCTGAATTTTTTCTGGCCTAAAGTTTGGATATATTTGAGCTTTGATTTAGCAAGCATGTCTTTTCGCTCTTGTATCGCTTAATGCACCCCACCCGTTGATGAATAAACGAACTTTATTTGCAATATTGAACATCGCTGCTGCCTGTTTCCTGTTGCATTCATGCGGAGTGGTGCCGAAAAATTATCCTGCAAATAAACCTTTTGTCTTCAAATATAATGTAGAGGTGCAGGGAAACTTCACCCCAGAAGAAAAAAACCAGCTGAAATCCAGGCTGGCCAACCAACTGGATGACAGTATACGGGTAAGGGCGGCAAGAAAGCTGCTGTACAAAGGATTTAACAGGCCCGTGCTGGAAAACCCGCCGGTGTATGAAAGTGCCAATGCGGATAAGTCAGTAATTTTTATGCGGGCATTGCTTATCTCTTTGGGATATTTCGGGGATACCATTACCTACACGGCTGTTATTGATTCTTCCATATCGGGACAATACCGTACAACGGTTCAGTTCAACGTTCGCCCCGGCAAAGTGGTCCGCATTGATTCTTTTGCCTATATTATCAAACAACCGGAACTGCAGGCGCTGGCCACCCGTCAGCCGGGTCTTGTAAAAAAAGGCGATCCCTTTGCCAAAGCAACTATTGCCGGGGAACTGGACCGCCTGGTGATGCTTTACCGCAACAACGGCTATATGCGTTTTGGGCGGGAGGAACTGATCGGGTTGTGGGATACCCTTGACATTGCTTTACTGCAGCCCACTTTCGATCCGCTGGAGCAACTGGAACAACTGCAAAAACTGAATGAGCGGCGGGAAAACCCGACGGCTAATCTCGAAATAAGGTTGCGGCCCGGTTATGACAGCAGCAAGCTGAAGAAATTCTATGTAGGTAATATCACCGTGTACCCTGATACGCCGTTCCAGGCAAGCGGCTTCACCAGAAAAGAAACAATGATTGGTAATGTAAAAGTGGTTTCATATCCTAATTCCTTTAAGCCTAAAAGCATTCCGCCCAATATTTTCCTGCGTACAGGCGAATTGTATGACCAGCGAAATTATTCCCGTACTATCAGCCGTTTTAATTCGTTCAGCGCCTGGCGGCTGGTAAACATTGATACCCTGCCGCTGAAGGGAAGAGATACGGTTGATTTTGTTATTCGCCTTACACCCGCCAGGAAATATTCCTTTACCGCCAACCTGGAAGCAAGTAACAACAACACGGTGGTCTCCGGTAACCTGTTTGGAATTGGTGTTAACCTGGGCCTGCTGAACAGGAACTTTGCCAGATCAGCCAGCCAGGCTTCCACCAACATCCGTATTGGCATTGAAACAGGAAAAGACACAGCCACCGACATCAAGTTCATTCAGACAAGACAACTTAGCATCAATCATACCATCAGTTTTCCGCGGCCCATCCCCCGCATGAACCGCCTCCCGGAAAAAATACGCCCCAGCTTCCGCACCGTGCTGGCCTTTAATGCATCGCTGACGGAAAGGCGGCAGCTGTACGACCTCCGTACCATTAACGGCTCATGGGGTTACGAATTTCAGTGGGACAAAAAGTTCATCACTCTTCGTTTTCCCAATATAGAATATTCCTCCTTCAAGCCCCAGCTGCGCCTGCTGGATATATTTACCAATAACCCCTCACTGAAAAACATTTTTGCAGACGGTTTTATTTCTTCCATGCGGACCGGGGTGCGGATAACGGGAGGACGGAACAAACATGTGAATGTTTTCAATTTCAACACTGAGGTTTCGGGTTTGCTTTCCGGTCTTATCAAAAATGATTTCCTCGACAGCAATCTGTTCCGTTTTATTAAAGTGGATGCCGAGTTTGCCCGTAAGATCAATATAAACCGTACAGCGCTGGTCCTGCATGCTTTCGCAGGTATCGGTTATGAGTTTAACTCAACGGTTAACGAAAACAAGAAATACAACCTGCCGCTGCTGCGGCAATATTTTGCCGGCGGGCCCAACAGCATGCGGGCATGGGGCTTGAGAAAACTGGGGCCGGGATCGTATATCAAAGATTTCGGAACAACGGGTTTGCCCGACCGCTACGGAGATCTGCAGCTTGAAGCGAATATCGAATACCGCTACCCGATGTTCAGGCTATTTGGTTTCCCGGTAGAAGGGGCGTTGTTTACGGACATAGGCAATATTTGGTATGTAAAAATGCCCCCCTCGGGAAGAGAGGATGAGGAAGTGTTCCGTTTTAACCGGCTGGTCAAAGACCTTGCGGTTGGGGTTGGCACGGGTTTCCGCATTGACCTCAGTTTCTTTGTTATCCGGCTTGATTATTCCATCAAGGCAAAAGACCCGAGCCCTTCGCCGGACAAGAAAGATGTACAGAACAAATGGTTTGGTTATAAAAGATGGAGGGATGCAGACCAGTTTCAGTTAGCCATCAGCTATCCTTTCGTACTGTAACCGTTTTTTACTTTCTGCTCAAATGCTTCTAGGCTCATGGCGTCTTTAAGATGAAAATCACCGATTCGGGTACGGCAAAGATTGCTGAGAAAAGCGCCGCAACCGAGTGCAGCGCCAAAATCATGAGCCAGGCTGCGGATATAGGTTCCGGTTGAACATACCACCCTGAAATGAACAACCGGCATATCCATTCCCGTTATTTCAAATTCACGGATTTTAATCTTCCTCGGCTCCAATACCACTTCCTTTCCCTGTCTGGCCAGTTCATATACCCGTTTGCCATCCTGTTTGATGGCCGAATGGGCAGGCGGCACCTGTAATAAATCCCCGGTAAATTGTAAAGCGGTATTTCTTATCTGTTCGGCCTTAATATCGTCAACCGGTTTAAAATTCTCCGGCCTGCTTTCGAGGTCATAAGTAGGTGTGGTAGCCCCCAGCGTAAAGGTGCCGGTATATTCTTTTTCCTGCGCTATGTATTCATGAATGCGTTTGGTAAATTTTCCGGTGCAGATAATAAGTAAACCGGAGGCCAGTGGATCGAGGGTACCGGCATGCCCCACTTTTTTTACCCGGACAAGGTTCCTGATTTTTCTTACCACATCAAATGAAGTCCGGCGGAGCGGTTTGTCAATCAGCAATACCTGTCCTTCCTCGAAAATACTGGCTGCCTGTGGCTGGTTTTTGGTCACTATCCTGATGTTGAGTTGCAAATGTACTTCTGACTTCTCACTTAAATAGACATTCTGGTTTTCAGTTCCAGGTATTTGTTCACTGTATTTACAGTCAGGTTTTCGGGGCTTGTGAGGACGGAAAGGATGCCGTTCTTATGCAGCTCCTTCACCATCATTTTTTTTCATACATGAATTTCTCAGCTATGGTTTTGATATAAATATCCTCGAGTGTAGCTGCTTTTTTCCCCAGCACCGATTTCAGTTCAGTATTTTCAAAGAAACCAACAAGCAGCAAATGGTAATTTGGCCATTTTTTTGAGGGCCGCCATCTCCCGTTGCAGGCTTTCCACCGATTCAAAATTGGTGAACAGCACCAGCAGGCTGCGGTTGGTGATCCGGTTACGGATGACGGAGAACAATTTCTCAAAATCGGATTCAAGGAAATCTGTTTTTTGGCGGTAAAGTGTTTCAAGCACCAGGTTCATCTGGCCGGGTTTCTTGTCGGCCTTGTATGTCGTCAAACAAAAGTGTACTAATTGCTAGATAGTGTTTCTGTTCCTGAATTTAATAACTTTTCATGTAAAAATAGCTGTCTTCGTTTTTTTATTGATGCTTTTTTGATACGCTCTCTTTCTTTTAATATTTCTTCTTCCCGGCCGTAATACACATCAGCAGGCGGCACATTATTCAAGGACTCATGATACC
>VGGV01000042.1 GCA_016868455.1 Bacteroidota bacterium
TGTAAAAATAGCTGTCTTCGTTTTTTTATTGATGCTTTTTTGATACGCTCTCTTTCTTTTAATATTTCTTCTTCCCGGCCGTAATACACATCAGCAGGCGGCACATTATTCAAGGACTCATGATACCGTTCATTGTTATAGTATTCGACAAATTCAGCAATCGCCTCTTTTAATTGCTCCGGGTGATAATAATTGTCAAGTTTAACCACATTTTTCATTGAGCGATGGTATCTCTCGATTTTGCCCTGGGAAATGGCATGTTTGCGGCATAGCTCAGCTACGGAATGTTCACCCCTCTGGGCTTCCATTACAATCATGATCTTCTGCTCGGAAGAAAATACCCTGCGGGTTCTGCAACGAATGTCTTTAATGAAGTTTTCGGTGGACTGTTTTGGCTTCTTTTCCATTGTTTTAATTTTAATGTTAAATAATGGAAACACTCTCTTAAAATTAGGACCTTTTAGTCCACTTTATGCTGACGATTTACAGCCGAAGCTGCAGCATCCAAAATAAACTCACACCTGAAAATTGAATCCGGTATGCCCGCTTTTGATTTCCTGGATGTACTGCTGAAAGACTATAATTATCTCTCGGTAAAATAAAAGTCCCGATGCCGGGACTTTTCTGAGTAATTGTATTTAGTATTTTAGACTTATCCAAGACTCCCCAGCAGTGACAGTAAGCCCAGCAACAGCAGCAGTATGATAATAACCCCCCAAAAGGCAAAATAATTCCGGGCATTGGCAAAGCCGGAATTCAGGGCAGCACGGTCATTGGCTTGCAGCGCAGCGTTGATTTTATTACCGGCATTCAGGGCAAATATGGATGTAACTATAAAAATCAGCCCGACCACTACATAAAAAGCCATGCCCCAGTTACCGATAACTGAAGTCGAAAGACCGCCGCCATACTGGTTCATCGCCTGTTGTACCAATATACCCAGCAGGATACATAATATACCCATTATCAGCCCCACCACACCCAGCACTTTGGCCCAGGAAGCCATGCTGCGGAGTGTGTAGCTGTTTTGGGCATCAAGGTTCAGGGAAAAAAGAGGGGTGTTTTGATTTTGTTCCATAATTCATTTGGTTTTGGTGCGCATAAAAGTAAAGAAAATTAAATTTTGCCTGCAAAATTTAATTCACTGAATATGCAGTTGAAAAAAGGTTATGGCACCGGATGCCCAATCAACTCAATTATTTTTTGCGGGTAAACCCCTTAATAAGCCCTCGCAAATAAAACTCTTTGTACAGATGGCTTTCCCGTAAGTATGCATTTACCCTCTTCTTTCGGGTTATTCAGGGGAATGCAGCGGATAGTGGCCTTTGTTTTTTCCTTAATGGCCTCTTCGGTTTCTGCCGTGCAGTCCCAGTGAGCAGTTATAAACCCGCTTTTTTCATCCAGCAAGTGTACAAATTCATCCCATGTATTGGCAGGTGTAATATGCTCATCCCTGAAAGCCTTTGCTTTACTGAAAAGATTTTCCTGTATTTCTTTCAGCAAAAGATTTGTATATGCAGCTATGCCCTCCAGGCTCAGCGTTCTTTTTTCTTTTGTATCCCTTCGGGCTACCTCCACCACACCCTGCTCAAGGTCCCTTGCACCCAATGCCAGCCGCACCGGTACGCCTTTCATTTCATATTCGGCAAATTTCCAGCCCGGTCTAGCGTTGTCGTTGTCATCATACTTTACCCTTATGCCAAGGACTTTCAGCTCTTTCATTATTTCATTCACCTTAGCATCTATCATTTTCTTTTGTTCATCGCCTTTATAAATGGGAACAATTACCACCTGCACCGGTGCTATCTTTGGCGGAAGCACCAGCCCGTCATCATCGCTATGCGCCATTACCAGGGCGCCGACCAGCCGGGTGCTTACCCCCCAGCTGGTGGCCCACACATAATCCAGCTGGTTTTCTTTATTGGAATATTTTACATCAAAAGCCCTGGCAAAATTCTGACCCAGGAAATGGGAAGTGCCGGCCTGCAATGCCTTTCCGTCCTGCATCATGGCCTCAATACAATAGGTTTCTTCAGCGCCGGCAAAACGTTCGCCGGCTGTTTTAATACCTCTAATTACCGGTACAGCCATAAATTCTTCGGCGAATGTGGCATATACTTCCAGCATTTTTTCTGCTTCCTCCACCGCTTCTTCTTTGGTAGCATGGGCTGTGTGACCTTCCTGCCATAAAAATTCAGCTGTACGCAAAAACAACCGGGTCCGCATTTCCCAGCGCACCACATTGGCCCATTGATTGATTAAAAGCGGCAGATCCCGGTGCGATTGTATCCAGTCCTTGTAGGTGTTCCAGATGATCGCTTCACTGGTAGGCCGGATGATCAGTTCCTCTTCGAGTTTTGCTTCCGGATCCACCATCAGCGATCCTTTTTTATCAGGATTGGCCTTTAACCTGTAATGCGTAACCACTGCACATTCCTTGGCAAAGCCTTCCGCATGGCCTTCTTCTTTCTCCAGAAAACTTTTTGGGACAAACAGGGGAAAGTAAGCGTTCACATGCCCGGTATCTTTGAACATTTTATCAAGGGCTGCCTGCATATTCTCCCATAAAGCAAAACCATAGGGTTTGATGACCATGCAGCCCCTTACGGCCGAGTAATCAGCCAGGCTTCCTTTTATTACAAGGTCGTTATACCATTGAGAATAGTCTGTAGCTCTGGATGTAATTTCTTTGCTCATGTTTTAAGTTTAGTCTCTTCCTGATCTTTAGTTTTAAATTAACAGCAGCCTGCACAATAATCCGGCAAAATGGCTAAATCTTTGTTGCTGAAATGCAAACGATTGTGCCCGGCCAATCCTTTTTCCCCGGGCGGCACAAAAGTAGTAACTTCATTTTTAACCCGATAAACCATTTGCCATGAAGACTACAATTTTACTCCTGGCATTAACCGTAATCGTTTTCAGCAGTTGCACCACCGCTTATAAAACCGGCCAAACTCCGGATGATGTTTATTACTCGGCTGCGAAACCCCAGAATGAAACCGATGATGATGTAAGGGAAGAAGAAAAACAATATTCCTATGATGACCAGTACTACGATGACCGCTACCTGCGCATGAAGGTGCGTAACCGTTACCGCTGGAATGAACTGGATGACTGGTACTTTACTGACCGTTACAGCATTGGTTATAATTATTATTATGGCAGTTTCAACAACCCTTATAACCGTTGGAACTATTACTATAACCCCTTCTGCTGCTGCCTGAACAACTATAACTATGTATTTGTAAATCCCAAAGCGCCCGCTTCTCCGCCGGTTGTCAAACGCTATTTTAACCTTGCTGGTTATACCAACACAGCAACAAACAATACCAACAATAATTCCGGTAATGTAAAAATCCCAGTCCGCACCACAACAAGGCCCGTTTACAATAACAGTAATAACAACAGCAATTCCGATAATGGTCTCAGCAATAAAATAAGGACCATTTTCTCCAATGATAATTCCGGCGGCGGTTCAACAAGAACCTATACTCCCTCTTCATCATCTTCCGGAAACAACAATAATTCATCATCGGGCAGTTCGGGTAAGTCAGGCGGAAGCAGCGGCGGTGTATCAAGGCCTTCAAGGAATTAAGATCTGTACAGGACAATGACCTGGCATTTTCTGCATGTTTTCCTTCGGTCCTAAATCATCAGTAATACCCCGTTTATGAAAATAAAATTTTACGCATCCCTGTTTTTTCTGTCATTTCACCAAATAGTCCCGGCTCAGGTTCCGGAAGAAGCGTTGCGCCTTTCCTGGACCACACAAACCGGCACCGCCCGCAACCAGGCCATTGGCGGGGCCATGGGATCGCTGGGCGGAGATGCAACTGCGGCACTCGTAAATCCAGCAGGGCTCGCATTCTTTAAAACATCTGATTTTATTCTTAGTCCCGGTCTTCAGTTTGGCAAACCCCGCAGTAATTTCCGCGGAACAGATTTTACAGGCAATAATAACAACAACTTCGTTTTTGGCACATCTGGTTTTGTATTAGGCGGCTTTGGATACAAGGTCAGAAACAGCTATGCCATCACTTTTACCCGTCTGGCCGATTTCAACCAGCCGGTGATATATAACGGACAGAATGATTACAGCAGTTGTGCCGAACCGCTGGCAGATGAATTTGCATCATCCAATCTCACTATTGATGAAGCCCTGAACAACAACAATATTTCACTGACCACTAAAATGGCCCTGTACACTTACCTGGTGGATACTGCCACCATCAACGGCACAAAAAAAGTAATAGCCCGTTCCGAATTTCCGGCCCTGCTGAACCAGGAACTAAACAGCCAGACCAGCGGCGGGATAAATGAGATAACTTTTGCCATCGGGCATGAGCTGCACAAAAAGTTTATGGTTGGCGGAACCCTGGGCATCCCCCTTGTAAAACTGGTTCGAAATACCTACTACCGTGAATCAGATGCAACAGGTGATACAGACAATGATTTCAGCTACATGGCCTACCGGGAAAATTATAAACTCACAGGCGCCGGACTTAACCTGAAGCTCGGATTTATCTACAGGCCCAAAGATTATGTACGGCTCGGTCTTGCCCTGCATTCGCCCAATATATTAATGCTGAAAGAAAGTTTTGATGCAGGTATGGCCACCCATCTTGAACAGCTCTTTGCCCCCAATACCGGGTATGACAGTGTGGCCTCTTCCACCCTTACCGGGGGACCACTGGAAGATACCCGCTATACATTATATTCTCCCGTCAAAATCATCCTCAGCGGAGCCTATGTGTTCAGGGAAGTGGAGAATGTGAGCCGGCAGAAAGGATTTATTACAGCCGATATCGAATACATCAACTACCGCTGGAACCATTTCGGGCCCGATGGAGAAGTAACCAAAGAAACCAAAGCGACGTATAAGCCATTTAATGATGCCGTGGATGCTATTGCAAAAGGGGCTTTCAACTTCCGGTTGGGTGGTGAGCTGAAGTTTAAAATTATTATGGCAAGGCTGGGGTTTGCTTATTACGGCAGCCCGTATAAAGACAAAGAACTTAAAGCAAGAAAAATGAACCTGAGCGGCGGGCTGGGTTACCGCAACAAAGGGATATTTATTGATCTTACCTATGTGCATCGCCTGAATAAAGATGTGCATTTCCCGTACCGGGTAAATGCGCCCAGGGCCAATACATTTGCCAACCTGAAAGACAATGGGGGAACTGCTCTGCTTACCATCGGCTTTAAGATTTAGTCGTAACCAAACAGCTGCTGCCAAAGGGCGCCGTAAGGCGCCTTTTTTATTTTTATAAATAATGAAACAGATTTAGCTTTAATACCCCTGAAACAAAACCAGCATGGCAATGGCAACCAAAAGGATCATTGCTAAAAATGTGGATGAATATATCCGCTCATTTCCGCCATCCACCCGGGCAGCACTTGAAAAAATCCGCATGACGATCAAAACCGCTGCTCCCAAAGCAGAAGAACTGATCAGCTATGGCATAGCCGGTTATAAGTATCCTGGTATCCTCATTTATTTCGCCGGTTTTACCAATCATGCAAGTGTATATCCTGCACCAAGGGAAGCTGCAGAATTCAAAAAAGAACTTGCAACATACTAAGGAGGAAAAGGAACTGTACAGTTTCCTCTCAACAAACCTGTTCCGCTTGGTTTGGTAAAAAGAATAGTCAAATACCGGAAGAAATTGAATGAAGAAAAAGCTGCCCTCAAAAAAACTAAAAAATAACTACCATGCAAAAGATTCATTTCTCCGTCCGGATCAAAGCCCAAAAGAAAAAGTATGGGAAGTGTTATGGGACCTGGATGCTTACCAAACATGGACCCGGGTTTTGCCGAAGGCTCCGCCGTTAAAACAGATAACTGGAAAGAAGGCAGCAAACTGCATTTTCATGATGGCAACGGCAACGGTATGGTTAGCGAAGTGGCGGCTAACCGGCCGAATGAATATATGTCGTTCCGCCACCTCGGTTTTGTAAAAGACGGGGTGGAAGATACCACCAGTGATGAAGTAAAAAAATGGTCCGGTGCAACAGAAAACTATACGCTGAAAGGCGAAAATGGTGCAACTGAATTACTGGTTGACATGGAAATTAACGATGAGTATAAAGCCATGTTTGAAAAAATGTGGCCCAATGCACTTGCTATAGTAAAAGAACTTGCCGAAGGAACTGCAAGAACCACCATCACCGTATCTGCAGAAGTAAATGCGCCTGTTGAAAAAGTATGGAACTGCTGGACAAACCCCGGGCATATCACCAGGTGGAACCAGGCTTCGGATGACTGGCATTGCCCCAGGGCCGAAAATGATTTACGGCCGGGTGGTAAGTTTTCCGCCATTATGGCTGCTAAAGACGGCAGTTACAGTTTCGTTTTTGGCGGCGTACATGATGAGGTGGTAAAACACCGGCTCATTGCTTCCACAATGGATGACGGAAGAAAGATGCGGGTCCTGTTAAGTGAAAAAAACGGAAAGACAGTTGTTAACGAAGGTTTTGAAACTGAGAACGAAAATTCGCTGGAGTTACAGCGTATGGGCTGGCAGGCCATACTCAATAATTTTAAAAGCTATACCGAATCACATTAATAAAAAAATGATGTCAAACAAAATTTATCTCTGCCTCTGGTTTGATGGCAAGGGCAAAGAAGCCGCTGAGCTGTATTGCTCGCTTTTCAAGAATTCGAAGATCATCAACGATACCGGTATGGTGGTGATATTTGAGCTGCTCGGCAAAAAAATCATGACGCTGAACGGCGGCCCCATGTTTAAAATCAACCCCTCTATTTCATTTTCCATACTGTGTGAAAATATTGATGAAACAAACAGGATTTGGGACAGGCTGCGTGATGGAGGCTCTGTGCTGATGCCGATTAACAAATATTTCTGGAGTGAACGATATGGCTGGCTGCAGGATAAATATGGAATGAATTGGCAGATATCGGTGGTGAGTAAACCCGGCGACCCGCCCTCCCTCACGCCATCCATGCTGTTTACCGGAAACCAGTTTGGTAAAGCTGCAGAAGCCATCAAATTTTACAGCAGCATATTTAAAAATGCCGAAACAATGGTTATGTATCCATATCCGGAAAACGATGCCAATGCCGGTAACGTAATGTTTTCAGAATTTAAGCTGAATGGGTATAACCTGATAGCAATGGATGGCCCCGGAGAACACAGTGATACATTTAGTGAAGGTGTTTCCTTCGTGGTGGATTGTGCTGACCAGCAGGAGGTGGATTATTATTGGGAAAAACTCACTGGCGATGGCGGGCAGGAAAGTATGTGCGCCTGGCTGAAGGACAGGTTTGGCGTCAGCTGGCAGATTGTTCCGGCAAAACTGGGCGAATTGATCGGAAGCCCCGACAGGGAAAAAGCTGACAGGGCCATACAGGCCATGCTTAAAATGAAAAAAATAATCATCGCTGATTTGCAGAAAGCCTATGACAGAAATTAAAGTCTCCTCTGGCTTTGAGTTAAAAAATAAATCCAATAAGTATGAATCCAAAAACAACCAACCTTCTTTACTGGGTGTTCACCATCATTTTTTCGGGACGGATGATCTACTCTTCCGTAGGAGGCATCGGGCCGGACGAAAAAACCAAAAGGGTCTTTCATATATGGCTGGGCTATCCGGTTTATTTTATTCAGTTTATCAGCTGGGCAAAGATCGCAGGATCGGTGGCCATACTGATACCAGGACTAAAAAAATGAAAGAGTGGGCTTATGCAGGTTTATTTTTTGATCTTACCGGTGCTGTTTACTCCGGAGTCATCGTTTCAGGTAAATTTGATCCCGCGATGCTTATCATGTTGATTTGGATAGTGCCGGGCATTATGTCTTATATTTTCTGGAGCAAAAAAATGGAATATGCCTGACCGCTTGGTAAAAAAACAGGAGCCCATTGATCAAAGCGGGGTGGCCGAAGCCTTTTCAAGCGGCAGGTTTGAACTTACCTATGATTATATGGCTGATGGTATCACATGGTACGTGGTGGGAGAAAATATTTTTTCGGGGAAAAAAGCAGTGCTGGCCAATTGCGAACAAACGGCGGCCTATGTTCGGTCAATAGCTACCGTATTTAAACCCAACCATATTATCGCCGGTAAAAACCGGGTAGCCATTAACGGTACAGCCGAGTTCATCCGTAACAATAAACAAGTAGCTTTTGTAGCCGCCTGTGATGTGTATGAATTTAATGAAAAAGGGTTGCTGCAATCCATCACATCCTGCTGCATTCCAGAAAAAAAATAATCGCCATTGCTACAATTAAAAAAGCCATCCGCAGTTAACGGATGGCTTTTTATATAATTGCATTGCTTACACTTTAAAGTGGGCAAAAGCCTTGTTGGCCTCGGCCATGCGGTGGGTATCTTCCTTTTTCTTGAAAGCTGAACCTTCACCTTTTGAAGCTGCTACAATTTCTCCGGCCAGCTTGTCCGCCATGCTGCGGCCGTTTCTTTCCCGGCTGTAGCGTATCAGCCATTTTATGCTGAGCGAAATTTTTCTGTAGGTACGCACTTCCGTGGGAATCTGGAAAGTGGCGCCGCCGATCCTCCGGCTGCGAACTTCCACAGACGGTGTAACATTCGCAAGGGCTTTTTTCCAAACCTCGTAGCCGTCTTCATTGGTTTGCTTCGACACTTTCTCCAATGCATTGTAGAAAGTGGTAAACGCCACACTTTTTTTCCCTTCCCACATCAGGTTATTTACAAAACGGGTCACCAGTTTGTCGTTAAACCTCGGATCTGGCGCCAGGGGGAGTTTTTTTGCTTGTGCTTTCCGCATTTGAAAATTACTTTATAAACTTTTTATACTAATTACTTTTTTGCTTTCTCTTTCTTGGTACCATATTTTGAACGGCTCTTCTTCCTGTCCTTTACACCGGCAGTATCCAGCGAACCACGAACGATATGATAACGGACACCCGGTAAATCCTTCACCCTTCCTCCGCGGATAAGAACGATGGAGTGCTCCTGCAGGTTATGCCCTTCTCCGGGAATGTAGGCTATCACTTCCACTTTATTTGTCAAACGAACTTTGGCCACTTTACGAAGCGCCGAATTCGGCTTTTTGGGGGTAGTTGTATAAACCCTGGTGCAAACGCCGCGGCGTTGCGGGCACTGGTCCAAAGCCCTTGACTTACTTTTGGCCCTGATGATTTCTCTTCCTTTTCGTACTAACTGTTGAATTGTAGGCATTCGTGTCCCTTATTTTTGGGACGGCAAAGGTAAAGGCGGGGGGGTGAAATTCCAAAAAGCATCCCGATAATTATCGGACCAAAACCAAAAAAAGTGATGGTGGTGAATATGATTCAACCATGGTTGCTGTTTCCTGAAATTTAGAGACTTATACAGGATACATCCACCCGTATTTATCCTCCCTTCTTCCCTCCCGGATGTCGGTCAGCCATTTTTTAAGCAGCGGCGCTGTTTTCCATTTTTCCACATCAAACTGCATCACAAAATCCTTGTAACGCAGTTCTTTTATCATTGAAATGGTGGCAGCCGTGCCCGTACCGAATACCTCGTACAACAATCCGGCTTTATAGGCATCAATGATATCATCCATACTGAGTGGTCTTTCTTCCACAGCAAAACCCATTTCTTTCAACAAAGTGATGGAACTCTGGCGGGTAACACCATCCAGAATCGTTCCCTGTTCAAGATCAGGAGTAATGGCTGTATTGCCAATAACAAAGAACACATTCATGGTACCGCATTCCTGTACATATTTGTGCTCAAAGGCATCCATCCAGAGTACCTGGTCGTATCCCTTCTTTTTGGCCTGTGCCGTGGCATACAGGGCTGCACCATAATTACCGGCAGCCTTGGCATAACCCACACCGCCGGGCACCGCCCGTACATATTTTTCTTCAACATAGATTCGCATCGGTGCGCTGTAGTACGGGCCTGTAGGGCTCAGGATGATCATGAACTTGTAATTATCCGAAGGGCGGACACCAATCACTTCATCTGAAGCGAACATAAAGGGGCGGATGTATAAGGAATGATCTTCTTTGAATGGTATCCAGTTTTTATCAAGCTGTATCAGCTGCTTCATGCCATCCATGAAGATTTCTTCCGGCACACCGGGCATCTGCATCCTTTCAGCTGAAATATTAAAGCGTTTGAAATTATCCAGCGGGCGGAAAATGAATGCATCGCCTTCCTTGTTTTTATAGGCCTTGATTCCCTCAAAAATAGCCTGGCCATAATGAATGGCCGCCACAGAAGGATTCAGCAGCATCGGCTGATAGGGTTTTATCTCCGCATTCTTCCATTCACCGTTTTCAAAATCGGCTTCCAGCATATGGTCGGTGAAGTATTTGCCAAAAGGCAGATTTTCAAGGCTGATATCCTGCAATTTGCTTCTTCCGGCTTTTTGTACTTTAATACCCATAGCTGCAATCATAAAAGGTTATTTTTGATGCACCAAAGAAACGAAAAAAACTAACACTCCTGTCTGACGACAGGCAGGTATTCGCCTAAATTACCAACCCCTTTATGGCTTTAAACAACATAGAATTATCCCCCCCGTTGCTGGCGGATTTATACGGTGATTCGCTGGTAGCAACTGGTGTTCCGGCGAGTGTGGAAGACCGGCATACAGTACAAATTACTACTGCCGGTACACCAGAAGAAGAAAGTAAGCACTTTAAATTTCTTGGCAATAACCAATGCCAGATCCTGATCCTAGTCAGCAATCCTGACAAGGTCTTCATGCCCGATGATGAACTGACTTTTCTTACCGGCATCCTGGGCGCCTGCAAACTGTCACTGGCCGATGTGGCCATAGTAAATATGCATCATTACAGCGGAAACAGTTATCAAGAAATAACCCGTTTTTTAAAAAGCAGGATTACATTATTGTTCGGCATAGAACCTGCCTCATTCGGGTTACCGGTGAGTTTTCCGTTTTACCAGTTACAGGCTTTTGCAGGCAACACCTTTTTATACGCCCCCCCGCTGAAACAGCTTGAAAATGACAAAGTGGAAAAAAGCAAACTCTGGGTTTGCCTGAAAAGACTGCTTAATTTATAAACATGCAGCTGATTTTTGCCACCCATAACCCGCATAAGGCGGATGAGATCCGTGCCGTGCTGAAGAACAGTTTTGAAATCATCACCCTGAAAGAAGCGGGTATAAATAAAGACATCCCTGAACCCTACAATACCCTGGAAGAAAATGCTTCTGCCAAATCAGGAACCATTTATGAAATAACAGGGCGGAGTTGTTTTAGCGAAGATACCGCACTGGAAGTAACGGCGCTTAACGGAGAGCCGGGAGTGAAAAGTGCCCGTTATGCCGGTGAGCACCGCAGTTTTGACGCCAATATTGATAAGCTTTTGGCTAATTTGGCTGGTAAACCCGACCGCAGTGCCCGGTTCAGGACTGTTATATCCTTGTTAATTGACGGGGTCGAAACCCTATTTGAGGGTGTTTGTACAGGCCGGATAACAGAGGAAAAAAGGGGTACACAGGGTTTTGGATACGATCCGGTGTTCATTCCTGATGGCGCCCGCAGAACTTTTGCTGAAATGGGCCTGGAAGAAAAGAACCGGTACAGCCACCGCAAAAAGGCCACGGAAAAACTGGTAGCATTTTTGAATAAATTATCAACAAACCACTGATCTTGACACCTGAACGCAACCAAAATATTAGCGAAAGCGACTTAATTAACGGATGCATGGAAGGCAACCGGAGGATGCAGGAAGAATTGTACCGCAGCTTCTCCCCCCGGATGTACGCCGTATGCCTTCGCTATGCAGGCAAGGCCGAAGAAGCCGAAGACATTTTACAGGAAGGATTTATCAAGGTCTTTAAAAAAATGGACAGTTTCCGTGGCGACGGATCATTTGAAGGCTGGATGCGCCGCATTTTTGTGAACACAGCCATCGAACATTTCCGCCGCAGACGCTACCTGATGCCGGTAACGGAAAAAGAAGAAAACACCCTGGAAGGTAAATACACTTCTGCATTGGATGACCTGGGGGCCAAAGATGTAATGGCGCTGATACAGGAGTTATCACCCGGTTACCGCACGGTGTTTAACCTGTATGTGGTGGAAGGTTATACCCACAGGGAAATTGCCGATATGCTCGGCATCAGCGAAGGAACCAGTAAATCGCAACTGTCAAGGGCCAAGGTCATCCTGCAGGAAATGGTAAAAACATTTATTGACCGGCAAAGAGGTGTAAGCAGCAAATAATGAGCAGCAACATTCAACATAAATTACTCAGTCTTGAAATCACCCCCCCGAATGGACTCTGGGAAAAAATTTCGGAAGAACTGGATGATGCGGCTTCCGGTTATACGTTTCCTTCCCGGCTTTATGAAATAAGCCTCACCCCCCCTGCTGTTGTATGGTATAAGATAACACAACAATTAGATGAGGAGCAAACAGCGGACACCCTTGCTGAAAAACTATATGTTGCCGAAACCACACCGCCTGCAGCTGCATGGAATAAAATTAGGATCGCCCTTGATGCAGAACAGGAAGCAGCCCTGCCTGAAAGGCGCCGCCTCTCTTCCCTGCTGAAATATGCAGCCGCTGCCGCCGTCATTGGCTTTATGGTATGGGGGGGCCTTCAGGTATTTAACCCCGGGCAAAAAAGTGCAAACACCGTCTTCAATCCAAACAATATACCTGCCGACGAGGTTATCAACCACGCCAATGCGGGACTGGAAGATGCAGGCAGCAATGAGGTTAACAGCCCTGCCGTAGATGCAGATGAACAGGAGGCAAGGGAAGATGCGGCGCTGGAAGCCAGCAAGAAAACCTATGCCCGTCTCGATGTACCGCGGGTCAAAAAGGCCGCTATGGCTTCGGCCTTCCGGTTCAGCAATTATATGGATGCTGATGACATTAATGTGCATAACAATGCAGGCTATGAAGAAGCCCTTACAGGCCGGGATATAAAGGCTGACCGGTATATTCTTCTGATGACGCCTGACGGCCACTTCATCCGTATGTCAAAAAAACTCAGCAGCCTTGTTTGCTGTGTATCCGGAGAAGAACAGGATGAAAAATGCAGGGCCATGATTGACAACTGGAGAAAACAACTGGCCTGCTCTGATGCCTCACATCCCGGCAACTTTATGGACATCCTGAGCCTGATAGGTTCCCTGCAGGATCATTAACTACCACTAACATGTACTGCAGCGAGAGTGCGGCATCCCCTCCCTGGAGGAGTTGAGGGAATCTTCTCATTCAGAAATTGCGGAAGGGGTGGGTCAAATATGCAAATTTAACCTCAGCTTTGTTTGTTTATTTTTACTCCGGTACAGTATAAACCGCTGTTTGCTTATTTATGGACAGGATAAAAATTCAGCTTCCGGAAAAATTTTCATTCTCCTGCACTATCCCCATCCGCATCACAGACCTAAACTATGGCGGTCATGTGGGAAATGATATGGTGCTCTCCCTCATTCATGAAGCAAGGATGCAGTATTTGCAAAGCATGGGTTATACTGAAATGAATTTTGGCGGCATGGGTATGATCATGACCGGTGCGGCCATTGAATTTAAAAGCGAATTGTTTTACGGCGATGTGGTAACTGCATCAGTAACCGCAGGTGAAATTTCAAAGACCGGGTTTGATTTGTTTTACAAACTTCAAAAGGAAATTGATGGGAAAAAAGTAATTGTGGCGCTGGCCAAAACCGGAATGATCTGCTATGATTACGACAGAAAAAAATTGCAGCTGTGCCGGAGGAGGCGAAAATGAAATTGCGGTAAAATATTCATTTACGGTTTACCAATTGAATTGGCCACTTATCGAAACATAAACTACAAATCACAAACGGTGCCGGCAGAGAAGAAAACAGGAAAGTTGATTCCCATTCAATTCAAAATAGAAACAGGACTTACTGGTTCCATATCCTCCAGCTCTCCTCCGCCTGTAAAACCAGCATTTCTTCGCCGTTCTTGATGGCAGCGCCCCGCTCCTCTCCTTTTTGCAGGAATAGTGTTTTGGCGGGATTATACACCAGGTCGTACAGCAAATGCGCTGCTGAAAGAGAATGATAAGGAATATCCGGGCAATTGTTGATATGGGGATGCATGCCCAGCGGTGTGGTGTTGATGATAAGAGTGTGCTGTTTAAATACAGATTCATCTATATCCGTATAAGTAAGGGCCGAACCGCTTTGCAGTCTTCTGCTCACAATCTTAAAAGCAATTCCCAGCTTCTTTAAAACAAAAACGACAGCAGTTGTGGCACCGCCGTTGCCCAGCACAAGGGCATTTTTATGATGCGGCTGCAGCAAAGGCCGCAGGCTTTTTTCAAAACCGGTGATGTCGGTATTAAAACCTGTCAGTTTCCCCTCCCGGATGCGGATGCAGTTGCAGGCTTCCAGCCCAGCCGGAATGGCGTCTCTGGAATCAAGATATGGCAGCACCTGCTTCTTATAAGGGATCGTAACATTCAGCCCCCGCAGTGCGGGATACTGCTGCAGCAATGCAGGCAGCTCTTCAACAGACGAAAGCGGAAACAGCGCATAACGGCAATCATTCAATCCCTCCTTCTCAAACTTTTCAGTAAAATATTGCTGAGATAAGGAATGAGATAACGGGTAACCAATCAGTCCGAATAGCCGCATACCCCCGTCACCTGAAAGGGAGTTTTGGATTTCAGGCATTTTCTTTTTTATCAAGATATAAACTGAATGTATCGCCCCGCAGGCCAATACGCATCGTCTCCAGCGGAATTACTTCGGTGGGAGCGATATTGCCCAGGTTTACATTGCAGCCGATAAGTTCAATGAAGTAAAGCTGCTGCGATTTTTGCGGCGCCTCCCAAATGATTTTTTCCGCCGGTATTTGTGTAAGTATCTCCTGCACCAGGCCTTCCCTTACTTCGCCGCTGCCGCGGTAGATACCCACATTGCCCGCTTCCCTTGCCTCTGCAATTACATAGCCGGAGCCGGCTTCCAGTTCGGCCCGCATCAGTTCAATCCATTTATAGGGCGGAATGATATGCGCCGCATCCTTGCTGCCCACTTCGCTGAGCACCGTACCGTATTGGGTCAGCTTTTCAATATAGCCGCATTTTTCGCTGTGGGGTATGGTAACAGAGCCATCGCTTACTTCCATCCAGGTAATGCCATAATCCCGGCATACCCTTACATAATCATCAAACTGGTTGCGGATCAAAAAAGCTTCAAATAAAGTGCCCCCGAAATAAACCGGTATGTCAAATGAGCGGTACACTTCCAGTTTCTCCTTCAGGTTGGGGGTTACAAAAGAAGTTCCGAAGCCCAGCTTGATCAGGTCAACATGCGGATGAGCTACGCTCAGGAAATTTTTGGCTTCAGCCACACTCAGCCCTTTGTCCATAACCATGGTAATACCGAAATCCCTGGGCTTTTTTTTCCTTTCCGGTAT
>VGGV01000043.1 GCA_016868455.1 Bacteroidota bacterium
GAGTAAGCCAATGCGGGATTTGATTAACTTAGTTTCAGAATTCATAATCTGACATTTTGGGGTTAACGATATTGTTTACTCACTCTAAAGTTAATCCCAACTGTCAGATTAAGTCTTAACTAATACACAGTAATATTCACGGTAGGCTAGCCAAATAATCGTCCGTTTGTTTGCCCCCCATCTCGCATCTGTATTTTAATACGCCAAAAACCATGAGAATTTGTTTATAAGCTATCTTGAATATTAAAATATGTAGAAATGTAGGAAATGGAAAGCCTGAAAAATAAAATGAAAAGACTATAAACTCCTCACCCCATTAATTATTATCTACATTTCGGAATCACAGGCAAACAAAGTAAATAAAAGACTAAAGATTATTATTGATTTTTTCATTTAATTATATTATTGACTAGTAGTCAGTAGTCTTTGCCTTGCAGAAATCTAATTATTAGCCTCCTCCCCATTTTCTGATCCTTGTGAATTCGGAATAGTCTCTGGATAAGTGTATCAATTACTTATACTAAATGTATTTACGGGATTGTGAATTACTGATTGTATTTTGATTTCAGGTGTTGAATAAATGCCTTCCTCAAATCAACCTGCTCTTTAGCATCGTTCGCAAGAGGCGTCACACGAGAAATCAATGGATTTGATGGAGTGAAATATTCTAATTTAAGTTCTTTTCCAGATAAAAGAAATTCAATTGTATGAATGCGGTAAATCTTTTCATTTTCTATCCGACTGTCATTTAAAAAAACAGACTCATTCTGATATTTTATGTTAGAGCTATATTGTAGGTAGCCCCCAAGCCCTTTTCGATCATCATTTGTTTTGATCATTTTCTCTAATAATTCACCTTTCATTTCTACTTCAACAATTTTATTTCCAAAGGGCATTATACGAATAACATCCAGCTCAGTTATATTTCCAATTACTTTATCATCGATGCGTATAGCGCCTGCATTTATGAAGGAAACATCCGCCCCAGCTTGTAGAGTTAACGCCCTGTTAACCGCATTTCCCATACTATTTTGTTCGTAACGAATCGAGGATTCCAACCCATTTAAGGTATCAATTAAGAAACAAACACTCCTGGTGGGTTCCAATCCTTGTTTTCTAAATGCATCGTATACTTTCTCTTCCCAGTTGTGCACTATAGATATGACTTTTGGGTCAGCCTCTATTGATTCGTCAACTTTAATAAGTTCACTTGTGACCTCCAAATTATTTTTTTCATTTTTATAAATCAAATGCTTATAAATTGATTTTCCATTTGCATCTGCTTTGGCTACGAAACTTTTATGTGAGGAAGTTAAGTACATGTTCTCATGTTCATGGCCCCCCATCGATAAGCGAATAGCAGGGTACTTTTCTAAAAGATGAATATCTTCTGCAGCCGAGAGGTGAGTCAAGCCCATTATCATTGTGTTTTTATTTCTAAGGGCAGGAAGCATTACTTGCAAAATGGTATCGTATTGGTAAAAACGGCTGTAGGATGGCGTATTTGATGGTAATGTTAAGCTAAAGAGGCTAACTGAAAATTCTTTTTGTGGCGAAGTAATATTAATAGATGCAGGAAAATATTTTTTAAATCCTGCGGAGTCTTTATAAAAGGGTGACCCATCACTTCTCTTGACATTAGAGCTGAACCATACAAATTTTGACTCATTAATTCGCTTTTGTAAAGCAATCTCGCCTACATCAAATTCATGATTTCCGAACGTGACGTAATCAATACCTAATGCATTTAAGCCATCAATCATTTGCTTTCCGCTGAGGCGTTCTCCACTCACAACTGCTGTACCCATTACGGATGGACTTAAAAAATCACCTGCTACAAAACTATAAGTAGGATATCTTTTTTTACAAGACTGAATGAAAGTCGCTATACGGGCAATACCGCCTGACTTCCCACCTTGTAATGCGTTAATCTCGTATATATCATTGAGTTGAATGAAGCAAAGTGTGTCACGATTTTGAGCAATTGTGCTATAGAATAAAGACAAATAAAATATTGATAATAGAATTCTTGATATCATATCGCATTCAATTTTTATACAAATAAATTTTTCAAAAATATTAAATTCTTGACAGTAGTCTCACAATGTTTTTCTCACCTATAAGAATAGAAATGCTATCGAAAGTATTACAAAGACAACTATATAGGTCCATGTACCAGCATCTATCCTTTTTTCGTTTAATTGCTTATTTAAATAAGAGGTCTCAGGTTTTTGGGGTCATAAAAAACTGTAACAGAAGAGTTTAACTCATATTTAGCTGTAAATGAGTCTGCATCCTCTCTGTTGGTAAACGATGGCTCAACCAAAGTTGAATATCTATTATTGGTGTATTTACTGTTGTTTATTTCGTAACTGTATGTAATTTTTGGATAATACGAATAATATGTAGTTCGCAGTCCATTTGAATCCTCTTCCTCATGATTTTTCACTAAAATTTCGACGTGAATAATCTTGCCTATGGTATCGGGTAAAGAAGATAGAGTAATTGCTTTATTATATTTTTTTACTCTGCGATAATAGAAAAAAATCGCGAGTAAAATACAGATACTGCTGAGTAAAATTTTTTCCCCCATAAACTCATATTTTTAATTTTTTCTTTATAAACTTAAAAATAACTAATAATAATGCAATAGATATGCCAACCCCGATTTATTGAAATATCAAAAGCAGTAATAATTATATTCTCATTCTTTGATTCAGGGTTTATCCATTTTGTATAATAGATCCATTTTCGTCCATCTTTGGATCTATATGTTTCATTTTTATCTATACCTAGAGTTATATTTTCTTCTTCCTTTGAACCCAAACTTATACCAAAAATGAATGCAGCAATACCAAAGATCCCACCCCAAATTTGAGTTTCTGCAGTCTCTATGCTTTCACGTTGAGATTTCTTTACATAATTAAGGTTGCCACAACCAACTGCCATTCCAAAAAGATATCCGATTAAACCTAAGACTATTCCATATTTTAAAGATTTCATAATGGAGTAATTAATGTATAGTTCAGAGTGACTGAAAAAAAGATACTTTCATAATTCCGTATAAGGCAAGCTAAACAAATATGATTCAAGATTATATTAATCACATAGGGTGTCAAAACCGTGCGCAGAAAGTGCACAGAAAAGTGCGCAGTTTTTTCAGTTTTGATACAGTTTATATCAACATATATTCATTTTGATCTATGCCAAAGTGGATGAAAATAAAAAACTTGAAAGAATCGCTTTAATGATCAATTAGAAAAGGCTGCACGCCCCACACCACAAGAAAAAAGACTTCATTTCGAAGTCTTTTTTCTTTTATAATCAACCGTTTAGATTTTAGTTTCCGTACACACTGAGAAACTTTATCCGCATGATCTTCAGTTGTTCCCAATTAAAATTAAAATCGGCCAGCTCTTCCTGGGCTACTTGCAACGAGGAAGTTGCGCAGCCCTTGAAATATTCCATAATCTCATCCTGGTCATCCTCATCCAGCATTTCATCAATGGCATAGTCGAGGTTGAGCTTGGTGCCGCTGGCCGCTATGGTTTCCATTTCTTCCAGCATTTCGTCCATCCGCCAGCCCTTGTTTTTTGCAATGGTCTCCAGGGATATTTTTTTATCGGTGTTCTGGATAATATACACCTTGCTGCCGCTTTTGTTTACCACACTCTTCATCACAAAATCATCGGGCCGCTCAATATTGTTCTCTTCCACATATTTTGCAATCAGGTCAACAAAGGGCTTTCCGTATTTCAGCGCTTTGCCCCTGCTCACTCCCTGGCATTTTTCAAGCCCTTCGAGAGTTATAGGATAAAAAGTGGCCATATCCTGCAGGGAAGCTTCGAGGAAAATCACAAACGGCGGCAGGTTTTTCTTTTTGGCTTCCTTTAGCCGCAATTCCATCAGCATGGCCATCAGCCTTTCATCCGCTGCGGTTCCGCCGGTAGCTTCTGCCCCTTCTTCATCGTCGGCATTGGCATCGTCGTAGGTGTTGTTGAGAACGATCTTAAATGATTTGGGCTTTTTCAAAAAGGCTTCTCCCTTTTTGGTGAACTTCAGTACGCCGTATTCTTCTATATCTTTTGACAACAGCCCGCCCAGCAGCATCTGCCGGATAAGCGAATTCCAGAAGAAAGGTTCCCGGTCATTGCCGCTGGCAAAAGCGTTCAGCCCTTCGTGGCGGAACATCTGGATCTGCGGGGTCAGCTTGCCGGTGATGATCTGTACTACGTAATCGGTGGCGAAGCGTTCATCCAGCTCTTTGATAGCTTTTAATACAATAACAGCTTCTTCTTTAGCTTCCGTTTTTTCTTTCGGATGTTTACAGTTATCGCACTGGCCGCAATTTTCCTTTTCATATTCTTCGCCAAAATAGCTCATCAGCACTTTGCGGCGGCATACGCCGGTTTCGGCAAAGGCAACGGTTTCGTTGATCAGTTGTGCGCCCACTTCCCTTTCGCTGAGCGGTTTGTCCCGCATCAGGTGTTCCAGTTTGCTTACATCTTTATGTGAGTAGTAAAGGACGCATTTTCCCTCCAGCCCGTCGCGGCCGGCACGGCCGGTTTCCTGGTAATAATTTTCAATGCTTTTGGGAATATTATAGTGTATCACAAAGCGGATATCCGGTTTGTCAATTCCCATTCCAAAGGCGATGGTGGCGCAGATCACCTGCACTTCTTCGTTCAGGAACTGGTCCTGTCTTTCAGAACGCAGCTTGCTATCGAACCCTGCATGATAGGCCACCGCTTTAATACCGTTTGCATTTAAAATATCGGCAAGGTCTTCTGTGGTCTTCCGGTTAAGGGCATAGATGATGCCGCTTTTACCACTCATATTTTTGATAAAACGGACAATGTTTTCATCCGTTTGGGCTTTTTTAATCTTCGGCAACACTTCATAGTACAGGTTAGCCCTGTTAAAAGAGGAAATAAACACATTGGGCTCTCTCAGGTCCAGGTTTTTGATAATGTCACTTTGTACTTTTGGGGTGGCCGTTGCCGTCAATGCAATCACCGGGGCATCGGGATTTATTTGTATCATCATTTCCCGCAGCCTTCTGTATTCTGGTCTGAAATCATGTCCCCATTCAGAAATGCAGTGTGCCTCATCTACCGCAAAAAAAGAGATCGTCAGGTCGGAAAAGAATTCGAGGTTTTCCTGTTTGGTCAGGGTTTCCGGAGCCACGTACAGCATTTTGGTCTTGCCGGTCAGCAGGTCGTCATGCACTTCCTTTATTTCTTTTTTGGTAAGAGTGGAGTTCAGGAAATGAGCCACCTCATCACTGCTGCTGTAACCCCGTACCAGGTCTACCTGGTTTTTCATGAGCGCTATCAGCGGCGATACAATGATGGCTACTCCTTCGCTGACCATTGCCGGCAATTGGTAGCAGAGGCTTTTACCACCTCCGGTAGGCATGATGACGAAGATATCATGCCCGGCCAGCAATGATTCAATTGCTTTTTCCTGAGTGCCTTTGAACTTATCAAAACCAAAATACTCCTGCAGCGCCTGGTGCAGGTCGAATCTTTTTTTTGCTGATGCCGGTTCTTTTGCCTTAATTGTTTTTCCGGTTTTTACCAGGCTGGATTTTGCGGCTGGTTTCTTCGCTGTTGATGTTCCCATTTCTCAAAAATTTCTGTCATCCCGGTTACTGGGTTTACAATTACCGGGGCTACTAATACTGAATTCATTTAAGATACTCATTTTTGCCCGAAACGGCTGACCGTTCAAAATAAATTTTTGCACCGGGTATCCTGATGGTTACCTGAGCCGGGTAAATATTTTTTTAACCTGTCTTAATGAACGGGGTGTCAGCGCTTAGTGTAAGCTAAAGCTGGCAATAGCTCCTGTCGCACAACTTCAATCCCCGCAAAAAAGGATGGCGAATTTACTTCTCTTTTTATTGAATGCCTTGCAGGGAGCGTTAAAATTGAACAACAACAATCAGGAATCTTTCACTTCATGTTAAATCCTCTAAATTTGCGACCGCTGCCCCTCATCACCAATAATAAAGTGTTGAGCATCAGGGGAAGTTTCATTTTATACTTAATTGAATCCGCCCGGGCGGATTGGGTGCATGAACAAACATCATTATGTTGCAATAATGGCCGGAGGGATCGGCAGTCGTTTTTGGCCAATGAGCCGGACACATTTGCCCAAACAGTTTCTCGACATACTGGGTACCGGCAAAACCCTGATACAGCAAACCTTTGACCGGTACAGCAACCTGATCCTGAAAGAAAATATTTACGTTGTTACAGCCGAGCAATATGTGAGTATTGTAAAAAAACAACTGCCCGACCTTCCTGAAGAAAATATTCTGGCTGAACCTTCCCGGAAAAACACGGCGCCCTGCATCGCCTATGTGGCTTTTAAGCTGCTGAAAAAAGATCCCAAAGCGCTGATGATTGCGGCGCCCGCCGACAATCTTATCCTGGAAACAGACGACTTCATCAAAACGGCTAAAAATGCATTGGCTTTCGTTGATCACATTCCTGCGCTGGTAACAATCGGGGTGAAACCCACCTATCCCAATACCGGTTATGGTTATATACAGCATGAAACCGCAGAAGCCGCTCCCGGGGTTTATAAAGTAAAAACCTTTACCGAAAAACCGAATGAGGAACTGGCAAAAACATTTATTGCCAGCGGCGATTTTTTGTGGAATGCCGGCATTTTTACCTGGAAAGTAAAGAACATCATTCATGCACTGGAAAAATGTGAACCGGAACTGTATGAACTTTTTGCGGTCGAGAAAGAAAAATTCAATACTTCAAAGGAAAGAGAAACCATAGAAGCTATTTACCCGCAGTGCACCAACATTTCCATTGACTTTGCGGTGATGGAAAAAGCAGACAATGTTTTTGTCATTCCTGCATCATTTGGCTGGAGCGACCTGGGCACCTGGAACAGCGCCTGGGAAAATAAAGAAAAAGATTATTTCGGCAATGCTGTGGTGGGCAAGAATGTAATGGTGGTGGATGCCAATAACTGCATGGTGCATGTGCCAGACAATAAACTGGTGCTGCTGCAGGGCCTGAAAGACTATATCGTTGTAGACACCCGGGATGTGCTGCTGATCTGCAAGAAAAACAAAGAGCAGGAAATAAAGGAATATGTGGCGGAAGTAAAACGTAACAAAGGAGATAAGTATCTTTAAAATATTCCCGGAAAGTAGTAGTCCCGCTTGTTGCGGGATTTTATATTTTTAATGCCCCAATATGGCTGCTTACCCTGTAAATAGTATTCTTTTTCTTGACATCGAAACTGTGCCGCAGTATCCTGCTTACGATACGCTGCCGGAGGGATGGAAACAACTCTGGGATACCAAGTCCAACTCACTTATCCGGTATCATGAGGGCGAGACCCATGAGTCGCTGTATCCCCGTGCCGGTATTTATGCTGAATTCGGAAAAATAATCTGCATCAGTTGTGGCGTGATGCAGGGTAGCGGACAGCAGCGGAAGATTGTTGTGAAAAGTTTTGCGGGTGATGATGAAAGACCGCTGCTGCAGCAATTCACCGATATGCTGAACAAATGGGTAAATGGCGAAACCAAATACCTCTGCGCTCATAACGGCAAGGAGTTTGACTTTCCCTATCTCTGCCGGAGAATGATCGTTCATGGTCTTCCCATTCCTTCAGTTCTGAATATCTCAGGCAAGAAGCCATGGGAAGTAAACCACCTGGATACGCTGGAGCTATGGAAGTTCGGCGATTTTAAAAGTTATACCTCGCTGGCCCTGCTGGCGCACACACTGGGCATACCCACGCCGAAGGATGATATTGACGGCAGCATGGTATGGAAGGTGTATTGGGAAGAAAAGAATTTGCAGAGAATTGTTACCTATTGCCAGAAAGATGTGGTGACGGTGGCGCAGATACTGCTGCGGATGAACGGGGAGCCGATGATAAAAGATGAGAATATTGAAATTAAATCATAATGGAGCGTATTAATTATTCTTCCGGCGCCAAATGGGAAGACATTGTTGGTTACAGCCGGGCTGTGAAAATGGGCAATCTAATTGAAGTAACAGGAACTGTTGCAGTGGACGATAACAACAATTTAATTGGTGGCGATGATGCTTATGAGCAAACAAGGTTCATCATTCAGAAAATAGAGCAAGTTTTACAAAAAGCCGGGGCATCGTTGAAAGACGTGGTGCGGACAAGGATGTTTGTAACTGATATTTCCCGCTGGGAGGAATATGGCCGGGCTCATGGAGATTTTTTTGCAAGTATAAAACCGTGCACTACGATGGTGGAGGTGAGTAAACTGATAGCGCCGGAGTACCTGGTAGAAATTGAGGCAACTGCGGTCATATCATAATCTCATTAATTTTTCCTGCTACTTCAAGCCCCGTATTCCGACCGATATCGTTCAGGAGTTCAGTGCACTTCTTTTTATCAAAGAGTCTTACTTCCGTTCTAGCCGTCATACTTTCTTCTATACGCCCATCCATCAGGCCAAGAATGGGCGATGCCAGTGCCGTGGCTTTATCACGGCAAGCAAAAATTTCCAGCAGGTAATTTTTGTTTTCCAAAACAATTTCCAGCTTTTCTGTATCAGTAAAAGATTTGCGCAGTATTGTGTTATTGTAGGTAGTAAAGCGGTATAGTTTATTTTTTAACCAAACTCCCGCAATAAAACCCGTGAAAGAATTCCGTATCCAGGGGATTTTCGCCACGGATGCTTTTAAAGAAATGCCAGGTTCACTGAAATGATTGGTCTGCAGCCAGAAATAGGCGGATGGAAAAGAGCGGCCCCAGTCCTTTTCAGTATAACCTCTTCCGCTGTCAAAATTTATTTTCTCATTCTGAACAACCAGTTCGCCGCTAATGCTGTGGTCCATGCTCACCATGCCATGATAACACTCCATAAACGGTGCAAAAGCATAAGGCCCCATGATCCCGGGGGAGTACAATGGTTTGGGCCAGCCAATATTGCCAGAGAATTTCAGCTCACCTTTTACATCCGGGAGATTAAGTGTTATATGATTTTCTGAAAAACTGTTTGACTCAATATCAACATGAAATTTTTTTGCTGTTGGTTTAAAAGAACTGAAATCAAACCGGTGATAGACCGCTGTTTTCTTTTTGCCATCCAGCACCTGTATAAATGCCTGTTTGTTTCCGGCTTCATCCAAAGCAATACCGGGTATAAAAGCGAATGCTTTTGATTCATCCGCAGTCACTACCTTAAAATACCAACCCTCAAAATATTTTTTGGTTTTGCCCCAGCCCTGGAACTGTTCGGGGTTGAAGAATGCATGAAGTCTTTTAAGCATTGTTGGTCTTGTTGCAATGAAGTTAAACAAACAGGCTTAATTTTACCCGCATGATACCCCCTGTTCAATCCAAACTCCCCCATGTCGGCACTACTATCTTCACTATCATGAGCGGACTGGCAAACCAGCACCATGCTATCAATCTCGGTCAGGGCTTTCCTGATTATTCCATGAGCGAAGAACTGATGAATAAAGTAAACGAAGTCATGCACAAAGGCTGGAACCAGTATGTGCCGATGCAGGGGTATATGCCGCTACGGGAATCCATTGCAGAGAAAGCCGAGTTTTTATACGGCACTAAAATTTTTCCTGATACACAAATCACCATCACCCCCGGCGGCACTTATGCCATTTATACTGCACTGACAACCATACTGCAACCGGGTGATGAGGTAATTGTATTTGAACCGGCGTATGACAGTTACATTCCCAATATTGAAATCAACGGTGCTGTTCCGGTGCTGATTGATTTACAATTTCCTGAATACAAAATAGACTGGAATGAAGTGAGAAATAGAATCACATCAAAGACAAGAACGATTATGCTGAATACCCCGCATAATCCCACCGGCGCTGTATTGGGAGAAGAGGATATGAAGCAGTTGCAGTCAATCGTCAAAGACACCAATATTTTTATACTCAGCGATGAAGTATATGAGCATCTCATCTTTGATAATATTCCGCACCAATCCATTCTCCGTTACCCCGATTTGCTGGAAAGAAGTTTTGTTTGCTTTTCTTTTGGCAAAACCTATAACTGCACCGGCTGGAAGCTGGGTTATTGCATCACATCACCGGAACTGATGGTTGAATTCAGAAAGGTTCACCAGTTCAATGCTTTTTGCTGTCACACCCCATCGCAGGTGGCGCTGGCGGAGTTTCTGAAAAACAAAGAAGCTTATTTATCGCTCAGCGGAATGATGCAGCAGAAACGGGATTACTTTGTTCAACTGATGAAGCAAACAAAATTTGATCTGCTGAACAGCAGCGGCAGTTATTTTATCTGCGCCAAATATGACCGTATCAGCGATGAGGGCGATAAGGACTTTGCAGTGCGCATCACCAAAGAGTTTGGTGTGGCCACCATTCCTGTTTCTTCGTTTTATAAAACCGGAACAGATAACAAAGTGGTAAGGTTTTGTTTTTCCAAGAAAAATGAAACGCTGGAAGCGGCGGTGGAGAGGCTGGTTAAAATTTAATGCTCAAAGACACCCGATATCAAGGAATTGCCTTCATGCTGCTCGCAGCACTGGGGTTTTCCATCATGGGCGGAGCTGCCAAAGCACTGAAAGAAAGTTTCAATGCAGGACAATTGGTTTTTTACCGTAATGCTGTTGGGCTTATTTTTTTGCTGCCCGGTTTATTTATTAAACCCCCCGTACAGGAAGGCGGTAACCCTTTACGTCTTGCTTTCCGCGGACTGATGGGCACATTGGCTTTATATACTTTATTATACTGCATACTTCATATACCGCTGGGTACAGCCATGAGCTATAATCTCACATCGGCATTGTTCATCGCCATCTTCTCTTATTTTTTGTTTAATGAATACCATGGCAACCGGGTTGGTTTTGCTGTTGTGCTGGGTTTTGCCGGCATGCTCTTAATTTATAAACCCGTGATGCACCTGCCCTGGTATTATCATCTGGCCGGTTTGATTTCTGGTATTACATCTGCCATTGCTTATCTTACAGTAAACCGGTTGGCAAAGTATTATGACCCGAGGGTGATTGTGCTTTTATTTTTGCTCAGTGGCTTTTTTGTTCCTCTTTTTACAATGATAATTCATTATACCACCGGTGCTGCGGCTGATGGATTGTTCATTGTTGATTTTAAATTACCATCCGGCACAGAGTGGTTCTGGATTTTACTCATGGGCCTTGCAGCTTTATTTGGACAATATTTTGTTACCCGTTCTTATGGCTCAGATAAAGCAGGTATTGTTTCCATCTTTGGCTATGCGAATATTATCTATTCGGTATTCATCGGAATGGCCCTTGGCGACCTCTTCCCCGACTGGATAAGCTGGGCCGGTATCTTCTGCATCATTGCAAGCGGGGTGATAATCACACTGGTAAAGCGAAAACAGCCGGATTCCTGGCACTCTTAAAAAAATATAGGGGATACAATTTGACAGTTTGAAATATATTATCGTATATTTGCGATAAAGGATTAGATAATACCCACCCCAAATGACAATATCCAATGGCTATTCATAAAAAAGAAGCGTTCAGTCAGAAGGAGCAGGAGCTGGCTGCCTTTGCCAAGGCGATGAGCCATCCGGCACGAATTGCTATTCTGAAAGTGCTGGCGCAAAGAAACGAATGCATCTGCGGCGAGATCGTTGATTTGTTGCCCCTTGCACAATCAACCGTGTCGCAGCATTTAAAAGAATTAAAAACAGCCGGACTGATTGATGGAACCATTGACGGACCCCGCAGTTGTTACTGCATCAATTGGAAAGCTTTTGAGAAATTCATGGGAGAATTCAGCTTTTTGTTCAATAAACTGAAGGTGCAAAACGAAAAAGCCTGTTGTTAGTTATTTGAATTATTCACCCTAAAAGTATAGTCATGCAAAATGAAACACAAATCAAAGAACTTGTAAAAGAAAAATACGGGAAAATTGCCCGTGAAGGAGGAAGCTGTGGTACCAGTTTCTGCGGCGATGTAACCAATATTATGGCCGACAGTTATTCTTCGCTGGAAGGCTATAACCCGGATGCAGATTTGGGGTTAGGTTGCGGCCTGCCCACCGAATTTCCCAAAATAAAAGAAGGTGATACGGTGATTGACCTCGGCAGCGGTGCCGGCAACGATGCATTCATTGCAAGAAGAATTGTTGGTGAAAAAGGGGAAGTCATCGGTATTGACATTACCCCTTTTATGATTGAACGGGCGAATAAAAATGCAGAGAAGCTTGGATATGAAAATGTTGAGTTTCGGCTCGGCGATATTGATGATATGCCCGTGAAAGATAATGTGGCCGATGTAATTGTAAGCAACTGTGTGCTGAACCTGGTGCCGGATAAAGAAAAAGTGATTAAAGAAATCTTCCCCACCCTGAAACCCGGCGGGCATTTTCCCATCTCTGATATTGTATTGAACGGGCAGCTGCCTGAAGGTCTGAAAGAATCCGCTGAAATGTATGCGGGCTGTGTAAGCGGCGCCATTCAGAAAAGCGAATACCTGAATCATATTCAAGGAGCCGGTTTCAGCAATGTGACATTGCAGAAAGAAAAGAAAATTGAAGTACCGGATGAAATCCTGTTACAATATATCTCCCGGGATGAACTGAAGACACTTAAAAAGTCCGGAACCGGTATTTACAGCGTAACGGGGTACGCTGAAAAACCGGCTGGCGCAAAAACATGCTGCGGGCCGGCTTGTTGTAATTAATTTTCTCTCACAGATTTCACGGATTCACACAGAAACAAATAATCTGATAAAATCTGTGGTATCTGTGAGAAACAAAAATGAGTTCAGAAAAAGAAAAATCAAAGATGTTTTTAGTCACTTATTCGTTAACCCCGCCTGCAGACGGGCAGGCATAAAACGTAAAGCCATGAAAAAACAAACCCCGATGCAGAAAGACCCCGGTTGTTGTGAACCCGGAAGTATTTGCTGCGGAAATGACGGCGGCCCTGGCGGCGGCTGTTGTTAAACAAACAAAGAAGCGCCTCATGCAAGCGGGGCGCTTCTTAATTTTACTTTATGAAGAAAAAAATATTGTTTGTGTGTGTTGAAAACAGCAACCGCAGCCAGATCAGCCAGGCGTTTGCAACCATGCTGGGCGGGGAAAAGTTTGACGCCTACAGCGCCGGTTCAAAACCTTCGGGCAAAATAAACCCGAAAGCGGTTGTGGCCATGAAGGAGCTGGGCTATGATTTAACAACACATCATTCCAAATCGCTGGAGGAAGTAAAACGATATGCTCCTTTTGATGCTCTTGTCACCATGGGTTGCGGTGATGCCTGCCCCTGGATGCCAACCCCAAAGTTTATTGACTGGGAAATTCCTGACCCGAGAGACATGAATGAAGAGGATTTCAGAAAAGTGCGGGACCTGATCAGGGAAAAAGTAAAAGAATTGCTGAAAGCGCTTTAGAAACATATCACAATTCCTGACTGCGTTTCATCAATTCGAATATCCGGAAAAAGAAAACAGCCGGGAATGATTAATACGTTCTTTTCAAATCGAAATTGGTAAGGATTACATAATCGCCAAGGTGTTCAAATTTTCCCCACCCGATAGCTATCGGGTCGGGGTTTGCAAAACTTTTATCGGGAAAGCAGCTGATATTGAGTATCCTGATCTTTTTATTACGCATCAGCAGCTGTGCAGCGGTACCGAGTTTTTCATCGGTATGAAATTTACCAACGCAGTGAAATATCTTTTTGTCTTTATTTTTTTTCCAGAACCGGTAAATACGGTAACTCATGCCTGCATCCCAAAGGCTCTGGCTATAGTAGATATTTTTACTGGCCGATTCAGGGGCGCCCCGCATGGTTTCCATAAACTTATCCCGGTAGCGGCCGCTTAAGGTATCATACGGCAACGGCGGCAGAAAAGTTTTTGCTTCTTTGCTTAAACTGTCAAGTGCCTTCCTCCCTCTTCTTGTAACCAGGCTTACATAACGCCGCGGAGGGTTGGCAGCTATCACGGACAGTTTATTTTGTTTGGCATAATCCACCATGGGGCGGTAGTCTTTGTAATTGCTCCAGAGACGGACGTCTTTGGCAAAGCGGTCTTCATTCATCAGCCCCGCCAGGTATTCATTCAAGGCAAGCTGGTTATCGCTTTCAAACATTTCCATGCTCAGTGCTAATTTATCGCCATAAGCTGTATGCAGCGCCCTGAAAAGTTTATTTTGCAGATAATGCCCGGTGCTGTCGTTATGTTCTTCGCCAAAGAAAAGGACATCCGCATTGGCCATATCGGCTACAATTTTATCAATGGCCACAATTTGTTTGCTTCGGGTATCATAGACCTTGTAATGAATACCCATGCTGTCCTGTGCGGCGGCAGGAGCAAGAATAAAAAAACCAAAGGCAGCGGGCAGGAATTTCATGGGAAAATTTTTGCAAAGATAAAGGGTTGTTTTCCCTATGTTTTATGTTTGATGGTTTTCAGGTACTCCATACTTCTTTTTTCCGCCAAAGCCTGCAGGGGTTTTTTATCCAAAAAAAGTTTGCGCCGCAGCGAACGGTAAATGCCGTGCTGAACAAATTCAACAGCACCATGAGTGAACTGAACAAGCAGGCCAATGCTGCCCTGAATGACTGGAATAAGACCTACAGCAAATATATGGATGAGTACATGCCCCGGCAACAGAGAAATTGAATGCGCTGAAAATAAAAGCCCTTTGCCGGAACAAAGAGCTTTTTAGCAGGCTATACTTATCAATTCATGCGGATCACTCTTCTGTTTCCGCCGTTGTTTTGCTCCATCTCTTTCATCATTTTTCCCCTTTCTGCCCTGAACTCAGCCGCAGTATAATGTTTTTTGCCTGCCGGCTCTTTTAATCGGTAAGAATTCCCAGTGGGCTTGCCCCTGGGCATTACGCAGTACAAAGAAATTAAGATATTTGAGATATGGCAGAGAATATCACGAAATCGCATAATGTAAGGGTACTATTATATCATTTGGTGTGTCCGGCAAAGTATCGGAGAAAAATATTTAGTGCAGAGGTGACAAAGAGTTTGTTGTTGATATGTTTTGAAATAACGGAGAGATA
>VGGV01000044.1 GCA_016868455.1 Bacteroidota bacterium
CCCGATGAAAATTTTTTTCATGGCTATACTTTTTAAGGTTAACTGGGTGAATCAGTAATTGATACTGCATAACCAGAAAAAGTAACCCTCAGTAATTGTTAAAGGAAATAACAGGATAATAAAGACCGGGTATCACAAAACATAATTAATTAGATATTTTACCAGCGAATTATGTGATTCTGTTTGCAATTGGGTGGTTATTGTTTAATTGAAGCAAATCCCATAAGTTTCCATACAGATCCTTAAAGACAGCCACCCATCCATATTCCGCTTCCTTTGGCTCCCGAACAAACTCAATACCCTTTGATACCATATTATTATAATCCCTCCAAAAATCATCCGTATTTAAAAATAAAAAGACCCTCCCGCCGGATTGGTTGCCAATAAATTCTTCTTGTATTGGTTTGGAAACTTTAGCTAATAAGAGGGTGATACCTCTTGAATTCGGAGGAGCTATTACTACCCATCGTTTATCCTGCTCTGGCTGGTATGTATCTTCCAAAACCGTAAAATGTAATTTTTTCGTATAGAAGTTTATCGCCTCGTCATAATCTTTCACTACCAATGCAATATGTATGATCTCCTGTTTCATCGCTAAACAATATTTTCTCTGCTAATAAAAGCTTTCCTGATGAGGTAATCAGAATGCAACTATTTCTCACCGGCGAGTTCCAACACAACTTCCCATTCTGCGCCTGTTACAGGTTGGCATGAAAGGCGGCCAATCCTGATCAATGCCATATTAGCGAGTCGCTTATCCTTTTTTAAAATCTCTAACGTAACGGGCTTTTTTAATCTCTTCACTGGTGATAGATCAACCGCTACCCGGCGGTCATCATCGGTGGTGGGGTCCTGGTAAGCTTCCTTTACTATTTTGGCGATGCCGACAATATCGGTTCCTTCGTTGCTGTGATAGAAAAATACTTCATCTCCTTTTTTCATATTCCTGAGGTGACCTCTTGCAGCATAATTGCGAACGCCGCTCCAGCAGGTTTGTTTTTCTTTTACCAGGTCGTCCCAGCTATAGGCGGACGGTTCAGATTTTACCAGCCAGTAAGCCATTTTACAATGTTTCCATAAAAATAATTTGTTTTTAATAATCCGGCTTTACACAAGTAGCGTATCTGTAACTAAAACGGGTGATCATGTTTTTATCACAAAATCAACCTTGGCTCTTCTTTTTTCGTTCTTAACGATAACATCCGTTTCCTTCAGCATAAAGTCTCTGCCAGAGTGAACCATGTTCCGATGTGTGAGGGGCGAACGGCCGGTATGCTCAGCTGGATACCGGCTTTTTTATTGCCTGATTACCATCCGGAGGCCAGCACATCGGCAATATGCAGGGTTTTTAGCCTGTATCCTTTGTGATTGATATAACCCTGCAAATGCATCAGGCAGGAAAGGTCTGTTGAAATCAGGTAATCAGCGCCGGTAGCAAGGGCATTCTCTGCTTTTTGTTCACCCATGGCAATGGAAATGGCCTCAAACTTTACGGCGAATGTACCGCCAAAACCACAGCAGGTTTCCGCCTCATTCATTTCAACCAGCTTCAAACCCCTTACATGGGATAATAATTTCCGGGGTTCTGTTTTAATTTTACATTCCCGCAGGCCGGCGCAGCTGTCATGGTAAGCGGCCGTGCCGTTAAGTGCAGCGCCAAAATTTTCAATCTGCAGCACATTCACCAGGAAATCCGTGAGTTCATAAACCCGTTTACCAATATCCTGTACTTCATGATGCAGTGATGAATTGTCAAATAATTTGGAATAATAGTTTCTGACAAAGCCTGCACAACTGGCGCTGGGTGAAACAATGTATTCATTGCCGGTAAAATCTTTCAGGAACTTGATGCAAACAGATTTTGCCTCATCCCAAAAACCTGCATTAAAAGCGGGCTGGCCGCAGCAGGTTTGATTTGTATTATAGGAAACAGTGCAACCGGCTTTTTCCAAAACTTTCACTGTATTGAAAGCCGTGGCAGGAAACAGCTGGTCAACAAAACATGGTATGAAAAGCTGAACATTCAAGACTCTTTTATCTTATTTTTTTGTTGTTCAGTCAAAACAATCATCTTCAAAGCAGTAATGCCTGCTTCTTCTCCTTTGTGTCCATGTTTCCCGCCAATTCTTTCTCTGGCCTGCTCCTCATTGTCAACCGTCAGTATGCCAAAGATTGTTGGCACGGGCATCAAAAGGTTCAGCTGAAGCACTCCATCTGTTACAGCCCTGCATACATATTCAAAATGGGGAGTATCCCCTTTTATCACACAGCCCAATGCAATAAAGGCATCAGGTCTTTTTTTCTTTGTCGCCTTACTCCAATAATTTTTTATGGCAAAGGGTATTTCAAAAGCACCCGGGACGGTTATAGTAACAACTTTTTTTACTTTATGCTGATGCAAAACATTTAAGCAGCCCTTCTCCAGTTCATCAACAATTGCGGTATTCCATTCCGTTTTCACTAAAACGATACAGGCATCTTTTTTCAGGATGCCTGTACTGTTGTCGAATAATTTACTGTTTGATACCCCGGCCATAATTCATTATTCTGTGCTGTACACCCCCATTTGTGCCAGGTATTTATCGGCATCCATACTTTGCTGGCTGCGGGGGTATTTTTGTTTTAATTCCTGATACAGTTTCGTTGCCTTTTTAGTATCGTTCAGGTTTTTTTGCGCCAGGTAAGCAGCCATCAGCAGGCAGTCTGCCGAAAAGGTTTCATCCTTTTCAAAATGCCTCGCTGCTTTTTCATAGTATTCAAAGGCATCTTTGTTTTTTCCAAGATCAGCATAGGCATCTGCCATCAGTTTATAGGCGCTGGCCTGTACCGGCTTTGAAGAACTGCTGAATTTTTTGAGGTACTTAAGGGCTTTCTCGTTTTCATTCAGTTTGATGTAGCAGCTGCCGGCATAAAAACAGGCCATATTGCCGGCTTTGGTTCCGCCATATTTGTCAATTACCCGTAAAAAACCCCAATGCTGTCCATCACCGTTCAGCGCCTTGCTGACAGAGTCCGCCCGGAAGTATTCTTCTGCTTTAAACAGGATCCCGGCCGCTTTGGTTTCTTTAGGTTTTTTAAAATAACTCTGATATACATACCAGCCTCCGGCCAGTAATATTACAACCACACTGATAACGGTGGTAAGTTTTCCGTATCTCGACCAGAAGTCTTTAGCCTTTGCAATCACCACTTCCTCATTCAGATTCTGTACGTTTTTCTTTTCTGCCATAATTTGTATACTGTTTAAAAAAATTAATCAACAATAAAAGGATAATTTTTGTCCATGTAAATATCTTTCAGCACTTCACTGTCATCCGGCCAGGGGCTTTCTTCAGCAAATTGTACCGATTCGGCCACAATTGCATCCACACGGGCATTGATGGCATCAATATCAGCCTGCGCCGCTATTTTGTTATTGAGAATAGTTTTCAGCACCTGCTGAATCGGGTCACGGCTTTTATATTCTTCCACTTCCTCTTTGGTCCGGTATTTTTGCGGGTCGCTGATGGAGTGCCCTTTATAACGGTAAGTCTTAATTTCAATCAGCGTGGGCCCGCCTTTTTCCCTGGCCCTTTTTACTCCCCTGGTGATGCCTTTATGTACCGGCTCCGGCGTCATGCCGTCTATGGCATCGCCCGGCATCTCATAAGCATCGGCGAGTTTGTAAATGTCAATTACATTGGAGGTACGTTCTACCGAAGTACCCATGGCGTAGTTGTTATTCTCACAGATAAAGATGACGGGGAGTTTCCACAGCATGGCCAGGTTAAAGGTTTCATGCAGCATGCCCTGCCGGGCAGCCCCGTCTCCGAAAAAGCAGAGCACTACATTATCACTGCCGCGGTATTGTTCGGCAAAGGCAAGACCGGCGCCGGTGCCGATTTGTGCCCCTACAATGCCGTGACCACCATAAAAATTTACTTCCTTGCCAAAAAAGTGCATACTGCCGCCTTTTCCTTTGGCGCAGCCTGTGGCCTTGCCGTACAATTCGGCCATACAGCTGTTTACCGAAACACCTTTAGCAACAGCAAGCCCATGATCCCGGTAAGCAGTGATAAACAAATCTTCGGGCCGGGTAGCTGTCATACAACCGGCGGCAATCGCTTCCTGGCCCACATAGGCATGAAAGAAACCACGGATCTTTCCTTCCATCTTATATTTTTCTTCAGCAGCAAGCTCAAACTGGCGGATAAGCTGCATCAGCTCATACCAGTACAGATATGTTTCTTTGGAAAAAGTAACGGCCACCGGCAAAAAAATTGAGCCGCAAAAATAGGGGAAAGATGCCAGATTTTAGTTAAGATTTTTAACTTGAGATAAGGTGATTTGATTTGGTTATCACGGTTCTGTGCCCTGATTAGGCTAACGTTGCGACGCTCCGTTCAACTGCATATCGCTAATCATCAGGTCACATCCTCTATCCCCTTCTCCTTTTAGAGAAGGAGCAGGGCTTTATTGCAATGCAAACTTCATGACTGCCACACCAGCTTTATATCCCTAGGGATCATTTTTTGATACTCTGAAAATTATCAGGGTCATCGCAAAGTGAGGGCTGTGTGCAGATGGCCTTCTCCATCAGATGAAGGTCGGGATGAGGCCGTATCTTGCACTTCATGCTCCGCCTTCAGCACCTAAACCTGCTCCAGTTCAAAAACTACAGCAACCGCTCTTTCGACTTTGTCGTACGCATCATAGCTATTTGCGGCAACAACGGGGCGGGCAAAACCAACCTGCTGGATGCGATACATTACCTGTGCTTTACTAAAAGTTATTTTACCCGGCTTGACGGGCAGAATGTGCAGCACGGTCAGACCGGTTTTCGTATTGAAGGTGATTTTACTGTTAATGAAAAAGAAGAAAAAGCGGTGTGCATACTTAGGGAGACAGGTAAAAAAGAGTTTTCAGTAAATGGCGATGCTTATGAAAAATTTTCGCATCATATCGGCCGCTATCCCTGCGTGGTCATAGCACCAGATGATTCCGTGCTGATAACCGGTGCAAGCAGGGAAAGAAGGATTTTCCTCGATGCCCTGATTTCACAAACCAGCAAAGATTACCTGCAGCAGCTTATCACTTACCAGAAAGTCCTTCAACAGCGAAACCCGTTGCTTAAATCTGCAGCCGAAACAGGCATAAAGGACACTGCTTTGCTGGATGTGCTCGATAAACAATTAATAACCCCGGGGGAATATATTTTTAATACGAGGAAAAAATTCCTGCTGGCATACCTGCCAGTGGTAAGGGCCCTGTACAATGAAATAAGCCGGAGCAGCGAAGAAGTAAACCTGACTTATGAAAGCGAATTGCTGAAGGTTTCTTTTGAAGAATTACTGAAGGCCAACCAAAACAAAGACTTTTTGCTGGCATACCTGCCAGTGGTAAGGGCCCTGTACAATGAAATAAGCCGGAGCAGCGAAGAAGTAAACCTGACTTATGAAAGCGAATTGCTGCAGGTTTCTTTTGAAGAATTACTGAAGGCCAACCAAAACAAAGACTTTTTGCTGCAACGAACCAGCGCAGGCATTCACCGGGATGATCTGAACATTGATATGAACGGGCAAACATTTAAAATTACTGCTTCGCAGGGACAGCGCAAAAGCCTGCTCTTTGCACTTAAACTGGCAGAAATGGAAGTGCTGAAGAAGGAAAAGGGGTTTGCCCCCCTCCTGCTTTTGGATGATGTATTTGAAAAATTAGATGAAGACAGGATCCGCAACCTGCTCAACAAAGTCTGTTTGCAAAATGACGGGCAGGTGTTTATTACTGATACGAATGAAGAAAGACTGAAAACGCATTTGGACCAAATCGGGATGTCGTTTCAGCTGATTAGGCCGTAACACTTTACCTTTACACCATGGGAGAATATTCTATAAGCGAAGCCCTGCAGGAATTCCTGAAAGGCAGCCGCCTGAAGGGAGGCATACAGGCGATGCAGATAGAAGATGTGTGGGAGGAGATAATGGGAAAGACCATTGCCCGTTATACTGATAAACTGCAGATCATTGGCGACAAACTTATCATCAGCACTCATGTTGCTCCGCTGAAAAATGAACTGATATACCAGAAAGAAAAAATAAAACAACGGGTGAATGAGGCATTGAAACAGAAAGTGATTAAGGAGGTGATTATACAATAGTTTATGGTTTGCGGTTTATAGTTAATACGATGTAAAAAAATTAATTTGTTTTATGAAATAACCATAAACTAAAAACAATAAACTACAAACTCATTCAATCCTCACCCTTGGATCCACCGCCCCGTATAAAATATCAGCAAGAATATTAATGATGATAAAGAAAGTTGCTGAAACCAATACCGCCCCCATTACCACAGGGTAATCTAATTTTTCCAAAGCATCCACCGTTACTTTTCCGATTCCCTGCCAGCCGAAAATGTATTCGATAAAAAATGCTCCCGCCAGGAGTTCGGCAAACCAGCCGGTAACAGCTGTGATAACAGGGTTCAGTGCATTCTTTAATCCATGCTTCCATATAATTTTTCTTTTGCCCAGTCCTTTTGCATAAGCGGTGCGGATATAATCCTGGTTCAGCACATCCAGCATGGCGCTGCGGGTAAGTTGGGTAATAATGGCCAGCGGCCGGATGCCCAGTGTAACAGCCGGGAGAATTAAATTCTGCAGTGTAAACTTCCGCCTGCCCTCTTCATCAATGGCAAACCAGTTGCCGGCAATATGCAGCCCCGTAATATCGCTGAGCAGGAACCCGAATATGTAAACAATGATGATGCCCATGAAAAATGAAGGGGCCGATATACCCACTATGCTGGAGAAAACGGCGGAAGTATCCAGCCAGGTATCTTTTTTCACAGCGGCCATCACTCCCAAAGGAATGCCTGTCAGCACCGCAAGGAACATAGCGGCCACTGCCAGCATCAGTGTACCGGGAAGGGCCTGCATCAGAATATTCCAAACCGGTCTTTTGCTTTGATAGGATTTTCTCAGGTAGGGAACCTTTAATCCCAATTTTTTCTCACCACCAATAAAAAAGCCTTTTAAATTTTTCTTTTCAATATCTGTCTTACTGTGAAAACAGAGCGGAGAAACATCATTCAGATAAAAAAGAAACTGTCTGAATTTGGGAACAGCTTCTCCTTTTTCATCCACTAAATACAATTCTTTTTTGATATTGGCCTGTGTGGCCGAATCGCCGCTTTGGCCCATTACCAGCCGTGATGGATCGCCAAAACCCTGGAACAGGAAGAACACCAATATCACCACCCCGATAAGTACCAGCAGGCCATAAAGCATTTTTTTGGCGATGTACTTCAGCATGGAGGGCTTAATTTTCTAAAGATTGTACAAAGCGGGCAGCGGAAGTAAAACCGGGGCTGCTCCATTTTCCCCTTACCGTTCCCTTTTCCAGCACATATACACAGGCCGGTGCCCTGGCTGCGGTTTCAATTACTTTATCATCGCATTTAAAAACCTGTATTGTACTGAATGAGGTTCCTGCCGTGGTTGCAGCAGCTTTTCCGGGCTCGGCCGTTACTAGGAAGGCCGGAATGTTTTTTTCTTTTGCCTTTGTATATACTTCCTCAAATTTTTTCTTCCATCCGTTCCCGGCTTTGGAAAAATTTTCGATGAACAGCAATACAGCGTAAGGCTGTTCCAGCACAAAACCAGTGAAGTTCTGGTTGCTTTCACCTGAAAGAACAAAACCCTTTATCGGCGGTTCATTGTTCCTGCCCTTTCGCACCACTTTATCATACCGGCTTACAAACTGGTAGGTTTCCGGGTTAAAGTCAGCAGGGAATTTATCGGCAGTAAACTCAATTTGTTTTCCGTCTTTTTTATAAACAAAGGTTATTACCGTACTGTCCGGTATGGCATGGGCCGGCACTTTCATTTTTTCGGGAATGCTGTTGCCTTTTTTAAAAGGAAGACAATCCACCACCGGCAGGTATTTTAATGTGTACCACTGCAAGCCAAAGCCAAACAGGGTAATTACAAACAGGGTCAGGGTTAGCCCTTTTTCCCTGAACAGGGGCCGGATATGTTTTTGCTGCCAGAAAAGAAAACCTATTAAAACAGTGAGCGCCACATCTTTTAAAAAAGATGTTTTGGAGGTAATAGGGATACAATCGCCGAAGCAGCCGCAGGTTTTGGGTTTACCTGTTATGTAAGTATAGCCGGTAAGAAAAGTGAAAAAAACAATCATCAGGAGTAATAACCAGGTAAAAAGTTTAATCCTCCAGCCCAGCAATAAGGCAAAGCCTGCAATAATTTCAAATGCATTCATCAGGACCGACATCAGTTGTGTCCGGTTGTCGAACCCATGCAGTCCCCAGATTTCAAAAAACTCCTGCATTTTATAACTCAGTCCCAGCGGATCATTGGCCTTTACCAACCCGGAGAAAATAAAAAGCAATCCGACCAGGATTCTTGCGATATGGACCGTTATCTTCATTTTACATCAGTATTAGTGCAAAGACTGCATAATTGATAATATCAAGATAGTTGGCATCAATACCCTCGCTGCTGATGATTTTGCCTTCATTGCTTAATATTTGCCGGATGCGCTGCAACTTCATCAGGATAAGGTCAACAAAACTTTCCTGGCTCATACTGCGCCATGCCTCGCCGTAATCATGGTTTTTATCCTGCATCAGGCTTTTGGCAAGCTCCGCCTGTTTATCAAAAAGAGGTGCTATCTCGTTTATATCCATCTCTTCGGGGGCCTCTGCAGGTAATTCCAGTTGTATCAGGCCGATAACGGCATAGTTGATGATCCCTTTGAATTCGGCAGCTATGCCATCAGCCACTTTCTGTTCACCTATTTGCTGAATGGTGCGTATGCGCTGCGCTTTGATAAATATCTGGTCAACGATCGAAATGGTACGGAGCACCCGCCAGGCAGTGCCGTAGTCTTTTGCCTTTTTCAAAAAAATCTCCTTGCAGGAGTGAATTACCTTGTCGTACTGCTGATTGGTTGTTTTCATTGAATTCATATAGGTCAAACCTAAGTGCACATAAATCCTCCGTCACTGCTTCTTATCTTTTTTAGCCGTATTACTAAATGACTGTTCTTATCTTAGCCTGCCGCCTGTCTTGAGCAGGTAAACCGGCAGGCTGGCTTCAAAAATAACGAACTAAGGCTAATGTTTACGCTGAACTGCAATGGAAGGTTGCTGGTGGTGCAACAACCGCTTGTAATGGGGATTATCAACGTTACGCCTGATTCGTTTTATGCCGGCAGCCGGCAGCAGGGTACGGAGGCGATATTGAGGCAGGCAGAAAAAATGCTGAATGAAGGAGCCACAATTTTGGATATTGGCGGACAAAGTACCCGGCCCGGCAGCGAAAGGATCAGTGCGGAAGAAGAATTGCAGCGGGTAATAGCGCCGATAATCGCTCTGCAAAAAAAATTCCCGCAGGCTTTTATTTCTGTTGATACATTTTACGCAGCAGTCGCCAGGGAAGCGGTGCAGGCCGGCGCCACTATCATAAATGATATCAGTTCCGGCACCCTGGATGTAAACATGATAACTACAGTGGCTTCACTGAAAGTACCCTATGTACTGATGCACATGAAAGGAACTCCGCAAACCATGCAGCAACAGGCTCAATATGAAAATGTGACAGCCGAAGTGCTTGATTTTCTCTCCCGCAAAAAGGCGGCTTTACATAAAACCGGTATAGCTGATGTTATTGTTGACCCCGGATTTGGGTTTGGTAAAACAACTGCCCACAATTTTGAACTGCTGCGTAACCTTTCCTTGTTCAGCATTTTGAAGGCGCCCCTGTTGCTTGGCATCTCCCGCAAATCATTTATCTGGAAAACGCTGGGTGTTTCTCCTGATGAGGCGCTGAACGGAACAACGGCCCTGAATGCCATCGGCCTGATCAGCGGCGCTTCCATCATCCGGGTGCATGATGTAAAAGAAGCGGTGCAAACCATCCGGCTGACAGAAGCTTACCGGAATTCCTGATCAATCATCCATCCTGGGCCTGAAAACAGAATGAAAAAAAGAATCCCGTTCAGTTCCGTTGCAGTGCAAAGGATAACCTAAACGGGAATTCTGATTATGACATTGCAATCAAAACCTTAATGGGTTAGCCGCAATATGATTCAACAGGTACAAGCGGATATTGAAAAAATGGTACTTACTCCATAAAACTTTTCAAAGGGAATCGGGGGTTTAATCAGATGCTGGACTAAAAACGGGACCTCACAAAACCCGTCCCGTTCTTAAGGAGGGCCAGAACGAAACTGGCGCAAAGTTGGCGTTTATTCTGATACAAAAAATATTTCTGTGATTGAGTTGTATCAATTTTTTTGGTTGTTGAGAAAATTCTTTACTTAATCGGCGTGTCTGAAACTTTTAACAGTTCCACCTCAAACTTCAGGGCCTCCTGCAGCTTGAAAGGCGATCCGGCAGGCGGATGATCACCATACGCCAAAAAGCCGGGAATATACAGAACCCCTTTTCCCCCTTCTTTAAACAGCAGCAGCCCTTCATCCCAGCCCCTGATGACGCTGCCAGATCCTAACTGAACGGGAAATGAATTGGACTGGAAAATACTGTCAGTAGCCAAAATGCGGCCGGTATATTTTACCAGCACATATTTCCCCGGCGCCGCAGCAGCGCCGCTGCCCTGCTGTTTGATTTCAACAAAGGTTCCCTTACCGGTTTTCACGGCCTGTATTTTCCGTTCGGCCAGGTATTTTTCCATGTTGCTGACCTGTTTTGCCATTTCACCCGAACGGGCCAGTTCCTCATCTTCCTTTTTTTGCCGCTCCTCTATTTCTTTTTTTGCTTTGGCCATCATTTCCTGCTGCTCCTTTAGCTGACGGGGCTTGTCTTTTTCGGCTTCTTTTTCATAATCAATCCTGGCCAGGCTATCGCTGGTAAAGCGTTGTACTATCTTAATGGTGGTGGTAATCCTGTCTCCCTTTTTTGCATTGGGCGGCAGGTTGGCAGCCTGTGTTTTCATCAGCGTATCGGACATCTGAACGGTGATGAGGCTGTCGCCGACTTTCAGCATGGGCAACACCTCGTTCAGATCATAGGAAGGCTTTCCTTCCTGGTAGCTCACCCTCAGGTAGCCCGGTATCTTTCCATAGCTGTTATAGGCTTCCATCAACGAGTCATTATACCGGATGGCGTAATTAAATTTTACGATGTCATTCACCTTAAGCGAATCCGACCCTTTACCGGAAAATATTTTATACACCAGGCCGCTTTTGGTTTTTTTGTACGACATTTTTTTGCATCCCACTGCCAGCACAGCCGCCAGCACCAGTACATTTGTCAGTTTGATAGTTGTCATCCGAAAATTTTTAAATGATGGGTGAAAGTTATTGTAAAAGTTTTCCGATTTCCTTCAGTACTTCTTTGAACCGATGCACCGTTTTTTCCAGTGAATCGCTGCTGCGGCCGCCTGCAGCATGAAAATGGCCACCCCCTTCAAAATATTTGCGGGCAAAGATATTGCAGTCAAAATCGCCCTTGCTGCGGAAACTCCATTTTCTTTCTTCGTCCCGGTCAATCACCAGGGCAACCAGTTTAATGCCCTGTATGGTTTGAGGAAAATTAACAAGCCCCTCCGTATCCCCGGTTTTAATATCGTATTTCAGTAAATCTGATCTGGGAACCGCAATCAGCACCGTGTTATATTCATAACAAACTTCCATCCTGTTCAGCAACACATGCCCGACAAAGCGCAGGCGGTTTTCAAGAAAATTGTCAAACAGTTTATCATGAACATGCATGTGCTCCAGCCCTCTTGTCATCAGGTCGGCCACCAGCCGGTGCACACCGGGATGGGCGGATGAAAAGCGGAATGACCCTGTATCAGCCACCACACCTGCATAAATACATTCGCTGATGATGCTGTCCATTTTACCGGCGTAGCCCGAACCGATGATAAGATCATATATCATTTCACAGGTGGAGCTTTTAGCCACATCACTGACGCCGTAATCAAAAGAGGGCTCATCAGGTTCCTGGTGGTGGTCAATCAGTATTTTGGTACAGCCAAGCTGCTGCAGCTTTTCCGTCATCGTTTTGGTACGGTGAAAAATATTGAAGTCGAGACAAAAAAGCCAATCGGCGGCATCCAGGACGGCATCGGCCTTTTGTTTTTCCTTTTCGTAATCAATCACTTCACCGGCGCCCGGCATCCAGTTTACCCATCCGGCCCAGTTGGTGGGAGAAATAACAGTGACAGTATGCCCCAGCTTTGTCAGAAAATGTTTTAAAGCCAGCGAAGCGCCCATGGCATCTGCATCCGGTTTTTGATGCGGTATGATGACCACTTTGCGGGGCTGCTGCAATAAGGGATATAATTCCTGTACGGGTTTCATCAAAACGGGAGCGAAGATAAGAGTTTGTAGTTTGATGTTTATAGTTTATTGTTTATGACAGCATAACCCGTATTCGGGGGTTGTTCAGCAAAAACAACAACAAACAAAAAACTATAAACCAAAAACTTGACGTACTTTTGCGCCTCGCCGGACGAAGCTTTTTTGTCTGCCGAAGCTTCCAACTATGTTAATCCCGATAGTGTTCGACTGAGCTCACCCCGAAGTCTATCGGGATCGTTGGAAAATTAGCGAAGGCATGCAGCGAAGTCAGGGCCGCTAAACATACAATGGAACTATGAGCAATCGCACATTTACCATGATCAAGCCGGATGCCTTTAAAAACGGGCATGCCGGAGCCATACTCGACAGGATTTTACAGGAAGGCTACCAGATAAAGGCGCTGAAAATGACCAAACTCACCCCGGAAAAGGCTGGCGAGTTCTATGCCATACATAAGGGAAGACCATTTTTTAAAGATCTCGTTTCTTTTATGTGCGAAGGCCCCATCATTGCCGCCATACTGGAAAAAGAAAATGCCGTGGAAGATTTCCGTAAGCTCATCGGCGCCACCGACCCCGCCAAAGCTGAACCCAATACCATCCGCAAATTATATGCTGCCTCAGTGGGTGAAAACGCCGTGCATGGCAGCGACAGCGATGCCAATGCAAAAATTGAGGGTGACTTTATGTTCTCCATGCTGGAGCAGTTTTGATAAAATCTTTTTGAAGTGAAAATGCAATTCCGGAAGGGGTTGCTTTTTTATACGCTAATACCTTATGCGAATTGATAGCTGTGTAAGGGCCCCGGCTGCATGTTTGAAACTGGCCCTGCGGAATGACGGCGGACCAAAGGCCCCTGCTACATTGTTGGAAAAACCATAACCTTCTTTAGGAACACCCAGGGCATTTTTGTTCATCCGCTGGTCGTTATTCTCATCCTGCAGGATGGAAATGGCATAATTGCCTGCAGGCAGATCGGGAAAAAGGATAACCGCTTTTTTATTGTAGATGGCCAATTTTTCCCTGCGGAAGGCTTTTTCCGCATCATCCGGGTAGCCCGCCCCGTCTTTAAAAAGGCTGACCAGTACAAAGCCTTTTTCGTTACGAAGATGGGTGATGGTTAATTTGATACCCTGCTCCTGTAAGGGTTGGAAGGAGGAGATAAAAAGGAAAATAGGTATTACTGCGGGAATAATTTTAAGCTGCATAGATTGTAGAACAAGCAAGAAAGGGAAAAGGTTGAGTAACGGGCAGCGGTTTACGCTGTGCCAGAGTGAAGTTATGAAGTTTAAGGAACTAGGCGGAATGGCCACAAATGATGATTCAATCTCTGCCATGCTGCCGGTGAAGGCTAGCACCAAGACCGGTGTTGCCTGCTGTTATTTTCAAATGATAATCCCCTTTACTTTATGAATAATTCCGTCGGCTAAAACCTGTTCAGATGAAGTATGCCTCTCACCCTCACCAGGAGTAGTAACAACCGTTATACCATCTTCATCTTTTGGAATGTGGTACCGCCCACCCCGAGTTGCATATTTTGTCAGCTTCTCAAGAAGATCAGTTTCTTCTGATGTCAAATGTAATGCCGCATTAGTTGCTAGTTTATTCAAGTTATGACTGTTTCCAATTTTCCAAATGTTTTTTGAATAAAGTCAAAATCGCAATCTTGAGGAAATGAATTATTCTTTTTATATTGATAAATAAGAAGTCCCTTAAGCAAATTCTCAATGCAATAGCCTAAGAGCATTAAGTTTGTTTCCAGTAGCGACCGGATACGTTGATTACGTTGAAAATGATCCTTAAGCAAATCTTTGTCATCCTTGATGATCATTAGTTGCTTAATTAAAATATCTACTGAATATTTTAAGCGTTCAGAGGTTTGTATCCAATAAGGATGGGAGAATATCTCTTTTCGAATGTCCATAACGGCCAGGGCTTGGCGAAGTAGCCCCTGAACGCAACTTGAAAATTATT
>VGGV01000045.1 GCA_016868455.1 Bacteroidota bacterium
CACGCGGCATGGCTGGTTCAGACTTTCGTCCATTGACCAATATTCCTTACTGCTGCCTCCCGTAGGAGTCGGGCCCGTGTCTCAGTGCCCGTGTGACTGGTCGTGCTCTCACACCAGTTACTGATCGCAGGCTTGGTGGGCCGTTACCCCGCCAACTACCTAATCAGCCGCACTGCCATCTTCAAGCGTATTACTACTTTAATATAAAAGTGATGCCACTTCTATATATTATGGGGTATTAATCCAAATTTCTCTGGGCTATTCCCCACTTAAAGGAAGGTTCAGTACGTGTTCCGCACCCGTTTGCCGGTCGCCATCGAATGTATTGCTACACTCATGCTGCCCCCCGACTTGCATGTATTAAGCCTGCCGCTAGCGTTCATCCTGAGCCAGGATCAAACTCTCCATTGTAAATGAAGTTTGATACTGACATTTAAAATTCTCAAGAGAAAATTAACGTGTCAAATCGAATTTGTTTCGCTTGACTTACCTAAGATTTTATCAAGATTACTCCTGATAAAAGTGCTATTGTTTCCCAACTTTCAAAGATCTTGGCCTTATTTGACCACCCCGTTTTTTTAAACGGGAGTGCAAAGGTAGGCGCCTATTTATTTCTACCAAATTTTGCAGATTTTTATTTTTAAAAACCTGATTGTTTTGGAGTGAAAATCAAGATGTTTTGTGAAGACCTCCTTCGCCTTTTTGGAGCGGACGGCAAAGGTAAGGCATCATTGGCTAACAACAAATTTTTAAGATGCGTTTTGTTCACATTTGTCTCACACACAATACACAAGCCTGATAGGGTAGCGGCCTCCATCTTATAATATTATTTCACAATGAAGAAAATCCTATCTATAAATCAACACTTTAGAGGCCTGTTGATCGAAATATGATGGCTTTTGAAGACTACACCCCGTCAAAATATCCAGAAGGGTAATTAACAGAAATGAGAAACAAGCCCTGAGCAGGAGCAGAAAAACTGGCTAGCGTGCAATCTCTAGCTTCTATAATTTCCCCAAATTTTTTTATAGTGGTTTTTTCACGCCCAACTTTGAGCATTGTAGCAACCAATCCCCTTACCATGCCCCTTAAAAAACGATTTGCCGTGATATTATATACAACGGTATTACCCGATTGTAACCACTGGCTTTTTTCAACTGAACAAATAAACGTTTTGACCTGTGTATTACGTTTTGAAAAAGAAGAAAAGTCCTTATATTCCAATATTATTGCAGCAGCCTCCTGCATCAGGTCTATATTCAGCCGATACGGAAAATAAAAAGCCCTGTCATTCAAAAAAGGGTCTTTGCTGCGGTATATGAAATATTTGTACTCCCTGCTTATTGCATCGAAGCGACAGTGCGCTGCTGGCGGCATTTTCAAAATATTTTTTACAACAATATCCGCCGGCAAAACTGCATTCAGCTTATACAGATGCTTAGATGAGTCAATCTTGCCTGCTTTTTCAACGGGACTCAAATCAAAGTGAAAGAAATTCTGGTGTGCATGCACCCCGGCATCTGTTCTTGAAGAACCCGTAAGTTCTATTTTTTCTCCCACAATAATTTGCAGGGCTCTCTCTACTTCTGATTGGATGGTATTGGCATTATTCTGAATCTGAAAACCACGATACCTTGTCCCTTTGTATGCAACTTCCAGAAAATAGCGGGGCATAATCTAATTTATAGGACCACAGATGGTTTATATTATAACCGCAGCATGGCCTTGAACCTGTTAATATAATAAGCCTCTTTTAATTCTGACTGAAGTGACTGAAAGTTGTCCAGATCAGAAACATAACTATACGACATATCAAAAAACCGGTATTTACCCTCATCGTTCAGGAATAATGTGCTGAGATTCTTCAACTGCCGGAAAGTAAAACATTTGGTCTTAAAATATTTTTTTGCTTCGTTTATCATATTGTCGTCCCCCGTTTCTGCAGCCATTTTCTTTCTTAGTTTAAGGAAATCATTATCATCAGCAATGGCAGGGCAATTATTTTGGATGCCAGTTGTTGTAATTTTATTTTCAACTGATCCGGGTTTCATTTCCTGCTTTTTTACAGTGTCGGCAGGAGCAATATTCAGAAATTGTTTCTCCTCCTTTGGCTCTTCTTTTACTACCGGAAATTCGGTTGATTTTGCAGAATTAGGGATTACTATTTTTATGGTATCAGTTAAGCCATCCGGATATTCATCAGTAAAAACAAGGCCAAAACCCTCTGTGGTTGAGCTTTCTGATTTTCTTTTTACCAAAGACTTTTTGAATTCTTCCGTTACCGGTTTGCTTTCAGGTTGAGGCTGCACTTGTCCGGGCTTGTCAGGTGAACTTACCTTTTCGTTGTTTGTCGCTGTTGGTTGTTCGGCTGCAATTATGTCTTTAGCCGGCTCTTTAATGTCTGTCTCGGCAGTAACAACAGGGGCTGTACCCGCAAGTTTTGCCGTAACAGAATCAGTCTTTTCTTTCTGAATCTCCGGCTTCAAAGAAGTTTCTTGAACGGCAGGTTCCGGTTTTTTCTCTTCTTTTGGCGGCTGTACGGGTCTTTCTTTCAAGGTTGGGTCATCCGTCGCTTTTGAGAGCACATTTGTAAAATCAGATACTTCCTTGTTTGCTGGCCTGACCGGTCCTTCATTTTTTGATACACTCTTTTCAGGCATTAAAACAGTCAGGCTTTGAAGGTTAAATAATCCCCAGCCATTATCCCCAAAATTTTTAACCAGAAAACCATGATCTTTTTTATTAACCGGTACAGTATAGTTTTGTTCAGGCCACTTATTACCGGGGAATCCAAGACTGAATGAATAGCTGCTGTCTTTCAGTTTTGAAAGAATGAGATAACCGGATGCTGTGGAACTCTGTATCTTATTATCCAGTTTTACAAAAAAGGCCTGCCCGGATTCCGTTTGCAGGTAGATAAAATAAACCTTTTGTGACCTGGCCGGGAGTTGGGTTAGCAGTAAAAAAAAACACAGAAAAAATCTGCTCATTGTTACACAATTGAGTGATAAGACAAATTTAATTCAAATATTGTTACTTCATAATGCCGGATCAAATAATCTAATCTTAATGGCTTATTTGACCTGCTCAACATTTGGGCATATCTAGGGTTTATGCCGTGTTCACTTCTGCCTTCTGACACCTGTTTATTTCAAAAAACATTTACCAGCACGGGTGACTGATAATAATGGAAATTTATATAATAACTTTAGGGTATGCGGGATGATGAACCCATAGTTTTTTTTGATGGTGTATGCAACTTTTGTAATTACTGGGTGATTTTTGCCATTAGGAGAGATCGGAAAAAGCAGCTCAAATTCGCCCCCCTGCAAGGTGAAACGGCAAAACGGATCTTACCGGAATATTCTATCAATTTTACCTCACTCAGTTCAGTCATTCTTATTGAAAAGGGCAGGGTCTGGAAGCAATCTTCTGCAGCTATTCGTATTTGTAAACATTTGAACGGCGGATGGAAGTTTTTTTATAGCCTAATAATTGTCCCCAGGTTTATACGGGATTTTTTTTACAACATACTTGCCCGCAACAGGTACAAATGGTTTGGCAGGAAAGAGGAATGTATGGTGCCGACACCTGAGTTAATAGACAGATTTATCCACTGAACTACCGTTTTCATTTCAGTTTTATTGTTCCCTTCATATAGAACACACACTTACCGCCCATGACCACCCTGTCTTTGTTTTGCCGGCAATGTAATGCACCGCCCCTGCGGGAAAGCTGCCGGGCAATCAGTTCCTTTTTCCCCAACTTCTCACTCCAAAACGGAATAAGCTGTGAATGCGCCGATCCGGTAACCGGATCTTCATCAATGCCCGCAGTTGGTGCAAAGAAACGGGATACAAAGTCCACTTCTTTACCAGGCGCTGTAATGATGATCATTTTATCTACTTTCTTCATCAGGGTAAAATCAGGGCGGCATTTTTTTACAGCTTCTTCGCTCATTAACTCCACTATGTATTCCCGGTTTTGGTATACACCGGCGATTTCCGGATTGCCGAGAGAAGGCAATAGTTCAGCCGGATATTCAGTAACCCGTTCAGGACGCCAGGAAGGAAAGTCCAGTTCCAGCATATTTTTCTTCCGGGTAACAGTCAGCAGACCACTTTTAGAGTTAAACACTATTTTTTTCTTTTTTGCCCGTAACTTTTCAAATATCACATACGCAGCAGCCAAAGTTGCATGCCCGCAGAGATTTATTTCCATCGCAGGAGTAAACCAGCGGATATCGTAGTCGGCCTTTTGTGCATCAGAGGAAACAAAGAAAGCAGTTTCTGCCAGGTTATTTTCCATGGCCAATTGCTGCATCAATTCTTCAGGAAGCCATTTTTTTAACGCAATAACTGCGGCCGGATTTCCTGTAAAAAGCTTTTCTGCAAATGCATCGACCTGATAAAGTGTCATTGATTTATCTTAAGCACAAAATTAAAAAAGGCAGCGTGTACAAAGCAGCACAGATGCGCCAAAAATAACTGTATCAGTTTTTCAAGTATCCCTGTAGAACAAAAAAATCCCGGCAGACCGGGATCAAATTACCAAAATCATACAACAGCTCATTGCCCATCTTTGTCTTTATGCTTCTTTTTTTTCTTGTCTTTTTTGCCCTGCTTCTGATCATCGAGGCGGAATGAAACTTTGCAAATAACTCCATAGGAAATTACTTCGCCATTCTTTACATGCACCTTTATATCCTTGACTCACACGGAATCAATATTACGGATGGTTTTGGAAGCTTCTTTCACTGCCTCTTTTACAGCATCATCAAATCCCTTGTCGGATGAAGCGATAAGTTCAATAACTTTTACGACGGCCATGGTTTTGGTTTTGTGGTGAAGAATCGGGTTTGGCCAATAAGTTACTACTATTTTTCTATATTCCAGCAGAACGGTTGACAAATGAAGGAATTATTCCGACATCATTTGCCTGATGACTGTTTGAATTTCTTCCGCATTGGGTTTGCTGAAATAATCACCATCGCTGCCATAAGCAGGACGGTGGGCTTTCCCGGTTATGGTGCGGGGGGCCACATCGAGGAAGCGGTATCCCCCCTGTTCTTCCATCACTTTATTAAACATATGGGCAGCAGCGCCACCGGGCACATCTTCATCCACAAAAACAATACGGTTTGTTTTTTTAAGCGATTGAAGTATGATATGATTAAGATCAAAGGGCAATAAAGTTTGTACATCTACAATCTCGCAACTGATGCCACCAGTTTCAAGTACCTGCACTGCTTCCTGAATAATCCGCAACGTGGAGCCATATGAAACAATGGTTACATCATTTCCTTCTTTAATTATTTCAGGCACTCCGAGAGGTACAGTGAATTCAGTCAGGTTCGAAGGCAGTTTTTCCTTCAGCCGGTACCCATTCAGACATTCAATCACCAGTCCCGGATCACTTCCCTGAAGCAGTGTGTTGTACATTCCTGCAGCCTGTGTCATATTCCTTGGCACACATACATACATACCCCGAAGTGCATTGATAACAACCCCCATGGGTGAACCGCTGTGCCAGATACCTTCAAGCCTGTGGCCCCTTGTACGAACAATGAGCGGGCAACTTTGCTGGCCTGCCGAGCGGTAATGAAGTGTGGCCACATCATCACTCAAAGGCTGAAGCCCGTAAAGAAGGTAGTCGAGGTACTGAATCTCAGCAATCGGACGAAGCCCTCTCATAGCGAGGCCTATCCCCTGGCCTATGATAGTAAGCTCCCGGATGCCTGTGTCGAATATTCGTTGCTCGCCATACTTTTGCTGCAAACCACTGAAACCCTGGTTCACATCGCCAATAAAGCCCAGGTCCTCGCCAAAAGCCACTATTTTGGGGTTGGAGGTAAAGAGTTCATCAAAGAATTTATTCAAGATTTCAAACCCGTTCACCATTGGTGCATCAGTTGCAAACCGGGGTTTTACATCCGGCACTTTTAATGCACTGCGGGGGCCTTCGTTGTACAGAAAAGAATTATAAAGTCTGCAGTTCTCGTTGATGAGGTCATTATAGTAATCTTTTGTCCAGAAGGCGGCATCGGCATTACCTGAAAGCGAAATGGCAGCATGCAGGGTTTTCATTACATCCCTGCGAAGCGGTTCCCGGATGGAGGTAATATCTGTGGCCAGATTTTCAAGTGCGGCTGACTTTTCCGGCAGGGCTCCGGCAATGGAACGGATCAGATCTGCTGTCCGTGTCACCTGTGCTTTAACTGGGGTAATAAATTTCTCCCAGGCAGCTGCTTTGCTGTCACGAACAAAGGATTTCGCATTTTCAGCTATTCCGTTTAATTCTTCTTCTGATGCAAGGGCATTTTCAATGATCCACTCTTTCATTTTTTTAATCCCATCCCACTCCCTTTCCCATTCCAGTCTTTCGGGGCTCTTGTATCTTTCATGGCTGCCCGAAGTGGAATGACCCTGCGGTTGTGTTATTTCTTCAACATGAAACAAAACCGGCGTATGCTCTTTTCTCGCCGTATTGATTCCTTCTTCAAAAACTTCACACATACCTGCATAATCCCAACCTTTTACCTTGTAAATGATGATACCGTTGGTATCATCCGTTTTTTGCATGCCGCTTAGTGCATCAGAAACAGAGGCTTTGGTTGTCTGGTATTTCCTAGGAACAGAAATACCATAGCCGTCATCCCATACAAATATTGCCAGCGGAACCTGAAGTACCCCGGCTGCATTGATGGTTTCCCAAAAATGTCCTTCGCTGGTAGAAGCATCGCCGATAGTCGCAAAGCAAACCTCATTGCCATTATCAGACAGGTTTTTGAAAGACTTTAGCTGTTCAATGTTCCGGAAAGCTTTTGATGCAAATGCAAGACCGAGGGCCCGTGGCATTTGACCCGCAGTGGGGGCAATATCGCCGGAAATATTTTTTAGTTCTGCAAGGTTCAGCCAATGGCCATTTTCATCCACCATCCGGGTGGCAAAATGGCAATTCATCTGTCGGCCTGCACTGAAAGGGTCACGGCTGATGTCGGGGTCAGCATACAGTTGTGCAAAAATCTGCTCCACAGATGCAAGGCCGGCAGCCAGCATAAATGTTTGATCACGGTAATAACCGCTTCGAAAATCACCCGGCCGGAAAAATTTGGCCATGGCCACCTGGGCTATTTCTTTGCCATCGCCAAAAATGCCGAATTTAGCCTTTCCGCCAAGCACTTCTTTCCGGCCTAAAAGACTGGTTTCTCTGCTGATACAGGCCATGCGGAAGTCGTTCAATACCGTGTCCCTGAAGTTTTCAAAAGAGAGTTTTCCGGCATCTGACATAATGGGGGAATTCAGGTTTTCCATTGCACAAAAATAAGGAGAATGGCAGGCCCGGAATTTTTTGTTAAAAAAAGCGATAATAACAGTGCAACCCCTCTGGTAAATGTGCCATCTTTACCGTACATTTGACCTCTCAAACCTGTATGCGCAAATTCTTTTTTCTTCTTGCTTCAATCGCAGCATTTCATCTGGCAGACGCCCAAAACAGCCAGCAGGGTGAAGATGTACTGCAATTGAAAGAAACGAGCCATGATTTCGGAAAAATACCCCAGGGCAAACCGGTTTATTACACTTTTGAAATCGTAAACGCCGGAAAAAGCCCCTTAAAACTGGATGATGTGCATGCAACTTGCGGATGCACCACCCCTGAATGGAGCCGTGACCCGATTGCTCCGGGTGCATCAGTTCCCATTAAAGTAGGGTATAATGCAGCTGCGGAAGGCCCTTTTGAAAAACCAATTACGATAACCTATAACGGAAACCAAAGCAAACTATTAACCATCAAAGGCACAGTGTGGAAGGCGCCGGAAGGTTCAGCACCGGCCAATGCCTCCATTAACCTTTTAAAAAAACAAACTTTTTAAAACTTATAAACCATGAAGAAAATCCTTTTACTCGCAACTGCTTTTATGTTTGCACTCGGCGCTATAGCCCAGCCGAAACCTGATGATGTGATTAAAATGAATGAAGAGACACATGACTTTGGCAAGATTAAAGTGGGTGAACCGGTTACCTTCGTATTTGAGATAAAAAATATTTCTGACAAACCCGTGGTTGTGGAAAACACCAGCGCCTCCTGCGGCTGTACTACTCCTGAAAAACCAACTGAACCCATTATGCCCGGCGCTGTTGGAAAAATAAAAGTAGTGTATAATGCAGCTGCCGTATCGCCATTTACCAAAGACGTATTCATTAAACTGGCGAGCATTGATGCTCAAAAAATTGTTCATATTACCGGAGAAGTACTTTCTGCTGAAGCATATGAAGAATATAAAAAAGGTAAAAAAAGCGGAATTGAGCCCCAGGCGGTAAAACCAGCGGTGAAAGATGAGCATGCCGGCCAGTTAGTACCAACACCAAAAGCAAAAACAACAGCAAAACAATAATATTATTTCATGCTTTTAGCCAGGCCTCCTTTTGCAGGAGGCTTTTTTGTCCCCTTTGATGTGACGCATTATAAAGTTGTGTTTTCATGACAAAAGGAAATGCCTGGTTTTCAAAAAGGTTATTATGCACCTGTATCATTCTGGCATGAATCTTTTTGCTTTTCTGAAAAACCAGCGGTTATGGCAACTAACCTGAAAAGTGTAGGAAGCCCGGACGTATTGACTGAAAACATGCTGACAATACATCAATTTCTCCGGGAATCCTATGAAAAGGCAAGGCAGGGTCTCCAGGATGGTATTTCCTTTTTTAAGGAAGAACTGAATATGATCCAGTCAAAGACCCGTGAGTAGGTTAACCGGATACTGCCGCCGGGCATGAATTTTATCAAAAGTTCTGAGCCTGGTTCCCCTGTATGGTAATTGTCCGCCATGCCTCTTGATTTTACGGTGTCTTCCCTTGCGCCAAACATGGCCTCGCCTACCAGCGTGGTGCATTTACTGAGTGGAAATTTCTGCGCCAAAGAGCTGCCGGCCATAAAACCTGATACCAAAGTGAGTAATAAAACTTTCTTCATCCTGATCTATTTAGAATTTAAAGCCGAATATAGTGCGGTTTGGGTTGTAATGATATACCGGGCAGAGGGTATATCAGGTAAACCCCTTTCACGGTTTTGAATCAATTTGGCATTTGCTGCCATTAATCTTTATTTTTGCCTCCCCTGAAGGAGAGGTGCCTGAGTGGCCGAAAGGGCCGGTTTGCTAAACCGTTGTACGGGCTTAAACCTGTACCGAGGGTTCGAATCCCTCCCTCTCCGCCCTGCCCTCCATAGCCCTGTCTGCCGACAGGCAGGTTTAGCGACGGAGGGCCTTATTTTTTAACGGAATTAAAAAGGAAACAACATTGCGGCTGTAGTTTACATAGCCGCCAGTTGAACTTTTTGCTGGAGTTCCAGCACATTTTCCCTGAATACGCCGTCGGTATCCATCAGGTCTTTTACCGTTTGACAGGAATGGATAACGGTGGTATGGTCACGGCCGCCGAAATGTTCACCAATTGTTTTAAGTGAGTTTTTGGTAAAGGCCTTGGCGAGGTACATAGTAATCTGGCGGGCCTGAACGATTTCCCGTTTACGGGTTTTTTGCAGCAGTTTGTCGTAAGGCACATCAAAATATTCGCAAACCATCTTTTGAATGGTTTCGATAGTTATTTCTTTACTGGATGATTTGACAAAATTGCGTAACACTTTCTTGGCTAAATCAAGGTCAATTTCTCTCCTGTTCAGCGAAGATTGTGCCAAGAGTGATATTAAAGCCCCTTCCAGTTCCCTTACATTATTACTGATATTATAGGCAATATACTTCACCACTTCTTTCGACATCTCAAGCCCGTCATTTTTCATCTTCTTTTCCAGTATTTCAATGCGGGTATCATATTCAGGAACCTGCAGATCGGCACTCAACCCCCAGCGGAAACGGCTGAGTAATCTTTCCTGCACGCCTTCCAGGTCTTTGGGAGATTTATCAGAGGTAAGCACTAATTGTTTATGCGACTGGTGCAGGTGGTTGAAAATGGCAAAAAAAGCATCCTGCGATTTTTCGGCCTTGGCAAAAAACTGCACATCATCCAGTATCAGTACATCTATCAGCTGGTAAAAATGAATAAAATCATTAATGGCATTGTTCCGGCTGTGATCCATGAACTGGTTGATGAACTTTTCAGAACTCACATACAATACCACCTTATTCGGAAGCAGCCTTTTTACTTCATTTCCAATGGCCTGTGCCAGGTGGGTTTTACCCAAACCCACTCCGCCATAAATTACCAGGGGATTAAAAGAGTTGGCACCCGGTTTTTCCGCTACTGTTTTGCCGGCGCGGCGGGCCACCCGGTTACAATCGCCTTCCACAAATGTTTCGAATGTATAGATGTGGTTGAGTTGCGGGTCAATCTGCATTTTTTTGAGACCCGGAATAACGAAGGGATTTTTTACGGGGTTATGTATGACTAAAGGAAAATCCATTTCGTTATTTGAAAATGATTTGAATCCCTGTCCGCTTACATCCATGGTAACAGGTTTGTTTTTGCTGTTGCCACTGTCAACCATGATGCGGTATTCAAGCCTTGCCTCTTTACCCAATTCCCGCTTCAGTGTTTTCGCTAATAAATTTACGTAATGTTCTTCGAGATACTCAAAAAAGAATTGGCTGGGAACCTGGATGACAAGAACATTATTTTTGAGTGATACAGGTTTGATGGGTTCGAACCAGGTTTTGAAGTGCTGCCATTCCACAATGTCCCTGATGATCTTTAAGCAATTGGTCCAGATTTTTTCAGCGTTCTTCTCCATCAGATTAGTAAGCAGTTTATGTCGGGTTAACTATAGTTGTTCTGGTTAAACCGTCCAAAAAAATCTTCACACCAAATCAATAAAAAAAGTTGGACGGGATGGCGAATATCACCAATTCTTTTATAAAAAAAAATTTTTACCCGCCTGTTTTTTGTGAAACAGGAAGATTATGATTTTTGACCATTTTTTTCCCTGAAAATTTGGAAAATTCAAAGTCCAGTCTCCCTAAAATAATACCGGCCCAGCCTACCTGGTTTACTATAACATCGTTTCCGTTTTTATTCTTATATTTTAGCGGTTCATCCAAAAAAGTATGTGTGTGCCCGCCGATAATCAGATCAATATATTCTGATTCCTTTGCCAGCACTTCATCGCTCACTTTTTTATCGCTGTATCTGTTTCCAAGATGCGATAAACAAATTATCATATCACAGTTTTCCGTACGCTTCAGGATGTTTGCAGTTTCGTTTGCCTTTTGAACCGGATCAAGATATTTTGTGGCGCCAAACAATGTGTCAGGTATCAAACCCCGGCCTTCAATGCTCACACCCAACACGCCGATTTTTAATTTACCTTTTCTGAAAATTTTATACGGCTGTGCTTTATCTTCCATCGGTGTGCCGGAAAAATCATAATTGGTCACCAGCATCGGAAAGGTTGCATGCTTCGTTAACTGCGCTGCCAGATTTTCCATACCTGCATCAAAATCATGATTGCCGATGGTACAGGCATCATATTTCATTGCCGACATAGCTTTGATTTCCGGCTCACCTTTATAAATATTAAAGTAAGGTGTGCCCTGGAAAAGGTCTCCTGCATCCAGCAGTAAAACATGGTCTTCTTCGGCCCTTATTTTTTTGATTATTTCCGCCCTTGCAGCTATACCACCCAATCCCTGGTTTCGGCTTCCGTCCAACGGAAATGCCTCCATCCGGCTGTGGGTATCATTTGTGTGTAAAATGGTCATTTTCAACGGGCTGAGGTATTCCGCAGCCTCCACTACAGAAGGACCGGCCACTACCGCCCCCGCTGATAAAGCAGCCTGTTTTATAAAGCTTTTTCTACTGAGCATAGCTAACTCTGTTTTCCAGTCTGGCATTAATGTTTTTGCCCTCGCTTTTCAGTTTCCTGATATAGTCAAACAAGGCATCCCGCATCAGGTATCCATTGGTTATTTGCGGCACAGTTCTGAGCATTTCCGCATTGTCGCCACCATTGGCCACAAAGTCTGAATTGACTGTTGTATACGTTGCGTCAGGATCAAGGGGCTGGCCGCCAATCATTACATTCGCCGCTTTTTTACCTGTCTGTCCGGCAGGCAGGTCTTTTATCTGCAGGGTGATCCCTGCAACCGGCCATCCGCCTCTTGATGCTGTAAGATCGAGAAACTGTTGCAGCACATCACCCTTTAGCTTTTGAAGTATCAGCAAATTATCAAAAGGCATCAGTTCAAAAATTTTTCCGGTAGTAACATTGCCGGCGGGTAACTGCGTTAGCCTCATTCCTCCAAAATTTAAAAAAGCGGCATCCACTTTGGTATTATATTTTTCCCCGGCCATGATGAGGAAAGCATCCGCCATAAAATTACCGAGTGTGCATTCAGGCTGCTTTTTGTCAAGGCTGATGTCGGCTATTCCCACCACATCATTCATGGTTTTATTTACTTCCTCGCTGTAAGGCCGGAGAAATGCCCGCATTGCCGAATCCTGTGGCCGGGTTTCATTAACCCTGTACGACTGGTATTGCAGTGATTGGGTTTGATAAACTGTGTTGCAGGAAATCCCAATAAGCAGGAAAAAGAGGATAACAGGTATGGCGAACGGATTTCTTCTCATACGTTGGTGGCAAGTTTGAAGGTATAATATTTTGCCGCTGCAACAAAGAATTCTCCAAATTAAATAACCAAATTTTCTTTGCATCTTTACAACACCTTATTTCAGGATAAATACCTGACCATGCAAAGGACCTTTACATTTACACTGCTGCCCCGGGAGGCCGCAAGTGAGGCTGTTATAAAAGAATGTATTGCCGCTGCGGCAGCCTTTCCGGCTGCTGCCGTTACAGGTTATCATATCCTGAAACATTCCATTGATGCCCGTGGCAGACAGCCCCGGGTTCAAATTTCCCTTAATGCCTTTATTCATGAGCCTTTTCGTTACAGAGAACTGATGCCATTTAATTTCAGGGATGTAAAAAAAGCGCAGCGCAGGGTTATTATTATCGGAGCCGGACCTGCCGGCCTGTTTGCCGCCCTTAAGCTAATTGAATCGGGCATCAAACCTATTATACTGGAAAGAGGAAAGGAGGTAAGGGCAAGGCGGCGTGACCTCGCAGTACTGAATAAACATGGCGAAGTGAACCCCGAAAGCAATTATTGCTTTGGGGAAGGCGGGGCCGGCACTTACAGCGATGGAAAACTCTATACCCGCAGCACCAAGCGGGGCGATATCAACCGTATCCTGAATTTGTTTGTTCATTTTGGCGCCGGTGAAATGATCCTGTATGAAGCCCATCCCCATATTGGCACCAATAAACTACCGCAGATCATTACTGCTATCAGGAAGCAGATTCTGGATTGCGGGGGCGAATACCTGTTTGAGAAAAAAGTGGTTGATTTTATTATTGAGAATAATGAAATAAAAGGTGTGAAAACCGCTGATGGCGGTACTTTTGAAGCCAATGCAGTCATCCTCGCAACGGGCCACTCCGCCAGGGATATTTTTACCCTGCTGCAATCAAAAAAAATACTGATTGAATCAAAACCATTTGCACTGGGAGTAAGGGTGGAGCATCCCCAGGCTATCATTGACGCAGCGCAGTACCATTGCGCTGTCAGGGATAAATACCTGCCACCCGCCGCTTATAACCTGGTACAGCAGGTGGATGGCAAAGGAGTGTTTTCCTTTTGCATGTGCCCCGGTGGCATCATAGCCCCTGCCACCACTTCACCCGGTGAACTGGTAGTAAACGGCTGGAGCCCTTCCAAACGAAATAACCCCTATGCCAACAGCGGGATTGTAGTGGCCATTGAAGAAAAAAACCTGCCTGCCGGACAGGGAGGCTGGCTGCTTTATAAGAAATATGGTCCGCTGGCGGCCATGTATTTTCAGCAGGAAGTGGAAAGGAAGGCCTTTAAAGCCGGCGGAGGCAAATTTGCAGCTCCGGCCCAGCGGCTGGCGGATTTTTGTGAGAATAAATTGTCTCCTACACTGCCGGATTGTTCTTATCTGCCGGGTATTAGTCCGGCGCTGTTAAAAGAAGTG
>VGGV01000046.1 GCA_016868455.1 Bacteroidota bacterium
TCCTGTCTTTTTTCCCTTTCGATCTTTCTACAAATACACTCATCCTGCTTTCATCTATATCCCGGGTTTTCATGGCCACTACTTCACTAACTCTTAACCCTGAACTATAGGCCAGCATCAGCATTACTTTGTGTTTGATGTTCCCGGTTGCTTTTAATATCGCCACAATATCATTTTGACTGAAGAAGCGGGGTAGCTGGAATGGTTTCTTTGGCCTTGGTATTTCCCAGAAAAATTTTTGTCGTCCCAGCACCTGTTCATAATAAAACTTTATGGCATTTATCCGGCTGTGCAGACCGTTTTCAGTGAGCTTTAATTTTTCATAACAGAAAACAAGATAGCGCCTCAGGTGTTCGGGTGTCAGTTCATCTGCGGGGATATCTTTTAATACACTAAGCAACTGTGTCATCTCGCTCAAATAAGTTTTAATAGTTGAACTGCTGTAAACTTTCAACTTCAAGCGTTGCTCCATGGCGGGGATGATGTGTGCATTCACCGGCTGTATTTTTCCCTGTTTGTATACTGCAATATGCTTTGGCTGAATGTGCTGAGTCTTTAACGGAAAAACATGCTTACTGGTTTCTTTTGCAGTTGCCGAAGGAAGCTGTATTTCAACATTGTTATTTTTTTTCTTTTCTGACAGGTACTGGTGCAGTGCAGATTTTTCTATAACGGCCAATCCTTTTAGCGCAAAGAAAATTTTATTGTAGTTCTCTTTGCCTAATGGGGTGTACCAGCATTTGTTTGTTGCACTGAATTTAACAGCTCCGGTTTTCCGCAATGCCGCTTGTATTTTATAATCAATTTCAAAATAAATACCGATACATTCCTGTTCCCGGTGATGCAATGGTTTCAATACAACTTCTTTCATCAGTTAAACTTTGGCTGATGAATTTACTGAATCTTCCCAATAAAGCTTTTGCTGATTATATCACCACTTTCTCCATCTTCCTCAGCCAATCTTCACCAATCATTGCTCCCAACCCAACTGTTTCCGGCACCTTCACTACTCCATTCTTTTCATATACCATTCCACCTGTCACCGGGTCTTCGCTAAACATCAGCGCCGTATCAAAATCATAATGCACAATGGCCGGGCTGCTGAGGGCAAAATGTGCAAAGGCCGTCATGCCCAGTCTTGATTCCAGCATGGCGCCCACCTGTAATTGTATGCCCCCCTTTTCGGCCAGCTTTACCATCTTCAACGCTTTAAAGATACCGCCTGATTTGCCGAGCTTGATGTTGAAATAATCACAGGCATCCAGTTCAATCAGCCGCTCCGCATCATGCTCATCACCACAACACTCATCGGCCATAATGGGGATGGGGCTGTTCTGTTTTACCTTATTCAGTTTCATGAATTTCCATCGGGCTATCGGTTCTTCGCAATACTGTATATCAAATGCAGCCAGGGCATTTAATGTTTCAATGGCCTCTTTTACTTTCCATCCCTGGTTGGCATCAATGCGAAGAGGAATATCATTGCCCACCGCTGCCCGTATGGCTCGTATTCTTTCCGCATCTTTTTTTCCATCAAGCCCCAGTTTTACTTTAATGGCAGGATAACCTTCATTTTTTATTTTCAATGCATCGGCTGCCATCTTTTGCGGTTCGCCAATGCTGACCGTGTAATCCGTTACGATCACTTTATTATTTTCTCCGCCAAGAAATTTATACAATGGCATGCCTGCATGTTGTGATGCAATATCATAGAGGGCCATATCAAAGGCGCTTTTGATACTGCTGTTGCCATAGATGATTTTATCCATCAGGTATATGCAGTCTTCGATCTGTAATGGATCTTTTCCTGAAAATGCTTTGGCGAAATATTTTCCTACGGTCAGACAGGTATCTGTGCTTTCCCCGTTGATGGGCATATATGGACTGCATTCCCCAAAACCAATAATGCCTTCTTCGGTAATAATCCTCACCAGTACATTTTCGGCAGCGTATTCTGTACCCAGCGAGGTGGTAAAAGGTTCAATGAGGGGAACAGAGAGTTTGTACAATTCAACCTGCCGGATGGTGAGGGAATTGCCCATAAATCTGGTTTAAGAATAAGCTAAAGATAATTCTTCCCCGGCTTACCTGGCAGAGGCCTGTCATGGAGATTTTTAGCATGATTTCTGCAGCGTCATACCAAAGTCCGGATAAAGACGTTTAATGTAAGAATCCATCAGTTATGAAAAACATCCTTGTAGTCCTTGTTTGCCTGCTTTTTCTTGTTTCCTGTAAAAAAAAAGTAAAGGAACTGCCGCCGGCTACCCAAAACGGCGCCAATACTTTTGGCCTGAAGGTTAACGGGGAGATGTGGACGCCGCAGGGTTTTGCCGGTCTGCCGGACAATGACCTGCTGAAAGCCCGGCTGCTCGGAAATGTGCTGATTGTAACAGCGCAGAATTTTTCTGCTTCACCTACCGAAACGGAATTTGAATTAAAGCTTTTTGGCGTAACCGGCCCCGGTTCTTACCTGATGAATATGAACACCAGCTATCCCAACGGCCCCGCCAGCTATGGTTATCATGTAAAAAGAAGGCTGACCCCGCTGGATGAATGGATCACTTCTGCAGCGCAAACAGGTTCTGTTACCATTACCAAACTGGATACGACAGCGCATATTGTATCCGGCACCTTCCAGTTTAACGCTCAAAACCTGTCAGATGCTTCCAAAACCATTTCGGTAACGGAGGGGGGGGGTTGATATTAAGTATTAGAGAGGCCCCTCCTGAATCCTCCCCTGAGGGGAGGACTTTAAATACAGCAGCACTAAAACAACACCCTCAGTCCCGCACTCAGCATACCAGCCCAGGGTGCCCGGTCGTTGATGTAGATATAGCGGCTGGGGTAGCCATCAGTGGGTATCCAGACCCTAGCTTCGCCATACAAAAAAATATCAGAGCCGAGGTGTTTTTCCACACCGAGGCCGGGATCAATGGTAAGCCGTTTGAAATTGGCCCGGCCGCTGATGACGGGGACATTATAATCCGCTGTATTAATACCTGTGGAGTGAGTGTTCTCAATGCGGCCCAGCAGCAAACCAAAACCGGCATGGGCATAGATATTAATCCCTTTTTCCGCTTCGGCATTTCCTATCAGGTATTTTTTCCAGCCGATGGAAAACTGTTTAAGCCGCATGTTGGCGCTGTTTACATAGTTTATTTGCTGCGGTACAGTAACGGGTGATTTGGCTGTGGCGGTAAGATTGTTTTTGAATTTGCCGTTGGAATAATACACAAACCATACGTAGATGCCTTCTTTGGGAGTAAGGTGAACCTGCACCTGTACCGTATGGCCGATGACGGTGAAGCGCTGTTCTTTTTTAAAATTGTGCTGCACACTCAGGTCGGTGGCGATACTGAAACGGGTTTGCTGGGAAAAAACAGAAGTTGCTGCAGCAAGAGTAAGGCCCAGTATTGAAATATGTTTTTTCAAATCGCCGGATTGCATTACAATGTTAAGCAATAATCTTTTTAAAAGAGAAAGCCACTCATTTGCATGAATGGCTTTCTTTAAAACGGTGCGTCTTGATTACTTCATCAGCTTCAGTTCATTGATAATATTGGCGCCGCCGCCAAGCTTATCAATACACCAGAGCACATAACGGATGTCCACACAAATGGTGCGGTTGAGGTCTTTGTCAAAAGCCAGTTTATGGCTAAGGGCTTCGTAGTTGCCGTCGAAGGCCAGTCCTATCAGCTCGCCGCGGTTATTAATCACCGGCGAACCGGAGTTACCACCGGTAATGTCGTTGGTAGTAATGAAACCGATAACGAGGTCTTTTCGGGCGGGGTCCATATACTGGCCGAAATCTTTTTTCTTCAGCAGCTCAATTTGATTGGCGGGCAGGTCAAACTCGTAATCACCGGGTTTGTATTTTTCCAGCAGGCCTCTTGACGTGGTTACATAATCATAACGGACTGCGTCCCGCGGCTGGTAGGATTTTACATTGCCATAGCTTACCCGCATGGTAAATGTGGCGTCGGGGTACATCATTTTGGCCTTTACCGGGGCCATTTCCATAATTCCTTTCAGGTAGAGCCGTCCCATTTCCAGGTTCTTTGCTGTGAACTGCTGGTAAAGCGTAGCATACTTGCTGGTATAGTTGGTAAAGAAAGCGCTGGCATGCGCAAATGCCGGATCATCCTGCAGTGTATTGGCATCGGGGTTGGCCACGAAGGCTTTCCATTTAGCATCATCAAAGATCATCGTATTCTTAAACATATCAGCTGCATACTTCTTATAGGTGGCATCATCATCCAGCGGGCCGTATTTGTCTTTTAGTCCGCCATAGAAACCAAGTGGGTGCTGTTCTTTCACCACATCTTCATAGAACATACGGGTTACTGCCGCCACAATATTCTGGTCAGAAGGTTTATTTACTTCTTCAAGGAAGGCAGTGCGCTGCTTGTCGGCAGCTTCGGCTGCTTTTTTGGCTTCACTAAGAGGGGCGCCGGGTTTTACCAGGGCTGCTTCCAGCTGCAGCATGGAAGCGGCAAAAGACAGCAGTGATGAACCGGCCAAGCCTTCGTTGATATACATTCTGTGTTTGGCATAAGGCCGCCATGCATCATAGGCCTTGCCCCAGTCGATGAAGATGTTTTGATATTCAGCTTTGCCTTTAGCCCATGCCATGAATTTTTCTTCAAAGGATTTTTTCTGGCCATACACATCGTATTTCAGCAGCTGTTTGGTTTCGCCGTCATAAAATTTCCAGTAGTTGGCGATGCCGGCATAGTCTGAAGCCAGTTTTAGCCGTACAGCAGGGTCTTTCTTCATTTCTTCAAACATGAATTTCAGCCGTACGTCACGCAACTTTACCAGGGTGGGGTTATTGATGTCGGTTGCCAGTTTAATGCCGTAAGAGCTTTCATAGCGGTTGGTGCCGCCGGGATAGCCCCAGATCATGGCGAAATCGCCGTCTTTCAGCGGGCGGAGTGAAACGGGCAGGTACCATTTGGGTTTCAGGGGAATATTGCCTTCGGTTGATTCATCTTTTTTGGCCGGGCTGCCGTCGGGTTTGGTATGAACACGGAATACGGAAAAATCGCCGGTATGGCGGGGCCATTCCCAGTTGTCGGTGTCGCCGCCAAACTTGCCCACACTTTCGGGCGGGGTGCCCACCAATCTTACGTCATAATATCGCTGATAAACAAAAGCAAGGAGCTGGTTGCCCTTAAATAAAGCGCTGACCCTTGTTTCAATGTTTTTGGTTTCATCACTCATCCGCTTATTGATGGCTGCCAGCACACGGTTTTGACGCTGCACCCGTTCAGCGCCGGAGAGGCCTTTCAGGGAGTCCATCACTTCTTTGGTCACATCTTCAATCCGCAGCAGAAACTGTACCGAGAGGCTGGTGGGAATTTCTTCTCCCCTGTTGCGGGCATAAAAACCATCCCGCAGGTAGTTCTTTTCCACTGTACTGGCCGAAGCGATGGCATCATAACCGCAGTGATGGTTGGTAAATATCAGTCCCTGGGTGCTGACAATTTCACCGGTGCAGCCACCGCCGAATATGATAATTGCATCTTTCAGGGAAGGCTGATTAATATTATACAGTTGTTCTTTGGTAAGGACAAGTCCTTTTTTCTTCATCTGGTCATACACCTGCTGGCCCAGCAGCAGGGGCAGCCACATACCTTCATCGGCAAATGATTTTAACAGCAGGCCAATGGCCAGAAAAACCGTCAGGAAAAACTTCTTCATACTTCAAAATTTAGGCAGCAAACGTACGGAAAAAGGGCTATGAAAGACCCGGACTTTCGTCAAATACTTTATCTTAACACCCTGATTAACTGCTTATGCAATCAAGGATTTACCTGGGTGTTTTTTTATTATCTGCCGCCATATTTCAATCCTGCAGCAAAAAAGACAGCACTCCGCCGCCCGGGCCCGCACCGGTGCCGGGCTGTGCTACCAACACTTCGCCTGCTAATGGCGCATTTGTAACTGGAGGCACCAGCCTTACTTTAAGCTGGACGGCTGTAAACGGTGCCACCGGCTATGATGTGTACTGGGGTTCATTGCCCAACCCGGCCACTGTTTTGGCCAACAATGTTACCGGCACTTCCTATACATTTACTTTACCTGTTTTTCAGAACAGCCAGGCCCTGTATTGGTATGTAAAGCCTAAAAACAACAACGGCAGCAGCAACTCCTGCCATTTAACCTCAACCTTATTTACTGTTTCGGTAATTGATGCTCCCCCTCCTTTCGGTTATTATGTGGTGGGCTATTTCCCCGCGTACCGCAACCTGGCAGATGTACCCGATGTAAAATTCAGGATGACCAACTGTGTGGTATATGCTTTTTATGCTGTGAATGCTTCAGGCGGTCTGTCAGCCCCCTCATCACCCGCCGCTACTCTGGCGGCAGTGCGGGACAAAGCAAGGGCCAATAACGCCAAAGTATTTCTCGGCATCAATGACGGCAGCGGGGATGGCAGAACCCATTTCAGAAATATGGCCGCCTCAGCCGCTGGCCGGAATAATTTTATTAAAGAAGTGGTGAATACCGTCAGAACAAATAATCTTGACGGTGTGGATGTGGACTGGGAATTTCCCACCACAGCCGACGGTACGGATGCAACATTTACATTGCTGATAAAGGAGCTTTCAGACTCATTACACCGGGATGGCCGTTATTATTTGTCCGCCGCAATAACCGCCGGAAAATATGCAGGAGGCATCCGGGATGCCATCCGTAATGAAATTTTCCCCTATGTTGATTTCTTTAACGTGATGGCTTACGACGATTTCAGCACTACCGTGCCCTACCGGCATCATAGCGATTATACGCTGGCCACTGTTTGCCTGAACTACTGGCTGAACACAAGGGGAATGCCTGCAGGAAAATGTGTGCTGGGTTTACCCGCATACGGAAGGCCTTCGGGAATTACACAATCAAACACTGTACTGAGTTACAAAGCCATCCTGGCACAGGGCGGCAACCCGCAATATGACTCTGCAGTGGTAACTGCAGGCGGATTTACCAATTACACCATTTATTATAATGGTCAATACACGGTAAAGCGAAAGGCCAAACTGGCCAGGGATATTGCTGCCGGGGTGATGATGTGGGAAAAATGGCAGGATGACCCGGGCATTAATTCTTTACTGAAGGCGGCCTGTGATACGGTGGGCAGGCTATATTGATTTGGGATATTAGATTGGGGAACAACAGCGTTTATTTTTTTGAATATTCTTTATTTGAAAAAAGCAGATTGAATTTGATGGAGAACTTATTCAGCCGGCTGGTTCAAAATTTTCCAGAGCAGGTCTTTCAGTTCTGTCAACCCCTGCTGTGTAACCGATGAAATGAACAGGTTCGGAATGTTTTCCGGTAGTTGTTTTTCTATCTCAGTTTTCAGTGCTTCATCCAGCATATCACTTTTACTGATGGCGATCATGAATTGTTTGTGCAAAAGCTCAGGGTTATACTGCTCCAATTCATGTACCAGTATTTCATATTCTTTTTTGTGATCGTTACTGTCAGCAGGAATAAGAAAAAGCAAAACAGAATTCCGTTCAATATGACGGAGAAAACGGTGGCCCAGCCCCTTGCCTTCGGCGGCGCCTTCAATGATGCCCGGAAGGTCGGCAATGCAGAAACTTTTTCCATCCCGGTATTCCACAATGCCGAAGTTTGGGGTGATGGTAGTAAAGGCATAATCGGCGATCTTTGGTTTTGCGGCGGTGATAACTGATAACAAAGTTGATTTGCCTGCATTGGGAAAACCCACCAGCCCGACATCTGCCAGAACTTTTAACTCAAGTATTTTCCATCCCTCACTACCCGGCAAACCCGGCTGTGCATATTCGGGCGCCCGGTTGGTGGCCGTAGCAAAATGAGAATTGCCCAGTCCGCCTTTACCGCCGGGCAGCCAGATTACTTCCTGTCCGTCTTTCAGAATTTCTGCTTCCTTTATTCCGGTTGTTTCATCAATGGCAATTGTACCCAGCGGCACTTCAATAGTGATGTCTTTCCCGTCTTTACCGGTACTGTTATTGGCGCCGCCTTTTTCCCCGTCATCTGCAAGCACATTTTTATGATAGCGCAGGTGAAGTAATGTCCACAGGTTGCGGTTGCCTTTCAGGATGATATGGGCGCCTCGGCCTCCATCACCCCCGTCGGGCCCGCCGAGTGCGGTGAACTTATTGCGCATAAAATGTTTGTTGCCTGCGCCACCGTGTCCGCTGCGGCAATAAATGCGTATCTGGTCTACAAAATTGCTTTTCTCCAATTCCTGATTTTTACAACAGGCTGCAAAAATATACTTTAGCGGGTACTAAAACTTTATTTATGAAATATGCACTGCTGCTTTTAGTCATTCCATTATTATCCGGCACAAACTGCGGTAAGAAAAAGAATAAAACAGCTGAAGGGGATAATAATGAAGCAGCTTTTCCTGCCTGTGTGCAGCAACTGATTGATGAAGCAGGCAAAACATCTCCGCCCACCACACCTGTAAAAGTGGATGAATATATTTATAAAGGCAGGAAAGCCTATCTTTTTACTGCACCCTGCTGCGATTTTTACAATATTGCCTATGATGACAGTTGCAGGAGGATTTGCGCCCCGTCCGGCGGTTTTACAGGCGGGGGTGACGGCCTGTGCAGGGACTTTGATTCAACGGCAAAACTGGTAAAAACAATATGGAGCAACCCCGTGAAATAAAAAAGCCCTGCAATACTTACAGGACCTTAACACATCAGGGACATTGTTTATTGAACAACAATTTTTGCGTTTAAAGTTATTTTGCTTCCGGCATCAGTCACCTTCACCATATATACTCCCTTGGCGGCAGAAGCGCCGAGTTTTATCCGCTGAACCTGGTTCACCGTATTTACATTTACTGTCTGCTGCAAAACCTGGCGGCCGGTAACATCGGTAACCTGAACCGTATAGCTGCCGGCTTCCACCTGGCCGAACTGAATGACAAACTGGTTATCAGTCACCGGGTTGGGGAATAGGCTGATCCGGGTTGTTTTATCTGCACCGGCAACGGATTTATTGCGCATTAACTCAACGGTCTCATTTTGTTTTTTATTTCCGGAAACCAGCAGGTTGCTGTTGGCCAGGTCAGAGCTTTGCCATACCGTGCCATTCATCACAAAGGGGGAGGCCTGCAGTGTTTTCATATCTACGGTAAAATAAGAGCCGGCCTGAACAGCGCTGGCTACCAGCACCCGGTTATTTTCATCTACGGCAGCACCATTTACAGTGAAACCATTGGGCAAGCCTTTAATAACACCAAGGTAAGCGGCAACTTTGGATTCGAGGTCTATTTTAAATACATTGTTGCGGGCTGAGAAAACATAGAGGTGGCCGTCATCATCGGCGATCATATCGCCGCCATAGCTGCTGCAGGAGTTATGAATGGATACATTTTTGTTGGCCGGGTCGTCCACAATAGCGCCCAAATCGGTAATAGTATTTTTTTTCCTGGTATTGAAGCGGATCAGCTGAGTGGCGTCGTTGGTCATGGCATAACCATAACCATCTGCTGCAATTACCATGCGGGTTACCATATTGCCCTGGTCAGATGATTTTACCGGTTTGCCAGTAAAAGCATCGTCCGTAACATAATACACTTTCATGCTCTTCAGGTCAATGTAACGGAGCTGGTCAACAAACATGGGGGTATAGTACAGGCGGTTATTTCTTTTATCATAGGCCATGGCCGCCACACCGGTGCCAAAGGCTGCATTTACCCACGGGCCAAAGCGGGCATCTGTCATGGGGGCTGCCTGTTTTTTGGTGGCAGCATCAAATGCCACGGCATTTACATCATTACCGTTGAGTAATACCTGGCTGTACGTCCCGGTTTGCAGGTCCAGTTTGCGGAGATAACTCCAGTTGAAGCCATTGGCCTGCACATCTGTAATGGCATAGGCAAAGCGGTCGGTCTGTTGAGCCAAAAGGGGATTGCTCAATAAAACAAGGGTGAAAACAAATGACAACAGGGGTAAATTTTTTTTCATAGCTGCAGTTTTAAGAATTTACAATGGATACTACCGTGTAACAAACTCCGCAAAAACGGGAAAAACAGA
>VGGV01000047.1 GCA_016868455.1 Bacteroidota bacterium
CAAGTTTACCAATGCCTGCCAGTTTACCAACCCGCTAAGGGTACTAAGGGTGGCTACGGCTTTGCTTGTCTTGTTACGGCGGCGGCTAAAACCCAATACCGCATCCATCAGCGTCAGTTGTGTATTTCCCATACACTAAGTTCCAAATTCTATATGAATTATCAACTTGTTAAATCAGGTTTTTCAAAGAACTCTAAAAAATGACCCTAAAAAATTTCAAGTATGGTGCCAGTAAACCGGCGCCCATGTTAAATTTCTTTAACGGGTATTGGTCATTTTACAAACAGCAGATGTAACCGCTCTATTGCGGCAATACTGTGAAAGATTTCTTAATCCATGCTGCGGCACCTTAAAACATAAAGCCGGCATTAATGGAAAAAAGTGTGTTGAAGGGTTTGCTTGAGGCCGGGAAAAAATAATCAAATGCCACCTGCGGCTGAATGAAGAAACGGCCCAGGGTATATTCGCTGCGCAGGAACAATGTCAGCGAAAGCGGTTGAAACTTCAGTTCGTCATCCAGGTAAAAGTTGTCGGTATAATAAAGCACATTGCTGGTACTGCGGATGCCGGTGGCATAGGTGGTGGAGGACTGGTTAAACCCGAATTTTTGTGTTCCGCTTGTAAAAGTGAGCTGCGGCGTAAACCGGATATGATCCCTGTAAGTGAACACATCCAGCCAGTAAAAATCATGACGGACGGATGCCATGAGTGAAAAATCTCTCACTGTTGCCTGCGTATTGATATAGGTATAACCCCTCCGGCGAAGCCTCAGGTCCTGCAGCAACACTTCTCTCTCTTCATAATCGCTCCGGCTGCCCCAGCCATAACTCATCGCCACCATGGGTCTGAACCACCATTTCCGGTAAATGAAATAGGTATACAGCTCATTCTGGATGGGTGTTGTATAAAAAGGCAGCGAATCTTTTGTAATGAATTTTGTATAGGAAATGCCGGTGGCAAAATTTTTATTCTTCAGGTAATCATAAGAAGGCGTGATGGCCGATTGAAAAAAGTTCATTTTGGCCCCGTCATCAACAAAATACCCATTTGCCGTGATGCCCAGCCCGCTTTTATGGTAATAGCCCAGTGTGGGGGAATAAGTCAGCTTTTTGGATGTAACAACATCGTAATTGCTTTTATTTTCAAAATTGTAAAAACCCTTACCGGTCGACAGGCTGATGAGGAAATAACTGCGTGGCGAAAGAATGGAGTCCATGAACTCATCAAAATCACGGAATAATTCGTCATAATCAATCGAAGTGTCAACAATAGCTGCATCTGTGCTTATAACAGGTATCACAGCAGTATCCGCCCTGCTGCCTTGCGTATGTGCAATAGCAGCCAGCAGCAGGAAGGCCGGTAATATTAAACATCGTTGTACCATCAGGCAGTCGTTCCGCCTTCATGACGGACTTGACTTTGGGGTTGAAACTAAACCCCCGGAAAATATACCATCCGGAAGTCCTATGACTCAAAGGTTAAAAAAAAGTTTAATACGCTGCATATCAATGCAAAAACGATAAAAAAGGGGAAATATTGGAAAATTTATCCGTTTAATTCCAAAACTGTTATTTCGGGCAGAATACCCACCCTTCCCGGGTAGCCCAAAAAACCATACCCCCGGTTTACATACAATCGCTGCGGACTCCTTCTTCCCTCCGCGGCCAATTCATAAAGACCGGCCCATTCTTTATACACATACTGCACCGGGCTCCATTTAAGGCCTGGAATTTCAACCCCGAACTGCATGCCGTGGGTATGGCCGGCCAGCATCAGGTCTATATCCGGATATTTTTGTATCACCTCAGCCTTCCAGTGAGAGGGGTCATGGCTGAGCAGGATCTTAAACGGAATTTCTTCTGCCCCCGAACAGGCTTTTGCCAAATCGCCATATTTGGGAAACCGGGCCTTGGCGCTCCAGTTTTCAATGCCGATAACAGCAATTTTATCAGTTCCCTTTTCCAGCACCACATGTTCATTCATCAGCAGCCGCCAGCCCATTTGCATATGCACTGTTTTCAGTTTTTCTAGGTTGGCCATTGTATCCGCAGCCGTATCCCAGCTTACGTAATCACCATAATCATGGTTGCCCAAAGTGGAATAAATTCCGAGTGGTGCATTCAGACAGCTGAATATTGCTATATATTCATCCATTTCACCGGCCATATTATTCACCAGGTCGCCGGTGAAGAGAATAAGATCAGGTTTCTCATCCATAATTTTTTGTACGCCTTTCATCACCGCTTCTTTATCAGTAAAGCTCCCGGCATGGATATCTGATATATGAACAATCTTCAACCCCCTGAATGAAGCGGGAAGATGGCTGAATGATAGGCGAAATCTTTGTACCTGGTAACGGTATTTATTGGCGAAACCGTAGATCAGTGAACCAAACAGTCCGCTGCCGGCAATCATCCCCGCCCAGCTCATAAACATTGAACGGGATATTTTTTCACCTGTCTGCAGGCTTTCTCCTTTGGTATTTGCGAAAAATATATTTCCGGCGCCCCATTGAATTCCCCGGCGCAAATCGTCAACCAGGAAAAATAAAGAAGCAACCACTTTGGCAAAAAATAAACCGGCTATCATGGCAAATAGACTGGAACGGCTGAGCCAGGCCTGTTTATCAAACCGCAGGTAAGGAAGTACAAGGAGCAGGAGAATGGCAGAAACGGACAAGACCCAATACCCGCTGTGGATAATCGTCCTGGTTCGGCCGGAGGCCGACTGGGTAATCGTTCGGAGCACCTGGAAAAAATAAAAATCCAGCAGCAGCATGAAGCCGATAAATATCCACCAAAAAGGAGAGTTCCGCATAGAAAGGTCAAAATTAACCCTGAAAATAAAGAGGCGCTTATTTTTGCCATGCCATTAACCGGCAAAAACATGCAACTTACCTATTTTGGCCATTCCTGTTTCCAGGTGAAAACATATGGAAAGAAATTATTGTTTGACCCCTTTATCAGCCCGAATGAACTGGCAAAGCATATTGACATAAACAGCATTGAAGCTGATTATATCTTCATCTCACATGGCCACTTTGACCATATTGCCGATGCCGTAACATTGGCACAGGCCACCGGGGCCAAAGTAGTTTGCAGCTGGGAAATCTACGAATGGATGGGTAAACAAAAAGTAACCAACCTTCACCCCATGAATACCGGCGGCCATTGGAATTTTGATGCTTTTACCGTTCGCTGCACGGCAGCCCAGCATTCCAGCGGCCTTCCGGATGGCAGCTATGGCGGTAACCCGATGGGCTTCATCATTACCAGCCCGGAAGGAAGTTTTTATTACAGCGGCGATACTGCGCTGACGCTGGACATGCAGCTAATACCCAAATGGGCAAAACTAAATTTTGCAGTATTGCCCGTAGGCGACAATTTTACCATGGGCTATGAAGATGCAGTTGATGCAGCGGGGATGATTGATTGCAAAACGATTGTGGGAGTGCATTTTGATACGTTCGGGTTTATCAAAATTGATCATCCAAAAGCAAAACAGGCATTTGAAAATAAAGGCTGCCGTCTCATTTTACCGGAGATTGGTCAACCCATTTCAGTTTAACAAATAAAAGTTTCCCATAGGGAAAACAGGGGTTATATGGCAAGAATCATTGGTGTAGCAAATCAGAAAGGAGGTGTGGGGAAAACCACCACGGCCATTAACCTGGCAGCCAGTTTTGCCGTACTGGAATTTAAAACACTGCTGGTGGACGGCGATCCGCAGGCCAACAGCACCACCGGTGTGGGCTTTGACCTGCACAACATCACCCAAAGCCTTTATGACTGCATGGTGAATGAAGCAAAAGCAAGGGATGTTATCCTGAAAACAGAAATTCCCAATCTTGACCTTCTCCCTTCGCATATTGACCTGGTGGGCGCCGAAATTGAAATGATCAATTATCCCAACCGGGAAATGGTGCTGAAAAACATTCTGGATGCCAAAAGGGATGATTACGATTTTATTATTGTGGACTGCTCGCCTTCGCTGGGGCTTATTACTGTAAATGCCCTTACCGCTGCCGATGCAGTCGTGGTGCCGGTGCAATGCGAATTTTTTGCCCTGGAAGGATTGGGCAAGCTGCTTAACACCATCAAGATCGTTCAGGGACGCTTGAACATTTCTCTTGTAATTGAAGGTATATTAATGACCCTGTACGATGGCCGCCTCCGCCTTTGTAACCAGGTGGTGAGTGAGGTTCGCCGCCATTTTGAAGATATGGTATTCAGCACCATCATCCACCGCAATGTAAGGCTTGCAGAGGCCCCATCTGCCGGAAAACCCGTCATCCTGTATGATGCCAACAGCAAAGGCTCGATGAATTACCTTAATCTTGCCAAAGAAATCCTCCAGAAAAACGACCTGACTAGAATTAAAAACGAGGAAAGGATTTTGGAGTTATGAGTTCGTAGTCAGTAGTTAATAGTTAGTAGTCCGGGGCAGGCATTTGTACATAAAATCATTAATTAAGCAAGTGATGGGTACCTACAAAGATTTGATTGTTTATCAAAAAGCTTACAAACTGGCAATTGCTATTTTCGAAAGAATCAAGGACTTTCCTCCCGAAGAAAAATTCAGCCCTACTTCACAAATAAGAAAGTCATCCCGTTCGGTTTGCGCCAGCTTTGTTGAGGCTTACAGGCGAAGAAAATACAGGGCTCCTTTTGTTTCGAAATTGACTGATTCTTTAGCGGAAAATACGGAAACGCAGCTTTGGCTGGATATTTCGAAAGATTGTAAGTATATTGAATCTGATGAATATGATGATTTTGCCGCCAGGAATGAAGAAGTCGGCAGAATGCTCTGGAATATGATTGAAAATCCCGATAAATTCATGTGAACCGGCTTCAAACTACGAACTTAGAACCACTAACTTAAAACATGACCAATCCCAAACAAAATAAAGAACTGCTTGGCAAAGGAATCCGTTCCCTTCTGCAAAGCATAGATGCAGACCTGAAAACAAATACCGGTCAGCTGAAACAAACGGTGGTTGAAAATGCCACCGGTATCAGCCGTATTGCATTAGCAGATATTGAAGCCAACCCCAAGCAGCCCCGGCGTGATTTTGATGAAACCTCACTGAATGAACTGGCTGAATCCATCAAACTGCATGATATCATTCAGCCGGTAACAGTTTCCAGGCTTCCTTCAGGAAAATACCGTCTTATTTCAGGCGAACGCAGGCTGAGGGCTGCCCGTCTGGCAGGGATAACAGATATTCCGGCCTATGTGCGGCATGCCAACGATGCCCAGTTGCTTGAACTGGCCCTGCTGGAAAACCTGCAGCGGGAAGACCTGAATGCCATCGAGGTTTCGCTGAGTTATAAAAGAATGATGGAAGAGCTGGAGTATACCCAGGAGCAGGTGGCCGAAAGAATGGGCAAAGACAGAAGCACAGTTGCCAATTTCATCCGCCTCTTAAAACTGCCTCCGGATATTCAGCTGGCCGTACGAAGCGGCGAACTGACCATGGGCCATGCCCGTGCATTGATCAATGTTGACACTATTGACAAGCAGCTCTATATTTTTAAGGAAATAAAAGATAAAGGGCTTTCCGTTCGCCAGACGGAGGCGCTGGTCCGCAACCTGTACAGGGAAAGCGGCGCTGTTAAAAAATCTTCAAAAAGCCACCTGCCTCCTGTTTACCAGCGAATAGAAGATAAATTAGCATCGCATTTCAGTACCCGGGTAAAGCTGCGGCACAGCCGTAACGGCAGCGGGCAAATCATAATTGAATACTATTCGCCGGAAGAACTGAACAAAGTACTCGGGCAAATGAATGCTCAACTTGATTAAACCTCATTCTGCCGGCTGGCGGAGAGCATACAATGCTTCAACTTTTAAACAGTCACCTGAATAAGAAAGTGCTTTTTACAGTATTGTTCCTGCTGTGCGGTATGGTTTTATTTGCACAAGGAAAAAAGAAGAAAGATTCTTCGCCAGCCTCAGTTCAGAAAAAAGATACTGCTGTTGCTGTAACGGAAAAGAAACACAGCACCCGTTACGACTCGGCCATGGCAGCCCATAGCCCCAAAAAAGCAGCGATCCGCTCAGCCATTCTTCCCGGCTGGGGGCAGATATATAATAAAAAATACTGGAAACTGCCCATTGTATACGGGGCGTTGGGAGTAAGCGGGGGCATTTTTATCTATAATCTTAACCAATATAAAGATACCCGTTTCGCTTACCGTGTAAAATACAACATGAGGGTAAATGGTACCGACTCAGTCTTGTTTGCACAAATAAGAAATGACCTGAAACCCCTTGGAGAAGAGTCGCTCCGTTTTTACCGCAACCAGTTTCGCCGGGACATTGATTATTCTGTTCTCTTTATCATCCTCCTTTGGGGGCTGAATGTAGTGGATGCCGCCGTAGACGCCCATCTCAAAAGTTTTGATATAAGCCCCGACCTCAGCCTCCGCATCAAAGCCGGCTACAGCGAACTGGCCCGTACCAATGGTCTCAGTATAGTATTGAAGATCGGGAAGTAAAATCCGTACTGACACGGACGCCCCCAGCCTTAATTATAATTACTTTTGAAAAAAACAAGCATGAACAATGCAACAAACTCACCGTCTGGTGAACCGCGGGGCATGAAGCTGGCATTAATAGGCTACGGCAAAATGGGCAGGGCCATTGAAGAAATTGCCCTGCAAAGGGGGCATAGCATTGTTTTAAAGATTGATATGCCCAACCTGCATGATTTTACCCGGGATAAGCTGGCCGGCGCAGATGCCGCTATTGAATTTACCGGTCCCCACAGCGCTTTTGAAAATGTAAAAGCTTTGCTGGACTGGAATGTGCCGGTGGTTAGCGGCTCCACGGGCTGGACAGAGCGGCTGGAAGAAATGAAAAAGAAATGCGCTGAGAAGAACGGTGCCTTTATTTATTCAAGCAATTACAGCATCGGCGTCAACCTGTTCTTTGAACTGAACAAAAAACTGGCCTCTCTGATGGCGCAGCATGCAGAATATGAAGTGCTGCTGGAAGAAACCCACCATACCCAGAAAAAAGACGCTCCAAGCGGTACCGCCATTACCCTTGCTGAACAGGTACTGGAATTCATCAAAAGAAAAAAAAGATGGGTGAACGAACTCAGTGATAATCCCGAAGTCCTTGAGATCATCAGCCAGCGGGTGGACCCCGCCCCCGGTACACACAGTATAAAATATTCTTCCGTAATAGACAATATTGAAATCATCCATACAGCACATAACCGGATGGGTTTTGCAGGCGGGGCTGTACTGGCAGCAGAATTCATAAAGGGCAAAAAAGGGTTCTTTACCATGAAGGAAGTATTGGGACTTTGATATGAAAACGGTTGCCGCCATATTGATCCTGCTCTTTGTTAACTGTTCCGCCACCTTTGGCCAGCATGACAGCCTGCGGCAGATACTCAACTCCAACCGGCCCTATGAAGAACAGATCAATGCAGCCATTAAACTGGTTGAAAGCTACCAGCTGAAGAATTTTGATTCCGCCGTTATGGAAGGAAATAAAGCATTAAAGCTGGCCCGCAAAAACACCGATTCCACCTCTGTAGCCGAACTGAAACACCGCATAGGCGTGGCTACCTACTTCAGCGGTAAATATGATGTGGCCGCCAAAAACTTCCAGGAAGCCATTGCTATCCTGGAAAAAGATAAAAGCAACCGGAAAAAACTGACCCCGGTTTAGAACGACCTGGCCAAACTCTACCGAAAAACAAAAGACCTTGACAGGACCCTGGAAAACTACAGCAAGGCCAGCGCAATCTACAGCGTCCTGCAGGATACAGCCGGCATTGCCATGATATTAAATGAATCCGGCGTAGTATATGAATACAAGTATGATTACAAGGAAGCGGTGAACCGATATACCATGTCCATGCACCTGGCCGAAAAGGCCGGCGACTCTTTAAGCGTTTCTTATTCCCTCAGCAATATTGCCGGTGTGTATGTGATTGAAAAAAATACGACCTGGCCGAACAAAACCTGCTCCGCTGCCTGCGTATCCGGGAAATCCTGAAAGACAGCTTTGCCATTTCTCTCGTTTACTCTGATCTCGGCACTGCAATGAATGCCAAAGACGATTATAAAAAGGGCGTTGATTACCTGATGATGAGCAACCGGATGGCGGAAAAACTGAAATATCCTGAACTGCAATCCAATAACTATAACGAACTGTCGGCTGTGGCACAAAAACAGGGTGATTTTCAAATGGCATTTGAGTATTTTAATAAACGCACCGCCCTGCGTGACAGTCTGTTTGCCCTTGAAAAAACCAAAGAGATACAGCGGCTCAACTCCCAATATGAAACAGCCCGGAAAGAACAGCAGATACAATCGCAGCAAAACAGGATAAGGCTGCAGAACTACGTTTTTATCGGCATCGGCGGACTGGTGTTACTGGGCGGTTTGCTTGCTTACTCTTATTATAAACGATACCGGCTTCAGCAGGAGAGCCAGTTACAGACCGAGATACTGCGGCAGCAGGAAATGAAGGCCCGGGCCATACTTGAGGCCGAGGCGAATGAACGGCAGCGCATCGCCAAAGACCTGCACGACGGTGTGGCCCAGATGATGAGCGCCGCCAAAATGAATTTATCGGCCCTCGAATCGGAGATCAGGTTCGCAAGCGAATCACAAAAACAAAGTTTTGAAAAGATCATCGGCCTGGTGGATGAAAGCTGCAAAGAAGTATGGACGGTATCACACATCATGATGCCCAATGCCCTGCTGAAAAGCAACCTGCCAACAGCGATTAATGATTTTGTGAACAAACTCAGCAATAAGAACCTCCAGGTGCATGTATATACCGAAGGGTTGAATGAAAAACTGGATTCCAATGTGGAAACGGTGCTGTACCGGGTGATACAGGAATGTGTGCACAATGCCATCAAACATGCCGGGGCCACCACATTCGATATTTCACTGATCCGCGACAAAGACGGCATCAGCGGCACCATTGAGGATAACGGCAAAGGCTTTGACCCGGCTGATAAAGAAAAATTTGACGGAATCGGCCTGAAGAACATCATTACCCGGATTGAATACCTGAAAGGGACCGTAGATTTCGACTCAGCCCCCGGCCGCGGAACAGTGATTGCGCTGCATGTGCCGGCCCCCTAAATCCTCTCTAAGGGTGGACTTAAGACCATGATACCAGTAAATATCTTTCAAAATCAGACGACTCCGAACTCCCGACTCTCTTCATCAATTCCCCAACTGCAATTTCTTCAACCTCCGCATCCCTGTTTACGTCAACATTTCCGTGTTAATCACTAATCAAAAACCAATTTTATGTATTTTACCACCTGCAACGAACAAAGCTTGTTCGTTAAACCGGCTACCAGAATGAAAAACGGAAAGATCACCCTTGGCATAGTGGATGACTACCAGATAGTAATTGACGGCCTTACTTCCTTACTTAAGGGCCACGAAAAATTCAACTTTGCCTTTGCCACCACCGATGCTTCCGAAGTGCTCGGCAAAATCAAAGAAAAACCCGTGGATATATTGCTCACC
>VGGV01000048.1 GCA_016868455.1 Bacteroidota bacterium
AGCAAGATGGTAAAATTGTTGAAAAGTGGCTAGCATATGATCAATCTAAAATTGAAAGTCTTTTGAATTAATTTTAGCACAAATACAGGCATATTTCTATCATTAAAGTTCTTAACAAATAAACAGAGGGTAAGTATCCGTAAAAAGCAGACGGTTTAACACTTGAGTATTAATCCTACATCTAAACAACGAAACCCGCTACAACTAAACCGTCCACTTGCTTTGACGACATACAAAAAGAAAGCAATTTCGGAGGTCCTATGTTTTTACACTGCTCGAAGAACATACGCGACGAGAGCTATGAAGATTATTGGTGATGCAGACCAAATAATAAAAGTGACGGGGCTTTTATCAAAGAGAGTGTTTGCGAGATATGTAGGAGTGAAATAAAACAGCCTGAATAAGATGCAAAACAATGGAATGATAATTCCTTAAGAGAGCTCTCCAACGAAGAGTATGAAAAACTTACAAAAAAAATACAACTTCTTTTAGATAGAAAAGTTAATGGAGAAATAAATGAGAAAGACTTTAATTTGAAAATGAAGTTTTTATTGAGGTAAACTTTAAGTCAAAGAGAGTAATAAGCTGTTTTAAAAATATAAAACTCAGCAGCGGCACAGTTGCAATATACAATACTCCCCATTTTCGATACCAAAGGATCAGGTTGTTAAGTTAAGGTTTTTTTCATTTACAATTTTTCAGGCAGCTTTTGTGGTCAGGTACCTCGTTGGTGCTGCTCCTGCTGCTGTAGCTAACCCGGATGCAGTAAAGGCGCTGATTGCTGAAGTACTGGGCACATTTGCCCTTGCCTATGTGGTGCTGAATGTTGCAACAGCCAAAGCCAATACCGGTAACAGTTACTACGGACTTGCTATCGGATTTACGGTAGCTGCGATGGCTTATTCGTTGGGCACTATTTCAGGAGGAGCTTTTTTTAACCCGGCTGTGGCGGTAGGGATTAGTTTTATGAAAATGGCTGTATGGAGCGATATCTGGATATACCTGGCGGGATGTTTTGGCGGAGGATTATTGGCTGCATTGGTGTTTAAAATGAATAATCCGGATGATAAATAAGCAAAAGAGGAGAACATGTTTGTCAGGAGTTCCGCTTTGGAACTGCTTTATTATTTAAAACTGCGGGCAAAGCAGGTATTCCCCTTTTTCTTTTCTGAAGCCGAAATAGGAGATGGAAACTTCAAACCCGCCGGCGGTTTAAGTGGACCGAACTGGCACAACAACTTCCGGCAAGGCAGGATTATGCTGCCTATATCACTCTTGCGGGCAGGGTTACCCTGCGGGGTACAAACCGCCCGTTTGATAACAAGTCCATGATTTTGATGATAAATAAGCTGGGCGATAAAAAGAAGCGAAGCACTCACCTGGTGCAAACAGACAAGGGAGGTAATTTTTTAATTGATTCACTTTTATTTTTTGACAAAAACCTGCTCCTTTTTAGTGATGTAAGAGGCAAAAAGAGCCAATATATAGATGTGCTGTTAAAAGAAGACTCTATTAATAAAAAATTTTCCTGACAGGGATTTACACTGATACCCGGATTTGCAATTGTTAAGAAAGATAACAGGTGGCAAACGGATTATGATGCGTTACTGAAAGAAAAGGGATTAATGCTGGAAAGGATTACTGTTAATGTAAAAAGGGAAACCCCTTTGCAGGAAGTAGACGAAAAATATACCAGGGGAATGTTCAGCGGGGATACTACAAGAGCCATTGACCTGGTGAACAGTGATGAAACCCTTCCGTACAACAATATTTTCGATTACCTCCAAAACAGGGTGAACGGCCTGCAGATAACGACCGATGGCGCCGATTATGGGGTATTTTACAGACAGGACCCCTCCATAAGTTCAATGGGCAATATTCCCATGACAATATTTCTGGATGAAATAGAAACAGATGTTTCAATCATGGCAGCTATCCCTGCCAACCAGGTAGCGCTGGTAAAAGTTTATAACACATTTGCCGGGGCATGGGGTAATGCTCCGGGAGGGGTATTAGCTATTTATACCAAAAAAGCTGATGATCTGAAAAACACCGGCAGGACCAATGCATTGGTGTATAACGGATAACCTGTTGTAAAAGAATTTTACGCACCGGATTACAAAACCACACCCAAAAATGAAAAGCCGGATAACCGGATTACCCTCGACTGGAGACCGGATGTATTCATTAACAATATAAACCCCCGCATACCTGTCAGTTTTTACAACAATGACCGCACTAAAAAATTCATAATAATTGTGGAAGGGATGACTATGTCAGGTCAATTCATTTGCCTGGAAAAAATCATCAGCGCCAAAGAATAAACAGCCATAACATGTATCGTCTTTTTTGTGCTTCAGCCTTTATTGACAGACAGCAGACAAATTAAAAAGCCCCCTGCTCTTACGGGAACAAGGGGCCTGGGTTTTTCAACCGTTGAAAAACTATTTGGCAGGAAAGCCCGAACTGGCTTTCACTTCATTGATTTGCTGGGTATGCCGGCTGCTGTGGGCGCCAATCATCAGGTACAGCTGGTAACAGTCAATCCAGCCGAAAGGAAGCTGTACAACATGGTTACGCAGATCTTCAGTAGACGTCTTCATGTACTTAATATTCTTCATTCTGTTCATTTTAAAATCTTCTGCTGCTTCATCCATTGACTTATAGCCTGTATTTTTAGGTTCAAAAGATTCCATCGTTTTTACCTTTCTGCTCCGGTCCTTCATCATGTTTACAAATTGCTCATCCGTAACCTTTATTTCCGGACGTTTTTCAGGATTAGCCGCAGCTTTCATGGTGCCTTCCAAAAAACTCCAGAGGTTTTTTTCGGAAACGGCAATATGGTACATGCATTCCTTCACCGACCATTGATCAGGGGCAGTCCTGTAATTCAATTGTTCTTCAGAAAGATCTTTTACTGCTTTTAAGGCCTCTTTATAAGTATCTTTCATAAGCCCAAGGGCATATTTTCTTTCTTCTTTTGAAGGAGAATTATTGCTGACAGTACCGGCAAGACCGGTAATGACAAGAAGTGTCAGCAGCAAACGGCCAGTGGTTCTTTTCAGCACAACAAGCGGTTTTAAAAGCGGATCAGGGAGTTGGTTAGGGAAGCGGAGAAGGAATGAAAAGGTACAAAAGTTTTTGAAATCACCAACAGGTTTTTTGACACACTCCCGCATGATTCAATGCAGCGGTTTTTTCTTTACCATGCCCCCCTTTGTATCCCGGATGCTCTGCATCACAATAAATGCATGCGGATCAATTTTTTCTATTTCATTGGTCAGCCGGCTTATTTCCAGGCGGGTTACAACGGTAAATATAATATCAGTTTCCTCATCTATGTCGCCTCTTTTGCCATAACCTTTTTTGCCTGAGTAAATGGTAAGCCCTCTCCCCATTTTTTGCTTGATAAAGGCTGCAATCTCGCTGCTGTGCGGCGAGATAATCGTAACACCGGTGAACTCTTCAATTCCTTCCAGCACAAAGTCAACCGTTTTGGAAGCGGCCATGTAGATGAGTACGGAGTAAAGCGCCGTTTCAATATTAATAAGGTAGGCCGCAAAGGAAAAAATGATAATGTTGAAAATAAGAATGAAGTCGCCGACGCTTAAACTGTTCTTTCGGCTTAAGAAAACGGCAAGTACTTCGGTACCGTCAATCACTCCGCCCCCACGGATGCTGAGCCCGATACCGGCGCCAAGAAAAAAACCGCCAAATACTGCAATCAGCAGTTTATCCTGTGTAATGTGAGGGTAGGGAAATACCGCCACCACCAGTGCCAGCAGGCTGATAGCAATAATACTTTTTATGCTGAAAATTTTACTTATCTGCCGCCATGCAATAAGTAAGAAGGGAAGGTTGATAAGGATAATTAATAATGACAGCGGAATACCTGTTTCCCGGTGGGTAAGCAGTGAAATGCCCATGGCGCCTCCGTCAATCAGGTTATTGGGAATAAGAAAACCACGCAGCCCGAATCCCGCAGAAAATATGCCCAGCAATATCAGCAGACCTGATTTCAGTTCACGGTACAAGGTTTTTTTCAGCCGCCACATTCCTTTGGCAATCTCATACCGGGACAAAACATCGCTGTCTTTCTTGCCGAGTATCTTCTTTATTTCATGAATTATCATCTTATATTTCTCTGGTTGCATGCCCGGTTTAAAGATAAGAAAATGAGGCTTTGGAAATACCCGTTCACTAATCAAATCCTTATCTTGCCTGTATGAAAATCAGTGAAGTCATTTCATTTCTTGAAACAAAGGCACACCATTCCCTGCAGGAACCGTATGACAATACCGGCCTGCTTATTGGCGACAGCGGGAGGGATTGCACAGGCATTCTTTGCGCACTGGATGCAACAGAGGAAGTAATAAAGGAAGCTATTACCAAAAAATGCAACCTGGTGGCAGCGCATCATCCTGTTATTTTCGGGGGGTTGAAAAAAATCAACGGGAAAAACTATACAGAAAAAGCTGTCATCACCGCCATTAAAAATGATGTGGCTGTATATGCCATTCATACCAGCCTGGATAATGTAATGGACGGAGTAAACGGTAAAATAGCGAGTCTGCTGGGGTTGCAAAAAACCAGTATACTGCAGCCCAAAGAACAAAGCCTGAAAAAACTGTTCACTTTTGTTCCCGCTGAACATGCGGAAACGGTGCGGCAGGTAATATTTAATGCAGGTGGCGGGCATATTGGTAACTACAGTGAATGCAGTTTTAATACCGAAGGCACAGGCACCTTCAGGCCCGACGAGGATACCAATCCCTTTGTCGGGAATAAAGGACACCAGCACCGGGAGAAGGAAATCAGGATTGAAGTAATCATTCCGGCCTTTGCCGAAAAAAATGTAGTAGAAGCCATGAAATCAGCCCACCCGTACGAAGAAGTGGCTTTTGATGTGGTGCCCCTTTCAAACCCGCATAGCGGAATCGGCTCCGGGTTGCTGGGAGAACTCCCCGCTGCAATGGAAGCAAAACCTTTTTTGGCCAGGCTGAAGTCGGTGTTCAATATTCCCGTAATTCGCCATACTGATTTTATTAACCGGGACATTCAAAGAGTAGCGGTGTGCGGGGGGGCCGGAAGTTTTCTGATTACCAAAGCCTTAGCTATAGGCGCTGATGCCTATGTGACTGCAGATATTAAGTATCATGAGTTTTTTGATGCAAACGGAAAGCTGATGATTTGTGATGTTGGCCATTTTGAAAGCGAACAGTTCACTGTGGATCTCTTGCGGGACATTCTGCAGCAAAAATTCCCTACCTTTGCCGTCCTTAAAACGGAGGTGAAAACCAATCCTGTACATTATTTCTGACTGTAAGGATGGTGCTGCCTTCAACTTTTAATTCAAATTGTATACTCTTCTATGGCACATGTAAAAGAATTTTCAGTTGAAGAAAAGCTTACTGCTTTGCTCAGCCTGCAGAAGATTGAAAGCAAACTGGATGAGCTGAAAATATTAAAGGGCGAACTGCCGATGGAAGTGGCCGACCTGGAAGATGAAATTCAGGGGCTCCATGCCAGGCAAACCCGTATTGAAGAAGAAATCAACGGAGTTACTGAGTTTATCGAGCAACGGAAAAATGCCATCAAAGAGGCGGAAGCGCTGATAAAAAAATACGAAAAGCAGAGCAGTAACGTAAAAAACAACCGGGAGTTCGAAGCCATCAACAAGGAAATTGAGATGCAGCAACTGGAAGTAAAGCTGGCTGAAAAACATATAAAGGATGCTACGGAAGAAATTGCCGAGAAAGCAGAAACCCTGGAAAAAGCCAAAAAAAATATAGCGGCAAAAGAAGGCATCCTGGCTACAAAAAAAGGAGAGCTGGAGAAAATCATTGCCGCCAATGAAAAAGAGGAAAAACACTTCACCAAACTTGCCACCGGCGCCAGGGAACATGTAGATGGCAGGCTGCTGGCCAGTTATGATAAAATACGCAAAAGCTACCGCAACGGACTGGCCGTGGTGCCGGTGGAAAGGGATGCCTGTGGCGGTTGCTTCAATGCCATTCCCCCGCAAAAGCAAAGTGAGATTAAACAGCACAAGAAGATCATGATCTGCGAAAACTGCGGCCGCATACTTGTGGATGAGGACCTGAACACCAAGGTGCAGATAAGCTGATTCCCCAAAAATAGAATATAGCACAGCCGCTGATCCTTCAGCGGCTTTTTTGTTTCAATTCACCGCAATCATTTAAATTGCTGCACCATGCTTGTACGGCTTTTTATACAGAACTACGCCATTATTGATGAACTGGAAATTGAATTTTCAAATAAACTCAATACAATTACCGGGGAAACCGGGGCCGGTAAATCCATTATTGTTGGTGCGCTGGGATTGATATTGGGAGAAAGGGCCGATTCAGGCGTGCTGGTTAATAAAGAAAAAAAATGTGTGGTGGAAGGGGTTTTCAGGGCCAGCAATAAAAAAGCAGTTAGGGATTTCTTGCAGCAGCATGATCCCGATAACTACCGGGAGGACAGCAACGACGAACTGGTTCTCCGCAGGGAAATAGCCGTTACTGGGAAGTCCCGGGCTTTTATCAACGATACACCGGTTACGCTTGCTCAATTACAGCAACTGAGTGTATTGCTCGTGGATCTGCATCAGCAATTTGATACACTGGAACTAACAGCCGGCGATTTTCAGCGAGAGGTACTGGATGCATTGGCAGGGCATGGCTCATTACTTGAGGAATATCAAACCATTTTTTACCACTTGCAGCAGCTGAAAAGGGAAACGGAAGATTTAAAGGCCCGGAAGCAGCAATTCGACAAAGAGGCGGATTACCACCGGTTTCAGTACAAAGAACTGGAAAATGCGGGGTTTAAAGAAAATGAACTTGAGGAGATCGACGCTGAACTGAAACTGCTGAGCAATGCTGAAGGAATTAAAGCGGCCCTCAGCAAAGTATATTATGAACTAAAGGAAAATGAAACGCCTGTTGTTCAGCAATTGAAAGCCATGCTGAACCAGTTAAGTAACTATTCATCTCTTCATTCGGGGTTACCCGTGCTGATAGAGCGGCTTCAGTCGGTGCAGATTGAACTGCAGGATATTGCCGGTGAAATCAGCCATATCAGCGATTCGGTGAATTATGACCCGAAGCGGATTGAACAACTGAATGAAAGACTGTCGCTGGGCTATAAGCTGCAAAAAAAACACGGCGTGAAGTCAACAGCAGAATTACTTGACGTACAAAAGCAGTTGGAAGAAAAATTACAGGCGGTGCTGAATATAGACGAAGCCATTCTCCGGAAAGAAAAAGATTTGACAAAAGCGCATCATGAGGCGTCTCAGTTAGCAGAAAAAATCTCCGCTAACCGGAGCCGGCTGATAAAGCCGTTGGAAGAAAAAGTGAACAAATTACTGGCACAGGTGGGTATGCCCAATGCAAGGCTGAAAGTGGAGGTAAAAGCGGAAAAAGAGCTGAACTCCTGTGGAAGGGACTCAATCGAGTTTTTGTTCAATGCAAACATCCCCTCTTCTTCAAAAATTGCAGAGGATGAGGTAAAACAGTTTGCTCCGGTCCGCAAAGTGGCCAGCGGCGGCGAGCTTAGCCGGCTCATGCTTTGCATCAAGTCGCTGGTAGCACAGTCCGTGGATCTTCCCACCATGATATTTGATGAAATTGATACCGGTATTTCCGGTGAAGCGGCCCGGCAAACAGGCAGCATTATGAAGGGCCTGGCTGCTGAAAGACAGGTCATTTGCATAACCCATCAGCCACAGATAGCCGGTAAAGCGGATGCCCATTTTTTTGTATATAAGGAAATCGTAAAACCGGCCCGGTCATCAGACGGGGAAAAAATAAAAACCAGTATCCGCCGGCTCACCACGGAAGAACGTATCACGGCTATTGCAAAAATGCTAAGCGGCGAAAAGCCAACTGCTGCTGCCGTTGAAAATGCAAGGGAAATAATCATGAATTAACCCCATCGTAATTTTGTAAGCCCCGCCGTATACCCTCTGACGTTTTTAGTAACAGTACGTTTCACATAACTGAAAAAACCGCATCACAGAAGGCGGACTGCCTTTCTCGCATAATTGTTGTTTCATTTAAGAAGCCGAATTTAATGACAACTAAAAATCCGCCTTATGAAAACGCCAAAACCGGTTTTTCTGCCGATATTTTTAATGTTGCAGCTGGCATCGTTTTCCCAGATGCACTGGTACCAGAACCAGGACGGAAACAATTTGTTTCCTTACGGTACTTACGCCGGGCAGGTTCACCCTTTTAACAGTAACTCTTTTACGGCCACATACCTGTGGTTTACAGATAATGATCAGTACACCTGGAAAATATCGAGGACCAGCACATCCGGCGCAGAGCTAAAGACTTTTTTTGTAACCGGCACCTGATTTTAAGCTGTACAGCAGTGATAAACAGCAAGTCACTCTTACTGAATTAAAAGGGCAAAATGTAGTATTACTCTTTTTTCCCCTGGCTTTTACAAAGGTATGCACAACGGAACTTTGTTCGGTCAGGGATAACCTGGAGTGGTACAACCATGTCAATGCTGTTGTGCTTGGAATATCTGTTGACTCACTGCACTGCCTGGCAAAATTCAAAGAAGAACAGCAATTGAATTTTACCCTGCTGAGTGATTTTAACAAAGAGGTTTCTCTTGCTTACGGATCGCTGTATGAAAACTTTGGTTATAATATGAAGGGAGTTTCCAAACGTTCAGCTTTTATAATTGACAGGCTGGGAATCATACGCTATGCAGAGGTGCTGGAGAATGCCGGTGAATTACCTGATTTTGGAAAAATCAGGCAGATCCTGACCAGCCTGAACTAATCTTTCGTTAAAGGGGCCTTGAAGGTTTAATTTAAATTATTGGAATTCAATTTGTTTTGCAGTATCGTAGTTTTACGTTGCGCAAATAAAAATTCTGGCCTACTTTTCGAATAATAAAAGTAAATTTGTTTCGTTGAGACGAATTCTACCCATACTATCCTTTATTCTGTTGATTGCCACACAGTCGCAAGGCCAATCCTCGAGAATTATTCCTTCTTCTGATGTTCAGGACAGGATTGTAAGGTTATACCCCAACCCCGCTACTGATTATGTTGTTCTTGATCTTCAAAAAAACTACCGGCAGGGTTTAACCATTCAGGTATATAATGGCGTTGTGGGTAAAAAAGTATTCGAGTCCATCAACGCTCCTTCAAAAATTACCGTTGATTTGAAAGATTTTAACCGGGGTGTCTATGTTTACCATGTCATAGATATTACAGGTAAAATCATTGAATCGGGCAAGTTTCAGGTTTCAAGATAATTCACATAGACTTGTCCAGATTATTCTTATTCCTTCTCTTTATTTTTCTATCCCTTCCTGACAGTTTTTCTCAAAAGAAGTGTAAGCTCCCCTTATTTTCGGACCACCTGGATTTAGAGTTTTTTGTCTTTTAGTTTTCAAGGGATATGGGGCTTGGATATTCAGCTGGGGGTACGTTTCCGAGTGATTCATGAGGACGTTCGTGGT
>VGGV01000049.1 GCA_016868455.1 Bacteroidota bacterium
CTACAAGTAAAGCACCTGCAAACAGGTGCTTTTTTTACTTCCCTGAAAATTTTCTACCTTCCTTCTCCAACAAAACTACTTGTTATGCCAACCCAACCGCACAAACCTTCAACTTTTCTTTTATTCCCATGGGGATTAGTTTCAATCCTTCTTCTGATAATACTTAACCTGACTCTTAACGATGCATGGTTCAATAAAAACTGGAGCTGGATAGCCCTGGTGTTAATCATACCGGCCGCTATTCTTGAAAACTTTAAAGTAGGTTACTCCACCATGCGGATCATGTTTCTGAAAGTGGTGTTTTCGCTGCTTTCCTTTTTACTGGTGGGTATGGCGTTCGGGTCGGCGCTTACAGAATATTACAATTTCAAGTTTGCCAAAATAGATGCGCCGATTAAGGCAATTGATCTTCCATGGTATGTACTGCTTGCATTAGTAGTACTGTTGATGATACAGGTTGCCCAACTCTTCAGCATGCTTAAAGCTGTAAAAAGGGAATTTATGCAGATGGATCCTGATCAGTAATCAGAACTGCTTTATTGCCGCTTTTAAAAAGGGCCATGCGGGAAGAGCGGAAATAATTTTGAGTTCATCACCTAATGTACTTTCATTGTCCAGAAACCTCAGCACCTGCTGAGGTTTATTTTTCTTAAACAGCAAAGTAAAAATTTTATCCCCGGGAAAGCTATTGTGCTTCAGAATATAAAGTAGTGTGCTATCATAGAAGTGAAACCGCCCTGAGCCGGCCGGTTGTGTTATAAAAGGGTTCCCATTCTTAATAAGGCTTTCAACCAGTCTGGCCGAATGCTTCTGAATAAATTTAAAAGTATATCCGCTGGATGCCTTTGTTTGCCCGCCGGCTGTGCCAATATGAATAATGCGGCCATTGACAGCCGGAAAACGGTAGTTTGTCATAGGGATAATACCGTTCTCTTCTTCCACGATATTGTAGGATTCAGCACCTGCCAGAGTACTTATATAATATCTGAGACCCTGCTCATACTCCGCCGAAGAAAGCACATTCTCAGTAAACAAAGTGTACTCCACCAAGGCCCTTGTCTCAGAAAATGGTTTTACATATACAAACGTAGTTCCGTGCTGCTGCGCAATCCTGAAATCCATCAGGGTTGCTTCATCGGGCTTAAAAACAGGCGCAGTGGTTTCAATAATCCAGCCTTTGAAATGCTGCTGAAGATAATAATCCTTCTTTTGCAGCACAGGCTTTTCAAAAAGAATACTGTTAAAAACAAAATCAGCCACGAATTTTACATCATCCAAACATACTTCAGCTCTATTTCCCCTGTTTTCCATTGACTGTATATTACCAAAGCAGATTTCAAAATTGGGTTGCTGCCTTATCAGTGAAATACAATGGTTATAAAAATCAATGCCCCGAATCATCTTGTATTCATAGGGAGCCAGTTCAAGCAACCGGGAGAAATCCCTTCCATGAAACCATGTTTTTTTCCAGCACCTGAAAACAAGCGGTTCAAACAAACCGGGCTCAGTCTCCCAGAAAGACCAGGTTCGGTCGTTTTTTTGCTTGCTGTCCTTGTCTGTAATCAGAATTTTTTTATCTCTAAAACGGCCCGAATGAATCATATGCGCAGCAAGGCTCAGTCCGGCGCAACCGGCGCCTGCAATAATGAAGTCGTATTTGTTTGGAGAACCCAGAAACAGAATTTAAAACTTAAGACAGAAAGACAGGAATATATTTACTCTGCATTTACTGTTTCCTTTTCAGGAGCATAATCAACTTTGGCCTTGCCCGCCATCAGTTTTTTGTCTCGCCGTACTTTATCCCAGTATTTTTTATGCACAAACAGGAAACCAAAACTTTCGCCATTAGGCTTACTCAAATGTTTGTGATGCATTTTGTGTGCCCAGCGGATAGCCCTTACATAAGTACTATTGTTCCGGCTGAACCATTTAAACCGCTGGTGAATGATAACATCATGCACCAGGAAATAGGCAAATCCATAGGCCATAATGCCAAAACCGATGGATTGCATCCACCAGATATGATCATATGTGCCAAAATAGATCAACAGAAAACTGGGAATGGCAAAGAGGAATGCAAAAAGATCGTTTTTCTCAAACACACCGGGCTGCACCTGGTGATGATCCTTGTGCAGGTACCATAAAAAACCATGCATCACATACCGGTGTGTGCACCAGGTGATACCTTCCATGATGACAAAGGTTCCGGTCAAAACAAGTAGATAATATACTGCAGACATTTCTGTGCAAAGTTAAGCGGGTTTGCCGTTATAAGTTTGCAGCCACCAGTTTTCTACCCGGGGAAAGGCCAGGTGAAACCATGCTGTGAATTTTTGCGGCTGTTTACCAAGTAAATCCCGGATCTCAGGTATGCTTTGATAACAGACTTCCGACACTTCATCCCGGTTGAAGTTAATCTCCCCTTCATATTCGCCTGCAAACACATGGTCAAATTCATGTTCGGTCAAGCCGTTTTCAAAATCAGCTTTATAAAGAAAATCAAATACCTTTTGAATTTCTGTACAGAACCCAAGCTCTTCCATTAATCTTCTTTGTGCTGCTTCTTTTGTCTTTTCACCGGGAATAGGATGACTGCAGCAGGCATTTGTCCATAAACCGCCGCTGTGATATGTTTCTTTTGCCCGTTGCTGCAGCAGCATTTCCCCTTTGCGGTTGAAAATAAAAATACTGAAGGCCCTGTGAAGGGCGCCTGCCCTGTGGGCTTCCATTTTTTCCATCCGGCCGCAGGGCTGATCTTTTTCGTCAACCAGGATCACTTCTGTTATCGGCATATCAAATAAGACGCAATTGATTTTTTACCCCGGCACGGAAAATGATCATTGCCTTGTAATAATTAGGAATGCGAATTCTTTTTTCCAGAACCCTGGCAGGTTTCATTCTCTTTATCTTTTTAAAGAGAGAGAGATAATATTTGTACGCCACATATACTCCAAAACGGGCCTTGAGCGGTAATTTCACAATGCCCTGGTAAGCATTTCTGAAATCCGCATGAATGTCTTCCTCTATCTTTTTTTTGTCTTCATCCGTAAAATTATTGAAGTCACAGCCAGGAAAATAAATCCTTGAAAGGCCGTAGTAATCAGCTTTAATATCCCTCAGAAAATTCACTTTTTGAAAAGCTGAACCGAGCGAACGGGCCGGTGCTTCCAGTTTCTCATACAGTTCTTTTTTACCCTCGCAGAATACATACAAACACATCAGCCCCACCACTTCTGCTGAGCCATAGATATACTGACGGTACTCTTCACAGTCGTAGCATTTTCTGTTCAGGTCCATTTCCATGCTGTAAAAAAAAGCATCAATCAGCTTCAGGTCAATGTTATACTCATTCACCATACGCTGAAAACTGTTGAGTATCGGGTTCAAACTGATCCCTCTTTGTATGGCATCGTAAGTTTCCTTCCTGAACTGTTCCAGCAAAAGGGTTTTATCATGTTCATAAAAAGTATCTACTATCTCATCTGCAAACCTCACAAACCCATAAATATTAAAGATGGGTGCCCGTAAATCTTTGTGCAGCATACGGATGGCCGAAGAAAAAGAAGTACTGTACCGCCGTGTAACTATACGGCTGCAACTTTCGCTGGTGATATGAAACAGGTGAAGCATGATTTGCTGAATGTAGATAAATTATCGCATTTTATTTATTAATTGTTTTGCGGCCACTTCGCCGCTGATGAGGCAGGGAGGAACTCCCGGCCCCGGTACCGTTAACTGTCCTGTATAAAATAAATTCTTTACTTTCCTGCTTTCACAGGCCGGGCGGAAAATAGCTGTTTGCCCCAATGTATTGGCAAGGCCATAGGCATTACCCCTGAATGAGTTATAATCATTTACAAAATCACTGACGGAATATGTTCTTTTAAGAACAACAGAATCCATTATATTTTCACCGGTATGCTTCTCCATTCTGCTAACAATCATTTGGAAATATTTTTCTCTGAGTTCCTCCGAATCCCCTTCTAATCCCGATGCCACCGGAATCAGAAAAACAACCCCCTCATTTCCCTGCGGCGCCATGCCTGTATCTTTAACCGTAGGAACACTTACATAGAACAAAGGTTCAGTAGGCCACCGGGGAGTTTGGTAGATTTCATTTCCGTGCTGCTCAAAAGGTACATCAAAAAACAGCGAGTGGTGAATAGCGTGTTTAAGTTTTTTATTCAATCCGACATAATACATTAAACAGGAAGGTGCCATTATTTTTTGTTTCCAGTAATTATCAGAATAACTACGGCATTCTTCCGGCAATAATCTGGTTTCAGTAAAATGATAATCAGCGCCGCTTATAATAGCGTCAACCCTGTAATAATCTTTATCCGTAGCAACTGTTTTGGCCTTATTACCTTTTATCATTATTCCGTTCACACTTTCATCAAACCGAAATTCCACTCCCAGTTCCATTGCCAGTTTATACATGCCTTCCACCACAGAGTACATACCTCCTTTAGGATACCAGGTGCCCCCTTTAATATCAGCATAATTCATCAGGCTGTACAATGCAGGTGTATCCTGCGGTAAAGCCCCAAGAAATAAAACAGGAAATTCCATGATCTGCCTGAGCCTGGGGTGGGTAAAATACTTTGTAATGTGCCTGCTTATAGACGAAAACACCTGAAGCTTAAAAATTCCGCTGATGGTAGGCCAGTCTATAAACTCTGTAACGGAACGGCTCGGTTTATACACAAGTTTATTGATCCCGACATCATATTTATATGCGGCGCCCTCCAGGTATTTATCAAGCCTGACTGCGCTGCCTGGCTCCCATGATTCAAATATTTCCTTTAATTTTTGATAATCGGCAGGTATATCCGTATACCCGTCATTCCAGTAAATCCGGTAGGATGGATCAAGCCGTTGAAGACAGTAATAATCCGAAACACTTTTTCCAAACTGGTTGAAATATCGTTCAAACACATCAGGCATCCAGTAAAAACTGGGTCCCATGTCAAAAGTGAACCCGTTTTCTTTTAACTGTCTTGCCCTGCCTCCGGGTGTTGTATTCTTTTCAATTACAGTTACCTTCCACCCCTCTTTAGCCATAAAAGAAGCTGCAGACAAACCGGCAAAACCGCTGCCGATTACAATAACAGAACGTTGGCTCACTGATAAAATTTTAGTGCCGGCTGATCTGCTCCTTCAGCAGTTTACGGGCAAAATGGATCCTGCTTTTGATAGTACCCAGCGGCTCATTCAGAACATCAGCTATCTCATGATACTTATACCCGTCAAAATACAATAAAAATGGGGTTTTAAATATTTCAGGTAATTGACGAATTGCCTTATTAATTTCCTTTATCCGTATTTCACTTTCGGCTGCATTGTTTACAGTCGCCTGCTTTTGGTTCAGCAGGAAATCATTGTCACTTTTATCAAAAATTGTTTTCTGCTTGGTCTTTCTGCGGTAATTATTGATGAAAATGTTCCGCATAATAGTAAACAACCACGCCCTGATATTGGTGCCGCTGTTGTATTTCTCAGAATTAGCCAGGGCCTTATACAATGTCTCCTGGTACAAATCACTGGCGGCCTCGGTATCCCTTGTAAGGTTGAAGGCAAATGGTTTCAGAAATCCGGAATTACTTACTAATAACTGGCTGAATTCAGGAGTCAACATGTTGTTTAATTTTTGATGTAGTAAAATTAAACATAAAATAACGATCCAGCGAACTTTTTGTTTAATTTATTTTGTAATAAATTAAACAAAAAAATTCTAAATGATTGACTTCTAATTATTTAATATTTGAAATGTATTCAACTACCTCCTGGAGGGATTTCTTAAAGTATACGGATTGGGGGATATTCTTCTTATAGTCAATGGTTAGCCGACCTGAAACAACTAAGGGGGTTCCTTTCAGTTTTTCCGCTGCGCTATTTAAAAACCGTTCAAAATTAAAGCCGGAAGCAGTGCTGGTAAGGTGAACAACTATTACATCAGGCTTTTTAAGGTTGTGGACATACACCATATCTTTAATCGGAACATTGGCGCCAAGATAAATTACGCTTATACCCCTGATTTTAAGGAGATAATATACATATAGCAGGCCCAATTCATGATGTTCTCCTTCAGGTAAAAAAAGCATAAAACTTTTTTTCGCCTGAGTGGGAGAAATCGTCCCTTCAATAGCTGCAATCAGCTTTTGGCGTATTACATTGGTAACAAGATGCTCCTGTGCCGGGTTAATATGTCCGGTTAACCAAAGAATGCCGATCTTCTCAAGAAATGGAAAAATTATTTGGTTAACGGCCCGCTCAATTCCTTTTGATCCGATATAGCCGGACAACGTTTTCTCAAACCTCTCAATATCTATATCCGCCATTTCCTGCACCAGTTCATTAATAATGCGGTCCTGCACAGCACTGGGGTCGCCCAAAGCCAATATCCTGCTCCGGATTTCTTCCGGTTGCATCCGGTCAATACGGGATATTTTAAAGCCATACTTGTTGAGCAAGGCAATATTCAATATTGCCTTCAGCTCCTCATTACTGTAATAACGAATATTAGTAGTGGTACGCCGGGGTTTCAGAAAACTGTACCGCTGCTCCCACATACGAATGGTGTGAGCTTTTATCCCTGACAGGTTTTCAAGTTCTTTGATGTTAAAGGAGTTCATTAAATTATTATTACAACCGGAAAAAGAAAAAGTTCAGCCGGGGCCGAACTTTATCAGTTGAATCTCCTGTGAAAGGCAGATTCTACAATTCCGGGTTGAGTATTTTTCCCGATTCCATAAGTTTCTGCACCTGGTGCACCAGGGTGGAATTATTCATTGCGTCGAGGTGCCTGGAGTCGTGGAGATCGGTTCCCACCAGGTCATAATACCCTTTTTTGACCAGGTAGAGAGCCAGCTCATGCGGTCCTTTTCCATAATAGTTGGTAAGCGAAAGCAGGTTGAGCTGGAACAGGCATCCGATATCCTTCAGTTCCTCATAGAACTTTCTGTTTTGGTCCAGGTATATATATCGTTCGGGATGGGCAATCACCGGCTGGTAATTCTGCATCTGCATTTCAAACAAAATCTCTTTTACTCCATGAGGCTTGTATGCCAGTGAAAATTCAGTAAGCACCATCTTCCCGCCAATTGTCAGTAAAGGTTCATTATGCTTCAGTAAGTCTGCAACATGTTCATCCAGAAAATATTCCGCCGCCGCCTGAATTTCAACAGGAATACCCTCCATTTGCACCGCTTTTTGCAGCAGCTCAAGTTTTTGCAAAATACCATCCCGGCTGTTTTTATATATCTCCCAAATAATATGCGGCGTTGTGATGAGCTTGGTGTAGCCCAACTTAACCATTCCCCTGATCAGATGCAGTGATGTATTGAGATCAGGTGAGCCGTCATCAATTCCGGGAATCAGGTGGGAATGCATATCCGTTTTCAGATTTCTGAACACTTCACTGCTTTCTTCTTTACCTGGCCTGGAAAAAAACCTTAACATAGTTTTCTTAACCAGTGACGCCTGCAGGTTCATGCTGCAGCAAATCACTTTTTGGTAATGAGGGAAATACTTTATAAACCAGCCTGCTGTTCGGGAAAACGATATACCATGCTGTAAGAAAAAGTAACATAAAGTCCGTATAAAAACCTTGATGCTGCTGGTACCAGATTTCCAATGCCCCTTTATAGGGAAGTATCACACTCCTGTAACATTCTTCCGGTGAAAGATTGCTTTTTGTGATAATAAATTCTTCGTCCCTGAAAACTATTGAGCCTATCCCTGTTAACCCCGGTTTTACATTATACACTCTCGCTTTCATTTCATCCGAATACCTGTCAAACCCGCTTTTCATCAGCGGCCTTGGGCCGGTGAACGACATAGCACCGGTTAGGATATTGATAAGCTGGGGGAGTTCATTAATTTTTGATTTACGTAAAAACCTGCCAACCGGGGTTACCCTTGGGTCATTCCGCATCGTCAGGTCTTTTGATCCCATATTCGGACTGTTCTTTACCATTGTCGCAAACTTCCAGATACCAAATATTTTATTTTTAAATCCAACCCTTTCCTGCCGGTAAAACACTTCATGCTCACCTGTTACTAACAATAAAACAATTATTGGAATAAAAACAGGCAACAGGATAACCAGCGCTATCAGCGAAAAAACAATATCAAAAAAA
>VGGV01000050.1 GCA_016868455.1 Bacteroidota bacterium
TTTTTCAAATTGGTTTTTGTAATTGATTAAATATTTTTATTCCTCTTTACCTGGCTTAGCGTCATTTCACCATCTTCAACTTGTTTGTCCTCGAATTTTTCAAATTGTTTATCATCAATACTATGGATAAAACAATCTTCACCGTGTCCAGATAATTCTATGATTACATTTTTCATATTATGTTTTTTTAATTTTTTATTTAATCTTTTCCCCTGAACCTATCTGCAATATTTCCAAAAACAAAATATGTCAAAATAACTGCCAACCCAACAGAAATAAAGCGCCAAAGCGAATCAAATGGTTTGTATTTACGTCCGATATAAGCGCTTATCGTTATTAGCGCTGCGGAAAGTATCCACAAATAATCTGATTGTGTTAATTGAGATGTTGTTAATAAATACATAATTATTTGTTTCAGATAAATATAAATAAAAAACTCTGACCCCCCTCCCCCATTACGCTACATTGTGTAGAGCAGCATCTGAAAGGGAGGTCAGGCCATTGAGATGGGTATGCAATTGTTGAATTGTAGTCAGCTAATCTTTTGGATTTAGCCATTTTTTTATTTTTTCAAAAGTATAATTTGCTACTGCATATATAAAAACTACAACTAAAAATCCCCAGATCACATTGAAAGGAAAAACTTTACGGTTTTTATAGGTGATAAATATAAAAATCAGGACTATCGCAGTAATTAATGCCTCATCTAAAGGAATTTCATTATATACAAGCCTATTCATAGTCAAAACCCATTTGAGGCATAATTACCCCCATCTCGTCGAAGATGAATTTCAAAAACACATACTTCATTTATAATTTCACTGCTAATCGGTACATTCATTTTTCTTTCTTCAGGCGTTCCATATATGTAACTTACACATTACTATCGGGGAGAAGGTCACATCTTTTAGTAGTGGGTTATTTACATTTTAAGATTTGATTATTTGTTTTTTAGAATCTATCCGTTCTGACATTGAATCGTTAAGACCCAAATAACCTTTATGTTTCGCAAGGCTTTCCGCAGCAGCATCTGAAAGGGAGGTCAGGCCATTGAGTTCAAGACTGCGTTCATGTTTCCCGAGGCTTTCCGCAGCAGCATCTGAAAGGGAGGTCAAACCATTGAGATAAAGACCGCCATCATGTTTCCCAAGGCTTTCCGCCCACCTCGTAATGCTGTTCGGGAATTTCGTTGATGTGGGTTAATCGTACTAGACAATTCAACACATCTCCCCGACATCTCAGTTTTTTAAATATCAAAACGATAGTGCAATCAGTCCCTCCATAATCGAGTTAGATAATCGTCCCATCCCCGGTACTCAAAGGTTGTCATAAATAAATGGCAGCCTTTTTTAGTTTCGACAAAGCCGCTATTTGTATTGCGGATGATAAACGGCTGTTCATCCCGATGGCTATCGGGACTGCTCCCCGGTACCAAAGGCTCTGATATTCAGGGCTTTTTTTATTTATAGGAGACAGGCTGTTTTTATTGGCCGGTCAAAAATTGATTAACTTGCCCGTACTTGTTAATTAAAACAAAGCATGCAGGGAAAATTTAAGTTTCTTTTCTTCTTTCTGTTTATTACTTCAATTGCACACAGCCAGCTGGATAAAGGCAATTATCTCTTCCGCTGCAATGAAAAACTGGTTGAGATAATCATGGAAGACCTCTTTACACCCCCGGTAGCCAGCCGAATACAGGTTTATCCGAATATTGCCGCTTATGAAGTGCTTTGTTTTAAGGATAATAAATTAAAATCACTGGCCGGCCAGCTAAACGAGTTAACAAAAATGCCGGGTCCGCTCAATAAGGTTGACTATTCCGTTTCCGCATTGGTAGCTTTTGCTACAGTGGCCCGCAGGATGATTTACAGTGAGTATATGGTGGATGATTTTGTGAGTAAAGAAACTTCAGGATGGTTGTTAACAAACAACAATGACACAGTGTTATTGCAAAACTCTGTTGTTTTTGGTAAACAGGCAGCCGGTCATATCATTGCCTGGTTAAGGCAGGACAATTATGATTATACCCGGACTCTTACCCGTTATATTGTAGTTGACTCTGCCGGTGCATGGCAGCCTACAGCGCCGGATTATGCCAATGCCGTGGAGCCCAACTGGCCGCTTATGCGGTCGCTGGTGTTTGACAGCAGCAATAAAGTAAGAGCTGTATTTCCGCTGAAATACAAAGAACAGAAAAATTCCGCTTTTTACAGAAGCGCACTGCAGGTTTATACCCAGTCGAAAAAACTGGATACAGTTAAAAGAATGATTGCTCAGTTTTGGGATTGCAATCCCAACATTACCCGGTCAGCAGGGCACTTTACTTACTTTATCCATAAGGTGTCTCCCGGCGGGCACTGGATACGCATAACCGGGCAGGCCATTAAAAACAGGCAGCTAAATGAATCGGAGTCTGCAAAAATCTACACCCTTGTAGCCATTGGCCTCTACGAAGGTTTTTTAAGCTGCTGGACTGACAAATACCTGTATAATACCCTACGGCCTGAAACTTATATCAACAAACTCATCAGCCCCAAATGGAAACCTTATATCGAGACCCCGCCTTTTCCTGAATACCCCAGCGGTCACAGTGTTATCAGCAGCACATCGGCTACTATACTTATGGCAGTTATCCGCCAGCCCTATTCTTTTGTTGATTCCAGTGAAATGTATATCAACCTTCCGCCGAGGAAATTTCAGAGTTTCAGGCAGGCTGCAGATGAGGCTTCCATCAGCCGGTTTTACGGTGGTATTCATTTCATGGAAGCCCTGAACAATAGCATTGACCAGGGAAAGGGGATCGGTAACTACATACTGGGAAAACTTAAAGTGAATAATTAGTATGATGCCAAGAACAATAAAAGTTTTATTGTCATTACTGGTTTTGCCGGGATTGTACCTGCAGGCGCAAACCCAACTTTTTTCGTTGCTGCCGGCCGATTCCACCGGTGTGCAGTTTGTAAATGAAATCATGGACAGCAAGCACCTGAATGTAGTGAGTTATGAATACTTCTATAACGGCGCCGGTGTTTCAGCCGGCGATGTAAACAATGACGGGCTTTGTGATTTGTATTTCACTTCCAATGTGGGCGACTGTAAACTTTATATTAATCAGGGTAATTTAAAGTTCAAAGATGTAACAGCAGCAGCCGGTGTAAACGGAGGAGGCGGGTATAAGACCGGGGCTGTAATGGCAGACATTAACAATGATGGCTGGCTGGATATTTATGTCTGTAAATCCGTTGCTGCTAATCCCAAACTGCGCAAAAATATTCTTTACATCAATAACAAGAACGGAACTTTTACTAACAGAGCAACGGAATACGGCGTGGACGACGAAGGCTTTTCCATGTGTGCTTATTTTAATGATCTCGACGGTGACGGCGACCTTGACCTGCTGGTTCTTAATCATCCTTACAATTTAAATTTTGCCAAAACCATTCATCTTACCTATAACAAAAAAGGTGAACTGGTAGCTGTAAAGGATAAACCAACGCCGTATGAGTCTGACCAGTATTACGAAAATGTAAACGGCAAGTTTGTAAATAAAACAGCACAGGCCGGTCTGGCCACCCGTGCATTCGGCCTCAGCGCCATCCTCGAAGATTTTAATGATGACGGCCTTGTTGATATTTACCAGGCCAATGATTACCTGGAACCGGATTATCTTTTTATCAACAAGGGCAAGGGAAAATTTGTAAATGAATTCGACAAATTCTTCCGGCATGGCTCTTATTCTTCTATGGGCACTGATTATGCCGACATCAATAATGACGGTTTCAGCGACCTGATGACAACCGATATGCTGCCCGAAGGTAATTACCGCCAAAAACAACTGAGAAGGGGAAATAATTATGACGAGTTTGAAAAAGTGGTGAAGTACGGGTACGGCTATCAGTATGTAAAAAATGTATTGCAACTGAATAACGGCAATGGCAGTTTTTCTGACATCAGTTATTATACCGGTACTGCATTCAGCGACTGGAGCTGGGCAGTACTGATGAATGATTTTGACAACGATGGCATGAAAGATATCTACATCGCCAATGGCTATATGCGTGACATTACCGATATGGATTATGTACGCTTCAAAATGGATTCGGTAAAAAAGGCCCTGATCAAAACCGGCAGCCAGGATGATGTGCTGAAACTGTTAGCTGTTATCCCGTCTGTAAAAGTGCTGAAAAGTTACTTTAAGAATTACGGGAATTTTGATTTCAGAAGGGAAACCAAAGAAAGCGGCCTCGATCATCCGGCATGGAGCTTTGGTGCTGCTTATGCTGACCTGGATAATGACGGCGACCTTGAAATCATTGTGAACAATGTGAACGACTACGCTTTTATTTACAAAAACAACACTTCAGAAAAAGGTGAGAACCGGTCCGTTTCCATCAGCCTCAATGGACCTTTGCAGAACAGAAACGGGCTGGGGGCAAAGATCCGGGTTTCAACACCGGATCATAACAAGTATTATTTCGTTGCCAATACGATGCGGGGCTACCTGTCAAACAATGACAATAAAATGGTGATTGGTATCGGAAGAAATCCATCTGCCAGGGTACTGATAACATGGCCTGACGGGAAAACCCAGGAAGAAAATGCCCGGGCCGGGGAGAATTTGCAAATGGATTATACAAATGCAAAGACGCCGGTTCAGGAAGGGATGAAAGTTTCCCGGTATTTTGAAGATATAACCCCTGCCACTAAAATAAATCACCTGTATACAGAGAATCCTTATATAGATTTTAAACTTGAGCCTTTGCTTCCTCACCGATTTTCACAACTGGGGCCTTGTATTGCCGTGGCTGATCTGAACAAAGATGGTCTGGATGACTTTGTGGTGGGGGGTGCCAAAGATGTTGCAGCTTCTGTTTATTTCCAGCAGGCCGATGGGTCATTTAATCAAAAGCCACAGCCGGCCCTTGCTGCCGACAAAAAATATGAAGACGGAGCTATTGCTTTTATTGATATTGACAGGGATGGCAACAGGGATATGATCATTACTTCAGGTGGAAATGATTATGCCAGGAATACGAGTATGTACCCCGTCAGGTTTTACAGGAATGACGGCACCGGGGTATTTGCAGCTTACAAAACCGGAATATTGAATACCAGCAGCAATGCAATAGCCGTTGCTGATTATAATGAAGATGGCAATGCCGATATTTTCATCGGGGGCTCCACCAGTCCTGGTAATTACGGGCTTATACCGGAAAGTTTTCTGCTGACTATCATTAATGGTGAAGTAAAAGACATTACACCACCCCAATTGAAAAAAGCTGGCATGATTAAATCGGCCCATTGGGTTGACCTTGATAAAAACGGCTGGTTTGACCTAGTGCTGGCCGGTGAGTGGATGCTTGTTTCCATTTATTATGGCAATAAAGACGGGCTGGATGCAGCGCCTTATGGGATGTCGCAAACCTATGGCTGGTGGAATAAGCTGCAGTTTGCCGACCTGGATAATGACGGAGATTTGGATATCATTGCCGGCAACCTGGGCCTGAATACCCGCTATATGGGAACTTTTGAAAAGCCGGTTACCATGGTGGTCAGTGATTTTGACAACAACGGAAGCACCGACTGCCTGATCAGCACCTATGTAAAAAATAACAGTTATCCCATCTCCATACGGGATTATGTGCTTGACCAGATGCCCTACCTGCGGAAGAAATATTTGCGCTATAACCAGTATTCAGGTGCCACGGTAACTGATATATTTACCCCAGAACAACTGGCGAAAGCAAGTTCTTTTCTTGCCAATAATATGAGCAGCCTTGTTTTTATTAACAACGGAAGGGCTGATTTCACCTTAAAAATTTTGCCACCGGAAGCACAGTTTTTCCCGGTTAAAGCAATTCAGTGCATGGACATAAACCGGGATGGTAACCTCGATTTATTACTGGCGGGCAATGATTACAGCACGGAAGTGGAAACAGGAAGGAATGATGCTGGCATCGGATTGCTGCTCTTTGGAAACGGGAAAGGCGATTTTAAACCGGTACCGGTTACCGAATCCGGGTTTTATGTACCGGGCGATGTAAAATGCCTGGAAAGCATTTCCATCAAGGGGAACCGTTGTTTTATTGCAGGAAAAAACAAAGACAAGATACAGGTGATAAAGCCTGCAGAATAAAAATTATAACTGACTGTTTCTATGGCGCCGGTTATTCGCCTTGCTGCTGCTGATGATGCAAAGGGTATCCTGGATATTTATGTTCCCTATATCCAAAATACTTCATTCACATTTGAAACTGAACTGCCCTCTGTGGCCGCATTTGGTGAAAGGATAGAAGATTATTTACAAAGCTGGCCCTGGCTGGTTTATGAAATAAACGGCATCCTTGCCGGCTATGCTTATGCTTCCCGCTACCGGGAAAGAACGGCTTACCAATGGAGTGTGGAGTGTTCCGTATATGTACATAATGATTTTCAACGGATGGGTGTGGCTCAGGCCTTATATGCTGCATTGTTTGAGATTTTGAAAAGGCAGGGCTTTCGCAATGTGTATGCCGTTATTAATCTACCCAATGAAAAAAGTGTGGCCTTTCATGAAAATTTCGGTTTCAAATATTTTGCCACCTATGAACAAGTAGGGTTTAAACTCGGTAAGTGGAAAAACGTAGGCTGGTGGAGGCTAACGCTGAATGCATTTGATGATGATCCAGCACCGCCTGTTTTATTTTCACTGTTGAACAAAAATTTTCTACCGGAATTATTGAGGGAAAAAGTAAAACTGATTAGAAGTTAAAGCGGTTTAATTTACTTCCTTATTCATTATCTATGGTGAGCTTCCTCGTCTTATAGTCTAATGTAAAGGATTTTTTAATGCTGGGGCAGCAACGGCCGTCATCAGCGGCATATTCGTAATAGGTGCCGAAGATGGTGCCTTCCGTAACGCCGCTTACCGACAGCCAGCCGTCTTTTTTGCTTTCAATGCTTTCAATAAACTTATCATCGGTAACCCAGGAAGAACCTTTTGATATAATCAGCAGCCTTGACTGGGCATTCATCATTGCATTACCGCCATCACACTGCACCGGGTGAAAAGTTATTAAAGCATCCAGTTTTCCATCACCATTAATGTCAGAATAATGAATCGAAATTTCTTTCGGTATCCCTGCCATCGGGTCCTTGTATCCCTCATTGATCACAATGTCCATTTTTACAGTTACCGGGAGTTGCATATTTGCCGGTCTTATATTGTGCAGCTTTCCATTGTTCGTAGCGGCTTAATAACTGGGTATATTCTGTGGTAGTTTGCGCCGCCAGGAAGGAAGCAGTTTTAATGAAAATGACAATGGAAAGGATTCTTTTCATGGTAAGGTTTTTGGCGGGCTAATTTTGCGTATCCTAAAGATAAAAAAACCGCCCCGTTCCCGAAGCGGTTTAACAGCAAACATCATTTTATCAAAAACTGAAAGCAAGCCTTGCAAATAAACGCCTGCCGTTAAAACCCATTTGCACCGCATCCCATGCTCCGCCGG
>VGGV01000051.1 GCA_016868455.1 Bacteroidota bacterium
AAATCCAACCCTTTCCTGCCGGTAAAACACTTCATGCTCACCTGTTACTAACAATAAAACAATTATTGGAATAAAAACAGGCAACAGGATAACCAGCGCTATCAGCGAAAAAACAATATCAAAAAAAAGTTTGATGTACTTATACATTACAGAGCCGCCTGATTTTATTTGTCAAAGGAATTTTATTTCATGCGGAACTTCCCTTCCCGCATCAAAATAAGCATTATACCAGTCAACCGTTTCCTTCAATCCATCCTTCCAGTTTACCTTGGCTGTAAACCCAAGGTCTTTTTTTGATTTGTTGACATCTGGGCTCCTTCTTGATACTGATCCGGGATAAGTAGGAGCATAGGTATATTCTCCGCTGAAGTTCATTAATTCTCCGGCAGCACGGGTTAGCTCTTCAATAGTAATCTCTATACCGGTACCCAGGTGATAGATTTGTCCGTTTGTTCCGGGTGTTTCCATGGCCAGTACCGTACCTTCCACTGCATCAGTGATGTAGCAGAAATCCCTTGTCTGGTCATGCCCGTAAATTTTATAAGGATTTTCTTTGTTTCTGAAGCGGATAACCAGATGGGGAATCACATGGTTAAAACCCATCCGGGGACCAAATACATTATGGTAACGGATGATGGTTGTTTCAAACCCGAGCATTTTCGCATAATTCAGAAAACCGGATTCGCCAAGGATTTTCGTTACTGCATATGTAAACCGGGGATGGGCAATATCTTGTATAGTTAACGGCACTTCTTCCGGTGTGGGTATGTTATAACCGAATGCATCCACCGTTCCCGCATAATTCTCACTGGTGGATGCAAAAACAACCTTCCCGATTTTTGACCGGCGAATCCATTCAAGAGTGTACAGGGCAAGGGATGTATTGATGCGAATTACTTCATGCGGCATGTTGTTGGCATTATCAACTCCCACCAGTGCTGCCATCATATAAACCTGATCGTAATTGCCATCAAGTTTATCATAAGCAGAGGGATAAGAAAAATCATCCTCGATTACTTTTATTTTATACTGGTCAACCAGCTCATCAAATTCTTCATCCCTGTTTTTCTTCATGAAGTTATCCGCAATGGTCAATTGATAATCCCGGTTTTCCGAAAGGTATTTTGCTATATTAAACCCAATAAAACCACCGCCGCCAAGAATTAAAACCTTTTTCATACAATTTATTATCAAATGTGTTGGAATTTGATCATTACCTGGTTCATCATTGAAATAATTATTCCGGTCAGCATGCTGTTTCATCCTGTTTCCGGAATCACAGCCATACCTGATTACATATCCCCCCTGCCCAAAACCTTAACGACATGTTTTGCTTTTAACAAATCCACTTCTTCCTGTGTGAATAATCCCACCGTATCAAAAATAAAAAGCTCACCCATAGATAGAAGCCTGGCAATTAATTCATTGTTATTCCTGTACTCCCTGTGTGCCGTGGAAATAACAATCACATCCAATTCTTCCCGGATTGCCTCATCCAAATGAATACCCACAGGAATATTTTTCTCTTCCCAAAAGGAAACATAAGGATCGTGCAATGACAAGCGGGCTCCCGCATCGGACATATAATCATAAAAAGGTTCTACCGGCGAGTAACGGGTATCCCCCACATCACTGCGATAGGAAACTCCCAACAACAAAACATTTTTCCCCTGCAGCGAATGCGGGTAGTGCCCGAGGAAATACTGAAAAGCAAACAATGGCATTTTGTCATTTATTCTTACACCGGTCTCACTTTGAACCAACGCTTCGGGGCTGCCGAAGAGATTTTTCTTTGCCCAGGAAGCCAGTAAAGGATCTTTTGTAAGGCAATACCCGCCAACACCAATGCCCGGATACATCAGGTTGGCATGTGTGGGCCTTTGCCGGATGGCATTGACTATCTCATAAATATTAACTCCCGATTCTTCGGCAAACCGGCTCCACTCCTGTGCAAATGCAATATTCATGGCCCGGTAAGAATTCTCCAGAACTTTGGCCATTTCAGTAGCGGTGGTATTTCCCAACTGTGTCAATGGGTATTTCTCCGTACTGATGATTGTTTGCAAGAACTTTTTAACACGGATTGAACTTTTTTCGTCGATACCGGCATATACGCGATAGAAATTTTGTATGGAATTGATATAGTCGGGACCTGGCATCACCCGTTCATAAGAATGCCCAAGAGCGTATTTCGCAATTGAAAGCCCCCGTTTTTGAAGACAGGAATCAATAATGGGTTTCACAATTTTCAGGCAAGTACCGGGTGGAACGGTTGTTTCAACAAGGATCAATGCATTTTCTTTACAATTATTTCCAATGGTCTCAATGGCTTTCTTAAACGCCGATAAGTCTACATTATAGCTTAAGAGTTCTTTATCATAACCGGATGTTTTATTTACATCAAGATTAATGTCGACAATAATCACATCCGCCGCCGAATAGGCAAAGGGATCAAAAGTGGCCAACAAATTATTTTTCAACCTTGCCCTCTGGTAGAACAATTCGATATTCGGATCCGATGCCACCACCGGAAAAACACCTTCATTTATAGAACATATTTTCCAAAAAGTATTTTCTGAAACCAGGTCAACCCCTATCACAGCATATTCCTCTTCTCGTGAATTGGCACAAACCAATGCCATGACGGCACCCACAAAACCCAGCCCCTGCACAACAATTACCGGCCTGCCACTATGGAGTGCCAGGAATTTTTCGATGGCACGCCTATCATCCGACACTTCAGGAACAGCATATTCAATTCCCGAAATACTGCTTTTTGAAATTTTTCTCATCAGGTTGAAAATCAAAAAATAAGCCTCTCGAAACAGCTATTTTCCGGATCCTGCTTGCTTTATTTATTTAAAATAATTTTTACAAAATAATCCCGTTTAAAGTCCACAATTTCAAAATTTTTATCCAGACCCGCTTCTTTCAGCAGGTTAACCACATCATTATAGGAATAATAATATAACGGGCATTCCCTGATCTTATATCTAATCTTTCTTTGAAATGCCAATAACCCGGAATCGTGCGGAAAACTAGCATAAATTTCTTTTGAAATGTCTCTTTTCAATTTTTTAAGCATCTCCACCGGTTTTTCTATATAATCAAAGACCCCCATCAGGCATGCCGCATCAAACTGCCGGTCAAAATCATACTGCATATAATCGGCAATAATAAATTGCTTCCTGCCCTTGTGATCAATCTTTTCCGTTTGCGATTTAGCGATATCAATCATTCCCTGGGCAAGGTCAATACCAGTAACATCCTTGCCCTGCAATAAGAACTCAATAATGTACCTTCCCGACCCACAACCGATATCCAGCACTGAATGTATTTCAGGATTGGCGGTATTTTTTAATGTTTCTTCAAACCGTAAAAACATGGTTTTCCGAAAGGTTTTATCAACCCATTTGTCAAATTTGGAACGCCTGGTAGTATGCCCGTAGATAGAATCAAAGCCCCCAGCATAGGAATGAAAAAACTTCTCAACTTGTTTTGTTTTTGAGCTCATAATTATTGGCTTTTTTTGTTATAAATATGACGTAATGTATTTGTCATGGTCCTGAAATCCCAGTTTGAAAGAGCATTTTGATACGCCTCGCAGGCATATTGGGTATATATTTTTTCGGAATTCAAAAGATCATGTATTTTACCCACTAATGATTCAATATCATTTTGTTTTACAATAAATTCATGAAAATTTGCCGGAATTGCTTCCTTGATACCTTCCACTTCAAAAGCAACAGTTGGCACTTTACATAAAGAAGCTTCTACAACCACCCTTGGTAATCCCTCCCGCAAAGAAGTTAAAATCAATATATCAGCCAAAGAACACAATTCATGTACGTTATTACTAAAACCATAAAATATCACCTTTTCATCCAAACCCAGGTCTCCCACCATTCTTTTACAATTTTCCATCTCTTCCCCTTCACCCACCAGCAGCAGTTTCAGGTTCTTGTCCAAACACAGCAGCCGATGGAAAGCTTCAATTGTAAATCTTTGCCCTTTTGAATAGGAAAATCTGCCAATATTTATCAGCACCTTTTCATCTTTATTTATTCCAAGCCTCTTCTTCAATAGCATTTTCTTCTCTGTTTCCGGCAATTCACCGATAAATAACTCCGTGTCTATTCCGCTATAGGCCACTGAATATGGTATTTTTTTTCCAATATTGTTTTTATGATAAACATTTATTACATCCTGGCTAACAGAAACAATATAGTCGTTCATCCTGATCGTCAATTTCTCTATGATAATATAGATTAACCGCCTGATCTTGCTGTGCGGATCATTAAATGTCACTCCATGCAAGCCATAAATTATTGTCGGGCAGCCTGCCAACCAGGCCGCTACCCTGCTTATCAGACTTGCCTTGGTTTCATGCGTATGAACAATATCATATTTATTTTTTTTTATCAGTTTGTAAAAAAAAAATACAGATTTTATATCCTCCCACAAATTCAAATGACGCTTCAGGTAAGGACAAATAAATATTTTTAAATCATCTATTTTTTGAAATTCGTTATGAAAAATATCTTCCCCTACAGCCAAATGAAATTCGTATTCGTTTCTTAAATTACTTATCGTATAGAACACGTTTTTGTCAACACCGCCGCCGGGCGCAAGCCAGGTCATTGTATGCAAAATTTTTAATTTCCTGCTAACCATACCCGATTTTTCACTGGATATACACAGAATGATCTTTTAACACATCCCTGCATTGATATTCCCAGCCAGTTTCCTTTCATGGTCACTCCTGCAAATGGTCAATGCTTATCTGGCTTAATCCCCCGAATTTGTTTTGATAATTCAATACAACGTCCGAAACCGTTCCAAATTTGTAATTTTTCAACAGAGAAACAGTATTGGGCAGTGTTTTACTGAGTCGGGCATAGTGTGTAATCCCGGCTTTCCAGTTCATCCTGACTTTTGGATGATTCTCATCATATTCCCAGGGGTGTATATAAAACATGTTCTGTTTACCCAATTTCATTCTCCTGTCCAGGGCATCCTTAGTGATTTTGCAAGGCAATAACCGAAAGTTAGCGCCCCCGATACCCCAGGTCATTCCGAAAAAGCGGAAGGAGGATACCGGAAACTCAACAATATCAGCTTCCCTGATCCTGAAAATGCAGTCCGGACAGGATTTGATGCCGTACCGCCACGTTTTTACCGGGGATATAGAGCAATCGATTTCAATCCCCTCTTTTTTCAGAATATCCAGCGCCCATAAACTTTTTGAGGTGATTGAAAAAAAGGGCGACCTGTGTGTTGTCACCGGCTTGCCAATCAAATCTTCAAGCCGGTTTTTTGTGACTTTGATCTCTTCCCTGAATTCATCTTTTGTTAAAGAATATACCTTTTCATGAGAATACCCATGAGATCCGAGTTCATGTCCGCTGGCCGCAATTTCCTTTATCATTGCCGGGTATTTTTCGGCAATCCAGCCCAAGGAAAAGAAAGTAGCTTTTACGGAATATTCTTCCAAAAGACTGAAGATTCTGTAAAGTCCTTTTTCAACTCTTTTACTACAGGAGGACCATCTGCCAATCGGGAATTCTATTCCCTGGTACCAGTCTTCCAGGTCAATTGTAAATGCATTCAACACAACAAATAGAATTAATTCACAAATTTATTTACAAAAGGATCAAATATTTTACTTATGTTTGGGACGGCAAAATACGGAAACAATCGGAACAGGCCCATACTCAACCTGCCTTCGTATTTCCAGCACCCCATTTGATATTCAGCTCAAAGAACTATGAGTTATATTACTATTGAAGATTGGATTTCAGGATTTATACTGATACTAATCATTTTAGGCATAACAAACCGGTTTGTCAAAAAAAATAAGACCGACCCGCTCATAGTACGTTATTTTAAAATAGGCATTATTCTCAAAATATCGGGCGGTATTGCATTTACCATTTATTATGCTTATGTATATGCTGCTGGCGATACATTTGGTTTTTTTCTGGAAGGAAAGGCTATCAACAATATCCTTATTTCGGATCCTTCCGGCTTTTTTAATTTTCTATTTCTGCCGATTAATAAGAATATTGATGCCATCAGGTCCTTCACCTGGATTTGGGGAGACCCGATTATGACAAGAACTGAGGAGAATTATTTTCAAATTAGACTTTCTGCTTTTATCCTGCCGGCTACTCCCATTTGATTCCTCAAACTTTCATTATTAATCAATTGACTCAGCCGTTCAGACAATTCAATATCGTCATAAA
>VGGV01000052.1 GCA_016868455.1 Bacteroidota bacterium
ACCTGCCGCTGGAAGAACAGAAGAAAAGAAGAAGCGGCATTGATAAAGGCAGAAATGTATTCAATAAATCAAAAGCAAGGCTGGCAAAACTGAAGTAGTTATTTTGTGCTGACCCATTTGATGCAAACCGGCTTACCCACTGTTACCCGGTTTCCGGTATCTGTTAACATCCCCGTACGGGTATTTCTTTTAAAAACAACTATCTCATCGCTGTTTTGATTGGCTACCAGCAAAAATTTGCCGCTCGGATCCAAACAGAAATTACGGGGCGTTTTACCCAGGGTTGATTGGTGGCCCTTCAGGCTGAGCGTACCGCTCTTTTTGTCTGCAGCAAAAATGGCTATGGTGTTTGATTCATCGCGGTTGGACGTATAAAGAAACTTACCATCAGGCGACAAGTGAATATCCGCACTGGCTGGTTTGCCGGTATATTCAGCAGGAGTTGCACGGATGCGTTGTACAAGCTCAGGTTGTTTTTTATCAGGGTAGGTATAAACCGAAACATACCCGGTGAGTTCCTCCAGTACATATATAAACCTGCTTTGAACATCTATATCCATATGCCGGGGGCCTGCGCCGGGTTCTGTTTGTATAGCCTGGTGTTCATTGTTAAAAATATACCCGGTGTTTTCATGAAAATGTTCAATATAAACTTTATCGCTTCCGAGATCGGTTACAAACAGGTCTTTATTGTTCCGGGCTATTGCAGTAAAGTGAATATGGGAAGAAAGCTGCCGTTCTTTGTTGGGTCCTGAACCGGCATAAGGCTGGTTCATTTTAAGCGGCCCCAGGCCGCCATCCTCTTTTACCGCCAGTGTTATCGCCGGTTTTCCGAGGTCCTTCCACGTTGTTTCACTCTCAAATTTTTCAGGGTATTTATTCAGCGCTTCGCAGATATGTGCCACATAATTCATTTTCTGGCTGAATAGCCCCATGAATTTTACCAGGCCAAGGGGGCTTTCATTGTTTTAAGCGGTGTCTTATAATTTTTTTTAAACACAGCGGCCGCTTCATCAGCAGTAAAAGATTCCAGGCCCTGGATAACATATTCCCTGCTGCTGCCGGCAGTTTCAAGCGCCTTTGCCACCTGCTTTGCATAATCTTCAGCAGCAATAAACCACATCGGCACTACCGATTTTCCTGTCAGCATCAGTTTGTTTCCCTGCAGCATCTGTTTATCCAGCGTTTCCATAAATGTGGAGGGATAAAAAATGGTAAACGGGATTCCGGATTCTTTTATCTGCTCAACAGCCCGTTGCTTTATACGGAAAGCCCCCAGTGAAAACCGTTCATGCCCTCATATTTGTGCACCAGGGAAGAAATACAGGCAATTCGTCTGACGCCTGTTGAGTGTGCGGAAGCAAGGATGTTACTGATTCCTTCTCTTTCGGGCTGCAGTTCTTTTTCTTTTGAAGATTGCTGAACGGAAAGGTTGCAGTACACGGCATCATGCCCTGCCATAGCTGCATGAAGGCCTGTAAGATCAAACACATCGCCTTTTGCAATCCTTGCACCGGGAAATAACCGGCGCATGTTACTCTCATCCCTTGCCAGAAGGGTTACATCAAAACCGGCCCTGATAAGTTCATTTGCCACCGGTTGGCCCAGCATGCCTGTGGCCCCGATGAAAAGTATTTTCATACAGAAAGTCTTTCCAGTGATTCAATGATGCGCTGCTGTGTTTCTTCTTCGCTGAGCTGTACCGGCACAAACTTTTCGCCAATCACTTTTTCGTAAAGCTCAATATACCGCTGTGAAATGGTTTGTACCCATTCATCGGTCATTTCCGGCACGGTTTGGCCTTCTTTGCCCATAAAATCATTGGCGATGAGCCATTCCCTTACAAACTCTTTGCTCAGTTGTTGTTGCTTTTCGCCGCTGGCCTGTCTTTCTTCAAAGCCTTCGGCATAAAAGTACCTTGAACTGTCAGGGGTATGCACTTCATCCATCAGCACTATTTCCCCGACTGCCTGTCCCTGCCTGCCGGACAGGCCGGCGGCAGACAGGTTCAATTTACCGAATTCATATTTGGTGTCAACCAGTATCAGCCCCCGCCGGGCAGCTATCTGTTTTCCCCTTTCAAACAATTGAAGGGCATATTGGCTCAGCTTATTCCATTCAGTTTCCGTAGCCAGGCCCTCCCGTATAATTTCTTCCGGCGAAATATCTTCATCATGTCCTTCGGCGGCCTTGGTGCTGGGGGTAATGATGGGAGAGGGGAAATAATCATTTTCCTTCATACCACCAGGCAGCGGCACTCCGCAAAGTACCCGTTTTCCGGCTGCATAGCTGCGCCAGGCATGGCCGGTAAGATTGCCTCTAACCACCATTTCAATTTTAAAAGGGTCACATTTTTTACCAACAGAAACATGTGGAGCCGGCACATCCACCAGCCAGTTAGGACAAATATCCCGGGTAGCCTGAAGCATATAAGCGGCAACCTGGTTCAGCACCTGACCCTTGCAGGGTATGGAGCGGGGCAAAATGACATCAAAAGCGGAGATACGGTCAGTGGCCACCATCACCAGCCAGCGGCCCGAAATGGTATACACATCCCTTACTTTACCCCTGTAAAAACCGGTTTGATGAGGAAAAGAAAATCTGGCCATGACCGAAAGTAGGAAGGGGGTAAAATCCGGCCAATAACAAGGGCTTTCAGATTTCAACATTTTATCCCGCCAGGCCTTTTTTTTGAGGTTCAAAAAATATTGTCCACAGGCGGGCTTTCCCCTTAAAAATTAAATTTTTACAAAAAGTATACAATGCTTATTTTTCCACCCAATTCCAAAACTAAAACTCCCAATTATGAGAAAAAGCTACTGCTTTTTAGCTGCCTGGTTGATGGCCTGCCTGTTTTCAGCATCAGCTTTCGCACAATCCGTTACCATTAGCGGTACAGTTAAGAACAGCACCAGTAAAGATAATGTGCCAGCTGTATCCGTGTTGATAAAAGGCACCAGCCAGGGAACCTTCACAAACTCAGACGGGGCTTTCAGCCTGAAAGTGGCCAAACTTCCTGTTGTTCTTGTTTTCTCTTCTATCGGCTTTGAAACTCAGGAGGTCACCGTATCCGATGCAGGAAAACCAGTTGAGGTGGATTTTAATGTAAAATCAGATTTAGGGCAGGAGGTTGTAGTAGCCGCCACCCGTTTGCCGCAACGTATACTGGAAGCACCGGTAACCGTAGAAAGAATGAGCAACGCTACCATTAAAAACGTGGCAGCCCCATCAGTATATGAGGCTATAACCAACCTGAAAGGCGTGGATGTACATACGGCCAGCCTTACCTTCCGTACAGTTACCACCCGTGGTTTTGTAAGCAGCGGCAATACCCGGCTGAACCAGTTAGTGGACGGAATGGACAACCAGGCGCCGGGACTCAACTTTGCCGTGAGCAGCATTGTAGGTTTAACGGATCTGGATGTGGACAATATCGAAGTACTCTCCGGCGCATCATCAGCTTTATATGGCTCGGGCGGTATGAATGGCACTATACTGATCACCAGCAAAAGCCCCTTTAAGTACAAAGGTTTTAGCTATAATATTAAGCAGGGTATGATGCATGTGGATAAAAAACAACGCACAACTGCTCCCTATAACAATATCGCCATGCGGTGGGCGGGCGTATGGAAAAACAGGCTTGCTTTACGCCTGTCCGGTGAACTGATCCGCGGCAGCGACTGGGAGGCTGAAGACTACCGTAACAAACAGCAAATTGGTATTCTTAGTAAAGTAGTGGGTGGCAACCGCCAGAATGACCCCAACTTTAATGGAGTGAATACATACGGCGATGAAACAAGTGTGAACCTGAATCAATTAGCGCTGGCTCTTTTTTCGACCATTCATGGACAGGTGCTGGCTGCTTCCGGAGGAGGCGTGAACTTTATTAACAATGCCAATGCGAATTTTGGAGCCAATCCTTATCCAACCAATACCCAGGTAACTAATTTTGTTGTCAGCGTACCGGCTCCTTTTCAACCAGCCGCCCAGCTTTTTGCCCCCCTGTATATTGGATTTTCAAGGAATTATTTCGGAACTCAAACCAATGTTACCCGAACCGGATACAACGAGGATCAGCTGGTAGATTATAATACCCTTAATGTAAAAATGAATGCGGGTATTCATTATAAGTTCACGGATAATCTTGAAGGGTCAATTAACTCTTATTTCGGTACAGGAACCACCGTGTATACCGGTGCCAACCGTTATTCGCTCAGAAATTTCAAAATGGCCCAGCATAAATTTGAAATGAAAGGTAAAAACTGGATGTACCGGGCTTATACCATCCAGGAAAACGCCGGTGATTCTTATATCGGCGATGCGTTGGGCTCCTTTATGAATGAAGCATGGAAACCCAGTGTAAATTCAGCGAACCTTCCCGGATCCTGGTTCCCTCAGTACCTGCTTACTTTTTCTGAAGGCCGCCGTATTTCCAATGGGGCTGCCAGCGATGCCCAACTGCACCTCGCTGCCAGGAATACTGCTGAAGTAGGTCGCTTTTTACCCGGATCAGCCCAGTTTATTGCTGCTGCCAATACAATCAAAAGCACACCGGTGAACAAACCCGGCGGAGCCAAGTTCCTGGACAAATCAGACCTGTATGCCATGGAGGCCAATGCCAACATATCAGAGCTGTTTAATTTTTCCAGTACTGTAGAAGTACTGGCCGGCATTAACTGGAAACAATGGGCCCTTAAATCGCAGGGAACTATTTTCGCCGATACGCTGAACACTATTTTGATAAATGAATACGGCAGTTTTCTTCAATTGAAAAAAAGCCTGCTGAATAACCGGCTTACATTAACGGCATCCGGCAGGTATGATAAGCAAACTAACTTTGAAGGAAAATTCACTCCAAGACTAACCGCCGTGGTTAGAGTTGCGAAAGAAAATAATATCCGGCTTTCATACCAGACTGCCTACCGTTTTCCCAGCAACCAGAACCAATATATAAGCCTTCGTCTGGGCGGCGGCAGCAGTTTCCTCATCGGCTGCCTGCCCGAGTTTCAGACATATTATAAACTGAATGGCGCCAGACCGGGTTATACCGCTAAAAGCATCCTGGCTTACAGGGCCGGTTCACCGGCTGACTCCAGCAGGCTGGTAAGGGCCACCTTTAATGAGCTTCGCCCCGAAGTGGTTACCTCTTATGAATTAGGTTATAAAGGCATTATTGGAACCAAATTGCTGGTTGACGCATATTATTACTCCAGCAGCTACAAGGACTTCCTGGTCAGTGTGGCCGTAGGTCAGGCCCAGGCAGACAATGCCGGTAAACTTCCGCTGTATTCTCCTTTCAGCACCAATAATGTTTCGTACAACCAGAATTCAGCTTCTGTTGTAAAATCATACGGATGGGGCATAGGTTTGGAATACAGGGCTATTAAAAACTATATTCTTTACGGAAACGTATTCTCTGATGTGCTGAAGGATGTACCAGCTAATGAAGTGACATTCTTTAATGCACCCAAGTACCGTTACAATATTGGTTTGCGCAATGATAATGTATGCAATGGCATTGGCTTTAACGTAGTGTTCAAATGGCAGGATAATAACTACTACGAAGGGACTTTCGTTTCCGGCACACTGCCCTATTTCGGCTGGTGGGATGCGCAGGTTTCTTACCGCCCCAAAGGCACCAAGAGTGTGTTCCGTGCCGGCGGCACCAACCTGGGCAACTTTTATGCCCGCACAGGTTTTGGCAGCCCGGCCGTAGGCGGTTTGTATTATATCAGCTATGGTTACAACATCTTCTAAACTATACTGGGTTTAAGTACGGCCCCGACCATAGCGTCGGGGCTTTTTTTTTGCTTGTCTCGTCATACAAAATTTGTGAGCAGACGCCTGGCGAAAGAAAATATTATAACCAGCGAGGACCCGGAAAATTATCCGGAATGTGAACAAAAAGTACAGACAGTGGGCTCAGGCAGGGCTGATACAGGACTGATATGGGGCTGAGGCGGGGACGATGCAGGGCTAAGCCTGATTGGAGTAACTGGTTTTTAAAGTAGACAACTCCGGGGATTTCCCTAAAGGAGAGGTATCAAGCCTAAGAGTTACAAAATTGGATTTAGGGTGTGTTAACTTTTTAAACTCTGGAT
>VGGV01000053.1 GCA_016868455.1 Bacteroidota bacterium
CTTGCTTTTTCTTCCATTGCACAGGTGGGTTTTATTCTGGTAGGGATCAGCAGCAATGATGCTTCCGGTCTTTCTTCTGTAGTTTATTTTGTACTGATCTATGTATTCTCCAACCTGGCTGCTTTTGGTGCAGCCGCTGTTATTTCGGAACAAACAGGAAAAGAAAATATTGATGATTATAAAGGGCTTTACAGAACCAATCCATTCCTGAGCTGGATAATGGTATTGGCTTTATTCTCATTGGCAGGCATACCCCCCACAGCCGGTTTCTTTGGCAAGCTGTTCCTGCTGACTTCAGGAAGTGTCCGTGGAAATTTCTGGTTTATCATCATTGCCGGATTGAATATGGTAATTTCATTGTACTATTATCTGAGAGTAGTAAGGGCGATATTCATGGATAAAAATGAAAACCCTGTTGAAAAAATACATGTTTCATCAACTGTAAAGCTGGGGATGATAATTTGTGCGGCGGGTATCGTGGTGACAGGGTTGATTGGAAAACTTTATGATTATATTCAATCGTTAATTTAACAATAAGTCCTCACGGCAGTAGAGGATTTAGGAGAGTTTATGGCACTGAATAAAAACCATGAATTTGAAGACCTGAACGGCACCCGATGCGGCATCGTGGAGAAAAATGTTTCTCCCGAAAGAATGGCTTTTCTGAAGGACCTCCTGGAGCAAAATGGTTACACTGTTATAGCTGTTCCATCACCTGCACCAAAAGCAGCTCCTGCAGCTAAACCCGCAGAAGGCGATGCAGTGCCTGCACAACCTCAAACCTCAAACACGGAACCTCAAACCTTTACCGTGGGTGTTACCGATATAACTTTTAACTGGGTAAATGCCATATTCGGAAGACAATTGAAAACAAAGGATGGTCATATCGTAACACTGGCTTATTGGCAGCAAAAGGAACCGGATAGCCACGATGAAATCCCTTATTATGAACATGAATAGGGTTTCCTTTCCCTTTCCAAATGATTTTAATCAGGTATTTCTTTGACCTGTGTTTTATTAATTCCGGTAATCAGACTATAACTATGCAAGACACAAAAGAATTTTGTTATGGCATCAAAAACAAAAACCCGCAAATACGTTTATTTTTTTGGTGACGGAAAAGCCGATGGCAATGAATCAATGAAGAACCTGCTGGGAGGTAAAGGCGCCAACCTTGCTGAAATGGCAGGTCATCCCAAACTGCGTCTCCCGGTTCCTCCGGGATTTACCCTTACAACGGAAGTTTGTACCTGGTACTATGATAATAAGAAAACTTATCCCGGGCAAGTAAAGACTGATGTGGAAGAAGCGCTGAGCAGGATGGAAAAAATCACAGGCAAAAAATTTGGCGATCCGGTTAACCCCCTGCTGGTTTCTGTCCGCTCCGGGGCCCGGCGACTGGCTCAGCCTGAACGGAACCAGGGGTATAGTATATGAAGGCGACCTGCCGCTGGTGGATATTGATATCAAGAAAAATAAGTCTTACAAAGACCTGATGCAACTGGTAGATAAGGTAAAAGTGATGGGAGTGCGTACCAACGCCGAAACACCGGAGGATGCGGCACACGGACTTCATTTTGGCGCCGAAGGAATCGGTTTGTTCCGCACCGAACATATGTTTTATGGCGAAGGAAGCGAGGAACCTCTTTTCCTGCTCCGCAAAATGATTGTCAGCAAAACAGAACAGGAAAGAAGGGAGGCGCTGGATGAATTATATAAATATGTGAAAAAAGATATTAAAGACACCTTGCTTGTAATGAAGGGTCGCCCGGTTACCATCCGGTTGCTTGACCCACCACTGCATGAATTTGTGCCGCATGATAAAGACAAACTGAAACAACTCAGCAAAGAGCTTGGCATAAGCATGGGTATGCTGAACAGAAGGGTGCTTGCTTTGCATGAAAACAATCCAATGCTTGGCCATCGTGGAGTAAGGCTCGGAATCAGTTATCCTGAAATAACAGAAATGCAGGTAAGGGCAATTCTTAAAGCGGCCGCTGAATTAATAAAAGCAGGGAAAAAAGCATTACCGGAAATCATGATACCGGTTACCTGTACCGTTAATGAATTATCACACCAAAAAGAAATAGTGTACAAAGTATATAAAGAAGTATGCGAAAAGATGAAGATGAAAAGCATTCCTTATCTGTATGGAACGATGATCGAAACACCGAGAGCGGCAATAAGGGCAGAACATATGGCCAATATAGCTGACTTCTTCAGTTATGGAACCAATGACCTTACACAAATGAGCTTTGGCTTCAGCCGTGATGATATTGGTGGTTTTCTTCCGAAATATCTTGACCTGAAGATTCTTCCTTTCGACCCATTCCAGACCATTGACCGGGACGGGGTGGGCGAATTGGTGATGGATGGTGTGCAGCGGGGAAGAAAAATAAAACCGAAACTAAAAGTAGGTATTTGCGGTGAGCATGGCGGTGACCCGGACAGTGTAAAGTTTTTTCATAAACTTGGATTGAATTATGTAAGCTGTTCACCATTCCGTGTGCCTATAGCACGGTTAGCAGCGGCGCAGGCACAAATTGAGAATCCGAGAAAATAATCTGTCATATCGAAAAACTAATGCTCCGGTATTTATCGCCGGAGCATTTTTATTTGAAACAAAAACCCGATCTTTCCGACTCAATCACAATTATGGAAATAAAAAATTTATTTGACCCTGCTGCTAAACAGGAGATCATTGACCGGATAAACAAACTTACTCTCCAATCCCAACGGCAATGGGGCAAAATGAATGCGGCACAGATGCTGGCTCATGTGCAGATGCCTATCGGCGTTGCATTGGGCACAAATACGGTAAAAGGTAATTGGCTGATGAGACTTATTCTGCCTTTGTTTAAAAAAATGCTGTACAATGACAAGCCTTATAAGCAAAGCCTGCCTACAGACAAAACTTTTGTAATGACCGGGGAAACAAAAGATTTTAATTTGGAAAAAGCTAAGCTGCTGGATATGATAACCCGTTTTACCGAAGCGAATATTGTGAATGAAAAACACCCGGTATTTGGTCATCTTGGCAAAGAAAACTGGAGCAAGGCTACGTGGAAACATATAGACCACCATCTGAGGCAGTTTGGCGCCTGATTAAAATCATAAAAGAATAAATCTGCTCATTTTACTTTTGGGTTTATCTGCCGTAGGCAGACCGGTTTTATTATGTCTCTCTGGAAAAATATCATCCGCAAACCTACCTGAAGTTTCTGCTGAAACCTTATTGTTTCTGTTATTCATACCGGCAGCGATGCCGGCAAAAATTCATGTATGAAAACGATTATAGAACCTTTCAAAATAAAATCGGTTGAACAAATCCTTTTTACCACTAAAAAGCAACGGACGCAAATTCTGAAAGATGCCGATTATAATCCTTTTCGCATCACGGCAGAAGATGTGCTCATTGACCTGCTGACCGATAGCGGTACCAGCGCCATGAGCAGCCGGCAATGGGCTGGTATGATGCAGGGCGATGAAAGCTATGCCGGCAGTCCCAGCTTTTTTCATTTTGAACAATCTGTGAAAGATGTAATGGGTTTTCCCATTGTGATACCCACACACCAGGGAAGGGCGGCGGAGAAAATTTTGTTCACCATTCTTGGTGGCAAAGGAAAATATTTTATCAGCAATACTTTGTTTGACACCACGAGGGCCAATATTGAATTTTCCGGTGCCGAGGGAATTGATTGTTTATGTGAAGAAGGAAAACACCCAACCATTCCGGCACCATTTAAGGGAAATATGGATGTGGACGCATTGAAAAAAGTGATCAGGGAAGAAGGCGCTTCTGTAATCCCCATGGTCATCCTGACCGTAACGAATAATTCCGGTGGTGGTCAGCCGGTGAGTATGCAGAATATAAGAGAGGTAAGCACTGTATGTAAGGAAAATAAAATTCCCTTTTTCATTGATGCCTGCCGTTTTGCAGAGAACAGTTATTGCATCAAACTGCGGGAAGAGGGCTATGCTCACAAATCCGTTCCTGAAATTGCAGCTGAGATGTTTTCATATGCAGACGGTTGCACCATGAGTGCAAAGAAAGATGCATTTGCCAACATCGGCGGTTTCCTTGCCATGAGAGATTTGGACCTGGCGCTGCGGTGCAGAAATTTATTAATCATCACTGAAGGATTCACCACATACGGCGGACTGGCCGGCAGGGATCTCGAAGCAATCGCAATCGGGTTGAAAGAAGTGATGGATGAACACTACCTGCAGTATCGCATCCGGAGTATTGAATACCTGACCAATAAATTAATTGAAGCAGGAGTACCAGTGATGCAGCCGGCAGGCGGCCATGCGGTTTATATAGATGCAAAAGAATTTCTGAAACATATACCGGTTGAACAATATCCCGGCCAGGCATTAGTTTGTGCACTGTACACAGAAGGAGGAATCCGGAGCGTTGAAATCGGATCACTCATGTTTGGTAAATATGATAACGGTGGCAAACTGATTCCATCGCAAATGGAACTGGTTCGGCTGGCTATACCAAGAAGAGTGTACACGCAAAGTCATATTGATTATGTTGCCGAAGTGATCATCGAAGTGTTTGAAAAAAGAGAATCAATAAAAGGACTAAAGATTATTGAAGAAACCCCATTGCTACGGCACTTTACGGCAAAGCTTTCATTGGTGTAATTTCCAGCGCAAAGAGCCCCGGAATAAAGGGCTCTGCTTTTAACACTGTATATAAAAATTAAAACTTGTAGCCTATTCCGAACCCGATATTCCATTTACCATCCTGGGCCGTTGTTTTGGCATTGTAATAAAAGGGAACCTGCAAGGCCAGGTGCTTATACGTATAAGTAAAACCCATACCTAATGAAGGTGTAATAACTGAATTCTTTTTGGCAGGAGCTGCAGATTTATCTTCTTTTATACGAAGGCCTGGCAACATGCCTATTACAAAAGACCAGGTGGGTTTGCGTACCCATTTTATTGACGGGCCTGTAAAGTTTACAAACCCCCCGTTATTTACATAACCGGCAACAATTATTCCTTCAGCCACAACGACTGCCTTAGGTTTTTCCTTTTGCGAATAACTTTTTTCAGAAATAAGCGAACAAGCTGCAAGAAGGAAGATGCTTATTGGGAAAAAATTTTTCATCATAACAATTACAGATTTTGATTTTAATTGAGTCAAATGTCTTAGTATGCTTTAACAAATAAGTTCTGATTCCGGGCTCTCAATC
>VGGV01000054.1 GCA_016868455.1 Bacteroidota bacterium
CCGTTAGCTGCAACCCTACCGACCAAAAAGCCGATGATAAGAATTTTTAATTCATTAAAGGAGGGCAACCTTTTTTTCTTCGGGCTGACAGGAGAAAAAAAGAAAAAAAACAAATACCAAACCTGAAACAATATATGATCCGGTCTTCACTTTCATATCATCTTCTCCTGGCGAAGTTGATTGAAAGAAATTCCATAACCAATGACAGGAATCAACAGTTAAACTGAGATAATTGAGCGCCTTTTGATATAAGCGGAACTAATGCTGAATATTACTGGCTTAATACTTCCAGATGGCCCCTACCCCGGCCTCCCAGAATTTTTTATTCAGCGCCGGTATGTCTTTTTCCAGTAATTCCAATCCCCTTTTTTTCAGAATGGCCCATTCCGCATTCAGTTCTTTCATCCTGTCAAGTGAAGGCTGATTCACTCTTGGCAGCTCACTTTCTGTCTGATTTATCAGGAATAGATAGTTGGCCGTGAATTTTGCAGGAAAATTATCCGCATCATCATACACTTTTGTTTTGCGCTGGATCATATCCTCATCCCAGGCTTTCATTTTTTTGGCCAATGAATCTCCTTCTTTTTTCAAAGAAGCAAACCTGGCATCGTTCAACGTTGGAAGCAATGATTCCAACTGTTCTCTCTTCGCATTCAGCGTATTCACCATTTTATGCATCATGGTCAGCTCATGCTCCATATTTGTCATAATGCTGTTATACTCTTTATAAGTTACGGCGTCAGTGGAGTATAATGGATTGGCAAGAACTTCTGCTTCTGCAGCAACTTTTTTATCTGCCCATTTCAGGCTTACTGAATATTTTCCCGGAATGGCCTTGTGCCCACTGTAACTGCTTTCAATATAAACATCCGGGACACCCGGCATGATTTGATAACGCATATCCCAAACGAAGCGGTTCAGCCCTTTTGATTTGGATAAAACCGGTTCGGCCGGAGGGCCGCCATCATATTTTTTATAAGTGCTGTCTTTTTTTGAACTGAATATTCTTACAGGATTACCTGCAGCATCTTTAATTTCCATGATCAATTCATCAGAATCTTTTACAGCGGGAAGTTGATAATAAAATACCACCCCTGTTGAAGGATTAACCCCACGAACTGAATTTAATCCGGTGAAATCAGGATTGCTTTCATCCAGTTCACTGCTGCCGTTTACGATATAAGCCGGCAATGGATTGAACAATGTAAAAGAAGAATCTTTTTTATACTGACGTATTAAATTCAGATCATCCAACACCCAGAAAGAACGGCCTGAAGTGGAAGCAATAAGATTATTTCTATGAATTTTCAAATCGGTGATGGGACATACAGGCATATTGAGCTGAAAAGGTTCCCAGTTCTTTCCGCCATTCCATGAAATATAAATTCCTGTTTCCGTTCCGGCAAATAACAAATCCCTTCTCACCGGATCTTCCCGCACAACCCTTGTGAAGGCCCCGACAGAAATCCCGTTGCTGATGTTCATCCATGTTTTACCATAATCGGTTGACCTATATAATCCGGGTGTAAAGTCATTGAACTTATATCTTGTGGTAGCAATATAAACAGTGGCTTTATCAGACGGAGAAACTTCAATTGCATTGATCAGGCACTCCTGCAAACCAGGCGGGGTAATATTCTGCCAATGGGCGCCATTGTCTTTTGTAATATAGACCAAACCATCATCACTCCCTGTATAAATAACTCCTTTTTCAGAAGGTGATTCGGCTATATAAGAAAGCACACAATAATTTTCTGCACCCACTGCTTCATTAGTGAAAGGTACGCCGGGCTTGCCCTGCTTTTCTTTATCATTCCGGGTTAAATCGGGAGAAACTTCTTTCCATGTTTTGCCCATATCATCTGTACGCAATAAATACTGCGAGCCATGATAAAAAACATTCGGCTCATGTTTGCTCCAGATAATTGGCGCATTCCAGTTGAACCGGTACTTCATATCTTTTGCATCACGAGTCAGGTATTGGATCGGCGCTGCCATGATGTTGGTGCTTGCTTTGGCTTTTGTATCCATCACCTCAATGGTGCCCTGGTAACTACCACCCAATACTAATTGCGGGTTATCGGGATCAAATGCAAGGAAAGCACTTTCGCCTCCTGCTGATGCCGACCAATTGGTATTATTAATGCCGCCGCTGCCGAGTGCACGGCTGGCTATCTTTACAGAACTGTTGTCCTGCTGGCCGCCATAAATATTATAAGGAAAAAGATTGTCCACATTAATACGATAGAACTGTGCTGTAGGCTGATTGTTCTGGCTGCTCCATGTTTTGCCTCCATTGAATGTGATAGCCGAGCCGCCGTCATCCGAAACGATCATGTTATTTGAATTATCCGGATTGATCCAGAGATTATGATAGTCGCCATGTGTGTTGGAAACATCTTCCCATGTTTTTCCCCCGTCAATGGATTTCATCATCGGAGCGCTAAGCACATATAAAGTGTTTTCGTTTTTTAGATCCACAAAAAGTTCAATATAATACCATGCCCGCTGAATGATATGATTATCGTTGGATACCTGGCTCCATGTTGCACCTGCATTGGAGGACATATAGAGGCCGCCATCTTCTGTTTCCGAATCACTTTCTATCAGTGCATACACTTTTTCTGAATTGGAAGGGCAAACTGTTATGGACATTTTGCCCATCTTTTCAGGCAGTCCCCCTTTCATTTTCTCCCAATGTTCGCCGCCGTCAGTTGATTTGTACAAACCACTCCCCGGCCCGCCACTGATAACTTTCCATGGCAATCTTCCATGTTCCCACATAGCAGCATACATTATCATCGGGTTGTTTTTATCCATTGATATTTCACTGCACCCGGTTTTATTGTCTACAAACAAAACATTTTTCCATGTCACCCCGCCATCAACTGATTTAAAAACTCCCCTTTCCTTGGCTGGCCCGTACAAAGCCCCCTGTGCCGCTACATACACTATGTCGGGGTTTTTTGGATGAATGATGATACGGGCAATATGACGTGTAAGATCAAGCCCCATTTTTTTCCATGTCTTTCCTGCATCGGTTGATTTATAAACCCCATCACCACTGCTTGTCATCACACCCCGAATTGCATGTTCACCCATACCAACAAAAATTATATTGGGATCACTTTCTGCCACAGTAACTGCCCCAACCGAACCTGTTTTAAAGAATCCATCCGACACATTCTTCCATGTAAGTCCCGCATCTTCCGTTTTCCAAAGTCCGCCGCCGGTGCTTCCCTGGTAATAAACTAAAGGATTGCCAATAACACCCGTGGCACAATTAGACCGCCCACCACGAAATGGCCCGATACAACGCCATTTCACAGACTTGAAATAGCTGTTGAGGCTGGTGCTGTCTTTTACTGTCTGTGAGTTTGTGAATAAAGAAGCATTGAGAAGGATAATCAAAGATATTGTTGCTTTGAGCATGTTGATTATTTAAAATGGAAATATAATTAAAATTCGCAGACGGAAAATTCAGACCGGCATTTCAATGCAAGGCTGCTCATCTAATCTTTTTTCAAGGCCGTCCATGTCCATAAAGCGCCAAGCAGATCAATAAATCCGAAACCGGTTAATATCACAGGCGCCAGTTTTGTCAGGACAAGTATCCCAAAGGCGATGAATACAAATATTCTTGCATTGTAAATCGTCAGCATAAAGTGGACTAAAAGGTACTAATTTTAAGAGAGCGTTTCCATTATTTAACATTAAAATTAAAACAATGGAAATGAAGCCAAAACAGTCCACCGAAAACTTCATTAAAGACATTCGTCGCAGAACCCGCAGGGTATTTTCTTCCGAGCAGAAGATCATGATTGTAATGGAAGCCCAGAGGGGTGAACATTCCGTAGCTGAGCTATGCCGCAAACATGCCATTTCCCAGGCTATGTTCTACAAATGGAACAAGGAGTTCATGGAAGCCGGTAAGAAGAGGCTGGCCGGGGATACAGCCCGGGAGGCAACCCCTGATGAGGTAGCTGACTTACGCAAGGAAAACCAAAAGCTCAAGGAGATGGTGGCCGATCTGATGCTCAGGTATACCATTGTAAAAAAAAGCTTGGACATGCTGGATTAAGCGAAAACTACCGGAAGCACATGAGAGTATCAGCATCGGAAAAGCAAGAAATAATCCTGCTAGTGGAACGTTCGGATCTTGGGGTTAACCGCACTTTACAACAACTGGGGGTTCCAAAGGCTACGTTTTACAAATGGTACAAGGCATATACTGAGAGCGGTCTTGCAGGCCTGGAGAGCAAAAATCCGGGTAACAGACGCCAGTGGAATAGCATACCGCAGGAGGAAAAGAACCTGGTGGTTTCTATAGCCTTGGAGTATACGGACTTGTCGCCCAGGGAGTTATCCTGTAAGCTAAGCGATGAGCGAAAGGTCTTTATCTCGGAATCCAGCGTGTACAGGATTTTAAAGGCTAATGGGCTGATTACATCACCGGCTCACATCCTGATGGCTGCCGGAAACGAGTTTGAAAAGAAGACCATGTTGGTGCACGAGATGTGGCAGACAGATTTTACATACTTCAAAATCCTTGGTTGGGGCTGGTATTACCTGAGCACTATACTGGACGATTACAGTCGATACATCGTGCATTGGCAGCTATGTGAAACCATGAAGGCAGAGGATGTCCGCACCACGGTTCATCATGCCGTAAAAAAGGCCGGATTCAGGAGAGGTCAAAAGCCTGTGTTGCTCAGTGATAATGGTTCATGCTATGTGTCTGATGAACTAAAAAATTATTTATCAGCACATAAAATCAAGCCCATTCACGGAAGGGTCGGCCATCCACAAACCCAGGGCAAAATCGAGAGATACCATCGCTCAATGAAAAATGTGGTGAAACTTGACAATTATTACCATCCGGAGCAGTTAAATGAAGCCATTGCCGAGTTCGTTGAATACTATAACAATGAACGGTATCATGAGTCCTTGAATAATGTGCCGCCTGCTGATGTGTATTACGGCCGGGAAGAAGAAATATTAAAAGAAAGAGAGCGTCTCAAAAAAGCATCAATAAAAAAACGAAGACAGCTATTTTTACATGAAAAGTTATTAAATTCAGGAACAGAAACACTATCTAGCAATTAGTACACTTTGG
>VGGV01000055.1 GCA_016868455.1 Bacteroidota bacterium
GCAATACTGTCGGGTACTTTGTTTTCGTCGGTCATTACATCAATAATAATACTTGATTTAGGCATATGCCCTCCTTCCCTGCCGGGTTGATTTTAACAGACGGCAAAGATAGGAAGGGTGATGAAACGGGAATGATCCCGGTTTTCTGCAACAGATAATGTAAGCCTTCAATTGTATTTTAATAAAGTGTTCGGGTATCCGATAATAAAGATTCCGTCAACGACTCCATTGTAAAAAAACCGGGGTGCCGCAACATTTATACTAAGTCCTGCCCTTTCGTTTACGAAGTAAATTGACGTAACAGGTTTCTCTGCCTGCGGCATAGTCCTGCATATTCTGCGACATCATTTTACCATTCCGGAAATGCAAAAAGTTGCAGGAATATTTGCTGTGGATATTCATGAATTACAGGTAAAAAAATGAAGCAATATTACAATTGCGGGGACTGGCACCTTTAATTAGTTTTACTCATCATTACATAAGGGTAATGCCGAAACAGGAGCTTATGACATACACTGCTTACATACCTGCAATGACCAATTTTCCCGGGAAGGAAGCAGCAGTTTGTTTCATTTTTTTGCCATCTGTGAAAGAAAATACAGACCTCCGGGAAGGGGTTGGTATTAAATTTGCTCGTAAATCAGCCAATATTTCAGCTCTTGTTGTAGGTAAAGCCTTTATTCAACCAAAAACCGGATTCCCTGTTAATAATATTACGGTAAATTTTACCGGGAGAAAGCAAAGCCGGCCAGGCAGTTACGTTACGGAGATGGTATTTTGCGTTGGGGCTCAAGGATGTAACGAGCCATCTGTACTGTGTCGATCAACTTTTCTTTAAACGACCTCTTAGGTGGAAGAGGATGGTGGCTTGTAAAAGGGGCCTTGGTTCGGGGCCCCTTTCTTTTTTACCCTCCGTAGACTTAACGAAGGAGGGTTTTCCCAACCCCTGCAACGGGGATCTTAACCAGTGCGCATCCCTGTATTATGTGAATTTCAAATAGTTTTCTAACTGCTCTTCTAATTCAGTCCTTTTAGTCTCCGACTTCCGACTTCTTTAGCTACCTTTGTCGCCGCATCAAATTTTTTTCATGGAATATAATACAACCAGAAACCACCTGACAATGAGGGAGTATGGCCGGCATGTGCAGAAAATGGTGGAACATATCCTTACCATTGAAGAACCCGAACGCCGGCAGCGGAATGCCCATGCCGTCATTGAACTGATGGGCTTTCTGAACCCGCATCTGAAAAATGTGGAAGACTTCCGGCACAAGTTGTGGGACCACCTCTTTCTGATTGCCGACTTTAATCTGGACGTAAAATCACCCTACCCCATACCTACCGGGGAAACACTAAAGGCAAAACCCAAACCGCTTCCTTATCCCAAACGTTGCCCCAAATATTCGCACCTGGGCAAAAACCTGGAAGTAATCATTGAAAAAGCACTGAAGGAAGATAATCCCGATAAAAGGCTGGGCTTTGCCAATGCCATTGCTTATTATATGAAACTGGCCTATAACAACTGGCACAAAGAAATAGTACATGATGATGCCATACAAAGTGAGCTTACCGGAATTACGGACGGCCAGCTTACTTTTACCAATACGCCGTTTGTAAAAGCCTACCGTCCGCAGCAGGAAGGATGGGACAACCGCGGCTATGGCAAGCAGCGGGGTAAATTTCAGCAACGGGGGGGCGGCCGCAGAGACAACCGTAATGGCGGCGGATTTAAAAAGAAAAGATATTAAAGGGGAAAGTTAACCGGTTAAAAAGTTGACAGGTGTAAGCCCGTCAACTTTTTGTTTTTACATTGCATCCGTTACAGTTTTATCAACCTATAACCACTAAAAATGCATTCCTTCGAAGTTCAGGGCGGAAAAAAATTACAGGGCCACATCATCCCGCAGGGAGCCAAGAATGAAGCATTGCAGGTGATCAGCGCTGTATTGCTTACAGCAGAGAAAGTGACCATCACGAATATACCCGACATCGTTGATGTTAACCTGCTGATTGAACTGCTGGGTGAGATGAATGTAAAAGTGGAACGCACCGGCCCCGGCGCCTGCAGTTTTACTGCTAATGATCTGAATATTGATTACCTGCACAGCGAAGCCTATAAAAAGAAAAGCGGAAAGCTCCGCGGCTCAGTAATGCTGGCGGGGCCCATGCTGGGCCGTTTTAAAAAAGCCTTTATTCCCAAACCGGGCGGAGATAAAATCGGGAGGCGGAGACTGGACACCCATATCATTGGTTTTGAAAAACTCGGCGCCTCTTTTGTTTATCATGAAGAAGACGGCTTCTTTCACCTTAATGCTTCCGGCCTGAAAGGAGCTCACCTGTTGCTGGATGAACCGTCTGTTACAGGTACGGCCAACATCATTATGGCAGCCGTAATGGCAAAAGGCATCACTACTGTTTACAACGCAGCCTGCGAGCCATATATACAACAGCTTTGCAAGATGCTGAACAGCATGGGCGCTAAAATTACAGGGATCGGCAGCAACATGCTTACTATAGAAGGTGTGGACCAGCTTGGGGGCGCCGCCCACCGTATTTTACCTGATATGATTGAAGTAGGTTCTTTTATCGGTCTTGCGGCTATGACCCAAAGTGACATTACCATTAAAGGAGCCGGTATTGAACACCTCGGTATTATTCCGGAAAAATTCAGGCAGTTGGGAATACAAATGAATTTCAGCGGCGATGATATTCATATCCCCGAACAGGAGATATATGAAATACAAACCTTCCTGGATGGTTCCGTGATGACGATCTATGATCATCCCTGGCCGGGTTTTACTCCTGATTTATTAAGTATTGTTTTAGTGACTGCTGTACAGGCAAAAGGTTCTGTTCTTATTCATCAAAAAATGTTTGAAAGCCGGCTTTTCTTTGTAGACAAACTGATTGATATGGGCGCAAGAATTGTTTTATGCGATCCGCACCGGGCTGTAGTGATTGGTTTGGAAAGAGAGCAGATGCTGCGGGGCATCACCATGAGTTCGCCCGATATCCGTGCAGGTGTTGCCCTGCTGATTGCAGCGCTGAGCGCCGAAGGGGAAAGCATGATCCAGAATATTGAACAGATTGACCGGGGATACCAGGATATTGATGGCCGCCTGCGGCGGCTGGGGGCTGATATTAAGCGGCTGGCTGTTTAATGTTTTCTGTCTTGCTCTGGTTTCACCGGAGCATCTTTTTTGAAATACTTAGTTTACTGTTCACAAAAGAACAGAGAGAGCGTAAACTAATATTTTTTTCTTCTTTACTTTTTTGTCCTGATACAAAAAAGTAACAAAAAAAATCAAGCCGACTCGATAAGCAAATTTCCCCCACTGTTGTGGTTTTCTCCTAACGAATCGGCAGGCGAAGAGTAAAATATTCGAAAAACCCAGAGAGGTAATTTCCTGCTGCCTGCTTTCCGAAAAACCCAATTGCACTGATTTTTCGGCGGGAGCAACTTCTTTGCTGTCAGCATACATGTGGTCGAAAAAAAGGTGCTGCGAAAGTTTATGCTTTCCGTGAGCTGTACTTATTTAAAGTGTTGAATCATATTTGTATCAGCAACTGCAGTTTAAGTGCAATTGCCCGGGCTAAGTTACTGACAGCTTCCTTCTTCCACAGGTTAATCTGCGTAGGGTGCAACTCGTACTTGCGGGCCAGCTCTTCAATGGTGCTGCGCTCCTTTAGGGCTTCCAAAACCACTTTGGCTTTGAACTCCGAACTGAATTTTCTGCGACTTCTTTTTTCCATAATACAGGTAATTTAAGATGAAAAATTCTATCTTAACTACCTGTCTTAAAATCGGGGAGCATTATACACCACAAGTGAATGTCAGCATTAATGGAGTTGTTTCCAATGTCAAAATCGTGAAGTGAAGATATAAAAGCACCTATTTTAACGGTATCGACTTTTGTATCTTGTGAATAGCTATTGCCAAAACAAAATAGTGATATGCAAAACAAGAAAATTTTCAAAAGCTTCATTTTTTTGTATTTAATTCCTACTCATTAGGCTTTTCAGAATACGTCCTGTTTTTTTTAAGTGGGTTCTGGTCTCCACTTTTGTTTGTCAATTTTGCGAATTATATTTTAAGAACTATCAAAGTTGTCCTTTGGTGGCTCTCTTGTTTGTCCGCTATGTCTGTTTAACTTGCCCATGACGTTTTGCGGCTACCCGAAGGTGGCGATTTCGATGCACTTCACTTTCAATTTAATACCAAAGTTTATTAGAAGCACAAAAGTTAAAATAACCCACAACCGCCCCACTTGCGTGTAGGTGCGGTTATGGGCTGGTTCGTTTAAAATTTTTATCTTAGACTTTCTAAATGAGCCTTTTGTGCCTCAAGGAGTTCCTTAACAGTTATTCCTTTGTTCAAGTTGCTCATTATACGAACCAAAACTTCTTTTTCTTTATCGGCCAACTCACCATCAGAAAAGGCTGTAGATAACACGGTAATTAAACATTGCATTTGCACTTCTTTACTTTCATTATTTAAGATGTCGATTGCCGAAGTTTCATGAAGTTCACCAGATTTAATTTTTTCTGCCCAGTCTGGAGCCTCTTCCAAGACTGAACTGAGATTACCAATTAATAAACCAGTTGTCATTTCTTCTTCAGTCCATTCGCCATCTGATTCACCCATCATTCGGGTTAAAAAAATAGTTGCATGAGATTTGTTCATTTTATTTGAATTTAATTTTATTCCTACTCATAAGGCTTTTCAGAATACGCCCCGTTTTTTTAAGTGGATTCTGGTCTCCACTTTTACAGTTCAATAATACTCTTTTTTGTCACATTGGGTGGTCAGCCCGTTGGCTTTCGCAGACCGTCTTGGTTTTTAAACTTGCCTATAACAGGCGCTTGGCGCAGTGGCGGATTTCGGAGCACAAAACTGTCAATACACCACAAAAATTGATACGAGGTAGAATGTTCAATTAGCCACTTCACCCGCCATTGAGCCAAACGCCTGTTGGTGGCTGTATAATACTCCCCATTTT
>VGGV01000056.1 GCA_016868455.1 Bacteroidota bacterium
AGCTGTATGAAGGATTAAATGAGTATTTTAGCTTTTATAACAACAGCAGGCCGCATCAATCGCTCGGGTATCAAACACCCGAAAGTATGTACAAAAGAAAGGCTGCCTGATTGTAACCGCAACAGAAAAAAAATTTTGAAGGATTTTTGTTCTGTTGCTTGGCTCACTGAAGTTCTTTAACAAACACTATCTTAAACTAACAACAAATCTGTCCTAAGATTGGGGTACATCATATTAGGATACTCCGGAAAATCGGTAATACCAGGAAACCCAAAATAAGTTCAGAAGAGGCAAGTGAAATAAGCCTTCTACTTCCTGATGCAGAATAAAAACAGTGAAAGAACGATATCAAAAAAAATTGACGTTAGGTTTTCCATTACAGAAACTTAATAGTTCAGGCCCATCCCAATGTCAATAATTGCATAAAAATTTATGTGCGGCATAATCGGATCGGTAAATTGCCAGCTAAACACCCGGGCTATAAAACCGGTATTATTTCACCGGGGACCCGACGAGGAGGCATTTTACGGGCATCAATCTGTTCAACTCTATCATTTCCGTCTCTCTATTCTCGACATTGCAGGTGGCAAACAGCCTATGCATTTAGGTGATGATTATACCATAATTTTTAACGGACAAATTTATAATCATACCGAACTCCGGAAAAAACACGGTTTGAACTGTGCTACTCATTCCGATACCGAAACATTGCTGCACCTATACCGCAAATGCGGTTCCGGCATGTTGAACGAACTGGAAGGGATGTTTGCCTTTATAATTCATGACAAAAAAAACAATCGCTTGTTTGTGGCAAGGGACAGGGCGGGGAAAAAGCCTATATATATATATCAAAAAGACGATCAAGTTGCATTTGCAAGTGAATTGAATACATTCCGAAGTTTTCTGCCGCTTACAATTCAACATGAGTTAATGCCCCATTACCTCCGGTTTAGTTTCTTTTATGGAGCAAACACACCCTACAAAGAAGTAACTGAATTACGGCTGGGCAGCTATGTAATATATGACATAGCCTCTAAAAAGTTAACTATCAAAAATTGGTGGAAAATCAATGATCATTACCAAAAGGAAACTTCCAAAGACAGCCTTGGCGAAGCAAAAGGAAAAGTCAAACAACTGCTAACCGCTGCTATAAAGCGGCGTCTGGATTGCAGCGATTTGGAAGTAGGTGCTTTCTTAAGCGGAGGAATTGATTCTGGTCTAATAACGGCAATTGCATCGTCTTTCAAACCGGACCTGAAAACCTTTACGGTTCGTTTTCCGGGCGCTTTTGATGAATCTTACCTGGCAAAACAGGTTGCAGAGAAATATGGAACTAAACATACAGAGATTGACATTGGATTTGATAACCTTTTACAAGATCTGGAGACCATCATCCTTAATTACGGGGAGCCCTATGCAGATAGTTCTGCTATTCCGAGCTACTATGTAAGCAAGGAAGCGAAAAAGTATCTTACAGTCATTCTAAATGGAGACGGCGCTGATGAATTATTTGGAGGGTATCGCCGTTATGTGCCGTTTTCAAAGTATGATTTTTTTGCCTCAAAAGGAGGTATAGCCGCTTTGGCAAGTGTGATTAGGCAAATATTGCCCCATTCACATAACAAGAAATCAAGGTTAAATTACCTATACAGGTTGGCTGATCTCGCTTCTAAAAAAAATAAAATCAGCTTATACCTGACTGCAACATTTGATGCATTCGAAGGAAATGAAGACAAGTTTCTTGTGGATTCTGATTGGCAATTGCAGGAACTCTTTGAAACCGAATTTTGTGAAATCATCAATGCCCCGATAAGCGGTTTACGCAAGATGATGAACCTGGATTTTAATGTTTTATTATATGGTGATTTACTTGTAAAAATGGATATTGCCACCATGGCGCATTCACTGGAAGGCAGAAGCCCTTTTTTATGCAAAGAACTTCTTGAATATGCACCCACACTGTCTGATCAACTCAAGATCAGAGGAACAACTACCAAATACCTATTACGCCAGCTTGCTGCAGAGTATCTGCCATCATCACTGATTAATCAGCCGAAAAGAGGCTTTGAGGTGCCGCTGAAAAATTGGATTGATAATGATATACGGGAATTAGTATTTGATTACTTGACGCCTGCTTCATCTTACAGCAATCAGTTTTTGCATCCGTCGTTTATTGAAAAATTGTTGAAAAAAAAAATACATATATCAGATGAAAAAAGGGCTAAAATGCTCTGGGCGATGTTGTGCCTTGAAATTTGGTATGCCGGACAGGCTTCAACAAATGTCGAAATCTAAGAAAATAATTTTTGTAGCCAGTGTTGATTGGGCTTTTATGTCACACCGGTTGCCATTGGCACTGGCCGTCAGGGATAAGGGATTTGAAGTACTTGTGTATGCTGTTCAGGAGGGTAAACTTAAAGAAAAAATTGAATCTTATGGATTCACATTCAGACCCCTACCCACCACACGGTCAGGCACCAACCTGCTCAGAGAACTAAATGTGGTGCGTTTTTTATATAAAGAGTATAGACGGGAGAAACCATTGATTGTTCACCAGATCACTGTAAAACCTGTAACGTACGGATCATTGGCTTGCCGGTTCTTAAAAATACCTCTGGTGGTTAATGCCCTTACAGGCCTTGGTTTTTTATTTATTAATAAGGACCGCAACCGGATAAAGTACAATATCATAAAAAAGATATTTGATTTTGGATTCAAGAACAGGAAGATGCATTTTATTCTTCAGAACCATGATGATATGAAGATGGTATTGAAATTTAAACATGTGAGTCAGGATAGGGTACATTTAATTAAAGGCTCGGGTGTGGATCTGCAGGAATTTGAATTTCAACCTGGTCCTTCGGGTGATGTTATTCAAATCCTTTTCCTTGCGAGAATGTTATGGGATAAGGGCCTCAAAGAGTTTGTAACGGCTGCCGAAAGGTTGAAAAAAGTTTATGGCGATAAAGTCAGATTTGTGCTGGCAGGCGGCGCCGACTATGGAAATAAGGCGGGTGTACCGAGAGAGGTATTAGAGCAATGGAATCGAGAAGGAAACGTAACATGGATTGATCATCAGAAAGATGTAAAAAAACATATCACTGAAAGCCACATTGTCTGTTTACCGAGTTATCGGGAAGGGTTGCCCAAGGCCCTGATTGAGGCTTGCGCAATTGGAAGGCCAATAGTTACCACAGATGTGCCCGGATGCCGTGAAGTCGTTGAACATGGCGTAAATGGTTTTCTGGTACCCCTTTATGACGATATTGAATTGTCTGAACGGCTGAGTCAATTGATTAATAATGAAAGTTTGAGGAATCAAATGGGAGTAGCCGGCAGGATAAAAGCAGAAAAGGAGTTTTCAGTCGAAGATGTAGTACGCAAAACATTCGACATTTATAATTCAGTACTTGGCTGAGAGGTCGTACCTTTGCCATGTTTTTTTCTAATTTTTATGACGATGGACTCATTGGAAACGACTGGTAGAATTTCGGTTAATCCGGCAAGTAAGAAAGTATATGCATTGCCCGATATCCTTTCCGACAAAAAGGCCATTGACGCCTTTTTAAACAGTAACGTCGGTAAACAGGTAGTAGTAGTACAAGGATTGGGTTTTGTAGGCGCTGTAATGAGTTTGGTTTGTGCAAATGCACTGAATGCCGAATATTCGGTAATTGGTGTTGACCTCGCAAACGAGAATACGTTTTGGAAAATCCGGGGCATCAACGAGGGTGTATTCCCGATTATTGCTTCTGACCCCGATATTGAAAAGTTTTACCGGGCGGCTTTAAAAAAAAGAAATTTGATGGCGACATTCGATCCATACGCCTATTCGGCGGCGGATGTGATTATTGTCGACATTAATCTTGATGTAAATAAAACATCCGGTTATGATAAAGAACTCTTAAGCTATAATGTAGACTT
>VGGV01000057.1 GCA_016868455.1 Bacteroidota bacterium
GCCTCTAAAGCCACTTTAGCCTTAAAGGCAGGACTGAATTTTCGGCGTGTTTGCTTTTTCATAATTGAGGTTAATTTAATAAAATTTATTAACTAACCCTCTGGTCTCAAATTAGGGGAGTATTATAATAGGAATTCTTGTAATTACCATAAAGTAATGCAAGGGTGCTCACACCCAGGCCGATTCCCACACCTGTAAGCAGGTCGGTGAATACGATGGCAATGACTGTAACCACAAAAGGAACCCACTGGTATTTGCCGAGACTGAATATTTTCTTAAACAAAGCCGGGTTGCACAACTTATACCCTGTCATCAGCAGAATGGCAGCCAGTGAAGCCAGGGGAATCTTATTAAGAATCGTGGGAATGAGCGACACACAAATCAGTAAAAGAGAACCATGCATGATGGTTGACATTTTTGATTTTGCATGTGCATTTACATTCGCTGAACTTCTGACAATTACACTGGTAATCGGCAAACCTCCGATAAGACCAGAGGTCATATTACCAACACCCTGTGCTACCAGCTCCCTGTTGGGAGAAGTGCTTCTTTTTTCAGGGTCCAGCTTATCTACTGCCTCAATGCATAAAAGGGTTTCAATGGACGCTACGGCTGCCAGGGTAATGGCAATAATATAAACTTCAGGATTGGTCAATTGCGAAAAATCGGGCAGGGTGAAAAAGCCCAGGAACTCATTGAAACTGCCGGCAACCGGAACTTTTACAAGATGTCCGTTCTCAATAGCCAATGAATTTCCGGAACTGATAAAAAGTTCGTTCAGTACAACAGCTACAATAACAGCCACCAGTCCGCCGGGCAGCAGTTTGAATTTCTTTTTAAAAAAAGGCTTCTCCCATACAATAAGAATGGCCAGTGAAATAAAACATATCAGCGTAGCGCCCAGGTCAATTTTACCAATGGAGTTGATAAGTGCAGATATGGTGTTTTCGCCATCCATCTGTAAAAAACTCAGGTTGCCTTCGGCCTTTTTATCATACCCGAATGCATGTGGTATTTGTTTCATGATAATAATAATACCGATGGCTGTAAGCATTCCTTTGATTACACTGGATGGGATATAATTGGCAACGGCGCCGGCTTGAAATATTCCCAGCGCAAACTGGATCGCCCCGGCAAGGAATACGGCAAGTAAAAAAGTTTCAAATGCGCCGAGTCTGGTAATAGATGCAAGCACAATAGCTGCAAGCCCGGCCGCAGGTCCGCTTACACTGAGATGAGAATTACTTAAGATCCCGACAACTATACCTCCAATGATACCGGCAATCATACCGGAAAAGAACGGCGCACCGGATGCAAGAGCAATACCCAAACACAGAAGTACTGCCATCAGGAATACCACAATACCGGCGGGCAAATCATTTTTAAGATTAGCAAATAATTTATTTCCCATTAATAGTGATAAATTTTTAATTCTGAACCTGAGCTCATACGCTGCCATCCTGTAATAGCCGTATTGCTCATGCACAAGACTTTCAAAAAGTTGTTTAAGAACCGAATAGGAGAATTACTGACTAAGCAGCATTGGGTGGGGGAACATGCAGTTCGCCGTGAAAGGCAATGTAGATGCCGGCATTTTCAAGCTTGTGATACTGTGATGCAAGTAAAAGATAATACTCAGAAGAATGATGCTCATGAAGAAACTCTTCCTGAACAGATGTGCCGGAAGGTGCTTTTTCTTCCGTTGTATTTCCGTATGGATTGGACTCGTCTTCATTCGCCGGAACCTCATGATTGTTGCCGGCCATCCTTTCATATCTGTCCGATTGCTGCTGGCTGGCAAATACAAACGGAGTGCTGACGGTAAGCCATAAAAGGGCCACTATCATCAATATGGCCGACACCTTTGCGAAAAAATTATATGTGTTTTTATTCTTTTCCATCAAAAGAGGCTGCAAAATAATACATCAGCCCTGAAAATAAACCCTTTTAGAAGGTTAACCTGATTAAAGTTATTTTTACGGGGTAATCAGGTAAAGATGAAACCATACGAAATTTTATTAAAAAATAACAAACAGTGGGCCGAAGCCAAAACTGCAAATGACCCGGATTATTTCGAACGCCTCTCTCGTTTACAAACACCGGAATTTTTATGGATCGGCTGCAGTGACAGCCGGGTGCCGGCTAATGAAATTACCGGCACACAACCTGGTGAAATATTTGTGCACAGGAACGTAGCCAACCTCGTCATTAATACCGATGTAAACCTGCTGAGTGTACTTGACTATGCAGTCAATCATCTGAAAATAAAACATGTGATCGTTTGCGGACATTATGGCTGCGGAGGCGTCCGGGCTGCTACCACCAATCATGATTTTAAAGCCGTGCTGAATATGTGGCTGAGGAATATTAAAGATGTGTATCGTACTCACCGGCCGGAGCTTGATGCCATTACCGATAACACCAAAAAAGAAAACCGGCTCACCGAACTGAATGTGCAGGAGCAGGTTTTTAACCTTGCTAAAACATCTACCATCCAGCGGGCTTGGAAACATGAAAACCGACCCGACCTGCATGGCTGGGTATATGACTTAAAAGACGGCATCATCAAACCGGTATTTGAAATGCCGGCGGGAACCCCCATTGATGGTGTTTATAAATACGGCGATCTCTGAATCAGGCAAACAAAAGATTCTGCAGAATATAACCACCAGCTCCGGCTAAAAATCCAACCAGCGCCAGCCAGCCTATTTTTTTTAAATACCAGAAAAAATCAATTTTTTCCAGGCCCATTGCTACCACTCCGGCGGCTGAGCCAATAATCAGGCAACTGCCCCCGGTGCCGGCACAGTACGAAATAAACTCCCAGAAATAATGATCTGTCGGATATTGCTCCATACTATACATTCCCTGCGCCGCTGCCACTAATGGCACATTATCCACAACTGCAGAAAGCAAACCAATGGATACAGAAATAATGTTGATATCACCAATACTGTTATCCATCCATGTGGCCAGGTTTGAGAGCACATGAGTTACTTCCAGCGCCGCTATGCTTATTAGTATGCCCAGAAAAAAAAGCACACTGGGTGTATCAATTTTTCTGAGCGCATGATTTACTGATAACACACCTTTTTCTTCTTCATCTTTGGAACTATGAATTAATTCCGTGACAACCCACAACAAACCCAGGCCGAAAAGTATGCCCATGAATGGCGGCAGATGCGTGATGGTTTTAAAAACCGGAACAAACAATAAGCTGCCTATACCCAGCCAGAAAACAGTTTTGCGTTCCAGGCTGCTGGTAGTATAATTCAGATTTTTCTCCACCACCTGCTGCTTTTCTACATCCCCTCTGAGCTGCCTGGCTATAAGAAATGTAGGTACCAGCATACAAACCAAACTGGGAATAAAAGTTTGCAGAATAATTGCTCCCGTTGTGATTTGCCCGCCAATCCAGAGCATGGTAGTAGTTACATCACCAATTGGGCTCCAGGCGCCACCGGCATTGGCAGCGATTACCACCAGCCCTGCCAGCAACCATCTCTCTCTTTTATCCGGTATTATTTTTCGCAACAATGAAATCATCACAATGGTGGTGGTGAGGTTATCCAGTACTGCCGAAAGAAAAAAAGTAATGAATGCAATAATCCATACCAGTTTCCTTTTGCTGGAAGTTTGTATTTTATCCAATATGATCTGGAAGCCATCGTGTGCATCAATGAGCTCCACAATTGTCATGGCGCCAAGCAGGAAAAATAAAATCCCTGCCACTCCGCCCAAATGGCTGGTAAGGTGTTCCGCCGTTTTATCCCCGGGCTGGTTTGACAACAA
>VGGV01000058.1 GCA_016868455.1 Bacteroidota bacterium
TAGCGCTGCTCACACGGGCATCATTGGCAGCTAATCGTCTTGTCTCTGGCGGCTGTTGTGTAACCGAACCGGGATTACCCATGCCGCCGGCAGTCCAGTTATCCGGTGCGGTGGGGAAAACGGCAGACCCAGTGTTCCAGACACAAGCAGGAATTGCTCCTGTTATCGTTGACAGTCTGAGTGAATTGGAAGTCCATGACTGCAGAATATATACGGTACCGGGTGAGGGGTTTCCGCTATTGGAAAAAGGAGGAAAATAAACCGTAACCGGGCGGGGTGAATCACCGTCGGCCGCAGTACGGGAAATCGTTTGCGCATTGGTGCCAAAGGTTATAGGCGTTCCGGCTAAAAATGCTGCTTTATCAATAAGGTAAATATCCGGGCCTTGAAAACCGGGGTTGAATTTGCGGGCGCCTATCACAATTTTTGTATCATCATACCCCAGGTAGGGATGGTCGGGGAGGCCGCCGGGTACCGGAATGAACTGGAAGTTCCTCCAAGCTCCCTGAGGATCAGAAGTCAGCGATGCCATCACAATTACCTGGTCATTGCTCCCCGTGCAGCGGATAGCGCAAAATATCCAGCGCTGGGTATTGGGGTCAAAAAACAACTGTGGGTCACAACTGCTGCCAACACCAGTAAAAGTGGAAAAAGTAACAGTACTTAATACTCCGCCCCCCACTTTGTTATGAATACGTAAAAAGTCATTGGTGGCAGTAACCACTTTATCAAGACCAATGGCTCCGTATGAATCCGGAGGGATGATGGTTCCCGGATCCACATGACCGAGCCATTGCTGAACCGGAGCTCTTGAAGGGGCATCGGGCCGGGGAGCATTGGGGTCCCTTTTGGGAATTTCAGGCGCCATTTTAATAATGCCGCCTGGGGGTATCCCCTGAGGCGGAAGAACGAATTCTTCCCAGCCGCCATCGGCTTCTTTTTTAGGACAGGTCGGACAAGGTTTAACTAACTCAGGATGGGCCTTTTCCCAGGCAACCATATCCATGAAATTAACTATCTCGTCACGGATTACAATTTGCGCTGAAGCAAACTGCATCATAAGAAAAGACACTACAAGAAGGGTAAAAATCTTTCTCATAACAAGAGTTTGTTTGGTTTTAAACTGCATAAAAATAATGACACCATTTCAATAAAAAAATTATTCTTTTTCAGGTTTTTCTGACCGGTTTGCTTAAGGACTGTCGCGGGAGTAAAAAACAAACTTGCTGGCTTTGGCCGGATGATTTCCGGGATTGAACCGGTGAGATTTTTTATGATTAAGGAAGAGTGTAAAGTTTTGGCATGATGATTTTGTTTAATTAGTTAAAGATTACGTCATGCTGGCAACCAAAAACAGTCAACAGCATAACCGGGCAGGGATGAATCTACAAATCTGGGCTGTATTGGCAAAAAAAATGTGCCCGGTCAGGTCTGGGGTTTCCAACTATCCTTCAAACCCACTATGCGGTTAAAAACCGTATTCCCTGAATGACTGTCCTTGTCCATCATAAAATAGCCTTTGCGGATAAACTGATACCTCTGATTAGTTGTAGTTGTTTTTAAGGCCGGTTCTGCATAAACCTTATTGATTATCTGCAAACTATAAGGGTTCAGGTAATTTTTAAAATCGTCGGCCTCATCCGCAGGATCCTCAACCCTGAACAACCTGTCGTATAGCCTGACCTCAGCGGTGATGGCATGCTTTACGCTAACCCAGTGCAGGGTGCCCTTAACATGAACACCGCTGGTATCAAGTCCGCTTTTGCTGCCCGGTATACAGGTGCAGTGAAGCTCTGTTATTCTCCCGGCTGAATCCTTGATAACTTCATCGCAACGGATAATATAGGCGCTTTTTAACCTAACCATTTGCCCGGGAGCCAAACGGAAGTATTTTTTGGGCGGATTTTCCATAAAATCTTCCCTTTCAATATATAGTTCGCCGCTGAAGGGGATTTCCCGGCTTCCTGCACTTATGTCTTCCGGGTTATTTTCACTGATAACCATTTCCTCCTTTTTATCATAGTTGGTAATGACCACTTTTAGCGGGTCAAACACCACCATCCTGCGAAGGGCGATTTTATTGAGATGTTCCCGTACGCAAAATTCTAGCAGGCCTACATCTACCAGGTTTTCCCTCTTGGCCACCCCTATCTTTTTACAGAACTCCCGTATGCTTTCCGGTGTATAGCCTCTCCTTCGCAGACCGCTGATGGTGGGCATCCGGGGATCGTCCCAGCCGGTAACATGTTTTTCGTTTACCAATTGCAGCAGTTTTCTTTTACTGGTTACAGTATAGTTGATGTTCCGGCGGGCAAATTCATACTGGTGTGATGGATAGATCTCCAGTTTTTCAATCAGCCAGTCATACAATTCCCTGTGGGGCACAAATTCCATGGTACAAATGGAGTGAGTAACCTGCTCGATAGAATCGCTCTGGCCATGCGCCATATCATACATCGGGTAGATACACCATTTATCGCCTGTGCGGTGGTGATGTGCCTGTTTGATACGGTACAGCACCGGGTCCCGCATCAGCATATTGGGATGCGCCATATCAATTTTTGCCCGTAATGTGCGGCTGCCGTCGGGAAATTCGCCGTTTCTCATCCGTACAAACAAATCCCGGTTCTCTTCAATAGTCCTGTTACGGTAAGGGCTGTTCATTCCCGGCTGGGTTGGCGTACCCTTCATGGATGCCATTTCTTCCGAAGTGGAATCATCTACATAAGCTAGTCCTTTATCAACCAGCTTCAGCGCATATTCATATAAAGTGCCGAAATAATCACTGGCATAACGTTCATGCTTCCATTCAAAACCCAGCCAGCGAACGTCTTCCCTGATGCTCTCCACATATTCCGTTTCCTCTGTTTCAGGATTGGTGTCATCAAACCGCAGGTTGGTGTAACCGGGATATTTTTTGGTGAGCCCGAAATTGAGACAGATACTGCTGGCATGGCCGATATGCAGGTAACCGTTGGGTTCAGGGGGGAAACGGGTGACAATACTTTTATAGGTTCCGTTCTTCAGATGTTCTTCGATGATCTCTTCCAGAAAATTCAGGCTTCTTTCTTCAGGCATGGCTGTTTTCAATGAGGGCCAAAGGTAATTTATTGTTTTGGATGAGCGGCAACCTGAAAGAGCTGGCTGATCCTGCTAAAATGGTAGCTTGTGCAAAAAAAACATGAAGAAAATTCTTCTGCTTTCTTTCCTGCTGCTATCAGTAGTTACATCTTCTCTTGCCTAGGATGGAAAAAAAGAACCAAATATCAAACAATTCTGGCTGGTGGTGCTGAAAACAGGGCCTCAGGATAAAGTGATAACCGATTCGGCAGAACGAAGCACCCTTTTCAAAGGCCATTTTTCAAATATGGAACGGCTGCATGCCGGAGGGGTTCTCAAAGTGGCCGGGCCTTTTGGCAAAAATGATTTTACGTGGCGGGGGTTATTTATACTGGACTGTGCAACCAGGGAAGATGCAGAAGCTCATGTAAAGACTGATCCGGCGGTTGGAGCAGGTATATTTATTTTTGATATTGTACCCTGGTATGGTGAACCAAGCGGAAGTTTTAAACCGGGGAAACCGGAAAAGAAAAGTGAATGATCCGGAATTTATTCATTTCAGGTAAGCAGCCATTTCCTTCTGAACGGTTGTTGCTGCTTCCCTTGCCTTTTCGGCAAAATCTTC
>VGGV01000059.1 GCA_016868455.1 Bacteroidota bacterium
TGTAATGAAAGGAATTATGCCATTGTTGGTTATGACCTTCTGAAAACATTGTCAGATTACGGAACGGTTAACCGGGGCATTTGCCGGCTTGATGAAAGCGGCAACCTCGCAGGAATTACGGAGAGGGTCAACATTTCCAAAAAGGGAAACCGAATTGTTTGTGATGACGGAATGGAGCCGGAAGAGCTGCCGCTGGACACCAGGGTTTCCATGAACTTCTGGTGCTTTGATGTTTCCTATTTTGATTATACCCGCAAAATGTTTGCTGCATTTCTGCAGCAATACGGACAGGAACTCAAATCAGAATTCTTTATTCCGATAGTGGCAGATCGGTTTATTAATGAGCAGGGAAAAATTGAAATACTTCCCACTACATCACTCTGGTTTGGGGTTACCTATAAAGAGGATGCGCCTTTTGTGGCAAAAAGCCTGCAGCAGCTTATCAGCCAGGGGGAATATCCTGAAAGCCTCTGGGCTTAAAAAAGAAAAGCCGGATGCATCTGCAAACGGCCTTTACACGCTATAGGGGGATTAATTTGTTCAATCAGCCTTTACCATGTATACATAGTCAAGAACTTTCTTTACCTGTTCTTGTTTGGCCATGCCCTTTACAGAAGACTTGACCGGTAATTTAAGTGAGCGGTAAGCTGAATCTTTCTTCAGTTCATCAATAGCGTCAAAAATATATTTCGACTGAATGGCGAAAGCCACGCCTTCCGCTTCGGTTTCTCTGGCGCTGATAACGCCGATGATCTCACCCTCTTTATTGAAAACAGGACCGCCGCTGTTGCCGCGGTTGGCCGCCAGGCCGAGCTGGCAGGTAAGGGTATCGCCGTTAAAACCTGTTTTGGCGCTCAGGTAACCTTCGCTGTAAACAATATCGTTACGGGGATAGCCCAGGGTATAAATGGGTTCTGCCACATCCGTAGAAGATTTGCGGATGGCATAGGGGAGTGCGGTAACAGGTTTAAAATTATCATCCTCTATCTTCAGAATGGCTATATCTCTTTCCGGGATCATCTTCACAACTTTAGTCCTGTATTCACCGCCCCTGCTGTTAATGACAAAAATATTTTTTGATTTGCGGATGATGTGGGCATTGGTAACGATGTAACCTTTGCCATCAATCATAAAGCCGGTACCACCGGATTTAAATTCAATGGGCTTAGTGTTCAGCTGGCTTTTCAGTTGTTTTACTTCTGCATTGGCATCCCGCTGGGCTTTTTCCACTGCCTGCAGTTTTCTTCCCAGCACTTCTGTTTGTGAATTATTTTTTGGTGCAAAGGCCCAAACCAGCGCAGATATCCCGAGTGCAGTAATACCGGCAATGCTTGCAGCGATTGCAGCTACTCTTCTGTACCGTTTCCACAGGTAAACTACTTTGGCCCCTCCTTTCAGTTTCATGGAATCAATCTTGCCCTGTTCCGTCAGGTCAGTATGTATATCGTTCAGGGCGGAACGAAACTGTTTCCGCCCGCCAAAATGATTGAGCTGCTGCAGGAACAGGGTATGCTCCACCACCAGCTGGTCCACTTCGGCATTCGACTTGCGCAGGGTTTCAAACTGCAGCCTTTCGTCCGACCTCATTTCTCCGCGGATATATCTTTCTATCGCATCTAATAATTGAATTTCATTCATCGTCATTCCCGTTTTTATACTGAGCAAAAAATATTTTCTTCAGCCTCATCAGGCATTTGTATTTCTGGTTCTTGGCATTGTCGGCATTGGTATAACCAAAACTGGCAGCTATCACCTGCATATTTTGTTTTTGAAGGTAATAGGCTTCCAAAAGGCTTTTGCACGGCTCCCCCAGATGATTGATAGCCTGTTCCATCATTTCGAACTCGGCATTCCGCTGTTCATGGGCTTCCTGGTACTCTTCCACCGTCACCACCTGCTCCAAACTGTCGCCGGGGGCTGAGTAGCGGTTTTGCTGCTGCAGCCGTTTGAGCCATAAACGCCGGGAAACTGAATAAAGGAAGGTTTTTATCCGGCAATGAAGCTCAAAACTGCCCGACCGCACTTTTTCATAAAGAACTATTATGGCTTCCTGGAATATGTCCTTGGCATCGTCTGTAGAGCCGTTGTTGTTGATTATCAGGGCCTGAACAGTATTGAAATTTTCTAGGTAAATCGTTTCAACGGCCTTTTTATCGCTGTTGGCTAATCCTTTCAGCAGTTCTCTTTCGTCGCTTAGTGGCTTCACATTCCGTTATTTAATACAGGATTTTAAAAATAGTAACCCTGCCGCATCTAAAAAAAAATTTAAAAAGCAGGGTTACCTTTTTCTTTTTCGGGTATTAAGACTGAAATATTTCAAAAAATCACAAAAAAACAAAAATGAAAAAAGTATTTGCAATTGCATTGATCGCTACTGCAATGGTAGCCTGTAACAACAATGGTGACAAAAAAGAAGGCGGTGATACTACAACAACTCCTCCTCCTGACACTACAACTGTTGTTGCTCCTGCTCCTGACACCACTACTACTACTCCTGCTCCGGACACGGCTAAGTAATTTTAATGGCAAGCAAGAAGGAAAGCCTTTCCGAAAGGGGAGGCTTTCTTTTTTTATTCGGTACTTCCGTTTTGTAAAGGCTACCTTTGCCGCCTTATTATACTAATTATCATGTGGGCATCAAATTTTGAAGTGTTAGGAATCGAAGAGGGATTACTTCAGTCAATTCAAGCATTGGGGTTTACCCAGCCTACCCCCATACAGGAGAAAGCCATTCCTGTGCTGTTGCAGGGCACCAAAGATTTTATTGGCCTGGCCCAAACAGGTACCGGCAAAACGGCTGCTTTCGGTTTACCCCTGTTGCAGCTGATCAATAAAACAGACCGTTTTCCCCAGGCCCTGATTGTATGCCCCACAAGGGAACTGTGTCTGCAGATAACCAGCGACCTTACAACTTTTAAAAACAAGAAAGAACATATTGCTGTTACCGCTGTGTACGGGGGCACTTCTATTACTATGCAGATACGGGATCTGAAAAAAGGAACCCATATCGTGGTGGCCACACCCGGCCGTTTGATTGATTTGATAGAAAGAAAAGCCATCAACCTCGAAAGAATTCACTACGTGGTGCTGGATGAAGCAGATGAGATGCTGAATATGGGTTTTAAGGATGATATTGAGTTCATTCTGAAAAACACCCCCAACCGCCAAAGCACCTGGCTTTTCAGCGCCACCATGCCGCCGGAAATAAGGCAGGTGAGCAAGCGGTATATGGAGCAGCCCTTTGAAATCACTATCGGGAAAGTGAATGCAGGGGCTGCCAATATTGATCACCAGTATTATCTGACACAGCATGTAAACCGTTACGAAACACTGAAACGCATCATTGACTTTAACCCCGGCTTATATGGCATCATCTTTACCAGGACAAAAGCTGATGCACAGGGAATAACTGAATCGCTGATTAGGGAAGGATACGATATTGAAGCTTTGCATGGCGACCTTACCCAGCAGCAACGGGATAAAGTGATGGCCCGGTTCCGGGAGAAAAGTATACAGTTGCTGATTGCCACCGATGTGGCAGCCCGGGGAATCGATGTGCAGGGCATCACCCATGTAATCAATTATGAATTGCCGGATGATACAGAGGTTTACACCCATCGCAGCGGCAGAACCGGAAGGGCCGGACGCAGCGGCATTTCCATTTCAA
>VGGV01000060.1 GCA_016868455.1 Bacteroidota bacterium
AAACCGAATAAACCACCTTTTTTAAGGCTTCTTATGCCTTCGCCGATTTTGAACCCGTTATGATAAATTTCAATTCGATAATCGCCGGTTGTAAAATCCCCGTTGCGCAGCGGGAACTGAATGTTTTTACGCTGGCCCTGTGTGTATTCAACAGACACTTTGGTGGTAAAGGGCTTGTCGCCTTCGGTACGGGTGTTCAATGTACTGGAGCCAAGGAAGGCATCTGTAATTACTTTGCCGTCCGGGGCGGTTACGATCAGGTACATATCTGCGGGGCCTGATTTTGCAATGCGGTTCTCCACATCAAAAGAAACTACCAGTTTGTCAACCTTTTTGGCAGTAGCGGTATTCTTTTCTTTGCCGCTTTTCTTTTCATTCACAGGTGTTACCTGAATGTTCGAAGCGGTAAAGGTAGAGCCCACATCCACGGTTTTGGATAGTTCTTCTTTTTCTGAAGTAGTGGTGACCAGGTTTTGCTCCATCACGGATTTTTCCTGCTTGAGGGATGTGTTGGCGGCTGTCAGCTCCTGGTTTTCGCCGGTAAGGCGGGCCACTTCAGCTTCCAGGCCGGTAATTTTATCATTCAGTTCGCCAATCATTTTCCTGGCCTTGGCCAATTGGCCTTCCGTTGATTTTTTGTCGTTCAGGATTTTGCGGATTTCAGTTTTTTTGGCTTCAATCTCTTTTTGCCGGTCGGCCAGCTGGCCCTGCAGGTTGTTATTGGAACCGGTTACGGAATCAAGCCGGGCAAGGGCGTTATCAAATTCAAGCTGGATTGCAGTTTTAGCGGAATCAAGTGTGGTGATCTGGGTTTGCTGCTGCGATATTTTTTCGCCTGATTTGTTTTTATCGTACAACAAATAGCCCCATGTGCCAAGAAGGCCGGCGGCCAATACACCGATAATAATATTCTTTCCGTTTTTATTTTTTGCCGGCTGGGGAGGGGTGGTTGCCGATGGATAATTGGTGTTAGTCATACAAAGGAATTTTGAATTATGAATTATTAACGTTTAAAATCATTTTATGGTACATAAACGGCCGGCAAAGGTAAACAGACTATTGAGCCTTATTTTTTAAATCATGTTAAAAAAATGCCGTTTTCTGTTCCGGGACACAAAATTTCTAAACCCGTGCCAGAGTGATATTTCTTATTTATTAACGGCTTTTCCGTTTACCGGCGATAAAGCTGAAAGCCTGTATCTTAGCAGCTTATGAGTGTGGAAAAGATCATTACCGACTGGAAAAAGAAATCCTTCAAACCGGTTTGCTGGTTTGAGGGAGAGGAAGAGTATTTTATTGACAAAGCGATTGATTATGCTGAGCATCATATCCTGTCGGAGGCCGAATCATCATTTAATTTAAGTGTTTTCTACGGCAAGGATGCCGCCTGGGCCGATGTGGTGAATGCCTGCCGGCGCTACCCCATGTTTGCCGAAAGACAGGTGGTGGTGCTGAAAGAAGCCCAGCAGATGCGGGAACTGGAAAAGCTGGAAACTTATATTGAAAACCCGCTGATATCCACAGTCTTTGTGGTGGCATATAAAGACAAAAAGCTGGATGCCCGGAAAAAATTTACCCGGTTTGTAAAAGAGAACGGGGTACTGGTAACCACCAAAAAACTGTACGACCGGGAACTGCCGGAGTGGACGCAAAACCTCATTCAGTCAAAAGGGCTCAGTATTACCCAGCGGGCATTGAACCTGCTCGTTGATCATATTGGCAACGACCTGACCCGGATTGAAAACGAAATTGACAAACTTCAGCTTAGTATAGGGAAAAGAAAATCCGTTACCGAGGAAGATATTGAGGAATACATTGGCGTAAGCAAGGATTACAATGTGTTTGAACTGCAGTCGGCGCTGGCCTCCAAAAACCTTGCAAAAAGCATTCAGATCATTCAATATTTTGAAGCCAACCCCAAGGCCGGACCCGTACAGGCTGTCCTTCCCTCGCTGTACAACTTCTTCAGCAAAGTGTTTATGGTTTTTGGTGCCGGTACGCAGGATGAAAAAACAGTGGCGGCCACAATCGGGGTGAACCCTTATTTCATCAAAGATTATATGCAGGCGGCCCGGTTGTACACTTACCCCGGTATTGAAAAGGCCCTGTTGCTTTTACATGACTATAATCTGAAGAGTGTGGGTGTGGGCAGTTTAGGCACCGAAGATGCTTCCCTGATGAAAGAACTGGTGGTTAAAATGATCGCATGATAAATTTCTGCCGGCCGTTCAAATGTATTTTCTTTGTGCAACTTTTAATGAACCCGGTTCATCCATTACCGGCATCAAACTTTACAATGAAGAAAATATTCTTAATTATTGCAGCCGCCTGCCTTTTGCTGACCGGCTGCCTGGAAACCACACAGGAAATTACGCTTAAAGAAGATGGCAGCGGTACCTTCAGTACTACCAGTGATATGGGGAGCATTCTGGGTATGGCCAGGCAATTGGGTGATGCTGACAAGCTTGAGGAAGCCGGCGGAAAAGTGATGGATACTACAATTATGCTTGGTGCACAGGCTGATAGCATTCCCGGTTTAACAACTTTGGAAAAGGAGCTGCTGAAGCAAGGAAGTATGAATATGAAGTTCGATCTTAAAAACGAAGAGTTTAAAACCAAACTTGATTTCCCCTTCTCCAATCCGGATGAAATAAAGAAAATAAACAACTTAACCGGCAAGCTGTTTTTATCAGCAATGAAAAATCAAATTGGGGAATCACCAATGGCTGGCGGTATGAAAGGCGAAATACCGGCTTTGTCTTCTTTTGATGATTATTATATTCTGGAATTTTCGGATGGTGAGCTGAAAAAGAAACTTAATAAAGAAAAATACAGCAGTGTTTCTTCTGATGAATACTTGAATGGGTTAAAGGAGGCAGCTTCAATGGGTATTCCTGTTGGGGCCACCTACATCATCAACCTGCCCAGGCCGGCTGAAAAGGCAGAAGGTAAAAAGGTAAAGCTTTCGGATGATAAGCGGAAGGTAACTGTGAAAGTGGAGCTGGATGATTTTTTTGACGATCCCGAAAAGCTGGAGTTTAAAATAAAATATTAAAGATAATGGGGAGACCGGAAGGTCTCCTCTTTCTTTAAAGCACTTTAAGGCTTTCAATTTTGTCCTGATCAATCTGCCTCACCAGCGCCTCCAGCCCGTCAAATTTGATTTCTTCTCTCAGGTATTTTTTTACGGTTACTTTCAGCGTATGGCCATATATCTGTTTGTCAAAATCAAATATATTCACTTCTGCCACCCGTTTCTTTCCGTCAACCGTGGGCCGGAAACCGATGCTCATCATGCCTTTCATTATTGTGGCTGATTCATCTGTTCGAACGTATACAGCATAGATGCCATTTCCGGGAATGAGCTTTTCATCATTCATTATTTTCAGGTTGGCCGTAGGGTAGCCGAGTTTCCTGCCCAGTTTATTGCCATGCACCACTTCACCCGAAAAAAAGAAATCGTAGCCCAGCAGTTTATTGGCGGTGGCAATATCACTGTGCAGGATGGCTTCCCGGATATTGGTGGAGCTGATGGAAATATTTTCCAGCACATGTTTGGGTATTTCTTTCAGCTGGTAACGGTATTCGGCTGCCTTTTTTTCCAGCAGGCGGTAATCGCCG
>VGGV01000061.1 GCA_016868455.1 Bacteroidota bacterium
CAACGATCAGAATACACTGGATGCTCCGCATGCCAAAGGCGATCTGCGCCGTGCAAGGGCTGCAGCCGCCAATATTGTGCCTAACAGTACCGGAGCTGCAAAAGCCATCGGCCTGGTGCTGCCCGAATTAAAGGGCAAACTGGACGGTGCAGCGCAAAGGGTGCCTACCATTACCGGTTCGTTAACGGAACTCACCTGTATCTTAAATAAAACTGTGACTGCAGAAGAAGTGAATGCCGCCATGAAAGCAGCCAGCAATGAAAGCTTTGGTTATACCGAGGACGAGATAGTGAGTACGGATGTGATTGGTATTACCTGGGGCTCATTATTCGATGCCACACAAACCAGGGTAATGACAGCGGGAGACAAACAACTGGTAAAGGCTGTAAGCTGGTACGACAATGAAATGAGCTACGTAAGCCAGCTAGTAAGAACGGTGAATTATTTTGCCAAGCTGATAAGCTGATCTTATTTTTATACTGCAATGCCCCGGATAAGGGGCATTTTTGTTTCTCTAAATTTGTGTTCCAAAATGAAAGTTATGGGTAGTTTTTCTGCTTACAATTTCAAAGGGCAAAAGGCGCTGTTAAGGGTGGATTTTAATGTACCGCTGAACGAAAAATTTGAAATTACAGACGATACAAGGATGCGGGCAGCTGTTCCGACCATTAAAAAGATATTGGGAGACGGCGGTATGGTTATATTAATGAGCCATCATGGAAGACCCAAAGATGGTCCCGCTGAAAAATATTCACTGAAACACCTGGTAAATCATTTGGGTAAGCTGCTTGGAGGCGCCACTGTTTTTTTTGCCAGTGACTGCATCGGGGAACAGGCGGCCCTTACTGCCGGCATGATGAGACCGGGTGAGGTATTGCTGCTGGAGAACCTCCGGTTTTACAAAGAAGAGGAAAAAGGGGATGAAGGATTTGCCAAAAAGCTGTCTCAGCTGGGAGATGTTTGGGTTAATGATGCTTTTGGAACAGCCCACCGGGCACATGCTTCCACCGCAGTAATTGCAAAATTTTTCCCTTCTGAAAAAAGATTGTTTGGTTATGTGATGGAAGGGGAAGTGGCCGCTGCAGAAAAAGTGCTGCATAGCGCTGAAAAACCTTTTACAGCCATTATCGGCGGCGCCAAAGTAAGTGATAAAATACTCATCATTGAAAACCTGCTGGAAACGGCCACGGATATTATCATTGGCGGTGGAATGGCTTACACCTTTATGAAAGCGCAGGGAGGCAAAATTGGTAACTCACTGTGCGAAGAAGACCGGCTGCAAACTGCTTTGGATATCCTATATAAAGCTGAAAAAAAAGACGTATGCATTCATCTGCCTGCAGATTCTGTTATTGCTGATAAATTTGCTGCTGATGCAAAAACATCCGCTGCACCCAGCAACCATATACCAGCCGGGTGGATGGGACTTGACATCGGCCCAAATGCCTGTGAACAATTTTCCAATATTATCAGCCGTTCAAAAACCATTTTATGGAACGGCCCAATGGGTGTTTTTGAAATGGGTAAATTTCAGCATGGCACAAAAGCCATCGCCGTGGCAATTGCATCGGCCACCCAAAATGGCTCTTTCTCACTTGTTGGCGGAGGCGATTCAGTTGCTGCTGTCAGCCAGTTTGGGTTTGCCGATAAGGTAAGCTATGTATCTACCGGTGGCGGAGCCATGCTGGAATATTTCGAGGGAAAAACTTTGCCCGGTATTGCAGCGGTTGCGGGCGGATAAATTATTTTTACGAAATTTAAATAAATCAAAACTTTTCTTATGAAACAGCTGATTTGCCTTCTCATGGTGCTGCTTATGTTATTACCGGTAATTTTGCAGGCGCAAAAAATAATTCCGATTGAATACAATGGCAAGAAGTATGAAGTACTGGATATGCTGTCAAAAGGAAAAGTAATGTAGGGAGGAAACAGCGAAGAAATTCCGGGTGGTGCAGCCAAAAGCGAATCGAACGGAGCAGCCAACACAACTGCGATTGTAACTGCTGTGGGCGACAATACCGGAGCTGCCCTTGGCGGAAAACCCTATGCTGCCAAACTCTGTTCCGAAGCTGTTGCGGGAGGAAAAGACGACTGGTATCTTCCTTCTAAAGATGAAACCGATGCCATTTTTGCGTTTAAGGAAAAGTTTAAGGTGGAAGAACGGGGTACCATCTGGTCATCCACTGAGGCAAGCGGTACGCAGGCGGTAAGTAAATACTGGTACACTGGTGACTTTTATAATGTGCAGAAGACCGACTCCTATCATTTTGTCTGCATAAGAAATGTGGAATAGCGGCAGTAGTTACTGTTTTTTTACTTCTATAATCCTGTCGTTATTACTTCCGTTACTGGTACATATGTATACTTTTCCTTCCGGTGAAATGCACAGGTCTCTCATTCTTCCATATTTCCCGGTAAAAAATTCATTGGTCTCTGTAATGTTGCTGAAGGCACCGTCCAGTTTCATCTGGTGCAGCCGGGCATCTTTCAATGCCACCATCAGCAGCGAGTTTTTCCATTGCGGTATCAGATTGTGGTTGTAATAATCCAGCCCGCAGGCTGCAGTGGTTGGGGTCCATATTTTGATAGGTTCCTTAACGTTGTTGGCTGTGCAGAATGTCTGTTCAGCACCTGCATCGCAAAAACCGGGCACATTCGGCCAGCCGTAGTTTCTTCCTTTTTCAATTATGTTTACTTCATCATCAGTACTGGGGCCATGCTCACTGCTGTATAAAATATTGTTGGCAAATACAAGGCCCTGCGGGTTGCGGTGCCCAAAGGTCCAGTAAGGATTGCCCGCAACCGGGTTATCAGCCGGTACTGTTCCATCAAGATTCAGCCGCAGGATTTTGCCGTTTACGGAATTGATGTTTTGCGGTAATGATGTATTGGCGGCATCCCCGGTGGTGATGAACAGTTTTAAGTCTGGAGTGATCACCAGCCGGCAGCCGTTATGAATTGAAGCTGC
>VGGV01000062.1 GCA_016868455.1 Bacteroidota bacterium
CTTCAGGGGGACCACATACGTGGTATTGCCCCGCTGAACGGTAACAACAGTGTTCAGGCTGATGTATTTTTTATCGGCGCTGCTGTTAAGCACCTGGTTGCCTTTGTAGGCATAGCCCGATTTTAAAGTAAAGAAACCGTTGGATCCTGATGTACGGCCCGAGAGCAGTGAACCCTTTGGTGTGGTGGCTGCCTTTTTCTTACCATCACCCAAAGTGGCAAATGCCGCGGCAGCAGATACAGCTACCAGCAGTACAACGGCCAGCTTTTTGGCCAGGAACCTCATTATGGTCAGCCTTGGGTGGTTCATCGCTTACAAAAATAAACACAAAAAGTATTATAAAACAAACCGTTTGTCCAGAACTTTAGTACTTCATTAACGCAAATGATGGCAAATTGTTTCGTAGGGTTGCCTTAAAATGCTCCTATTTTGCACATTTGGGGAAAACTTGAAATTTTTTTAGCCCGGCATTTTCGCTTAACTTGTTGTACAGTAACGCATTTTCAGGGAGATATCCCGGTGGTTACCGGGATTGCCCGATAGCTCTTTAAATATTTTCCTTACCAAACTACCCTTAGATGAAAGAAAATAACCCTTACCGTGAAGACAGGGAACAACTCAGGGAACTGCTAAAGCAATATGAGAACCTTAAAAATGGCCGCCGCCATGCCTTTATTGATGAAGAATCCTTTGAAAAAATAATCACCCACTACCAGGAAAAAGAAGACCTTACCCGGGCAATGGAAGCTGCCGAACTGGCGGTTGAGCAATACCCCTTTTCAGCCCAGTTGCTGATCAAGAAGGCCGATATACTGCTTGCCAACCGGCGATACCGGGATGCACTGAATATTCTGGAGAAGGCCGAACTTTTTGACAACGCCGATATAAACCTGTACATACTTAAAACCGATGCTTACCTGGCGCTTGATAAACAGGAAAAGGCTGTTGCCCTTTTGCAGGAGGCCCTGCAGCTTTTTGTAGGAGAAGAAAAAATGGAGCTCTTGTTTGAGCTGGCCGATGTGTATGATGATTACGAGGATTTTGACAAGGTATTTGACTGCCTGAAGATGATCCTTGAAGACGATCCCAATAACGAAGAAGCATTGTATAAAATCTGCTTCTGGACGGATTTTACCGGCCGCAACGAGGAAAGCATCCGCCTGCACCAGCAGATCATTGATGAGTTTCCCTACAATGAACTGGCCTGGTTTAACCTGGCTGCTGCTTACCAGGGTTTAAAACTGTACGAAAAGGCCATTGACGCTTACCAGTTCGCCATCGCCATTGAAGAAAAATTTGATTATGCGTACCGTAATATGGGCGACGCCTATATCCGCCTCAGAAAATACAGGGAGGCCATTGAGGCGCTGGATAAGGTGAACGAACTGGCCAAACCGGAGGATGTGATCTTTGAGGCGCTGGGTTATTGTTATGACAGACTGAAAAACTTTGCCCAGGCCAGGTTTCATTACCGTAAGGCATCGCACCTGCGGCCAGATGACAGCCGCCTGTATTACAAAATAGCCTGTACCTATTTTAAGGAAGGCCAGTGGGAAAGCTGTTTGAAGCAGCTTGACACAGCCCTGAAGATACACCGGCTGCAGCCGGAATATAACCTGCTGGCAGGTGAATGCAATATGCAGCTGGGGCTGTACAAAGAAGCTGTGCAGTTCTTTTCGGCCGTCGTAAGCCACCGGCCAAAAAGTGTTGCAGGGTGGGAAGCGCTGGTACGCTGCCTGTATAATGGCGGTTTTTATGAAGAAGGGCTGGAACAGGCAAGTGCAGCGTTTAAAGTCACCAAGGGCAAACCACTTTTTTTATTTTACAGGGCAGCACTGCTTTTTGCTGCGGGTAAAACAAAAGAGGGAATACTTCAACTGGAGAAAGCCATGGAAAGAGCTCCCCGTCAACTGAAGAAATTCATCGAACTGAACCCGGCTATCCTCCAAAACCAGGCGGTGGTTGAAGTTGTGGCAAGGTTTAAAAGAAATAAATCAATTTAGTTCCCGGTTGCGGTATTGTTAATACTTAATGAATAGCAGCGATTTTTACTGGATTTATCTTTTCAATCTCCTGACATAGGCACGAATCAGTCCTTCACAGCATTTTCTTCCCTATTTTTGCCCTCCTTCGCTAAACCTGCCTGCTCGCCTTCGCATAGCTTCAGCGGAGCAAGGTCGGCAGACAGGGCTATGGAGGGCAAGCTCTTCTTCGTTAAGATTTGGGGGGTAAGCTCCTTGAAATTTAGCGACAGGTCTGCACTTAAATCAAGCTGAATGAATTTTAATCTTTCACAGATACCGGAAAGGAAAAAAAAGCCCAGGGATTTCGGTATTACCATGGTTATGGACAAAGGGCTGAGTGTGGCTGAAGCCAAAAATTTCCTGAGCGTAGCTCATCCGCATGTTGACCTGATCAAGCTGG
>VGGV01000063.1 GCA_016868455.1 Bacteroidota bacterium
AGTTCACCAAATATCAATTTTCATTTTGGCGTGGACGGTATTTCAGTAGCTATGATACTGCTGACGTCTTTTGTGCTGGTAGCAGGAGTACTGGTATCATGGAATGTTGAAAAAATGACCAAAGAATTTTATTTCCTGCTCGTTTTACTGGCATTAGGGGCTTATGGTTTCTTTATCTCACTGGATCTTTTCATACTCTTCTTCTTCCTTGAGGTATCAGTAATACCCAAATACCTGCTGATCGGCATCTGGGGAAGCGGCAAAAAAGAATACAGCGCCAATAAACTGGCTCTGATGCTGATGGGTGGTTCTGCACTGATACTGGTTGGTATTCTTGTTTTATATTTTAACGCTGGAAATACTTTTGATATTACACAATTGTCGCAGTCAGGCATTAGCGGTCATTTACAGAAAATAATTTTCCCGCTGCTGTTCCTGGGTTTCGGTGTGTTTACTGCTTTGTTCCCCCTGCATACCTGGGTACCCGATGGTCACTCATCGGCGCCAACTGCCGGTTCAATGTTCCTTGCCGGAATTTCCATGAAGCTGGGAGGCTATGGTTGTTTGCGGGTAGCCACTTATTTATTGCCGGAAGGTGCAAAAGAATACGCCAATATCATCATCATACTTTCAGCGATAGCGATATTATATGGCGCCTTCGCCACCATGATGCAAAAGGACCTGAAGTATATCAACGCCTATTCATCAGTAAGCCATGTCGGCTTTAGTTTACTGGGTATCGGTATGCTGACACAAACCGCCATTACGGGGGCATTGATGCAGATGGTTTCACACGGAGTGATGACAGCCCTTTTCTTCGCTGTTATCGGTATGATATACGACCGCACCCATACAAGGCAGGTAAATGAAATGGGCGGGTTGATGAAGGTGATGCCATTCACCATGACTGTATTTTTTATTGTAGGTCTTTGTTCATTAGGCTTACCGGGATTGAGTGGTTTTGTAGCAGAAATGACGGTCTTTATGGGCTCCTGGGAAAATGCCGGTACATTTTACCGCATTGCTACCATTGCTGCCTGTATGTCTATGGTGGTAACAGCGGTATATATTTTAAGAGCTATTGGAAATGTAGCGATGGGTCCTCATCCCCTGCCCGTTTCCGCCAGCAGAGAAGGGAACAATCGCCTATCTGATGCGAAGTGGAATGAGAAACTGGCTGCAATTATTTTATTGGCTGGTATCCTTGCAATTGGAATAGTACCGGAATGGCTGAATAATTTATTAAGGCCGGCGGCAGAAGTTATTATGAACAGAATCGGCGTAAAATAAAAAGAGATGAATGATTTTCTGACATTGATGAAACCTGAACTGGTGATTACATTCATCATCTTCCTGCTGTTGTTTATAAAAATCGGTAAGGGGATGAAGAATGAATCACTATTGCCCCTCGTTCAGATGCTGTTACTGCTGAATTTTATATCCGGTTTCTTTTTTAATAAACCAGGGTCGCTTTTTGGCGATATGTTTTATACAACACCGCTGGTTGCACTGCAGAAAAATATTCTCAGTCTCGGCGTTTACCTGATTTCGCTTCTTTGTGCCGATTGGCTGAAAAAGACGGCTCACATGCCGGAGTTCTTTATACTGATGCT
>VGGV01000064.1 GCA_016868455.1 Bacteroidota bacterium
TATTTTATGTTTTTATTAGCCAGATTCTTTACTGCAACAGACCTGGCGGTATTTCCGCTTTGTTGCCTGGTTTTGTTTTTCATTATCCGGGCAAAAGCAGAAAGGCAAAAAGATGAACGGATCAAAATGCTTTACTTCCGGGCATTTTATTTCAAAGTGATCTGTGTTTTTGCCTTTGTGCTGCTGTATGAGTTTTATTTCAAAGGTGGTGATACAGGTTTATATTTCCAGGCTACCCAGGACCTGAGGGCTGCCATTGAGGATAACCCGGATAATTTCTGGATATCTCTGGCCACGCAGAAGCTCACAATCACAAGCCCCCTGTTTGATTATTTCTATTATGACAACTATCAAGATGACCTTACCTATAACTACATGTTCAGTACATCCAATTTTTTCCCTGCCAAACTGGCGCTGATACCTTCCTATGTTTTTTTCAACAGTTATCCCTGTGTGAGCATGTGCTTTGCTTTTTTTGCCTTAGGGGGCTGTATCCGGTTGTTCAAAACCTTTTATCATTTCTACCCGGAGCTCTACCGGGAAATTGCTTTTGCCTGCCTATTTCTTCCCAGCGTAACCTTCTGGAGCAGCGGCTTGCTGAAAGACCCGATCTGCCTTGGCGGTGTTGGCTATATAACCTACGGTTTACTGAATATTTTTGTTCTAAAGCGTAAGATTCTTGTATCTGCAGCCATTATTGTTTTGTCCAGTTTGTTGCTGTATTTCATTAAAGTTTATATCCTGCTGGTGCTTGCACTTGCTTTACTTATCTGGCAGTTTGCCGAGTTCAATAAACTGGTTAAGAATAAAATACTGCGAAGAATATTTGCCGGGATGACTCTTGTGGTTGGGGCCCTGGTCGGGTTTTTGCTGCTGAACTATCTTACATCAACCGAAGCAGGACAGCGGTATCAGCTGGACTATATTATGGGCGCTGCAGAAAACGAGCGGGAGATGTCTTCAAGAATAGCCATTAAGGGAGGCGTTATCGGTTCCAATTTCACTATTAAAACCACGAACCCGGTGCTGCTTGTTCTGGCAGGTTTGGTGGCAACATTTTTCCGGCCGTTTATTTGGGAAGTAAATGCACCCATTGTATTACTGGCAGTTTTTGAATCATCCATTTTTTTATTCCTGACAGTTTTTTTGATTTTTAAGCGGGGATTACTCACTTATTTTAAGGAATCCTTTGGAGAACCAAGAATGTTAATGTGTTCTGTATTCGCATTCATCTTTGCAATAGCAGTAGGTATCGCTTCGTACAATTTCGGGGCGTTGTCAAGGTACAAAATACCCTGCATGCCTTTTTACCTTGTGTTAATGATGCTTTTGTACCAAAAAACAAATTTGCCACATCCCCGGTGGTTCAGAAAGATTATTGATTTCGCAGTACCTCCAAAAAGATAAATCATGTGTGGTATAGCAGGCTCAGTTAATTTCAGGCTGGATATTCCCCGGTTGACAAAAGATCTCTATCATCGGGGGCCTGATGAGCAAACCACTTATGAGGATGGGCCTCTCCAATTGCATCATCACAGGCTGGCCATATTGGATATTGCGGGGGGGAAGCAGCCTATGCACTATGGCAACCTGACTATCATTTTCAACGG